>DASYNF010000146.1:0-3467 GCA_036008685.1 Actinomadura sp. | reverse complement strand
GATCTGGTCCATCGGCCGGTCGTCCCCGGCTTGCTTGGCCGCTCGTGCCAGGGCGTCGATGCGTTCGTCGGCGGCGGCCGCCTGGTCGATGGGCAGGTTGCAGCCGGACAGGTATCCGGTGCCGTCGGCGTTGGCGCCCCGCACGACCTTCCGCTCGCCGACGGCGCGCTCATAGTTGTTGGCGGTGGCCGCAGGGTCGGCTTCGAGCAGGAGCCTGCGGAGCCGGTGGGCCAGCTGTCCGGTGGTCGACTCCGGTGCCTGCGGCAGGATCTCGGCGACGACCTCGCGGGCCAGCGGCTCGGCCACGGCTGCGGTGCCGTCGAGGAGCACCTGCGCCTTGCGGAGGTCGATCGACCCGGTCCGCAGCGCCTGCCAGACCGCGGGAAGCCGTTCGACCAGCGCCCAGGATTCTTCCAGCTTGGCGGTGGCGGAGCGTTTGGTCCAGGTCAGCGCGGCGGCGATCTCCGCGGCGGCGAGTTTGGGGACATCGGAGGGCCACACCGAGTGGATGTGGGCGCTTTCGGCCCGTACCCGCCCGGCGACCGCGACCATGTCCGCCGCCAGCTGCGCCTGCTCGAACGCCAGCTGCCTGGCGCGGGCCCGCAACAACACCACCACATCGAAACCCGACAAAACCGACCGGTCCACCGAGGCCAGCGCCGCCGAAAGTCCCGGCCCAGGTGGCATCTCCGCCAGCCCCTCCGGCAGCTCGGCCAACGACCCACGTTCGATCACATGTTCTAATATAGCTCACCCGGCCGCAGAGCGTAGCAGTTTCGTGACCGTGGGTGGCCGGCGAGGTCTGTCCGTTGTCGGTGGGTGACGCGGGTCTTGGACTGCTCGTGCGGCGGCTTCTCCCGGTCGTCCACGAAGCGGGCCGTGAGGCCGTGTCTGTGGGCGGCGGTCCCGACGGTGGTCTCCTGTGCCGGATCTCCTCACCGCGCGGTGGTGACTCACGCCGTCTCTGGCCGGTCCGCTCGGGTCGGAACCGGCCGCCTTCGGGAGTGGCATGACGCCCGTCGCCGTGACCCGCGCATGGGGAACGCCGTGGAGGTAGAGCAAGATTTTACGTAACCCTCAGTTACGACATGCTGACGGAACGCTAGCGGATGCGGCTCGAAACGATTACAACAGTGACGTGCCAACGTGCCGTCCAGGTCGTGGAAGGACCGTAATGATCCACACAGGGAGACGCCGGCTCGCCGCTCGCAGTCTCATGGTCGTATCGGTGATGGTGCTCATGAGTGCCGTCCCGGTCCTCGGAGGCGCCGCACCGGCGCGGGCCGGCGCATCGGCCGTGGTCACGGGCGGCCACCGGCGGGCCCAGGCCCCCTCGCCCCTGACGGCGGAGGCCGAGCGGGCCGGTCCGGGCGTACGACCCAGGCTCACCATCGACATCGGGCCGCCCGACGCGCCGGTCCTCCCGGGAAGGGTCTACAGCTGGCCTTACAGGGTCACGAACGAGGGATCGGCCGAGGCCGAGAAGGTGACGCTGTCCGCGCCGCTGCCCGAACACCTGGAGCCCGTCTCCGGCCAGGACGACTGCTCCTGGCGGCGGCGCATGGCGGTCTGCCGGCTCGGTCCGATGGGGGACGGCGAAACGAGGTCCGGAGTGCTGACCGCCAGGGTCGCCGACGAGGCGTGCGCCGGTGACCGTATCGGGGGCACGGCGGCCGTGACGTGGGGCGAGGCCCCCGGCACCGGCCGGGTCCAGACGGCCCTTCCTCCGGTGAAGGTGGCCGAGGTCGCTGATCTGTCCGTGACGGAGAAGGCGCCCGCGCAGGTCCGTCCCGGCGCCACCGTGCCCTACGACGTCACGGTGCTGAACAGGGGGGCCGTCACGGCCGAGCACGTCGTGCTGCGCCAGACCCTGCGACGCGTGCTGGAGACCCGCACCACACCGGCGCCGCCGGCCAGGGTGACCGGCCCCGGCGCCGCCTGCGTGTCCGGCAACAGGGAGGTGGTCTGTGACCTGGGGTCGCTCGAGGCCGGGGGGGTGAGGAAGATCAGGCTCTATGTCCTGGTGAACCAGAACGCCCCGCCGTGCGAGATCAAGGCTCCCACGCAGGTCACCTCGTCCACCCGGGACGTCCACCAGATCAACAATGTCGTCAGGCCGGTCATCGAGGTGGTGATGCCGACGCCGGTACGGGCGGCCCTGCCGGCGCGGCCGCCGGGTGGTGACCACCCGGACGATCATCCACGCGATCACCCGGGTGCGGGACGGCCGCCGGTGGGACCCGATGGCGGCGCCCCGGCCCCGGGACCCAAGGGACTGCCCCGTACAGGTGCCCCGACGCGGGCGGTCGTCGGAGTCGCCCTCGGGCTCGGGGGTGCCGGTCTGGCCCTCATATGCCTCGGCAGGCGGCGGCGGAAGTCCTCCTGACCACCGGCGGGCCATGAGGGACCCGGGGTCCGGTTCTGGCGGCCCACCCCGGGTCCCGTCCTCGCAGGAGCCCGTACGAGGATGGCCTCATGCTTCTTCGGATCTTCACTGAGCCCCAGCAGGGGGCGAGTTATGAAACATTGCTCCGTGTCGCCAAGGCCACCGAGGACAACGGCTTCGACGCGTTCTTCCGGTCGGATCATTACCTCAAGATGGGCGATGTCTCCGGGCTCCCGGGGCCCACGGACTCATGGGTCACGCTCGGTGCGCTGGCCCGCGAGACCAGCCGCATCCGGCTGGGCACCCTGGTCACCGCGGCGACGTTCCGCCTCCCCGGACCGCTGGCCATCTCGGTCGCCCAGGTCGACCAGATGAGCGGCGGCCGGGTGGACTTCGGCTTCGGCACCGGCTGGTACGAGGCCGAGCACACGGCCTATGGCATCCCGTTCCCGCCCCTGCGCGAGCGCTTCGAGCGGTTCGAGGAGCAGCTGGAGATCCTCACCGGTCTGTGGGGAACGCCCCCCGGAGAGGCCTTCTCCTTCACCGGTAAGCACTACCAGCTGGTGGACTCGCCGGCGCTGCCGAAGCCCGCGCAGGCGGACGGACCGCCGGTGATCATCGGTGGCACGGGGCCGAAGCGGACGCCGCGGCTGGCCGCGCGTTACGCGAAGGAGTACAACACGCCGTTCGTGAACGCCGAGGAGGCGGGCGCGGCGTTCGAGCGGGTCCGCGCCGCCTGCGCCGAGGCCGGTCGGACCGACCCGATGATCTATTCGGCGGCTCAGGTCGTCTGCTGCGGCCGGGACGAGGCCGAGATCCGGCGGCGCGCCGACGTCATCGGGCGCGAGGTCGGCGAGCTGCGGGAGAACGGCCTCGCGGGCACGCCCGCGGAGGTCGCGGACAAGATCGGCAAGTTCGCCGAGCTCGGTTGCGAGCGGATCTACCTGCAGGTCCTCGATCTCGACGACCTCGACCACCTCGAGTTGCTCGCCTCCGAGGTCCTCCCACAGGTCTGATCGCCCGCCGCGGGTCCCCTCCCGTCGTGATCTCGCCGTCGTCCACGCGAACGACGGCGAGATCA
>DASYNF010000145.1:0-10960 GCA_036008685.1 Actinomadura sp. | reverse complement strand
CGGGCACAACAGGCCGGAGGTCCTCGAGGGCATCAAGCAGCGGTTCGCCGCCATGGAACCCCTGCATGCCGACGACATCGCGGACGCGATCGGCTACATCGTGACGCGGCCCCGGCACGTGGCCATCAACGAACTGCTCGTACGCCCCACCGAACAGCAGTACTGAGCCCCGCCGAAAGGTCGGCAACGGCCGCGTACGACCTCTCATCGACTACTTCGTCCTGGTGACCGGTGCGGGGCCGCGCCCGCGCGGACGCGGCCCCGCACCAGACCTATGAGGCCCACATCCCACCGACTTTGCCGATGCCGTGGGAGGCACACGGACGAGCCATGGCCACGAACAGCCCTTATACGCGTGGCCTCTGAATCCCCCGGGTTTTGATATTTCCCCTCGTCCCCTCGCGCTCCTACGTTCGGGTCACTGAGATCTCAGCGGAGAGGGAGCGGAGACGCGTGCGAAAGCGATCGGGAAGCCCACCCGAATGGCGTTGAACCATCGACGGATCCTGGGCAGGGCCGGGCCCGCCGCGCTCGCCACCAGGACCGGCGCAGTCCGTACGCCGGTCGCGGAGCGTCAGGCACGAGTAGTGCGCGGGAGTGTGCCCACCTACTGTGTGGGCGCCGCGACCACGCGGTCCGCGCGGGACCGGCGCGGCGGGAACACCTCGTTGGGAGCCCCGGTGGAACTCAGGCACCTCCGCTACTTCGCCGCCGTCGCCGAGACGCGCCACTTCAGCAGGGCGGCCGAGCGGCTGCACATCGCGCAACCGCCGCTGTCCCAGGCGATCCGGCAGCTGGAGACCGAACTGGGTGTGCCGTTGCTGGCCCGAACCACGCGGCATGTCTCGCTGACCTCGGCCGGCGAGGTGTTCTACGAGGACACGGTGCGGATCCTAGGAATGATCGACGACTCGGTGCTCCGCGTGCAGCGGGTCGCCGAGGGCAGCCAGGGCGTGGTACGGATCGGCCTGACCGGGACCGCGTCCTACCGCCGGTTGCCGGAGATCGCCCACCTGGTGAAGCGGGAGCTTCCCGAGGTGGTGCTGGACATCCACACCGAGATGCTGACCCCGGACCAGGAGAAGGCGCTGCTGGAGGGGCGGATCGACATCGGGCTGCTGCGCCCGCCGGTACGCGAGGACGGCATCGCGGTGCGGACCATCGCACGTGAACCACTGGTGCTGGTCGTGCCCGAACGGCACCCGCTTGCCGAGCGCACCGAGATCGCCATGGCGGACCTGCGAGCGGAGAACTTCATCATGTACGCCTCGCACGGTTCGGTGGTCAACGACGCGGTGGTGCACAGCTGCCTGGCGGCCGGCTTCTATCCGCACCGCGAGCACGCCGTGGAGGGCACCTCGATCCTGCTCGCGATGGTGAGCGCCGGGCTGGGTGTGGCGCTGGTGCCGGACTCGGTCCAGGCGATCACTTTGGACGGTGTGGCCTTCCGGCAGGTGACCGACGCTGGCAGCGTCGACCTGGCGCTGGCATGGACGGCCGCCGACACCTCGCCCCTGGTGTCGAAGTTCCTGTCCGTACTCGAGGCGGCCGGCGTCTTCAGCCCGGACGAATCCGATCGGGAGACCATGTGAAGATCAGCAAGATCGAGGCCATCCCGTACGCCATCCCGTACCGCAAGCCACTGCGGTTCGCCAGTGGTGAGGTGCGTGCCGCCGAGCACGTGCTGGTCCGGGTGCACACCGACGACGGACGGATCGGCGTCGCCGACGCGCCCCCGCGGCCGTTCACCTACGGCGAGACGCAGGCCTCGGTCAAGGCGGTGATCGACCAGATCCTGGCGCCGGAGATCCTCGGGCTCTCGCCGCTGGAGCGGGAGACCGTACACACCTCGATGAACCGCACGGTGGGCAACCCGACCGCCAAGGCGGCGATCGACATCGCGATCTGGGACGTGATCGGGAAGTCGTTCGGGGTGCCGGTGTCCGATCTGCTCGGCGGCTACACCAACCGGCTTCGCGTGGCGCACATGGTGGGTTTCGCCGAGCCCGGGCAGATGGTGACCGAGGCCCAGCGGATGCGGGCGGAGTACGGCGTCACGACGTTCAAAGTGAAAGTCGGCCGCAAGCCGTTCCAGCTCGACGTGCGGGCCTGCCGGGCGCTGCGCGAGGGCCTCGGCGACGACGTCGAGCTCTACATCGACGGCAACCGCGGGTGGACGGCGTCGGAGGCCGCGCAGGCCCTGCGCCTGATGGACGATCTGAATCTGACCCTGGCCGAGGAGCTGAACCCGGCCGACGATGTGCTGGGCCGGCGCTGGCTGGTGTCGCAGAGCCGGGTGCCCTTCGTGGCGGACGAGAGCGCGACCCGGCCCGGTGAGGTCACCCGCGAGCTGCTCTCCGGTTCGGCCACCGCGATCAGCATCAAGACCGCCCGCACCGGGTTCACCTACTCGCAGCGGGTGCTCTACCTGTGCGAGGGGCTCGGGGTGGAGGTCGTCATGGGCAACCAGGTGGACGGCCAGGTCGCCACGATGGCCACCGTCGCCTTCGGCGCGGCCTTCCGGCTGACCTCGCAGCGGGCCGCGGAGCTGTCCAACTTCCTCGACATGAGCGACGACCTGCTGACCGAACCACTGCGGATCACCGACGGCACGCTCGCCGTCCGGGAAGGTCCCGGCCTCGGCATCGACATCGATCCCGACAAGCTCATGCGCTACCGCCTGGACGGCTGACCAGGCGCATCGTCACCAACACCGTCATCGACACCCCCACCGAAGCCGTACAAAAAACAGGAGCACTGCCATGACCGACCAACTCTCCGAGACCTCGGCGACCGCCGCCGCGTCGGGTGCCAGCGCCACCGAACGGTTCTTCGAGAACAAAGCGGGCCGGGTGGCCGGCACCAGCAAGGAGCGCGTGTCCCTGCTCGCCCGCGAGGTGCTCGAGGCGGTGCACCGGACCATCCGCGAGCGCAAGGTCTCCTACGAGGAGTACGACGCGGTCAAGGAATGGCTGATCCAGGTCGGGGAGGACGGCGAGTGGCCGCTGTTCCTCGACGTGTGGGTCGAGCATGCCGTGGAGAAGGTCGCCGCCGAGAACCGCGAGGGCAGCAAGGGCACCATCGAGGGGCCCTACTACGTGCCGAGCGCCCCCGAACTGCCGGCGAAGACCACCCTGCCGATGCGCGAGGACGAACCCGGCACCCCGCTGCTGTTCCGCGGCCAGGTCACCGACACCACGGGTACGCCGCTGGCCGGGGCGAAGCTGGAGATCTGGCACACCGACGACCTGGGCTACTACTCCCAGTTCGCGCCGGGCCTGCCGGAGTGGAACCTGCGCGGCACGGTGATCGCCGACGGCGAGGGCCGGTTCGTCATCCACACCATCCAGCCCGCGCCGTACCAGATCCCCACCGACGGCGCCTGCGGCAAGCTGATCACCGCAGCGGGCTGGCACGCCTGGCGGCCGGCGCACATCCACCTGATCGTGTCCGCACCGGGACGCCGGCCGCTCACCACGCAGCTGTACTTCACCGGTGACGAGCACGTGGCCGACGACATCGCCTCGGCGGTGAAGCCGGAGCTCATCCTCGACCCGGCCCCGGCCGCCGGGGGGAACGGCCGCGAGGTGACCTACGACTTCGTGCTGGACCCGGCCTGATGACGGGATCCCGCCACGCCGCCGAAGCGAGGAAAGGACCTGGCCCATGCTCTACTCCGTGAAGATGGACGTGCAGCTGCCGCCGGACATGGATCCGGGGGCGAAGGCCACGCTGATCACCCGTGAGAAGGCCTATTCGCAACAGCTCCAGAAGGATGGGGAGTGGGTGCACATCTGGCGCTGCGCGGGCCAGTACAGCAACCTCAGCATCTTCGACGTGGACGGCAACGAGCGGTTGCACGAGATCCTGTGGAGCCTGCCGCTGTTCCCGTACATGAAGATCGAGGTGACACCGCTGGCCACCCACCCCTCGGACATCCGCGCCGGCGGCTGACCTGGTCGGTGAGCCGGGAGGGTTCTCACCTCCCGGCTCCCACAGATCCGGTCGTAGGCCAAGAGGGGTCGCTCCGGCGGGGAGCCAGGCCGTACGACCTCGTCGGGGCCTTGCCCTCCCCGAGACGGTGAGGTGGGCCCGCGCCGCGCCGTTCCAGCGGGCCCACGTCTCTCTGTCAGATCACGCCCACTACCGGCGGTCCTGCTCTGCTTCGAGGTCGGCCAGGCCGGCGGCGATGGCCTCGGGCGGGATCGCGTCCCCGATGGCCGCGAGCGGGTCGGTGACCCGGGCATGCAACTGCCGTCCCCAGGTACCCGGCTCCGGGATGGCTTCCCATACGACCGTCCCGCTCACGGGGTCCAACCGGCCGCGGGCCTCGAGGGACTCGTACAGGTAGCCCGGGCGGGAGAAGCTGAGCATGACCTTGTGCACCAGCCCACGGGCACCGGCCGGTGAGCTGTGGAGGGCCTCGCCGACCCGCGTGAGCGCCCGGTTACGGTCGTCGGTCACACCCAGTGCACCAGGGTGGGAGAACCCTTTTGCGGAGTTACGACGGTCCACGAGTAGAGCCGGGGTGGTTCCCAAGGTCGTCGAGGCATGGCCGTGACGCTAAACGGCACATCATGCGAGAAGGGACATGGTTCATGCCCCCTTGTTCAAACCAGCAGGCCCACCCGTTCGGCCAGGTCGTGCGCTTCGCGCCGCAGTTCCTGCGGACCCTCGGTCAGCTCCAGCATCATCCGGCGGGCGTATCCGTTGTAGCGGATGGTCTCAGGTGCGGCGACGTAAGCGTCCTTGAGCGTGTTCAGCACCGCCTTGGGGTTGCCATCGATCTGCCACGCGCGGGCGACTTCGATCAGATGGCGGCCACGACGCGGTTGGGAAGGAATGTCGACCGTCGCGCTGCGTCGGGCCTGGCGCGTGCTCTCCGCCCCGAGCCGCAGCTCCACGGCCACCGTGACCGCGTGAGCGCTCATGATCACTTGAGAGAAGGACGTCATCGGGTCGTAGTGGTTGCCGGGAAGGCTTCGCGCGATCTCGTTGGCCTGGTCCCACCATCCCCAGGCCGCGCCTTTTTCACCCGCTCGGGCCGCCGTGTAGGCCGCCTCGAAATGCAGAGCACCCCACATTGCCCGTAGATCATCATCGGCCTCGTCCATGCTCGGCCTGAGCGCCTCCAGGCCCTCGCGGTTGACCGTCTCAGCGGCATCGAAATCGCCCGCGTCGCGGTGGGCCTGTGCCAGCAGCCAGACAGCTCCGCCGAACGCTCTTGGGTCCTCGGACTCCTCGGCGGCTATGACGGCGCGCTCGGCAACGCGCCACAGCAGGTCCGCGGCCGGCTGGTAGGCGATGAAAAACTGGGCGAGGTTGTAGGTCTGGGCAAGGATCGCCTGAGCTCGGCGTTGATCGGCTCCCTCATAGGTGCGGACGGCGCACCTCGCGTCGCGGATCATCTCAGGCAGCAGACCGCCGAGGAGGGTCCGGTGGTCCGGGGACGCATGCCGGGCCCGCCAAGCGACGTCCAACCGGGCCTCAAGATAGTCCAGCCGCGGAGACGGCCCCGAGACAGAGACGGCGACACTGTAGACGGCATCTCGTACGGCGGGCAGAGCAGGGTGCCCGGGCCCGTTGAACAACGTCAACGGCATCGACTGGTCGCCGGTGAGCTGAGCAAGGTCGCGGACCTTCAACACCTCGGCGAGACGGATGAGCATGGGCAGCTTCGGCTGTTGTAGCTGGCCGGACTCGATGGCCTTCACCCAGCGCGCCGACCTGCCGACCAGCCCGCCAAGCGCCTCCCGGGTCATGCCCCGGCGATCGCGGAAGAACCTGACCCGCTGCCCCACAGTCAGATTCGGGTCTGCGGGATCCGTACCAACGTCGTGCATAGACCCTGGACCTTCCTGGAACCTCGACGACCTCAGGCTACGGCGCGGGGCCTATGCATTTACAGGGCTTCGGAACACACCACAACGCCCCGCCGGTCCTGTGGCCGGTGAGGCATCTCGTATGACCGTGCTATCAATCTCCACCGGTCGCGGGACGTGGCGGGGCGTCGGCGTTGGCGCACGCACCCTGTGCGTAGCCACTCATCCCCGATCGAGGAGCAGCTCCCGCACTGCCGGTACATCGCCGTACGGCTCCAGCCGCGCGAGGACAACCCGAGCGCGCTCGGCGGTTCGCTCGCTGGCTACGTCGGTGGACAGCTCCAGCATCCGGCCGGCCGCAGCGGCAGCCTCCTCCGGTTCGTTCGCGTCCGCCAGGGCCACCGCAAGCCACGACAGATAGAGCGCAAGTTCCCGCGTGTGGGTGGCGTCGTATCTGCTCAGCACGTCGATCAGGATCGGCACGGCCCGCAACGGTCGGCGTAGCTCGGTATAGGCCCGTGCTTCCATGATCTGAAGCTCGCCGGCGTCGAACCAGTACAAATATCCGGGCTCGTCTCCGCCGTCCTCGGCGAGCGTGGCAAGCGCGGCGCTGGCCTCGCCAAGCGCCCTCATGGTGGCCTGTGCGTCCTGCGCCCGGGTGTGGGCCCACGCGAGCCGGTCCCAGGCCAAGGCCCGAGCTCTGGCCGGCGCATCCGACCCGGCCGCCTCGACCGCGGCCCTGGCAAGAACAACACCGCCGGCGGGATCGCCGATGTTGGTGGCCTGGTAGGCAAGCGACCCCAGCAGATTGGATTCGAGGGTCCCGTCTTCCGCCTCCCGCGCGGCCTCGATCCCGAGCTGATAGGTCTCGGCCGCCCGGTCGTGCTGCCCGGCATCACTGGCCACCCAGCCGGCGATCTGGGCGAACTCTCCGATGACCGACAACAGGCCCCGGCCGACATCCTCGGTGTGCACGGACTCCCCGTAGAGGCGTACGGCCGCGTCGAGCTCGCGGAAAGCGGGCGCGAGGAGATCTCCGCCAGCGAGGACGTCATCTGCCAGGCGCAGCGCATGGGCCCGTGCCGACAGATCCGCGACGATGCTGGCGCCAGTGCACTGACCCGTGATCGTGGCGATGCGAGCCGAGAGGTTCCCGTCCGGAAGGAAATCCGCGAGCACATCCGCAGCGCCGCGGTGTGGGCGCCCGTCGCCGTCATCGCCCTGTGCGGTGAACAGGTCGCCTTCTTCCAGGGCGAATGCGGTGGCGTAAGCAGTGGCCCAATCACGTGGGAAGTGTTCGCCGGCTTCCCAACCACGGATTTGCCGGGCGAGGGAATCAACCGACCCGTACTGATGGCCGGTCGCGCGCAAGAGGCGGCGAGCCATCTCGCGTTTGTTCCAGCCGTGGGCTTCGCGCTCGACCTGGAGTCGTACGGCCCATGAGGGGCGTTGCTCGTCATTCATCCGCGTGCACCATTCGCCGGATTTGGACATGCGGACAGCCAAAGTGTCCGCATCTCTATCCGCCAGTATCCGCCTACCAGTGCCGAATACGCAGGGCTTCACTAGCCGTGACTGAAAGCCGCCTACGCAGGAGATGGTGATGGTGCACGCGCAACACCCTTCGGAACCGGCACGGCTGTACTCCTGGACCGTCGTCATCCCGGCCCGCACATCCTCCACGGTCGGCGACGTCGGCGTCACCGATGACCTGAACCGCGCGGTCGGCCACGTCTGCGATGCGCTACGGAAGGCGCCGCTCGGCGCCCGGGGACTCGTCCACCGGGTGATGTTGAGCTTCTCGGGCCTCGGCTATGTCTACGAGGCATTGGTGGCCCGCGGCCGGGTCGAACCGGACAGCGACACCATCGTGTGGGACATCATCCCCGCCCCTCCGCAGGACCCTTGGGATCCCTCGGAGTCGTCCCAGCAGCTCACCCGCCGGCAGACGGACGACGCGCTCCCTCCGGAGGCCATGGACCCACAGGCGGAGGCGGACGGTATCTCTCATCTGGCCGCGTACAACGGCGCGGGCGACTACGGTCACCAGATGTTCACAGGTGAGGTGTTGATAGAACGGCCGGACAGGGCCTTAATGGCGTGTCATGGAATGATCGCCGGGGCGGGTGTTCGGTGCTTCGGAAGTCCATACCGAAGTACGTGGGAAGCCTGGGGACACGACCCGCAGTTCGCGATATCTGAGGAGAACCGTAGATGAGCGCTCGTTCGGCTGTGGCATACCCGGCCCGGGTGGCCGCCGCACTGCTGTGTCTGGCCGTCGTCTGGATCCACGTGAAGGATCAGGGAGGGTTCCCCGGAGGCAAGTCACCGGACTACGTCGCCGTCGGCTACTACCTGCTGGAGGCGGCGGGGGTGCTGTGCGCCGTGCTGCTTCTGTCGGCCAGGAGAGGCCCGGCCGGTCGCGCGGGATGGCTCTTGGCGGCGGGTATCGGGCTGGGCCCCCTGCTGGGATACGTACTGACCCGTGGCCCCGGGCTGCCCGGGGCCAACGATGACAAGGGAAACTGGACCGAGCCGCTGGGCCTCGTCAGCCTCGTGGTCGAAGGCGTGCTCCTGGTGCTTGCGGTGGCTGTTCTCGTGGCGGACTCGCGGGTGCCCGCGAGCGACGGTGACCGGGCTACCGACACACCGTCCACTGAGTCCGTGACCGTAAAGAACAGCTCGGGTTCCTGACCGACCTCAGACCGACCGGCACATGGTGAGCCGTGCCCGATCGAGACGTATCAAGCCGTGAACCACGTGCAGGCGAGCGGTCACGTACGGCGGGCGGCTCCCTACAGCCCGTACGACAACCCGGTCGAACGCGTCTGGGACACCTTTACAGGTGCCGACCGGCAGGGGCGCAAGCCATGAGCTCGCGCCCCCGCCTCGTTACGGTCCGATCGACGTCTGACCGCGCTCTGTGAAGTAGTGGACGGAACCCGGCAGGGGGCCGTCACCCGACAGGGCGTTTCTCCGCGAGTTTCCATTGGCTTCCGTTGCAATCTGCGGGCATCGGGGGCAACGTATGCCCGGCAACGTTAGTGCTCCAGCGGTGAGCGCCTGGACAGTCGCATTGGTAAAAGCCGCTCTCCGGTGCCTGTTCGCCGGGCCGGAACGTGTCCCCTAAATCAGCCATACCTCGGCCCTACCCGGGCATGTCCACGTCGTAACAGCGGGTAACGCCCGGGAAAAGGCCATCAGCGACGAAGATGATCTTCGGGCGGTTGAGCGGTGCGGCGCTGATGCTGTCCGGTGTGGCCGTCGGGGTGACCTGGCTCGGCGCGGCGGCCGTCAGGCTCGGGTCACTGAAACTCGATCGCCCGCGCACCGACTCGGCGTTTCACATCTGTCGCAGTTGATCGCGGAGTGTCCGCGCGACCTGTGCCATGAGCGCCTCGGCTCCGGGCTGGCTGGTGGCCGGCACGCGCGACTCCGTGAGCACGGCGACACCGAAGCTCTGGCCGTCGGCGTGCTCGACGACGCCGATCTCGTGGCGGAGGTTGAGCAGCGTCCCGGTCTTTGAGGACCACTTGGACGCGTCGGAGCTGAAATCGGGTGCCAGCCGGTGCCGCAGGACGTTGTCGGCCATGAGGGTCCGCACGCGCTCGGTGACGCCGGCGTCGATCGCAGACGGTGTCCACAGCGCCTGCAGCAGTTCGACGAACGCTCGCGCGGATCCCGAGTTCGCGCGGGTCACGTCGAGTTGCGGGATCCGGTGTCCCCGCCCGGTCGTCCCCGCTTCGATGGCGAGGAAGTGGGCGAAATGGACGTCGGCGGGGTCGAGGCGTTCCGCCAGGGTCTCGTTGAGGTCCCGGACGGTGTGGCGGACCGTGATGCCGCGGAGCCCGAGCCCTTGCAGCATCGCCGAGACCTCGGCGGGCGGGGTGAGGGCGAACAACGCGTCCGCCGCCGTGCCGTCGCTCACGGCGATGCTGAGGTAGAGCAGGTCGTCGAGGGCGATCCGGGCGGGGTGGCGGAACCTGCTCAGCCCGGTCGGCCCTGGAGTGGTGATCCCGCCGGGTTGTACGAGGATCTGCGTGGAGCCGTCCAGTTCGCCTTTGCGGATGCGTTCGAGCGTCGCCATGGCGAGCGGGACCTTGACGAGTGAGGCGATCGGAAACTCCAGGTCGGGCTCGATACCGAGTTCGTCACCGGAGTGCAGGTCTCGGACCAGGAACGATCCGCGGAGCCCCGCGTCGTCGAGGGTCCGCCGGAGTTCACGGATCAGGCGCTCGACGCTCATGACGTCGCTCCGTTCCGGTCATGGGCGCCGAGGCAGCGAGCGATCGCCTCCCACAGCCGGGTCCGGATGCGCTCCGCATCCTCCCCGACGGCGGCGGACGCCTCGAAGCCGCGGGCGAGGTGGATCTCGCCGACAGGGCGCCAGTGCAGCCCCAGCTCCTCGGCCTGCCTGGGCGAGGACAGGAGGAGATCCGTTGAGCCGAGGACCTCCGCGGTGGCGGCGGTGAGCGTGGCCGAGACGGCGACCTGCGCGGGCTGCAGGCCGACGGCATCTCGGATCCGGAACATGTGGTCGCGGATGTGGGGGACGTCGTCCTCGGGCTGGATCCAGATCCGGCTTCTGCGCGACGCCTGCGCGGCTCGACCTGCTCGGAGGGTCTCCACGTAGACGGTCTCCGCGAGGGGATTCCCGGCGCCGGCGAGTCCGAGCGGCACGGACCAGGTCCCGTCGCTCGGCGGCACCGCGGTGAGGGCGGCGCGGACCTCGCGAGTGCGGACGAGTTCCGCCCGTTCGGCCGGCGCGGCCGCATGGAAGTCGAGGTAGATGCCGTTGCGGCGCGCCTGCGCGTCGAGCCGTGCCAGGTCGTGCACGGTGCAGATGTCGGGGACGGCGAGGCGAAGCGGACTGAGCTTGGCTCGTTCCGCTTCGTGTTCCATGGCCTCCGCGAGGCGGATGAGGCGCTTGGCCGACGGCAGCATGTCACGGCCGAACTGCGTGAGCATCGCCCGGCGCGACGACCGGTCGAACAACCGCTCCCCGAGGTGCTTTTCGAGCGCGGCGATCCGGCGGCTCGCGACCGACTGCGGCACGCGCGTGGCCGCCGCGCCTTCGGTGAAGCTTCCTCGCTCGCTCACGTTGACGAACGCGCTCCAGGCGCCGAGGAGATCCACGG
>DASYNF010000144.1:0-4205 GCA_036008685.1 Actinomadura sp. | reverse complement strand
GGCATGCCGAGCCGTCCGGTGCCGGTCGACTGGCAGGTCGCGCTGGACGCGGGCATGCGTACGGTCGTCAAGCACGGCACGGTGCCGGCCGTGCCCGAGCTGGCGCACTCGGTGCACGTCGAGGTCGAGGGACTTCTGCCGGGGCGGGAGTACTACTACCGCTTCCGCTACCGCGGCGACGTCTCCGAGGTGGGCCGCACCCGTACCGCGCCGCGTGAGCAGGGCCCGCTGGGGTCGCTCCGCTTCGCGTTCGCCTCCTGCCAGGACTGGTCGCACGGCTTCTACTCGGCCTACCGCAGCATGGCCGAGGAAGACCTCGACCTTGTGATCCACCTCGGCGACTACGTGTACGAGTACGGCGTGCCGGCCGACGGGGGCATGCGCAAGACGGCGACGCCGGACGTGCTCCGCGAGGGGCCGCAGGACCTCGACCGCTGGCGGATGCAGTACGCGTTGTACAAGTCCGACCCGGACCTGCAGCGCACACACGCCCGCTTCCCGTGGCTGGTCACGTGGGACGACCACGAGGTGCAGAACGACTACGTCGGGGACTACGACGGCACGATCAACGCGAACCGGGTCGCGGCGTACAAGGCGTGGTACGAGCACCAGCCCGTACGCCGCCGGTCACTGCCGCGCAAGGACGGCTCGCTCAAGCTCTATGGCCGGTCGAACTGGGGCCGTCTGGCGCAGCTCGACGTACTCGACACGCGGCAGTACCGCACCTCCCCGCCGTGCGGCTGGGGCGAGGCGCCGGCGTGCGAGGCCGGCAACGACCCGGCCAAGGGCACCATGCTCGGCGCGACCCAGGAGAAGTGGCTGCTCGACGGGCTGCGCGATTCGAAGGCCCGCTGGAACGTCATCGCGACGAGCGTGATGATGGCGCGCCTGGACCACGACGGCCCGACCGGCGACATCATCTGGCACGACGCCTGGGACGGCTTCCCGGCCTCGCGGAAGGCCATCACCGACACGTTCACCTCGGCCAAGGTCCGCAACCCCGTCATGGTCGCCGGCGACTGGCACTCGACGTTCGTCAACGACATCAAGAGCGACTTCGACAGGCCCGAGTCCCCTGTCGTGGCAACGGAGTTCGTCGGTACCTCCATCACCACCAATGGTGACGGCGAGGTCTACGGGCCCTACTACGAGCCGATGATGAAGTGGAACCCGCACATCAAGTTCTTCGACGGAGACCGCCGCGGCTACGTCACCTGCAGGCTGAACCAGCACGAGTGGCGGACGGACCTGCGGATGGTGCCGACGGTCAGCCGGGCCGACGCGGCCGCGACGACGTTCGCCTCGTTCGTGGTCGAGGACCGCCGGCCGGGCGCCGTCAGGGTCTGACGGATGGAGGGACCACGCCCAGGCCGGGCCCGCCGTGGCGGGACCTGTCGGTCAGCAGGACTTCGACGAGCCGGAGCTACCCCATGAGCAGCTGTCGGCGGCACTTCCGGTGGAGGTGCGCAGGTACGCGGTGTCGCCGGTGTTGTTCCAGATGTAGGCCTTCGACCGCCAGTAGAGGTGGCTGCCGGTGTTGGTTCCGCTCCCGGTGTGGATGGTGACGTACTTGCCTCCGCCGAGGCTGAAGGCGGGAACGGTGTAGACATGGCTGGACTTGTCGCGCAGCGTCCAGCTTTTCAGTGACCGGCTTGTACGGCTGGTGTTCTTCAGCACGACATATTCGGCGTTCAGGCTGGAGTTGCTGCGGGTGTCCGTTCCCGGGGAGTTGTAGTAAACCCGGTAGATCTGGATCGCCGACGCGGCCTCGGCGGGGGCCGCGAACGCCACCAGCCCGGCGCTACAGGCGAGTGCGGTCAAAGCGGCACGGATTCTCATGGACTCTCCTGCATGCTCGTATTCGGGGGAAAGTGCTGCAATGGAGACGTCCGGACTGGACCACCCGGTTACGTGGTGGCGGTCTCGGTTCGGCAACATCGGCTACTTCACGTCAGCCCGTTGCGATGCCAAGTGCCGCATCATGAACGTCTGCCTTGCCACGGACGCGGCGACGCGCGACCACCTCAACGCGACGGTCGTGCGCCTGCTCGCTCTGCCGTACGCCGATCACCCGGATCACGACCGGGCGTGGCCGCCCTGAGAGGTCAGGGGTAGCGCGCCACAACTGATGTCGGCGGCGGCTGGCACACTGCGCGCCATGAGGGATCGCGATGTGCTGGCAGGGCTGGACGAGATCCACTGGGCGGAACTGGAGCACGCCTACGGCCCCGCGGAGGACGTTCCGGGGCTGCTGCGGGCGCTGCGCTCGGAGTCGTCCGACGAGCGCGAGCGCGCCGTGTACGAGCTGTACGGCAACATCTTCCACCAGGGGAGCCGCTACCAGGCGAGCGCACACGCGGAATGCCGGGCCTACGCGGGCCTCGACGCGCCGGAATAGCGCAGAGAAGGGATGCGAAAACGCCGTTTCCGCAGGTCGCTAGACTCCGGGCATGCTGATCCCGACGGATGAACAGATCCGCGCGTTGCACGAGAAGTATGCGCCCACGCAGGAAGCATTCGATCGCGTTTACACTCACTGTGAGATCGTATGCGGGATCGCAGAACAGCTCCTCGCCCGCACTGATTCCAACCTCAACGCGGATCTGGTGCGAGCCGGCAGTTTGCTGCATGACATCGGGGTCTACCGTCTGTACGACGCCGGCGGAAAACTCGATGGGGCGCGCTATATACGTCACGGGATACTCGGCCACGAACTGCTTCACGAGGAGGGGTTCCCCGAGGTGATCTGCCGCTTCAGCTCCTGCCATACCGGGATGGGCCTCAGCCGCGATGATGTGCGGAGACAGGGGCTCCCGCTGCCGATCGCCGACTACCTGGCGGAATCCGGCGAAGAGAAGCTCGTGATGTACGCCGATAAGTTCCACAGCAAAACCGAACCGCCGACTTTCCTTACCGCCGACTCCTACGCCGCCGCTGTCCGACGCTTTGGTGAAGACAAGACCGCGGCCTTCAGGGTGATGTGCGAAAGCTTCGGTGTCCCCGACCTCGCGCCGTTCATCGCCACGTATGGGCACGCCTCGGCGTAATGCACCGCTACAGCGGGCTGTTCGCCAGCCAGTGCTCGAACAGCCCCCGGCTTTCATCGCCGGTCGTGAGGGCGCGTGAGCAGAGGCCCGGCCGGGTCTTCGCGGCGGCCCCGTCCGCTCAACCGGTGAGCGGGCGCCCGAAGGCCAGGAGCGCGACTCCGGGGACGGGCGACCAGTCGCGGTCGGGGATCCGGGTGAAGCCCTCGGCGAGATACAGCTGCTGGGCGGCTTTCATCGCCGGACGTGTCGACAGCACCACCTGCCGCGCCCCCCGCGTGGCGGCCCGGTCGACGGCCGCTCGTACCAGGGCACGGCCGACTCCGTGGCTCTGCGCCTGTGGTGCCACGGCGAGTGCCCGGATCTCGGCCTCGTCGGCATCACGGGCGACCTCGCTGGCGGGATGCCAGGATTCCAGCATGACCGTCCCCAGCATCCGGGCATCCTCAACGGCGACCAGCACCTCGCCGTGACCCTCGGCGCCGAGGACCCGCAGCGTGTCGGCATAGCCCGAATTTTCGGCGAGCAGGCTCTGAGCCCGATAGGCCTCGAGCCGGAGCTCACCGACCGCGCCCATCTCACTGGAACAAGCCTCACGCACCATCATGGCTGTATCCAACCAGCACCCGACCCCGACGAGCAGCCGCCGGGATACGGCAACGAGGTACGGCCGGCGGTGTGTCCCCGTGTCGGCGGCGTTAGGACGGTCGGTGCAGGTCCGCGCGGAAGTACGCATTGCTACCGGGCGTGTAGAGCAGCACCACCCCGGTCCAGGATGCGACCACCGCGATGATGTCCATCACCGCGTACTCCGGGCCGTACGGGTAGTCCGGGTCGATGAAGCCCAACCAGGAATCAGGCGCCAGCACGAAGAAGAGGAGCGCGGCCACGACCGTTACCGCGATCCTGGTCCCCCGCCGGCCGCTGACGGTACGTACCGCGAACACGATGTAGAGAAGCAGCAGCAACGTCGCAGGCTGTGTCACGGCCGGGTCGTCACCGCCCGCACGACTGCCAGGTGCCGGCGAGGCCCTGCTGGCCGATCCCCGGTGCCGACCAGTCACAGACGCCGCCGGGGAAGATCGTCCGCAACCGTCCGGCCTGCTCTGCCGTCAGCGGCACTCCATAGGCGCCCGGTTCGACCGCGCGGAGCCGGCACTT
>DASYNF010000143.1:0-2817 GCA_036008685.1 Actinomadura sp. | reverse complement strand
CAGGTGCGTAGGCCGTATAGGCCTGCCGACAGGGGACGTACCGCGCCTCTGCCCGAGTCGTTCAGATCTTGATTACCGTGACGTGTCGCCCGCAGAGCGTCGCGATGTCCTCGGGGTCTGAGGTCAGCACGGTCACGGGGCGTGGGGCTGCGAGTGCCGTGGCCGAGACCATGGCGTCAATGGCGTACTTCTGCCCGTGCCGCCCCACCCCGGAGAGGAGTTCTGACGCACGCCGAGCGATGTCCTCAGAGACCGGCTCGATCACGATGCGGGACAGGGTCCAGTCGAGTGCGGGCCGGTTGATAGGAGGACGGATCACTTCGACCAGAGTCGCGGCACTCGTGACGACGCGGAGATCGTCCGCGAGGGCCAGCGCCAGCCAGCCGGTCATGTCACGGTCGCGGAGCACCGCCTTGGCGAGACCTTCGCTGTCCAGCACCAAGGTGCCGGCCGGGACCGCCGATGAGCGCGTCATGCCGCGCCGGCGCCATGCTGCTGTTCGCGGGTCCGCAGCAGAAGATCGCGCTTGACCTGGATCTCCTCATCGGTGATCGGCCCATGTTCGGCCTCGGCAACGGTGATGAGCTCGCGGAGGTTGTCCCGTTCGAGCTGGCGGGCGACGGCCGCCGCGACGTACGACGACAGTCCGGAGGGACCACCCCGAGCCCGAGCCGCCTCGGCGATGTCTCGCGGCAGCGTGATCGAATACTTCTGGGTGGGCTCGCTCATGCCACTTATGCTACCTCGTATACCCCAGATGAATTGCTCGCCTGGTCGTGCCCCGGTTCGGCGACACGTCAGGGCTTGCGGCCACGCGTCTACCGAACCGGGGCGATTCCACTCCTCAGGAGGTCGTCCAGGCCTTCCGGTCCCATCGGACCTCCCACGGCACAACCCGTACGGCCGGAACCGGCCTCAGCCGAGGTCAGTGCATCGACAGGGGCACGTCGGCCGGCTGGTCGTCCGGGATACGGCGTGGCAGCAGTAGCGCCGGGATGAACGCCAGGGCGAGCAGGCCCACCGCCCACCAGTAGGTGCTCTGGAAGGCGTCCGCCATCAGGCCGGGGATCTTCTGCATCATCTGCGGCGGGACGTTCTGGGTGGCGGAGAGTCCACCGCCCGCCGGGCGACCGAGCTTGTCGGCCAGGGAGTTGGCGAGCAGGACGGACATCAGCGCGGTGCCGACGGAGGCCGACACCTGCTGGATGATGTTCAGCATGGTGCTGGCCCTCGGCACCTCGTCATGGGCGAGGGTCTGGATCGCCGCGGCCATGGTCGGCATCATCGTCATGCCCATGCCCATGCCCATGACGAACAGCACCGTGCCGAGCGTCCAGTACGAGGTGTCGGCCTGCAGGAACGCGGTGAAGGCGGCCACCGAGGCGATGACGACGAGCATGCCCACGAGGACGACCCGGCCGGGGCCCATGCGGTCGGTGAGCTTGCCGCCGATCGGCATCGTGACCATCGCGCCGAGGCCCTGCGGGGCGAGCAGCAGACCGGAGGCGAACGCGCTCTCCTGCCGCACCACCTGGTAGTACAGGGGCAGCAGGAGCATGGCGCCCATGAACGCGCACGTGAACAACACCATGGTGCCCGAGGCCGCGGCGACCGAGCGGCGCTTGAGCAGCCGCAGGTCGATCAGCGGGGTCTTGGCGGCCAACGCGCGGAACACGAACAGGACGACCAGCACCGCTCCCGCGATCGTGGTGATCAGCACCTCGGCCGACCCGAAATCGCTCTTCTCCGCACCCTTGGCCAGGCCGTAGATGAGCGCGGCCAGGCCGGGCGACAACAGCGCGAGGCCGAGAAGGTCGAGACGTTCGCCCGGTCGCGGGGTGTCGCGGGCCAGGATCCTCGCGGCAAGGAAGAGCGTGACGATGCCGATCGGAAGGTTGATGAAGAAGATCCAGCGCCAGGAGATGTCGTCGACCAGCCAGCCGCCCAGGATCGGCCCGCAGATCGGCCCGAGCAACATCGGGATTCCGACGACGCTCATCACCTGGCCGACCCGCTTCGGGCCGGCGGCCTGGGTGAGGATCGTCATGCCGGCCGGCATGATCATCCCGCCGCCCAGGCCCTGCAGGACCCGGAAGACGATCAGTGACTCGGCCGACCAGGCCAGACCGGCCAGCGCCGATCCGATCACGAACAGCACGATCGAGATCATGTAGAGCCGCTTGGTGCCGAACCTGGCCGAGGCCCAGCCGGTGACCGGGATGACCGTGGCCAGGGCGAGCGTATAACCGGTGGCCATCCACTGGATGGTGGACAGCGGAGCCTTGAACTCCGCGGCGAGATGGCTGAGGGCGACGTTGACGACGGTCACGTCCAGGATCGACATGATCGAGCCGAGGACGACCACCATGGCGACTGCCAGCACGCCCCGATCAAGCCCTCCCGGCGATCCGGGCGCCTCCGGCGGGTCATCCGCCACCTGGGGTGGTGAGAGAGCGCTCAAAGCTGTGTCCTAATCGTTAAAAACCGCCCAAGTAGGCGATTATCTGGTGATTTCGACTTGCTCGGGACATCATGACTGGAGACCCCGACACTTTGGCAACCCAATAACCCTTAGTGCGGCGAGTCATCGTTGCGTAGCGGTCGCGTTCCCTTGTTCAGCGGGTGAGGTCGCGGTTCGGCAGGTGGGGTCCACGTCATTGTCATTCCCCGCCAACCGCCGATCGGTCACGAGCTCGCGCCGTGGGCTCCAGCGCGCGCGGACCAAGATCCGCCACTGTCAGTGCCTGTCGCTACGGTCCTCCTCCAGCAGCGGACATGAACGAAGGGACAGCCGATGGGGGCGTGGGATGACGCACC
>DASYNF010000142.1:0-30575 GCA_036008685.1 Actinomadura sp. | reverse complement strand
ACCCGCGACTTCCCGGTCGAGCGCATGCACCGCGACGCCAAGATCTTCACGATCTTCGAGGGCACCAGCGAGGTGCAGCGCCTCGTCATCGGCCGCGCGGTGACCGGGCTGCCCGTCCGGTAGCGTTTCGCAGGTCAGATATGCGACGCGCGGTCATGCCCAGTGGGTATGACCGCGCTGTGCGTCCACGACCGACTACGTGTCAGACCCCATCGTTTCCCGTCAGTTCCCAACGCCGTGCTGAGTTCGTGCTGACCCCTGACCGTTCGCTATCCCCATGGCCGTACCGGACATAGCGCTTCGGCCCAGTACGGTCGACCGACTGGATCGGCCTCGCGGTCGTTCAGAGGTGAGCGTCCGATCCAGGCTTGCCATGCAACCGGTTGGTAGACCACAACCCACGGATGGGTAGCGGTCGGGAGAGCCGATGCCTCCGATGCAGGGCAATGACTGGCACGGGATACCCGCTCACCTGGCCGCAGGTGATCGAAGGCTGCTGACCTGCAGACTTCGTAGTCGTGTGGTTACCACCGGGGTCAGTGACCTCTACCGTGTCAAGGTAGTCCCGATCATGCCCTGACCTGCGACTTTGAGAAACGTCGCAGGTCAGGTGCGGTCGTTGAGGCCCGTTGACGTCTGTTGAGGACGGTCCGGGAACCATGTGTGCTCCCGTTGCCGCCCGCTCCGGGCGGGAGCAGGGGAGCAGAAACGGGAGCACGCATGCGAGGGAGCCGTTCCAGCCTGCGGTTTCTGAACGCCGGGTTCAGGGGTTCCCGCTGCATGCTGGCCAGGTCGTAGAAGGCGATGGGGTCTTCTGCTCCACTGCTGGGAGCGGGATCGTGGTCGGCTCGAGGCTTGGCTTGGCAGGACATAGGCACAGTCGCCGGTACCGGGATCTGCCGATCGAATGCCTACGGGCCGCCTAAGCCGACTGCCGCTCACGTGCTCGGAGTGCTGAGGCTATCGGCCTACAGGAGGATCTGGCCTTTACCGGCTTCTGGCACGACACAGGCATCGATGGATTCGGGACGAGGTGCTGGGTCTGGGGCATTGGGTGGGGGAGGAGCACCGTCCGCTGGATCCTGGCGTGCGTCTTGGTGCACGTGGGCGCGGTCTTGGTGAAGCGGATGTAGGTGTGGTCGGTGATGGGGGTCCAAACTCGCCGGGTGCATATCTTGGGCGTCACCACGAACCCGACCGCTGGTTGGCTCACCGAGCAGACCCGGAACCTGCTGAGGGACTCGGGGATCGGGCCGGCCATTTCAGATTCTTAATCGGCGATCGTGATGGCAGTTCTCTCGCACCTTCGATGAGGTGTTCACCAGCGAGGGCATCCGGGTCATCAAGACACCGGCCCGGTCACCTGGGACGAACACCTATGCCGAACGCTTCGCCGGGAGACCTCGATGATCTTTGATCTACGGTGAGTGGCACCTGCTTCGGTCCTGGCTGCCTACGAACGTCCCTACAACGCCCATCGCCCATCGCCCATCAGGGACGTTGCCTGCATTCGCTGCTGTATGACCCCGCAAGGTGATCGACATGACCGGCCGGATCCGGGGTCCGACGACCATGGCCGGGCTGATCAACAAGTACCACTAGGCCGCCTGACATCCCTACAAAAGCCCAGCTCAGCACCACTGTGCCCGATTTTGGCACCCCCAGGGCAGCCTACGCCGAGAGGTCCTCGATCGGATCCTCATCATCAACGCCATGCACCTGCGGGCCGCCCTCGCCGAGTATGGAGCCCATTTCAAAACTTATCGACCTCATCGGAGCCTGAACCAGGCCAGCCTACTGCGGGCACTTCCCGATCCCGTCGACGCCGATATCAAGGTCATCCGACGTGATCGGCTCGGCGGCCTTCTCCATGAACGTTCGCAGGTTGCACAGGCTGGCCGAGTTTCGGGCACCCACACCCTCCTCCGGGTGAGGACCATCGGGATTGGCACCCACGTACAGGGGAATGTGTGCCGGTGAACATACTGATCGGGGGACCCATGCCTACCTATGCGTTGTTATTCGAATGGACGGACCAGGGCCGCCGAGACGTGGCCACTCTGCCCGATCGCGTCGCCGAGATCACCCGCAGCTTGGAGGAGATGGGCGGCAAGATCCACGGTATCTACCTCACCATGGGGCGGTTCGATCAGATCGCCCTCATCGAGGCTCCCGACGACGAGGCTGCCGCCAAGTTCGCCGTCTTCATCGCTGGCCGAGGCAACGCCAAGCCGGAGACCTTGCGCTGCTTCTCGATGGAGGAGATGCGCGGTCTGCTGTGATCCCGTGCGGCACGCCGCTCGCCATCGGCCGGGCAGGTCACCAGTCACCGGCAAGGCGCCCGACGTACCAGCCCCGATGAGCAGGCGTGCAACTCGTCAGATACCGTAATGCACGGCTCACCGCCGACGAACACCATCAATCGCGCGGTAGGGACGTGCCGCACCCGGCCCAGATCCGTCAGATTCGAGCCGGTGGCGCTCAGGAGGCGTATAACGCCGATTCCTTGCGTACCCATTTCATCTCGTTCGCCGGACCCGCCTTACCAGACAGTGCTGAAACGTCCCGGCTTCGTCCGGGCCGCCTGCCCCTCCCCTGCACTTCCCGGATCGGGCTGCCCTCAACTTCAACTGTCAGCCCGGTTGTGGTAGCGCCGTGCCGACGGGGTCAGCACCAGAGGGCCACCAGCCTGACTGGTGAGGTGAGGGCCCGGTCGGCGACCTCCCGGACCGTCCTCGCCGCGATCTTCGGCATGGCCTTGGCTGAAACGTTGGGGGTCGCCTGCGCAGCGATGTCCATGGTGGCGCCGACCGCTGGGGTCGTGACGACCGTCGCTGCGGTCCGCAACGCCCGGGCCATGACGCCCATCGCGGTCTGCCTGATCAGGAAGTCCCGGCCGAGGTCGGAGGAGGCTTTGGTCTCCGCCACCCGTGCCGGTTCCATCACCTCCTTGACACTTTCGGACACCGCGTCCTTGAGGGCGTCCTTTAGAACCTCCTTGATGGCCTCTCTCATGGCGTCCCGTAGAGCGTCGGTGACGGCAACCCTCAGCGCGCCGCCGACGGCCCGGGTCGCCGCGAGGGTCACGGAGTTTCTCGCGGCCATGGTCACGTCCGCCGTGGACCTTGCCGCAGCGCTTTTCACGGCTTTGGTGGCGGCCAACGTCGCTATGTCCGCAGCGGCGGAAGTCACCGGGGTGACCTCGGCCAGTGCCACCATGTTCAGCACGAGGCCCGTCGCGGTGGTCGCGATGTCTTGTACGGCCTCCCGCGCGGCTGCCCGACAGACCTTCAATGCCACTCCCATACCAACGTCGACGCCAACGTCGATCGCGGCGTCCAGAGCGGAGCCCACCACGGCCTGTGCGACGGGCGTTGAGGCGGCGCCCGCAGCCACGTTCAGCCAGATGTCGGCTGCGGTCTTCGCCACGGGCTTGCCCGTGGCCATTTTCGTTGCGGCGCGCGCCACCTGCGCGGCGGTCCTGCCCGCGAGACCCAGCACGGTCGTGGTGAACCCCAGGGCCGTGTCGGTGAACACGTTGGCCTCGGCCGTATCCGCCGCAGCGGTCGCAGCTTTGAGGGCGGCGTGTCTGGCCGCTTTTTCCGTGGGTTTCATGGCGGGATGATCGGTGGCCGGCTTCATCAGCTTCCGTGCGGCCACCGCCAGGCCAGTGGGCTGCGCCACCAGAAGGGCCACCACCGGCGCTTTCCTGGCGATGTCCGCAGTCCGCGAGGCGGCCGAGCCGACGCCCTGCAGGAGCGCCTCAACGCCTTGCGAGACGGCTCTTGGCGTGAGCGGCCGGTCGTTGCTGTTCATGGTTTACCCCACCCACCCCGACCACGTCTAACGGATTCTGCCATCCCGCACGAAACCATGGATGGTCCGGGTGATCCAGTATCCGGTTCAGCCGGGCGGGTCATACGTGGGTGCGCGAGGGGGTACTCGACCTGCCACGACCGGCAGGTCGCGGGTGCGACGGGGTGCCGGTCGACTTGCCGCTGGTCGGCTTCCGAGACCAGGGCACGCGAGCCAGCCTGATCACCTCCCGGATCACAGCCGACACCTTCGAGCGGCGCTCGTGCGGGCACGGGAGCAAAGGCGAGCGTTAATACGATGGGATCGCGGGACTTCCATCCTGATCGTGGACACTGGTCGCTATGCATCGGGCGTGAGCGTCCCGGGTTCCGCATCTAAGGACTGGATCTGAAAGTGGACATGATTGAAAGACCAGGTCATAGCGGTGAGGCCTAGCGGAAACCGTGAATTCGCCTAGATACACGAATTAGCCACTGCGGACGCGCTGAGCAGGCGGCTGAGTTGCTGGGAGTGAAACCGTCGTGTTACGGCGCAAAGCCGCTGCCCGTACGGTTCCGTGCACGTTCGTTGGCAAGCATCTGCGGTTCTCCTGTGGCTGACCGGCAGGCGGACGCCCCACCCCAACCCCTGCCCGGTGCGGCCCGAACCGGTCCCGACCGCCGAGCAGGTCCTGGCGATCACCGACCGGGCCGGTCAGCTGGGCGGACGCAGCGGCTATGTCATGGTGGTCACTGGGGCGTTCACCGGCATGCGGTGGGGAGAGATCACCGGGCTGGCCAAGCGCAACTGCCGGACCGCGGACGGCTATCTGCTCATCGATCCCGAGGTCGGGGCGTTGCATGAGGTCGGCGGCCGGATGTGGCTGGGGCCGCCCAAAAGCAAAGCCGCCGCCCGCCGCATCGACCTGCCCCCCTTCCTCATCAAGCTCCTCGAGGAAGTGATCGACAGCCACGACCACGACCAGGTGTTCCCCGGACCCACCGGAGCATGGCAACGCCGCTCCAACTTCAACCGCCGCCTATGGCGGCCCTGCTGCGACGGCGACCCCCAACGCGGCTGGCCGCCCATCCTCGCGGGTGCGGTCTTCCATGGGCTGCGGCACTTCCACAAGACCGCCCTGGACGAAGCCGACCCGCCACCCGTACTGGCGCACGAGCGGATGGGACACCAGATGCCCGGGATCCAGGGCGTCTACAGCCACGTCACCACCACCATGCGCACACGCCTGACCACCAAGCTCCAGCGCCAATGGACCACGCTCACCCGGCACCGGCCACAGCCGTGACCACAACCCACCCCACCGCCGCCGGTGCGCCCGAACCGGGAGCACCGAACCCGGTATCGGAAGCAGTGCTCCCGGTGACCACTACCCATATCCGGGGTGACCACGACCCCATCTGGGTTGTGTCCGGGGCCCTGTGGAGCAGCCTGCTCCCGATCCCGCCGCGATCCGGCCCCAAAACAAAGATCCCGAGGTCGGGACCGTGGTCCTGACCTGGGGATGTTGTGGTGGGCGATACTGGGATTGAACCAGTGACCTCTACCGTGTCAAGGTAGTTCCGATCATGCCCTGACCTGCGGCTTTGGAAAACATCGCAGGTCAGGGGCGATCGATGAGGTCCGTCGACGTCTGTTCAGGACGGTTCAGGAACCCTGTGTGCTCCCGCCGCCCCCCGCGCCAGCAGAGCAGCGGGAGCAAAAACGGGAGCATGCATCAGGGGAGCCGCCACAGCTCGCTTGGGTAGAACATGGGCGCAGTCGCCGGTAGCGGGTCTACCGATCCAATGTCTACGGATCGCCTAAGCGGGCTGCTGCCCACATGTCCGTAGTTGAGGCCGCTGGTGTATGGCAGGACCTGCCCTTGAAACGGCCTGGCGGTTTATGGACGAACGCGCTCCTTGAGTGGCCGCCCTGAACTCACGACGCCACGCCTGTCCCCAGCGAAAACTCATACACCACGACCGTGGACGCAACTGAGACACAAACGTTTGGGAGGAATCCTCAGCGAGTATCGGCATGCTGCTTGACCTGCGTGGACGAGGTTTTCGGCAAGCGCAGCGTTGCCCAAACTCATCGACAAACGTTGTCGCTACACGCGGACAGAACCAGCTGAGCCCCGGCTCTGAGCGCAGGTGGTGGCACTGGCACTTGCCGGAGCAGTTCAGGAGGTCCAAGGGCAGGGCCCGACAGCTCCAGCCCCTGACCTTGGGCCGCAGTGGCCTGCGGTCGGTCATCGGCGTAGTGCGGCGTCCATCAGTTCCTGCAGGTACAGGCCGCGGATTGCGTCCAGTGCACCGGAGCGGCCGGACCGCACAGCTGTGGCGAACTCGGCGCGCAGTACGGGCCAGCATTCTTCGTGGTCGATGCCGGATGTGTCGTAGACCAGCTCGCCGGTTGCTCCGTAGAGTTCGATGCGGGTGCGGGGGCGGGGAAGTGACACGCTGCCGGAGAGGGAGGCCTGGCTGACGGCGCCGTTTTCGTGTTCGCAGGTCAGTTCGATCCAGCGGCGTGGGTCGCCGGTTGCCTGGATGCCGGTGATGGGGCCGACCGACGCGTCCAGGAGGTCGAGCAGGTGTGGGCCGAGGTCGAGGAGGGCGCCCTGTTCGAGTCGCCAGCCGGCGGCCATTTCTCCGGCGAGGAAGGCGCCGTGCAGATAGCAGGAGCGTGCTCCGGTGATGTGCAGTTGCCGGGCGCGGTGCAGGAAGTCTCGGGTCGCGGGGTGGTAGCGCTTGGTCAGCACCATTTGTGAGACGACGCCGGCGTCGGTGATGGCGTCCGCCACCGCTCGTGCTGCGGCGAGGTCGGGTGCCAGTGGTTTTTCCAGCAGCAGCGCCTTGCCTGCCTTGGCCGCACGTACGGCGAGGTCGGCTTGGACCGCGGGCGGCACCGCGAACGCGACAGCCTGACACTGGTCGAAGAGTTCTTCCAGGCTGTCGACGGCGTGCGCGCCGTAGGGCTCGGCGACGGCGCGGGCCGCATCGGCGCGGCGTGCCCAGACGGCTGTCAGCCGGGTCTCCGGGCCTGCGGCCAGCATCCGGGCGTGCATGGCGCGGGCCCAGGGGCCGGCGCCGATCAGCCCGACGTCGATGGGGGTGGTGGTGCTCACGGGGGTTCTCTCCAGTGGTCAGTGGGGTTCGCGTGCCGTCAGGCGGGCGTTGGCCTGTTCGGGTGCGTACAGGTGTTCGACCACCATCGCGGTGGCGCCGGCCAGTGCGGCGTGGTCGCCGAGACGGGAGGTGACGACCTGCAGGTTGCGGGTGGCGCGGGGCAGGGCGCGCTGGTAGAGCAGTTCGCGGACCCCGGTGACGAAGTGGGTCTCGGCCAGGTCTCCGGCGATCATCAGCATGCCGGGGTTGATCAGGGTGATGACCGTGGCGAGTACTTCCCCGCAGCGTCGCCCGGCGTTGCGGGCCAGTCGCACCGCGTCGGGGTGGCCGGCGTCGAGGTGGGCGCGCACGTCCGTGCCGGAGTGGGCCGGCACGCCGAGGGCGGTCAGCTGGCCGGCCAGGGCACGGCCGCTTGCGACGGCGGCCAGGCACCCGTAGGAGCCGCACATGCACCGGGCCTCGGGCTGGTCGTGGAGGTTGATGTGGCCCAGGTCGCCGGCACCGCCGTCGATGCCGCGGAAGGGTCTGCCGTCGATGACCACGCCGGCGCCGATTCCCGTGGCGACCTTGACCAGGACGAAGACCGCGCATTCGGGGCAGGAGTCACGCTGCTCGCCGAGTGCCATCAAGTTGGCGTCGTTGTCGACCAGGACGGGGACGCCGGCGTCCAGGCCCGTGTGCCGGGTCAATGCTTTCTGCATCTGTTCTGGGACGGGGTAGCCGTCCCAGCCGGGCATGATCGGCGGATGCACGACCACGCCTGACGGCCAGTCGACAGGGCCTGGCACCGACAGGCCCACCCCGCACACGGCGGCCGGCGCGGTCCCGGCCGTCGTGAGCAGGTCGGCGAACCAGCGGCCCAGCTGGTCGAGGACGTGTTCAGGACCGTCCTCGATGGAGATATTCGCGGTGTGCTCGGCGAGCACCCGGCCCGCCAGGTCCAGGATCGCCGCGCGGGCATATGTGGTGTCGAGGTCGGCGGCGAGCACCGCGGCGTGGCCGGTGTCGAATTCCAGGCGCGTGGACGGGCGTCCTCCGGTGGACTGCCCCCCTGGGACCGAGCGCAGCCAGCCGGCGGAGAAGAGCTGGTCCAGCCGCTGGCCGACGGTGGAGCGGGACAGTCCGGTGACGCGCTGGAGTTCACCGCGAGTGGACGCCCGCCCTGTGCGGATCAGTTCCAGCAGGTGACCCGCCGTGCTCCAGGGCGTTGCCATCCGATCGACTCCTTCAGTTGCTCAGCTCTTGTCCGCGCCACTAGTCAGGCCCTCGGTGAGGAGCCGCTCGGCGGCGTAGAAAAGCAGTACCACGGGAATGGTGAGCACGACCGAGCCTGCCATGAGCACGGTTTTGGGCACCTCGATTCCGTTGGCCAATTGCTGGAGGCCGAGCGAGACGGTCCATTTGTCGGGGTCGGCGGCGAGGAACAGCAGGGCGAACAGGAACTCGTTCCAGGCGATCATGAAGACGTACAGGCCGGTGGCCATGAGCGAGGGCGCGGCGAGGGGCAGCACGATCCGGCGCACGATCTGCAACCGGGAGCAGCCGTCCAGCGCGGCGGCCTCCTCCACGCTCGCGGGGATGGTGACGAAGTAGTTCTTGAGCATGTAGATGGAGACCGGCACGGTCTGCGCGATGTAGACGATGATGAGTCCCACCAGGCTCCCCTGCAGCCCGATCCGCGCGAAGATCACGAACAGCGGCACCGCGAGCAAGGTGGCCGGGAACAGGTAGACCGCAAGGAACAGGCCACTGACCTGGCGGCCGCCGAAGAACCTCAGCCGGCTGACGGCGTAGGCGCCGGGCACCGACAGCACGAGGGTCAGCACCACGGTGCCGAGCGCGACCAGCGCGGAGTTGCCGAGCATCCGCAGGAATCCCTGGCCGCCGTCGTCCACCGACTTCAGGACGTCCCGGTAGGTGCTGAGGGTGAAGTCGGAGTTGCTCACCCAGAGCCGGCCCGGGTCGAGCAGCAGCTGGTCGATCGGTTTCAGCGATAGCAGCACCATGTAATAGAAGGGAAAGATGGTGATGATCGCGAGAAAGGCGATCACGATCCAGCGCAGGACGGCGAACGTCCGGTCCTCGATCTTCGCGCGGCTGATCATGCCTCCTCCTGGACCTTCTTGGCGAAAAAGGTGAAGTAGACGCCGAGCAGCACCGCCAGGACCGCGGCGAGGATCAGGGCCTGGGCGGCCGCCGCGCCGACGTCGTAGCGGGCGGTGAGGAAGTCGTAGACCCGCACGGCGACGACGTCGGTGCCCGATCCGCCGCCCGTCAGCAGGTAGACGTCGTCGAACTTGTTGAAGGTCATGATGAACCGCAGCACCGCCAGCAGTGCGATCACCGGCTTGAGTTGGGGTAGCAGGATGTACCGGAACCGCTGGGTGAGGGTGGCGCCGTCCACTGTGGCGGCCTCTTCCAGGCTGGCGGGGACTGCCTGGAGCCGGGCGAGCAGGAAAAGGAAAGCGAAGGGGAAGTAGCGCCAGATCTCGAAGGCGATCACGGTGAGCAGAGCCAGCGGCAGGTGGAAATGCCAGCCGAGCAGCGAGACCTCCTGGGAACGGGTCGACAGGAAGGCCAGCGGCTTGTCCCAGCCGAACAGCTTGGTCCCCCACTCGTTGACGATGCCGAACTGCGGGCTCAGCGCGACCTCCCACAAGAACGTCACGGCCACCACGGGTGCGACGTAGGGCAGCAGCATCGAGCCGCGCAGCAGGGCCCGGCCGCGGAAGGGGCGGCGCAAGGCCAGCGCGGCGATCAAGCCGAGCGCGATGGAACCGACGGTGGCGCCGAGAGTGTAGGCCAGCGTGGTCCACAGGGAGGTCCAGAAGCCGGGGGAGGTGAAGACCTCGCTGAAGTTCTTCCACGTCCAGTTGGGCAAGAAGCTCATGCTCTGTATGTCGACGAGCCGCGCGTGCTGGAAGGCCAGTAGGACGGTCCAGGCGATGGGCAGGACGACGACGGCCATGACCACCAGCAGGGTGGGGGAGACGAAGGCGAGTCCCGCACGGTTCTCGCGCTGGGTCATGGTGGTGATCCTGCGCTCCCGGGTGCCTTGCGTGCTGGTTTCCGCCGGGGGCGTGCGCTGCGGTGTACTTTCTGCGGTGCGCATATGTGGTCCTAGGAAGATGGGCTGTCGGCGCGGCTACTGGAGGGACTTCTGCAGGGCCGCGACTTCCTCGTCGGCCTCCTTGGCCGCCTCCGCGGGAGAGATCTGGCCGGTCGCCAAGGCGCCGATCGCCTTGGGGACGGGCAGCTCGCCGAGCGTCGCGCCGACCAGGGCGCCCTGGCCCTGGGTGATGCCCCAGCGCTTCATGTCGCTGACTCCCGAGGCGAGCTGGTCGAGGAGCTTGGCGGGATAAACCGCTTCCAGGGGCTTCCTGGTTCCCACGCCGATGTCGCTGGCGCGCCAGGCCTTGCGGTACTTCTCCGGGTCGTCGGCCGTGCCGTTGCGGACCGGGATCTTGCCCTCCGGGGCCATGCCGAACCAGCCCTCATAGCCGCTGCTCATCATGTACTCGGTGAACTTCACCGAGGCCGCGGTCTCGGCGGTCCGAGTGATCGCCCAGGAGGAGATCTCTCCGAACTGGGCGGGTGCGCCACCGGGTCCTTTGAGCGCCGTCACGATGTCGCTGTTGTGGGCGAGGTATTGGCGGTCATTCTTGCACTGCGGGCAGCTGGGGAGCGCATCATCGCGCAGTCCGGCCAGCTCGTCCAGGAGGAAAGTGGACCACAGGATCATTGCGGAGCGGCCGGCGAAGTAGGTGGCGCGTGTGGAGTCCACGCTCTGGGTGCCGGGAGGGCCATAGTCCCTGGCGAGCTTGCCGTAGGTGGCGAAGGCCTGCTTGCACTGGGGGCTGTCGAGGGCCACCTTCCCGTCGGAGCCGGCGAGCTGGCAGCCGTTGGCCAGGGCGAGGTCCTCGAAGCTCTGCGCGGTGAAGACGTCGCCGGGGTCGGTCGCCACCGAGATACCACTGGTGCCCCCGCTGTTCAACGTGCTGGCGGCCTTGAGCATGGCGGCATAGGTGTCGGGGACGGCGAGGCCGGCCTTGTCGAACAGGTCTTTGCGGTAGACCAGGATCTGCATCCAGGCGTCGCTGGGGACGCTGAGCCGGGTGGCGCCGTCACCGGTCAGCCGCAGCGCGTTGCCGTTGAACGTGCCGGGGCCGAGGTCGTCGACCACTTTCTTCGCGGCTTTGGTGTCCAGCAGGTTGTTGGTGTACATCTGCCAGACCGAAGCGAGTGAGACGCCGCCGATGACGTCGGGAAGGGTCCCGGAGGCGGCGGACGACATGATCAGCTGCGGGAGCTGGTTCTCGTCCACGCCGACCAGCTTCACCTGGACGCCGCTCTGCTTTTCAAAGGCCGCGACGACCTTCTTGGTCGCTTCCAGGCGTGGAGTGAGGTTCTCCAGGCTCCAGACCGTGATCTTGTTGTCCGGCCTGTCCTTCCCCCGCGCGGCGCAACCAGACGCCAGCCCGATTCCCAGCATTGCGGCCAAGGCGGCCGCCAATGCCCTTGACCGTCGAGACCACATGTGCATGCGCTGTCCTCACTGCCACCTTGCCAGACTTATGTATTTCATCTGAGCATCAGAGCACCACTTTTGCTTTTTGACAAGTCTAAAGTTGAAGCTATCGTCGACATGACTCGACATTAATTAGCCGAGCAACCCGCGTAACCAACCTCCCGGAGCCTTCTGTGGAATGCGTTGTTCAGTTCGCCGGCCCCCGCCAGGTGGAGGTCGTCCCGAGCGAGCCCGCCGCCCTGCCACCCGGCCATCTGCGCGTCCGGACGCGCTACTCCGGCATTTCCGCCGGCACCGAACTCACCGCCTACCGGGGCACCAACCCATACCTGACGCGCACCTGGGACCCTGAGGCCCGGCTCTTCCGCGAGGGCGCGGCGGGCATCGCCTACCCGGTGGCGGGCTGGGGGTACTCCGAGGTGGGCGAGGTCGTCGAGGTGTCCCCGGAGCTGACCGGCACCCCAGGGCTGCCCATGCCCGGAGAGTTGGTATGGGGCATCTGGGGCCACCGCAGCGAGGCCGTCGTCCCCGCCGAGCGCATGGTGGGCCACCGCCTGCCCGACGGCCTGTCCCCGCTCGCCGGCGCCTTCGCCCGGGTCGGCGCCATCGCCTACAACGCCGTGCTCGCCTGCGACCTCCACCTCGGTGAGGACCTCGCGATCTTCGGCCAGGGCGTGATCGGCCTACTCACCACCCGGCTGGCGCAGCTGAGCGGCGCCCGCGTCACCGCCGTCGACGCGCTGGCCTCCCGGCTGGACAAGGCGGTGCAGTACGGCGCCTCCCAGACCCTCAACGCGGACACCGACGCGGTCGCCGAACGGATCCGCGCCGCCACCGGCGGGCACGGCGCCGACATCGCCATCGAGATCAGCGGCGCCTACCCCGCCCTGCACGAGGCCCTGCGCTCGGTCACCGCCGGCGGCCGTGTGGTCGCCGCCGGGTTCTACCAGGGCGACGGCGCCGGCCTGCGGCTCGGCGACGAGTTCCACCACAACCGCGTGCAGCTCATCTGCTCCCAGATCGGCGGCGTGCCATCCGCCCTCGCCGGCCGGTGGACGGTAGAGCGGCTCCAGCAAACCTTCCTGCGCCTTGTCAGCGACGGCCATGTCGACGTGAATTCGCTGGTCAGCCATGTCGTCCCAGTCGCCGACGCGGCCAGCGCCTACGTCCTGCTGGACGAGCGCCCCGCCGACGCGCTGCAGATCGTCCTCGAATTCTGAAAGGCCCGCCGACCGTGTTCAAGACCGCCTGCCAAGAACAGCTGCTGCCCGGCGAGACCCTTCAGGACAAGTGGGAATTCGCCCAAAGCGCCGGCTACGACGCCATCGAGCTGCGCGGCAAGGGCGACTTCCACTTCCGCAACCGCCTGCCCGAGCTGCGCAAGGCCCGAGCTGACGGTGTCGTCATGCCGACTGTGTGCGTGGACATGCTGCACTTCTTCGGCGCCTTCGACGAGGAGTTGCGCCGCGATGCCATCGCGCAGATGAAGTCCCAGCTGTCCGTCGTCGCCGAAGTCGGCGGGATCGGTGTCCAGACGCCGGCCTCCTACGGCATGTTCTCCCGCCGCCTGCCGCCCTTCGAGCCGCCGCGCAGCGAGCAGCAGGACCGCGAAGTGCTGCTGGCGGGGCTCACCGAACTGGGTGAGCACGCCCGCCGGGAAGGGATCACGCTCTTCCTCGAGCCGCTCAACCGTTACGAGGACCACATGGTCAACCGGCTGGAGCAGGCCGCGGAGCTGATCGGTGCCGTGGGCCTGGACTCGATCCGCATCGGGATCGACAGCTACCACATGAACATCGAGGAGAGCGACCCCGCCGCCGCCATCCTCGCCGCCGCTCCCTTCATCGGCCACGCCCAGGTCAGCGACTCCAACCGCTTCCAGCCCGGCGCCGGCCACCTCGACTGGCCCGCCTGGCTCGGGGCACTCGACGCGATCGGCTACGACGGTTACCTCGCCGTCGAGTGCCGGCTGAGCGGAGATCCGGACCCGGCCGTGCGTTCCATCCCGCCGTTCCTGCGCCGGGCAGCCGGATGACAAGCACCATCCAAGCCGCCGACCTCACCCCCGACACCCATCACGGCACTCGGCTGCGCCAAGCGGCCGTCCGCGTCCTGCTCGGCAACTGGACGGGCACCGCGACCGTTCCTTCGCGCACCCTCTACCCGCACCAGTGGAGCTGGGATTCGGCGTTCATCGCCATCGGCCTACGCCACGTGTCGCCGCGCCGCGCCCAGCGCGAACTGGAGACCCTGCTCGAAGCGCAATGGGGCGACGGCCGCATCCCGCACATCGTCTTCAACCCTTCCGTACCGCTCGGAGCCTACTTCCCCGGTCCCGACTTCTGGCGATCGTCAACCGCCGGGCAGCGGGCGGGCGCACCGTCGGACATCGAGACCTCGGGCATCGTCCAGCCGCCCGTGCACGCACTGGCCGCCTGGCAGGTGCACCTCGCCAACCCGGCCGAATCACGGCGCCGCGGATTCCTCGACCGGCTGTACCCCAAGCTCGCCGCCTGGCACCACTACCTGGCCGACTCCCGCGATCTGGCCGGCGGCGGCCTCGCGGCGGTCGTACATCCCTGGGAGCCGGGCCTGGACAACAGCCCCTGCTGGGACGCCGCCCTGGCCCGGGTACGGCCCGCGCCGCAGCAATCCTTCCAGCGCGCCGACCTGCATCACAGCTCGGCCGCCGACCGACCCACCGACCTCGACTACGCCCGCTACATCCGCTTGACCGCCACCTACCGCGACCACGGCTACGACGACGCGCGCACCCCGCACGCGTTCGTCATCGAGGACCCCTGCTTCAACGCCCTGCTCATCGCCTCCGAACACGCACTCGCCGAGATCGCGTCGGCGATCGGCGCCGACGCACGAGCACACCAACGGCGGGCGAAGTCGGTGACCACCGCCCTGATCGACCGGCTATGGGATCCGGCCGCCGGGACCTTCCTCGCCCGCGATCTGGCCACGGGTGAATCCATCACCACACACAGCGTTTCCGGGCTCATCCCGCTCATCCTCCCGGGCCTGCCGCGGCATATCGCGGCGGCGTTGGTGGCAACAGCGCACGGCGACCGTTTCCGGCTGGGGCAGATGCATCTGGTGCCCAGCTACGACCTCACCGCCGCCGAGTTCGATGGCAACCGGTATTGGCGCGGGCCCAGCTGGTTCAACACCGCCTGGCTGATTTATCACGGCCTGCTGCGACACGGTGAGTCCGCCGCGGCACACCGGCTACGCACCCAGGCCTTGGCCGCGGCCGAGCACACCGACTTCGCCGAATACCTACAGCCCTACACGGGGGAGGGACGCGGTATCAGGCGCTTCAGCTGGACCGCGGCCCTGGCTCTGGATCTGCTGAACGCACCTGTGGAAGGAGAAACCGCGCGATGACCGCCGATGCGATGACCGCCAATCGCCTGCTGGTCCACCACGGCACCTTCGCCATCACCAGCGCCGCCGGCGACATCACCGGAGGACGCGGCGAGACCACCGAAGGGCTGTTCATCCGCGACGCCCGGCACCTGAGCCGATGGCTGCTCACCGCAGACCGAGCGGCCCCTACACTTCTGACCTCCTCCGACGAAGGCTGCGTACTGACCCCGGCCGGGACCCGCGACCAACCCCCCACCTACACCCTCTTCCGTCGCCAAGAAGTCGCCGCGGGCGCCCTCACCGAGCAGATCCTCCTGGTCAACAACACCGGAAATGCCACCACAGTGGAACTGGAACTCGACGTGGACGCCGACTTCGCCGACCAGTTCGAACTGCGCGCCGACCACCGCACCTACGAAAGATCCGACGCTCATCACACGACGCAGGACCTGCAAGCCAGCGTCATGTTCCGCTACCGGCGCGGCAACACCTGGACCTCGCACACCACCGTCACCTCCACGCCCGCGCCGCACCGGATCAGCCCCGCAGACGGCACCGGCCGTGTCCTGTCTTGGCGTTTGGCGTTGCCGGCACACGGCACTGCCGACCTGACACTCATCGTGCAGGCCGCCCCGCAGGGAATACCGACCCGACCGGCCTCGCCTGCAAAGGCACGAGACCAGGAAAAGGCCGACACCGACCAGTTCGTGCACGCCCGCCCCCGTCCCCGCTCACTCACCTCTTGGCCCGAACTGGCCCGCGCCTGTGAGCAGGGTCTGTCCGATTTGGCGCGCCTGCGGATCCCCGCCCGGGGCCCGGACGGCGAGGCGCTTCAGGTGCCCGCAGCCGGCATACCGTGGTTCCTCAGCCTCTTCGGCCGCGATTCCCTGCTCACCTCGCTGTTCGCCCTGCCCTACCGGCCAGAACTCGCCTCCGACACGCTGCTCGCACTTGCCGCCACCCAGGGCACCGGCTACGACGAGACACGCCTGGAACAACCAGGAAAAATCGTGCATGAGATTCGCCACGGAGAACTGGCGCACTTCCGGCAAGTCCCTTACGGCCGCTACTACGGCAGCATCGACGCCACCCCACTCTTCCTGATCCTGCTGGAGTCCTACACCTCCGCCACCGGCGACCCGGCACTGGCCCGGCGCCTGGAACCACAGGCCCGCGCGGCAGTGGAGTGGATCGTCCACGACGGCGGACTCAACGACCACGGATACCTCCGCTACACCTCCGACGCCGCGCACGGCGGCCTCGCCCACCAGAACTGGAAGGATTCCCAAGGCGCCATCTGCTTCGTCGACGGCCGCCAAGCCGAAGGGCCCCTGGCGGTCTGCGAAATCCAGGGATACACCTACGACGCGCTCATCCGCACAGCCCGTCTTGCCCACTCGGTATGGAACGACCCCAACGGCGCCGCCCACCTCAACGAGGCCGCCGCCGACCTCAAACTCCGCTTCCGCCGAGATTTCTGGATGCCCGACCAAGACTTTCCCGCCCTCGCACTGGATGACCAGGGACAGCAGGTCGACGCTCTGGCCTCCGACGCCGGACATTTGCTGTGGTCGGGGATCCTGGACCACCAAGACGCCCAAGCCGTGGCCCACCGCCTGCTACAGCCGGACTTCTTCTCCGGCTGGGGGATCCGCACCCTCGCCGCCAACCAAGCCCCCTATCACCCGCTCTCCTACCACCGAGGCGGCATCTGGCCACACGACAACGCCATCACCGTGCTCGGCATGGCCGAAAACGGACTCGCCGAGGAGGCCTCCACACTCGCACGCGCACTGATCCAGGCGGCCGCACTCCACCACTGGCGGCTGCCGGAGGTCATGGCCGGATACGGGCGAAACGAACACCCGTCGCCGGTGCCCTACCCCCACTCCTGCTCCCCCCAGGCCTGGGCCGCCGCCACACCCCTCGCCCTGCTCACAGCGCTCCGAGGGGCCCCATCGGCCATCAGCCCGCCACACACACCAGCTCCCGAGGAAAGCTTGACAAGCCGCTGAGTCCACCGACCTGGACATCATGCGCGGTGATCAGGCATGGGGGCAGCCTGCTGGGGACTGTGCGGTTTCGGTGTAACTCCTGATTAAGGAGTTACACGCGATGACGACAACTGAAGCGAAGGCGGGTGCCGCGGCGGCTGAGTCCGGTGAGCCGGCCAGGAGCAAGGACGCCGGGCCGGCTGGCACCGATCTGATTGATCAGCTGGTGGCCCACCTGCACACGCTGCCCGATGCCCACGACACCGCCGTGGCCGCCTTCGCGCGCACCCGGACCGGCACCCGCCGGGCGGTGGCGTCGTGACGGGGGCCACGGTCAAACGACCAAAGCCCGGCCACCGCATAGGGTGTCCGGGCTGCTGACCAGGTGAAACCTGGTGGGCGATACTGGGATCGCACCCGTGACCTCTACCGTGTCAAGGTAGTCCCGATCATGCCCTGACCTGCGGGTTTTCGAGATGCCGCAGGTCAGCGCCGTCGGATGATGCTCGTTGGCGCTTGTTCGGGACGGTTCAGGAACCATGCGTGCTCCAGCCGCTCCCTACTCCGGGCGGGAGCAATGGGAGCACGAACCGGGCGAGCGCGGTTGTGATCTGCGGTTCTTCTGGGCGTGAGCCGACGTTCTGTCGCGATGCACGATCAGCGTCGCCCGTCGTGCAGGTATGGCTCTGGTGTATCTGGTCGGGGAACTCGGCCGTTTGGGACCAGCGCTTGCCCGGAGCCAGACAGCGGTGACCTTTAGCCGGCTCAAGGCCGGTGTGGACAGAACGTGGGCGCGCGGTCGGTAGGGGTGCGCCGATCGGGTGCCTATGAAAGCCCAGGCTCACTTCTTCCTGAACTTGCAGGTCAGCGCCCGAACTCAATACATCCTCACTGTCATTCGGTGATGGAGGCCCGGAAGCGGTAGCGGTCCCCCCGGTAGATCGCCACCGTCAGTTCGAGCGGCCGCCCGTCCTGGTTGAAGGCGAGCTGCTGGGCGACCAGCACCGGAGTCCGGTCCTCGATCTCTAGCAGGTCCCGCTCCTGGTCCTGGGGCTGCCGTGCCTCCACTGAGTAGTCCGCGACCCGGGGGAGCTGTGCCGGGTCGGCGCTTCGCAGGGTCGCGTAGAGCGACGCGGCGGTGAAGTCGGTATCGGCCAGCGCGGGACAGAGCGCCAGCGGCACCCGGTTGTGCTCCAGTACGACGACGAGGCCGTCAAGGAAGCGCAGTCGCCGCATCTCGAACAGGGCGGCGCCCGGGCCGATGTGCAGCGTCTCGGCCTCACTCACGGTCGCCGGCCTGGTTCCCGATTCCAGCACTCGGCTGCGGGTGGCCAGGCCGCGCTTCAGGGCGTAGTCGGCGAACCCCTCCACCGTGCGTCCGCCTGCCGGCACGACACCCCGGCCGCCGTCGGTGACGAACCAGCCACGGGCCGCGGCGGAATCAAGCAGGCCCCGGCTCGCCAGTTCGGCCAGAGCGGCGCGCAGCGTCTCCCGCGACACCCCGTACCGCGTGGCCAGACTCCGTTCCGACGGCAGCCGGTCACCCGTCCTGACTCCGAGGGCCGAGATGTCATTCCAGAGCCGCGCGGCGACCTGGAGGTAGCGGGGCAGGGCGTCATCGCTCAGCAGGCCTTGGGGGAAGGAGGGTACATCCGAACGGTCCATACCAGAAGCATACCGAATCCGACCATTGACGCCCATAAACCGGACCAGTACTGTTCCAGCTTGGTCATCGGGCTGAAAGAACTCGCCACGACCTGGAACGTAGGCAAGGACAGGAGCGGACCATGTGGAGCTTGTTGGATGAGGTGGTCCGGCGTCAGAAGGCGGGTGAGCCCAGGGGCATCGCCTCCGTCTGTTCGGCGCATCCGCTGGTGATCGAGGCGGCTGTGCTCCAGGCGCGCGAAAGCGGGAGGCAAGTCCTGGTGGAGGCGACCTCCAATCAGGTTGACCAGTACGGCGGTTACACGGGCATGCGGCCCGACGGCTTCCGTGATCTGGTGTACGCCATCGCCGTCGACCAGGATCTGCCGCTGGACCGCGTCATCCTCGGCGGTGACCACTTGGGCCCCAACCGGTGGCGCGCACTGCCGCCGGACCAGGCGATGGAGCGGGCCGAATCCCTTGTCGCCGCCTACGTCGCGGCCGGTTTCACCAAAATCCACCTGGACTGCAGCTTCCCCTGTGCGGGCGATCCCACGCCGCTCACCGACGACGTGGTCGCCGAGCGCGCCGCCCGGCTGATACGTGTGGCCGAGGACACGGCGGGGGAGCGCGGCGCCGCCCGGATCCGCTACGTGATCGGAACAGAGGTGCCGACGCCCGGTGGCGCTCACGAAACGCTGAACGAACTCATGCCCACCTCGGCGCGGGCCGCGCGGGAGACCCTGGAACGTCACCGTGAGGCGTTCGCCGGGCACGGACTTGAGGACGTCTGGCCCCGCGTCATGGCACTCGTCGTCCAGCCAGGTGTGGAGTTCGACCATCAGCGGGTGGTCGACTACCGGCGGGAGAGGACCGCGGAGCTCGGAGCGGTCCTCGACGAGGAGCCCACCATGGTGTTCGAGGCGCACTCGACCGACTACCAGCTGGCCGAAGCACTCACGGCACTGGTGGAGGACCACTGGGCCGTCCTCAAGGTCGGTCCCGGTCTGACCTTCGCGCTCCGTGAGGCGCTGTTCGCTCTCGCAGCCATCGAGGACGAACTGGTGCCCGTGGGCGAACGGTCCCAGCTGCCCAAGGTCGTCGAACAGCGGATGCTCGCCGAGCCCGACCGCTGGGAGGGCTACTACCCGGGCGACCATACTGAGCGGCGCCTCGCCCGGCGCTACAGCTACAGCGACCGGATGCGCTACTACTGGCCGGATCCCGAGGTGGCCGAAGCGCAGGAGCGGCTCCTCGGCAACCTCGCGGCGTGGGACATCCCCCTGCCGCTCCTCAGTGCCTATCTGCCCAATCAGTACGCGCGCGTTCGCCGCGGGGAAGTCGCCGCGAAGCCGCGGGCGTTGGTGATCGACCACATCCGCGATGTGCTGCGCGACTACGACCGCGCGTGCGACCCCTACCACAAGGACTATTTGTGACCAGCCTTCTCGGCACCCTGGCTCGCGATGCCGGGGCCGATGACACCGTCCGTGAGATCGCGCAGCAGCCCGGCGTCTGGCGGGATATCGACGTCATCATCGCCGCCTCCCGGGCCACGCTCGACGGCTTCCTCCAGCCACTGGTGGCTCGCGACCACCTGCGCGTCGTGCTCACCGGCGCCGGTACCTCGGGCTTCGTGGGGCAGGTGCTGGCCACGACACTGGCGCGGCGGCTCGGGCGGAGAGTCGACGCCGTGTCCACCACGGACATCGTCGCCGACCCGCGAGGCTGCTTCGCCGAGGATCTGCCGACCCTTCTCGTCTCCTTCGCCCGGTCCGGGGACAGCCCGGAGAGCCTTATGGCCACCGAACTCGCCGAGCAGTGCCTGTCGGATGTGCACCACCTCGTGATCACCTGCAATGAGGAGGGGCGGCTGGCGCGGGAACATTCCGTGAGGACCACCTCGTGTGTGCTCCTGATGCCGCCCGCCTCCAATGACCGTGGCTTCGCGATGACATCGAGTTTCACCGGAATGACTCTTGCCGCCCTGCTCGCCCTCGGTGGAACCGCCTATGCCGGTGTCGCGGAGCGGCTGGCCCGGGCAGCCGAGCGGATCACGCAGGACGGCATCTTCGACAAGAACATCGGCGCGCTACTGGCCCGCGATCCAGAACGGATTGTCTACCTGGGCAGCGGGGCTCTCAGGGGGCTGGCCGCGGAGTCGGCGCTGAAGGCGCTCGAACTGACCGGCGGGGCGATCGTCGCGACCTCGGACTCCGCCCTGGGATTCCGCCACGGCCCCAAGGCCGTGCTGAGTGAGCGCACCGTCGTGATCGTGTTCGTGTCGAACGACCCGTACACCCGCCAGTACGACCTGGACATCATCGCGGAACTACGCTCCACCATGGCGCCCGGCAGTGTTATCGCGATCGACGCCGGGGCCGACGGCACGCCGGACGAGGGGAGCTGGCGACTCCACGGTGTCGAGGACATCGAGGACGCGGCGCTGGCCCTGCCCGCGGTCGTATGTGCCCAGCTCATCGGCCTCAACGCCGCTGTGCTCCGGGAAATTCGGCCTGACAACCCGTTTCCTTCGGGCGAGGTCAACCGAGTGGTGCAGGGTGTCACCTTGCACCAATTGCAGCACTGACATCACAGCGGCACGGCGTTGACGGGGACGCCGAATGGAGGCAACACGATGTTTCTTGGCGTCGACGGCGGTGGTACCAAAACCGCCTTCTGTCTGGTCGACCGGGACGGGAAGGTAGTGGGGCAGGCACGGACCGCCGGCAGCTACTACTTCTCGGAAGATATCGGCCTCGTTGAGCGAGCCCTTAGACAGGGCATCGACTCGGTCTGCGCGGACGCGGGTATCGAGCCCTTGGACATCGCATATGCCTTCTTCGGCCTGCCCGGCTACGGTGAGGCTGCCGGCGACATCCCCATCCTGGACGCCGCGCCGCGGGCCGTGCTCGGCCACGACCGCTACGCGTGCAACAACGACATGGTCTGCGGGTGGGCCGGCTCCCTCGGAGCCGTGGACGGCATCAACGTCCTCAGCGGCACCGGCTCGATGACCTACGGCGAGCGGTCCGGACGCGGAGTCCGCACGGGCGGCTGGGGGGAGCTGTTCAGCGACGAGGGCTCCGCGTACTGGATCGCGGTCCGCGGTCTCAACGCGTTCTCCCGGATGAGCGACGGCCGGATGCCTGAGGGTCCGCTCGCCGAGGTCTTCCGGCGGCATCTCTCACTCGCGTCGGACTTCGACGTGATCGATATCGTGTTCAACCAGTGGCACGGCAGCCGCGGTGATATCGCGGCCCTCAGCCGGCGGGTCGTCGAGGCGGCCGGGCTCGGCGACGAGTGCGCCGCCGCCATTCTGTCCGAGGCCGGGAGCGAGCTCGCATTGCTGGTCGATGTCACGCGTCATCGGCTCGGTTTCGAGCCCGGAGAGCCCGTACCGGTCTCGTACTCCGGCGGTACATTCTCGGCCGACGCGGTACTCGAGGCCTTCACCCGAGAAATGAAGAATCGTTACGCCGGGTACGAACTGCGCCACCCCTTGTACGAGCCGGTCATCGGGGCCGCGCTCTATGCGGCGAAACTCGCCGGCACCCCCCTTGACCGGGCCGCGCTCGATCGTTTGCGCTCCACCCCGGTACTCATCTCCGCTGGAGAAGACGAATGACGACTATCAAGCGAAGCTGGATCATCTACGCGACCCTGCTGGTCCTCTTCTGGGGCGTGTGGGGCGCCTTCTCCAGCCTGCCGACCGACAGATACGGCTACCCCAACGAGATGGTGTACATCATCTGGGCGTTCACCATGCTGATCCCCGCGTACTTCGCGCTGCGCGGCAACCGGTTCGACCGGCGGCCCGTCGCCGCCGTCTACGGACTGCTCGCGGGGCTCACGGGCGCGGGCGGGCAACTGCTCCTGTTCAAAGCGCTGTCCGACGGCCCCGCGTACCTGATCTTTCCGGTGATCTCGCTGTCACCAGTGATCACAGTGCTCATGGCCGTCGCACTGCTCCGCGAGCGGATCCAACGGCTCGCCGTCATGGGTGTGGTCGCTGCGCTGGCTGCGATCGTACTGCTCAGTATTCCCGGCGACGGCGGCGGCTCGAACGGGCACGGGCCATGGCTGCTGCTGGCCGTCGTGATCTGCGCGGCCTGGGGCGCGCAGGCATTCTTCATGCGCAAGGCCGCTCTCGTCGGCGTCAACGACGGCACCACCTTCGGTTGGATGACGATCAGCGGGCTGCTGCTGGTCCCGGTGGCGTGGGCGATGATGGGCGGCCTCCCCAGGGGCGCCCCCTGGCAGGCCCCTGCGCTGACCGCGGTGACCCAAGTCCTTAACGCCGCCGGTGCGCTGTTCCTGGTGATGGCGCTCAGCCGGGGCAAGGCCTCGATCGTGGCACCCGTCACCAACGCGCTCGCCCCGGTCCTGACGATCGTGCTGTCCCTGGCGGTCTACCAGACACTGCCGTCGCTCTACGGGACCATCGGTATCGTGCTCGCCCTGGTGGGCTCGACCCTCATGGTCTACAGCGACGAGAAGCGCAGCGACGACGCGACGGCGAGCGGCGCGGATGCCGTATCGCCGTCGCGAGAAGCCACCGCGCCCCAACGGCCCTGACATCCGCCGCTCCAAGACCGGTCCGCTGCGCGGCCCGTCACTCGTCATCGGCCTGGCACCGGACGACAAGAACGACCTGGCACCGGCCGGTGAGAACGAGGGGGAAAGTCAGAGACCAGGAGGTTCGTGTCGATAAAGTGCGGTGATCGTCATGCGGCATTGCGGTACTTGTTGATCAGGCCGCCGAGGAGTCGTGTCCGGTGGACGACGTTGCCGGCATCCGAGAGCGTCTCGGATGGGGGATCGGGTGGCCGCTGAGCCAAGGAGCAATGCCGCTAGTTAAGCCGCTGCTGGGAGTCCTTCGAGTTTGTGGAGTTGCCCCGGTTCGGTAGACACTTCAGGGCTTGCGACTACGCGGCAGCATAGTCATCTTCTTGAGGGTTTTTGAGGGCGTGTCGTCGTTCGTATTCGGCTGGTGTGGGTGCCGAATACTGTGTCACCTCATGCGACCTGGGCGTATTCGTGAAGCAGGCCGTCGAGCCGATCTCGTCGGGTGACCCTAATCTCGGCATCAACGGGATCGGGTAGCGCTCGGAGAGGGCTGGCCTGTTTTAAGGCTCGGTGCGGGCGGTGCTCGTTGAAGTAGGTCTCGTACTCGGCGAGGACCTTGCGCAGGTGGTGGGCGTTCATGATGAGGATTCGGTCGAGGAGTTCGCGGCGTACGCTACCCACCCACCGTTCCATGACCGCGTTCATCCGAGGGGCCTGCGGAGCAGTGAGCACCACACGGATGCCCTCGGCCTTGAACACCTCATCGAACAAAGCGGTGAACGTGCGGTCCCGGTCCCTGATCAAGAATCTGAAGTCGCCGGTCCGATCACCCAGATCGAGCATCAGGTTGCGGGCTTGCTGGGCGACCCAGGCGGCGGTCGGGTTCGCCGTGAGACCCAGTACGTGGACAGACGCGTAGCGTGCTCCACCACTGCGAAGCAGTACAGGCGGGCGAGCGTGATCGTCTCCACGCTGAAAAAGTCGCAGGCCAGAATCCCGGACGCCTGGCTCTTGATGAATTGGGCCCAGGTCAGGTCGCTGCGCTGAGGCGCTGGATCAAAGCCGGCCTTCTTCAGGATCGCCCACACGGTGGCAGGGGAGACCTTCCGGCCCAGACCGGCGATCTCGCCCGCGATGCGCCGGTATCCCCAGGTCGGGTTCTCGGCGGCCAACCGCAGCACCAGGGCCCGAATTGTAGGCCGGGTCGGTGGTCGTCCCGGCCCGCGTCTGGGGTAGGTCCAGCGTCGCTTCACCAGGTCTGCGTGCCAGCGCAGGAGCGTCCGTGGTCTGACGAACAGGTGTAGCCGGCGGCGCCGGGGAAGTAGCCGTGCGAGCGCGGAAAGGAGTGCCCGGTCCGCCGACGATGGCCGGGGAGAGGCGACCTGGCGGCGGAGTACAGAGAGCTGATGCCGTAATGCCAGGATCTCCACGTCCTTCGATGCCTGTGATCGGGCGAGGAGCGCGATCCATCCGAACACCCGCAAGGCGATCAAGTACAACAGCCGCAGAGCCATCTCGCGATCCTGTCGGAGCCGAGCCACCGACCACAGCGAAACCCCAGATCAAGCCCTGCGACACGATATTCGGCACCCACATGCAGCGCCTGGTCATCGGCCGCGCGGTGACCGGCCTGCCCGTACGGTAGCGTTTCCGCAGGTCAGCTGTGGTGTAGTTGTGATCATGACCGGCATCGGACGTGGGTCGAACAGCATTCGTCGGCCCGCATCAGATGCCGGTCATTTGTGGTTCGTCCCCGTCGTATCCGGACCCGGTGATGACAATGTGATGACACCTGGCGTGGCCTCGTCCCGGCGCTGATGGTCGAGTTCATGTGCGCTCGGTGTGGTGGTGCAGGCGTCGCATGGCGAGGGCGAGTTGCAGCCGGAGCCGGCCGTGTGGTTCCTGGACCGGCCAGCCGAGCAGGCGCTCGGCGTGTGCCAGGCGGTCTTGGACGGTGGAATGGTGCATGCTCATCGTCGCCGCGGCGGCGCGCAGGCTGTGACAGGAGGCGACCGCGCCGAGGGTGGCCAGCATCCACGGGGCGGCGGCCGCGGCCCGGTCCAACGCGCTCCAGCCACAGCGTTGGCGGTCCGTCCCGTTCCAGGGAGGCGCATGGCCACGCCGGATCGGGAGGCTCGCCGTCGTCCGCGCGCCGCCCTTCGGCATCGACCCGTACGTGCACCCGGTGTCGCTCGTCGACCAGGCGGGCGGGGCGGCCGGTCAGTACGGCGGCTCCGCGCACCAGCGCCTCCAGGCCCGCACGGCCCTCCAGGAGACGGTCGAAGTAGGCGATCACTTGAACCGCGGCACCCGCGTCAGGGTCGAGCGCCGCGAGCCTACCCGCCAGCTCCTTCACCTGGTCATCCTCCCCACCTGGCAGCTGCCGCCACCGTACGGCGGGGCGGCGGGGCCGCCGGTCAGTCCCCCAGGAGCCGGCGGAGCCAGCGCAGGCGTGCGGCGCGGGCTTCCTGGGAGATGGCGGCCTGTGGGGCCAGCAGGTCGAATCCGTGGAAGCCGCCGGGCCAGACATGCAGCTCCGCCCGGCCCCCGGCCTGCCACAGGCGGGTGGCGTAGGTGACGTCCTCGTCCCGGAAGGTCTCCGCGGAGCCGACATCGATGAAGGCCGGGGGCAGCCCGGACAGGTCGTCGGCACGGGCGGGGGCCGCGTAGGGGGAGACGTCCGGGCCACCGCGGCCTTCTCCCAGCAGCGCCGTCCAGCCGGTCTTGTTGGAGGAGCGGTCCCAGACGCCGAGGCCGGCCATCTGCCGGCTGGAGGGGGTGTCGTTGCGGTCATCGAGCATGGGGCACATCAGCACCTGTCCCGCGAGAGCCGGGCCACCACGATCACGCGCGAGCAGAGCGAGCGCGGCGGCCAGGCCACCACCTGCGCTGGCACCGGCGACGACGATACGGCCGGGGGCGATGCCCAGCTCCGCGGCGTGCTCGGCGGTCCACACCAACCCGGCATAACAGTCCTCCACCGGAGCCGGATGCGGATGCTCGGGCGCCAACCGGTATTCCACCGACACCACGACCAGCCCCAGCTCCTGCGCCCAGTCCAGGATCTCGTGCACACCGGTGCGGTTGTCGCCTATGACCATCCCGCCCCCGTGGGTGTGATAGACCGCCGCGAGCGGCGCGGTGACTCCGGCGGGCCGGCAGATCAGCAGGGAGATATCGGGTGCGCCCGGCGGCCCCGGCACGGCGCGTTCCTCGACCTCGAAGGCACCGTCGCGGCGCAGCTCATCGTCGGGGACCAGCAGCGCGTTCTCCCGTATAACGGAGATCGCCTCCGGAAGGATCGAGGACGGTATCTGCCCGGCCATGATCTCCAGGGCGGCGGCCAGCTCCGGATCGAACGGCGGGGGCGGCATACGGTCGGCGCGAGAAGAGGGGGTGGTCATCGGCTCTCCCGAAGTCGAAGCTGCGGCATCGTGGCGACCACGATCCGTGGATGCCATCATGCTCCTCCTCGGTTCGTCCTCGGGATGGCGTTCGAGCCGCTCGAGCTCAGGCCACAGGACGCTGACCGGGATCAGGAGGGCCATCCCGGCGGCCCGGTCGATCGCATCGATGGTGTTGAGAGTGGCGATGTCACGATCGCCGAACACGCGCACGACCGAGTGGGGCAGGACGTAGCCGGGCGCGTTCATCGGCTTTGTCGACATGTGATGACGGTGTCACTATTGGTGACTAAACTTATCTGTGGCATGTAATGTCAGATTCCTGATTGCTAATAGTGCATAGGTGTTGCTGTGCTGGGGCTGCTGGCAGGTCTACTGGCCGGCCTGATCGCCGGCCTGATCGCCGGCCTGATCATGGGCCTGGTGGTGGGGCTGATCGTGTGCCTGGTGGCGGGTCTGCTGGTCGGCTTGATCGTCGGCCTGTTCCTGGGGCTGCTCGTCGGCCTGCTCTTAGGGCTCGTCTTGGGCTGGGTGCTGCGGTGGGCTTGGTCACGTGCTCGTGATCACTAGTGCCGCGTCGAACATCGTTGTTCCTGTAATTGATCTTCAGTCAGGTGCGGGCCAGGGGGTGGCTGTCGCGCCGGCGCCGTGAGCCGGTCGCCCGCAGGTGTGAGAAGGACTCCCACCAAAAGCCGCCGGGATCGTGCGGATCGATGCCTTCTCGCGCAGCCGATCAGCGATATGGATCCGCTCCGCCTCAGGCGAGAACCCAGACGGCGAACAGGCCCGTGTGGCCGGCGCGCGATGCGCCTTCAATCCGGGCCTGGGGGGTTCGGGTGTCTATATGGTGACAAGGGGGCCGCACCGCGGCCTTCCGTCTGTCAGCCCCCCGGAAAACTGCACACGGAAGGAAGTCCTCTTGCTCGAGGTCATCGGAGCTGGATTCGGACGTACCGGCACGCTGTCCCTGAAGTTGGCGCTGGAGCGACTCGGCTTCGGGCCCTGCCATCACATGCTCGAGCTGTTCGAGAATCCCGGCCAGCTTCCGTTGTGGGAGCAGGCCGCGCAGGACGGAACCGCGGACTGGGATGAGCTCTACCGTGGTTACCGGGCGACCGTCGACTGGCCAGGCGCGCGGTTCTGGCGCCAACTCGCCGGCCATTGCCCCCAGGCGAGGGTGATCCTCACGGTCCGTGACCCGCAGCGCTGGTACGAAAGCGCTGCTGACAGCATTTACCGCGCTGCCTCGGCTCCGGCTCCCGAGGCCGACGCGGCCATCCGCCAGATGCGGCGGGTGACCGGTCAACTGGTCTGGGACGGCGAGTTCGGTGGGCGCTTCGGCGACGCGGAGCACGCTGTCAAGGTCTTCAACGAGCACAACGAGGCGGTGCGCCGGGCGATCCCTGCCGACCGGCTTCTGGTGTTCGAGGTCAGCGAGGGCTGGGAACCACTGTGCGGTTTTCTCGGCGTGCCGGTACCTGACGAGCCGTTCCCCCACAGCAACGACCGAGAGGCGTTCGCGGCCAGGGCCGACCAGCGCTCCTCCGGTCGGTAGCGGGCGGATCAGCGAACCCGCGCCCGTGCCCGGGGCCCGCAGCACCGCCCCGGGCACGGGCGCCGAGCGACTGGCCGACACGCTGCGCGCCGCCGGGCCCGACGCAGAGGTGTGGACCCCGGTCCCGGGGGAGACCCCGATGTTCTTGGCCCGCCGCATGGCGCACGAGACGGTCGTCCACCGGGCCGACGTGACCTTGGCCGTCGGCGCGGAGTTCACTCTCGACGAGGAGGTCGCCCTCGACGCCCTCGACGAGTGGATGAAGCTCGGCTCACTGCCGCAGAGGTCCGAGGTCCACCCCGAGAAGCGCGAGCTGCTCGGTCCCGGCCGCACCCTCCACCTCCACGCCACCGACACCCCGCCAGAGGTGGCAGCGCAGTGGCTGGTCGACCTGACCGGCGACGCCATCGCCTGGCGCCGCGCGCATGAGAAGGCCGCCGTCGCCGTGCGCGGACCGCTGACCGGCCTGCTGCTGGTCGTCTATGGGCGGCGGCCCGCCCGCAGCGAGGGCATCGAGGTCCTCGGCGATGTGCAGCTGCTCGACTTCTGGCTGGAGCGGGTCGGCTTCGGATGATCGGCGGGGGATCGGCCGGACCATACTCGGGTGACCGCTGACTGGGGGACATCAGCGGATGATCGCCGAACCGTCCCAGACCAGCGTGCCTCCGATGACCGTCGCGCGCACGTGATCGGCCGACGGGCCGGACAGGGCCACGGCGCGGGGCACGCGAAGAAGCACCAGGTCGGCGGCGGTGCCCGCACGTATCCGCCGAGGCGGTCCGCCGGGATCGGTTCCGTCGGCAAGGTAACCGGCGAGCGCGCCGGCCGCGCTCAGGCGTTCGACCGGTCCCGCCGTGCGCCCTGACGGGGTCCGGCGGGCCACGGCGGCGGCGATCACCACCCAGGGATCGAGTGGGCCGTACGGTGCGTCGCTGGACGGCGCCAGCGGAACCCCGGCCTCGGCCAGCGACCGGCACCGATAGAGGTCCACGTGCTCGGCCTCGGGCACATCGCGCAGGAAGTCATCGCCGCGATGGCCCAGGAACCCCGGCTGTGTCACGACGCGCAGCCCCAGGTCCGCGAGCGTGGGCACCAACTCGGCGGGCACCAGCGCGGCGTGCTCGATGCGGTCGCCGCGTAGCGTGCCCGCATCCGTGAACGCGGCGAGCAGCAGCACCAGTGCCTCGCGGGTCACGCAGTGCACGGCCACCGCCCGGCCGTGGGCGTGCACCTCCGTGATCCGCTCGGTCAGCGTGTCGAGATCGGGCAGGGCCGAGTCGGCCAGGACGATCTTGTACGGCCCGGCCAGCGGTGTGCGCTCCGCGCGGGCCGGCCGCCAGCCGACCGGGACGCCGAGCAGTCGCACATGCTGGGGCACCGACCCCGACGCCATCGCGCCCGTGACGGCCTGGATAGCGGCGGCGTCGAGGTCAGGGGTCGCGTCGGTGACCGAGGTGATGCCAAGGCCGGCGAGGCGGGCGCCGACCGGGGCGAGGTCCGGTGGGCGGGAGCGCGGGAGCCGGGTGCGCAGCCAGTCGTCCGCGCGCCACAGCCGCCCGGTGGGCACCCCGTGCCGGTCGCGCTCGATGCCAGGATGGTCGCCACCGGCGAGGCCGAGCACCGCGACGCCGGCGCCGTTGAGCATCCACAGCGCTCCGCTGCGGTGCTGGATGCGCACCGGCCGGCCGGGATGCAGCCGGTCGAGGGTGCCCGCGTCGAGGTCGCCGGCCACCGTCTCGACGTACCCGACCCCGCGCACCCAGCCGCCCTCGTCGGCCGCCGCCCCGGCCAGTGCGCCGGCGAGGCCGGACGCGTCGGTCACCTCGGGCGGACCGCACGGCACGGAACTCGCGTGGGCGGCGAGTGCGTGCAGGTGCAGGTGGTGGTCGCACAACCCGGGCAGCAGCGCACCGCCCCGCGCGTCGATCACCGCGTCGCCCGGCTGTGGCGTCAATCCGGGCGCGATCTCGGCGATGGTGTCGTCGGTGATACGGACGTCGGCGCGGCGACCACCGTCGAGTTCGGCGTCGCGTATCAGCAGCCCGCTGGTGGCGGTGTTCACGGCGTCGGGATTCCCAGCTCGCGTAGCACCTCGCCCGTGTGCTCCCCGCAGGCCGGTGCGCGTCCGGTCACCGGCCGGCGGCGGGGGAGCGCCACCGGGACCGGACCGCCCGCGGCGTCGACCACCCAGCCGGAACCCTCCCATCGGGAGCGCAACGACGGACTGTCCACGTTGGTGTCCAGTGTGGACACGACCACCGCGGACATCGGCACGTCGAACAGCATGCCGGTACCGCCGATCGGCGCGGTCATGGCGAGTTCCGCGGCCACCAGCCCGGCCAGCGGGTCGGCCAGCGCGTCGCCACAGAACAGCGGAGTGCCGTCCGCGCCCCACACGGCGAGGCCGCTCGCGGCGGCCAGATCGTCGCCGAAGCCGACTCGGTCGGATGCGCGGCCGTGCGCGGTGATCGACACCCACACCGTGCCGGAGTCGGTGGACGCCTCGGCATCCAGCCCGAACCGGGCCAGCGCGCGCGGCCGCGACGCCTCGATGACGATGTCGGCGGCCTCGACCAGCCC
>DASYNF010000141.1:0-18128 GCA_036008685.1 Actinomadura sp. | reverse complement strand
GAACTATGCCGGTTTCAGCGGCCGAGCACGCCGCACGGAATACTGGATGTTCTTTCTTTTCAACCTCATCATCACCTCCGTCTTGAATGCGATCAGCATGGCGATGGACCAGGGCAGCCTCCTCGGCGGCATCTACGGGCTCGCGGTGCTGATCCCGGGGCTCGCGGTCGCCGTTCGCCGGCTGCACGACACCGGGCGATCCGGGTGGTGGCTGTTGCTCGGCCTCGTACCCGTGGTCGGAATCATCGTGCTGATCGTCTTCCTGGCCACAGAAGGTGAGCGGGGCAGCAACGCACACGGTCCGAACCCGAAGCTCGCCCCGGCTCTGGGCTGAGCCCAGGGGGTCGGCAAAGTCGGTTCGGCGGGGTGAGGGTGCATGAAGGCGATCGTCCACGACACCTACGGTTCGACGGATGTTCTCGAGCTCGGGGACATCGGCAAGGGCGCCTTCGCGGAGGGGGAGCAGCGCTACGACGTGATCCTCGACATCGGCGGGAACCCGTCGCTGCCACGCCTGCGGCGGGCCCTCGCCCCGAAGGGGACGCTCGTCATCGCCGTCTGACGCGCGGACCACCGTTCACGTCACCACAATCCCGGCCGAAACCGCCCGCCGGTGACGTCGAACAGTCACGTACACCCGCAATGCGTGGCCCGATCAGTCCGGCAAGCCACGACATTCCATAATGCATCCTCCGGCGTATCTTGCGCCGGAGGATGCCAGGCGTTGTGGCCCACCCACACATACCTTGCCATGCAGAAACGAAAGAAGAACCCGGATGCAATTTACTCGCACATTGGCCGGGGAAGGCTATTGGAGCTATGGCCGTTCGACGGTCGTAACGAACTCGCTCGAAAGGGTCTCAAATGCGACGTGGTTCGTTCATCTTCGCGCTCCTGTGCGCGCTGGTCGGGACATCGGTCCTCTCGGCCCCGACGGCGCTCGCCGCGCGCTCTGCCACGGGACCGCTTGCTCCGCCGCAACCGACGGAGTGGACCGTGGTCTTGGGTGGCGGCACGCCCACGTCCGCCGCTCGCTCCCTCTATTTCATCGCCAACGGCCGATACACCTCGGCGGAGCTGGCCTACACGGGTGACAACCATGCGATGCTGCGCGCCCGCGCCACCGTGGTCGGCCCCTGGGAGCGGTTCATGCTCCGATGGGATCCCAGGACCGTCTCCTACGTGCTGCAATCCCTACAGACCGGCCGATACGTGTCGACGGAGCTCGGTTATGCCGGTGACAAATACGCGATGCTGCGCGCACGCGCCACCGCGATCGGCCCCTCGGAGCGTTACGCCCTGTTCCAGAACAGGAGAACCGGCAGGTACGCGTTGTGGTCCAAGGCGAACCTGCGGTTCGTGTCGACGGAGCTCGGTTACGCCGGTGGCAGCAAGGGGATGCTGCGCGCCGGCGCCACCGCGATCGGCCCCCAGGAGCAGTTCCTCTTCGCCTGAGCCGAACCGGAATGGAGCCGGGACGGGCGGGCCCGCCCGTCCCCGCTCCTGCTCGACACCGGCCGGGCGACCGGACCGGTCAGGATCCGAGGTAGCGGAGGACCGCGAGGACCCGGCGGCTGTAGCCACTGGCCTGGGGCAGCCGGAGCTTGTCGAAGATCGCGTTGATGTGCTTTTCGACCGCGCTCTGGGACACGTAGAGCTGCTCGGCTACCTGACCTTCTCGTTCCGCTCCGACGACGGCCGCGAGATGACCGTCTCCATCGATCCGTACACGCGAAATCCCTCGCAGGAGAAGATGTTCGCCATCGCCACAGCGGTCTACTGCGACTGAAGGCCAGGACGACACTCCCGTCGAAGCAGGACCCGGAGTCGCAGGACCCGGAGTCGTACGACCTTCCAGGTTCACCAGGAGGTCGGGAACGGTGCCGCGCGCGGACCGGGCCGCGGTGAGGATTTCGCCGAGGTCACCGAGCAGGCCGGGTATGTCCCGTAGCTCGGCGGCTCGGACGCTTGTGATCACTCCGCGGCGTCGGCCCACGGCAATTTATCGATGGATCCAGATTGATGGATCCAGATTGGAGCCTCCCAGTGCCGGGGAACCGCGACGGCTCTCTGAACCGGCAGTTCCAACGAACGTTACCGAGCGAAGGCCGATGACCCGTGTCCTGGACATTCTTCGCCGCGTTGCCGAGGTCGTGGATCCGGCGTGGCCTCTCGCTCTTGGCTACCGTCCGCCCCCGCCCCCGCCCCCGCCCTCAGGCTCGTGCCCGAAGCAATGGGTAGCGCAGTGGGTAATGCAATGGGCGGCACACACCACCGGCGGCAGAGGAATAGGCGGCGCAGCGGCCGCTGCGACCAGTCTTCGGAAGTCGTCGCTTTCGAACGCTTCCCTTCTCTGCTCTGCGGGAAGAGCCCTGGACTGGGTCTTGAAGTCCCTGAGTTCCGTTCCTGCATCCGTTCCCTCTCCTGCGGCCCCTCCTCTTCCTTCCCCTCCTGCTCCTGCTCCTGCTCCCGGTCCTGCGGCCATGACGAATCCGCCTCCTTCGAAAGCGTTTCTGGCATTTGTCGGCTGAAGTCGGGCCACGATCGTTCGTGGCCCTAGCAATGTGCCAGGCAGTGCCCCGCACAGTGCGCTGCACAAGTGGTTCCAGAGATGGCCGCGCCTATCCGCCGTGGCGCCGGCCTGTATATCCACAACGTCTGGGTTGTATCGATTCCCTCGATCTCTGACACCTGGGCCGGTCTGAGCGTGAGGATTCTTCGTTCCTCGTCAGTGGTCTCCAGGAGGGTCTCACCCTCCTGGAGAATGAGGCCATCCCGGGAACGAAGACTCATGAGACCAAAGATCTCGATGAGGCCGAACTCCTCCAGCTTGTTGGCGAACTGGGTCAAGAAGGCAGACGACCTCTTGAGGATCTCCAGATCGCTCCGCACCTCGTTGTTCAGGTGGTCAGGGTAGTCACAGAATTCGAGCGGATAATATATGGCGCGCTCGCCATTTATCTCGGCCTTCCACAGATAGGGAGACGGCGAGCTCTGCCGGTCGACCTTCCAAGGCCTGATGTACGAAACATTGTCGATGAACTCGCGTACGACAAGTTCGTTGTCCGAGATTTCAAAGTGTTTGTGAAGGAGTGACACGCCTATGCGCTCATGGAGGCCATGAAGGCATATGAGATCGCCGAGTTCGTGTAGCGAATCCCGGTTCTCCTCAAGGCGGTCCCGTGCGAAGCCGAACTCGTTCAGGCGCTGAAACACACCAACGTCATAATCTCGGACCTCTGCGTCCAAGGCTGCACTTTCCATCGCTCCGACCTCGCTACCATAAGTAGCACCGAGAGACGTCATCACTGGTTTCGCGCGATCGCCACTCACCCGATCATGAAATGTCCTGTGGATGCGCGATCAGTAACTCCCGATGCCCTGTCGGCCGAGTCCTCAACTTCCACAGTAGGGCTGCTGAACCCCCGCGCGTCAACAGCCCGCCCGCATATGTTCGGCATCTACACTTAAAGCCTCTTACAGGTATTCGAGAAATCGATCTCAGGGGCCCACCGGCGCGATCATGCCCGTCGGCATCGGAGACCCGCTTTGGGGATCATCCATGAGAGCCCCCGCGCCCTCCCCCTCGTACGCACCGCCCGGCGGCGGGACCCCGTACCCACCGGCCGCGGCCGGGCCCGTCCTGGACACGACCGTCGACGGCAGGCACGTGCGCGCCGACGCGCAGACCATTTCACACCAGGGACAGGCGATCGCGCTCGCGCACGTGGAGTGGGTCAGGTACTGGGTGAAGACCACGTCCATGCGAGGGCCCTTCGGCATCGGGCGGATGGGGATCGGCGGCGAGTGGCACTTCGAGGTGGGCCGCTATCCCATGAAGGGCGCGGAGCCGGCCTGACACTGGGCGGCTCAGGGGTCAACGGCGGCAACGTGTCACTGTCCTGGGAGCAGGTGGAGGGCGCCTCGACCGGGAACGGCCGGGTCTGGATCCACCAGAAGGGCCTGTCCAAGCCGGTGTTGTCCATACCCCTGCAGAACCCCAACGCGGTCCTGATCCCCCCGGCTCTTCGCAGCCTTCAGGCGGTGAACGGGCCGGCTCGGGAGCATCCGAGGCGGCCGGATCCGGACGGGTCGATCACCCCGCGCGGGCGGTGAGCACGGCGTCGCGCGCCTGGGCGGCGTCGTCGGTATCGAGCGCGATCTCGGCGAGGCGCCGGCAGCCGGCCATGCTGTGCCGCGCCAGAGCGGCGCGCACCGCGCCCACGCTGTTCGGGGCCATGGACAACCGGGTGACGCCGAGGCCGACCAGGACCGGGGCCAGGGCGGGATCGGCGGCGGCCTCGCCGCACACGCTGACCGGCTTGCCGTGCTCGCGGCCCGCCTCCGCGCACTCCCCGATCAGCTGGAGCAGCGCGGGCTGCCAGGGATCGAGCAGATCGGGCAGGTCTCCGTGCTGGCGGTCCGCCGCGAGGGCGTACTGCCCCAGGTCGTTGGTGCCGATGCTGAGGAAGCCGGCGACCCGCAGGATCCGGCCGGCGCGCAGCGCGGCCGCGGGAATCTCGATCATCACCCCGGCCTCGGCGAGGCCGTGCGCGCGGGCCCGTTCGACGAAGCCGGCCGCCTCCACCGGCGTGGCGACCATGGGCGCCATGACCCGTACGTCCGCGGCGGTCCGCGCGGCCGCCTCCGCGATGGCCGCGAGCTGGGCGTCGAGGATCTCGGGGCGCAGCCGGGCGACGCGCAGGCCGCGTATGCCGAGCGCCGGATTGGGCTCCTCGGGCAGGCCGAGGAAGGGCAGCGGCTTGTCCGCGCCGGCGTCGAGGGTCCGTACGACGACGGGGCGTCCGCCGGCGGCGCGGAAGACCTCCGTGTAGGCGAGGATCTGCTCATCCGCGTCGGGCTCGGCCGTCCGGCCGAGGAACAGGAACTCGGTCCGGAACAACCCGACGCCCGCGACGCCCGCCAGGTCGATCCCGGCGAGGTCGGCCGCGGAGCCGATGTTGACCAGCAGGTCGACCGGGTGGCCGTCGGCGGTGCGCCCGGGGCCGCGGCCGGTGCCGGCGGGCCGCCGGGCGGCGCGCGCCGAGGTCTCGGCGACCGCGTCCGGGCCGGCCCCGACCACGACGTCACCGCTGGTGCCGTCCACCGTGACCAGATCCTCGTCCGGCCGCGCCAGGACACCGCGGCAGCCGACCACGGCCGGCAACCCGAGCGAGCGGGCGATGATGGCGGTATGGCTGGTCGGGCCGCCGCGCTCGGTGACCAGCGCCAGCACGTGACCCGGGTCGAGGCCCGCCGTGTCGGCCGGCGACAGGTCGTCGGCGACCAGGATGAACGGATGGCCGGGTGCCGGGACGCCGGGCACCGGCTGCCCCAGCACGGCGGCGAGCGCCCGGCCGGCGAGGTCGTCCAGATCGGCGACCCGTTCCGCGAACGTGCCGCCGAGGGCGGCCAGGGCGGCGCGGTGCTCGTCGAACGCCTGCCGCAGCGCGTGCGGCGCGTCCGTGCCGCCCTCGATCCGCGCGGTCACCCCGTCCCGCAGGACGGGGTCGGCGGCCAGCATGGCCTGCGCGCTCAGGATGTCCCGGGCGGTGGTGTCGCGCGCCGCGCCGGCGCGGGCCCGCAGGTCGGCCTGTACGGACGTGAGCGCGCGTACGGCCAGCTCCGTCTCGTGCGTGGTGTCGTCGAACGTACGGGGCGCGGGGAGGGCCGGCGGCCGGCCCATCCGCAGGATGGGGCCCGCGGCGAGTCCAGGGCTCACTCCGATGCCGCGGAGCGTCTCAGGCATCCCCGCCCGCCTTCCCGGCGGTCGCCTCCGGGGCCTCGGCGTCGAGGTCCCGGGCGAGCAGGTCCGCCAGTGCCGCGAGGGACTCCTCGGCCCGGTCTCCCTCCGCGCTCAGGGTGACCTCGGTGCCGTGGACGGCCCCGAGTGAGAGCACCGACAGGATGCTCGCGGCGGGCACCGGCGGCCGGTCCCCGACGCTGATGAGCACGCGCGCCGGCTGCTCCCCGGCGGCCTGGACGAACAGCTGCGCGGGACGGGCGTGCAGACCGCCGGACGAGGCGACGGCCACTTTCCGCTCGAGCATGGGAGGTGTCCTTTCGGTCCTTCCGGGTCCTTGACGGCCCGGTTCTCTGCGGGGTGGGGCGGCCGGGGGCGGGGCCGCCCCACCGGGTCTCACGGTTCGACGGTGACCTTGACCGCGTCACCCCGGGCGACGACGTCGATGGCATCGAGGACGGCGTCGAGGGGCAGCCGGTGGGTGATGAGATCGTCCACCGGGACCTTCCCGGAGGCGATGAGCTCCAGCGCGCGGGCGTTGTGCGCGGGGGTGGAGCCGTTGGCGCCGACGATGGTCAGCTCGCGATAGTGCACCAGGTTGGAGTCACACGCGATGATCGGATGGTCCTTGGGGAGCCCGCCGAAGAAGCTGATCCGGCCGCTGCGCGCGGCCATCCGCAGGGCCTGCTCCTGTACGGCGCCGGCGGCCGCCGCGGTGATGACCACGTCGGGCCCACGCCCTCCGGTGAGATCCAGGGCGGCCCGCACGAGATCGGTGTCCGCGGAACAGATCGTGGCGTCCGGCTTGACCAGCGACGCGGCCTGCTCCAAGCGCACCGGGTTCAGGTCGGCCAGGAAGACCCGCGCGGCGCCGTTCGCCCGCGCCATCCGTACGTGCAGGCAGCCGATCGGCCCGGAGCCGATGACCATCACGTCGTCGCCCTCGCCGACCCGGGCCAGCTCCTGCCCGTTGAGGACGCAGGCCAGCGGCTCGGCGACCGAGGCCTCCGCGAAGGACACGCCCTCGGGGATCGGGTTGACGCCGCCGACGGCGAGCACCTTCGCCGGAACGATCATGTAGTCCGCGAAGCCGCCGTCGTAGTGATAGCCCATGGACTCCTGGTTGGCGCAGACGGTCATCCGGCCGCGGGTGCATTCGCCGCAGTACCCGCAGGGGATGGCCGCGATCACCTGCACCCGGTCTCCGGCCTGATGGCCGGTGACCGACGCGCCGACCTCCATGATCTCGCCGGCGACCTCGTGCCCCATCACCCGCGGCGGCACGATGTGGTGATGGCCGTGCCTGAAGATCTTCACGTCGGTGCCGCAGGTGGAGCAGTTGCGGACCCGGATCTTCACCTCTCCCGGCTGGGGGCTCGGCTCGGGGGCCTCCTCGAGCCTGATGTCACCGGGAGCGTAGAAACGAGCGACCCTCATGACGCTGGGGCACCTTCCGTCGGTCGGAGGAGGTCCAGGATCTCCTCGGTCGTGGTGGCCTCGCGCAGCGCGCGGGCCCGGTCGGGATCGAGCAGGATCTCCGCGAGCTGGGCGAGCACGCCGATGTGACCATCCCCGCGCGCCGCGATGCCGATGCACACGATCACGGGATGGCCGTTCCAGTCGACGCCGCCGGGGAAGCGCAGCACGCACAGCGCGTCGCGCAGGACGGAGTCCTTGCCGGCCGCGGTGCCGTGCGGGATCGCCACGCCCTCGCCGAGGTAGGTCGACACGGACCGCTCGCGCGCGAGCATGGTCTCCACGTACGCCGGGCCGGCCGCGCCGACGCCGACCAGTGCCTGGCCGCACAACCGGATCGCGGCGTCGCGGTCGGCGGCCACGGCGTCCAGGTGGACGGCGCGGGGGTCCAGCAGACGGGTCAGTGGCTCAGACATCGAGCTCGCCGCCCTCCTTGATGGCCGTGACGAGCCGCTTCACCGCCGGATCGCCGATGAAGACCTCGAAGGGCACGACGGTGATACCGGGTGCGGCCCGGCGCGCGCGCTCGGCGAGCTCGGCGTGGCAGACCACCACGTCCGCGTCGTCCGGGATCGAGTCCACGGGAGTGTGCTTCACCTCGACCGGGGTCTTCTTCAGCTCTCTGCGGAGCTGGCCGGCCAGCATGACACTGCTGCCCATGCCGGCGTCGCAGGCGATGATGAGCTTGCGGATGTCCTTGCCACTGATGCTGGTCATGCTCAGGTCACTCCTTGGGGGAGACGGACTGGGGGACGGACTTCTGGTCGGCGGATCGGTTGCGGGCGGGCCGGTCGTCGCCGGACCCGTCCTCGGCGGCTCGGTCCGCGGCCGGCGCGTTCTCGGCCGGCGCGTTCTCGGGGGGACGGCCGGACGGCTCGGCCTCGGCCTCGGCCAGCCTGCCGAACCCGAGCAGCGCCGATCCGACGGCGAACGACACGCCCGCGGCGGCGAACACGCCCGCGTAGACCCCGAACCAGCTGCCCTTGGGAGTCTCGGCGACGTAGGCGAAGATGCTCCCCGGGGAGGGCGTGGCGACCAGCCCGGCTCCCGTGGCCATGAAGATCGCGATGCCGGTGGCACCGCCGGCCATGGCGGCCAGGATCATCCGCGGCTTCATCAGGATGTACGGGAAGTAGATCTCGTGGATGCCGCCGAAGAATTGGATGATCACCGCGGCGGGGATGCTCGGGCGGAGCCGGCGGGGGCCGAAGACCAGGTAGGCCAGCAGCACGCCGAGCCCGGGGCCGGGGTTGGACTCCAGCATGAACATGATCGACTTGCCGGTGTGAGCGGCCTGCGTGACGCCGATCGGGCTGAGCACGCCGTGGTTGATGGCGTTGTTGAGGAACAGCACCTTCGCCGGCTCGATCAGGACCGACGCGACCGGCATGATGTGGTGCGCGATCAGCCAGTCGACGCCGTGCCCGGCCGCGTCGGTGAAGATCCGCACCACCGGGCCGATCGCCTTCATCCCGGCCACCGCCATCAGCAGGCCGAGGATCCCGGCCGAGAAGTTGTCCACCAGCATCTCGAAGCCCGGCCGGATCCGGTCCTCGATCAACCGGTCGAACCGCTTCATCAGATAGGCGGCGAGCGGCCCCATGATCATGGCGCCGAGGAACATCGGCACCTCGGATCCGACGACGACGCCCATCGTGGCGACCGCCCCGACGACGGCGCCACGCTGGCCGTGCACCGTCCGGCCACCGGTATAGCCGATGAGGACGGGGAGCAGCATCTTGATCATCGGGTCGACGAGCTCGGCGAGATCCTTGTTGGGCATCCAGCCGGTTGGGATGAACAGTGCCGTGATGATCCCCCAGGCGATGAACGCCCCGATGTTGGGCATCACCATCCCGGCGAGATGGCCTCCCATGCGTTGGACTCCGGCCTTGAACCCGCTGCCTGTGACCTTCGGTGTGTACGTAGGTGCCATGAGGGGCCTCCTGGCGACTCGGGGGGTTGTGGGGGGATCGGTGGGAGAGGTTCCGGGCGGTGGGCCGGAACAACGGGGCAGATCAACGGGCCGGATCGATGGTCAGATCAGGAGCGGGCGGCTCGGGTCGGGGTCGGCGTGGATGTGGACCTGGTCGCGCCGGAGCTCCCCCGGGCCCGGCATCCGGGTGTCCGGGATCCGTACGGCGGCGGCGCCCCAGGCCAGCCCCTCCGCGAGCGCCGAGGCCCCCCGGGCGCCCGCGGCGAGAAAGCCGGCCAGGAGCGCGTCTCCCGCGCCCACGGTGTTCTTGAGCGCCGCAACGTGTGCTTCACCAGTGGTGACGCCGTCCTCGTCGACGAGGACGGCCCCGGCCGCCCCGAGGCTGGCCAGCACCCGCTGGGCGCCGCGGTCACGGAGCTCCTGGGCGGCCTCGATCGCGTCCGCGACGCATTCGATCGGCCGGCCGACCGCCTCGGCCAGCTCCTCGCGGTTGGGCTTGACCAGGGCCGGGCCCGCCTCGACCGCGGCCAGCAGCGGCGGGCCGCTGCCGTCGATGGCGACCCTGACGCCCGCCGCGGCGCAGGCCTTGCACAGCTCGGCATAGAAGCCACTCGGCACGCCGGGTGGGAGGCTGCCGCAGGCGACCACCCAGGTCGCGCTCTCGGCCTCGGTCAGGACCACCTCGGCGATCCGGTCCAGCTCCGCGCCGGTGAGCGGCCCGCCGGGTTCGTTGAGCTTGGTGACCATGCCGTCGGGCTCCACGACGGTGACGTTCGACCTCGTACGGCCACCGACGTCCACGGTGAGGAGTGGTATCTCGGCGGCCTCCAGCAGCCGGACCAGATGCTCGCCGTCCGCGCCGCCGACGGTGATCACCGCCCGCGAGGCGACGCCATTGGCCAGCAGGGCCCGTGACACGTTGACGCCCTTGCCTCCCGGATCGAGCCGCGCGGACCTGGCGCGGATCACCTCTCCGGGAACGAGGCGGTCCACCTCGATCGTCCGGTCGAGGCTCGGGTTGAGCGTCACCGTGAGGATCATGCGCTCACCACTCTCAGGCCGATCCGCTCGAACTCGTCGAACAGGTCGGAGTGCAGACCCGAGTCGGTGATCAGCGTGTCGATGTCGGACACGGCCGCGAAGCGGGCGAAGTAGTCGTTGCCCACCTTGGTGTGGTCGGCCAGCACCACGGCCCGGCGGGCCGCGGCGATCATCGCCCGCTTCACCGACGCCTCGGCGGGGTCCGGGGTGGTGAAGCCCCGTTCCGCGGACACCCCGTTGGCGCCCATGAAGGCGACGTCGACGTGGATCTGGGACAGCATCCGGAGGTTCCAGTCGTCGACCGTCGCCAGCGTGCGCGGACGCACCCTCCCGCCCAGCATGATCACGGTGAGGTTCGGCCGGGCGGCCAGCGAGACCGCCAGCGGCGGGGCGTTCACCACGACGGTGAGCTCCCGATCCACGGGCAGCAGGTCGGCCAGCCGCCCGGTGGTGGAGCCGGCGTCGATGATGATCGCGCCGTCCTCGGGGAGCTCGGCCAGCGCCGCCTTGGCGATGCGCTCCTTCTCCTGGGTCATGATCGCGTCCCGGGCGGCCAGCGCGGGTTCGAAGCCGAGCCGCTCGACCGGGATGGCCCCGCCGTGCACCCGCCGGATCACGCCGACCCGCTCGAGAGCGGTCAGGTCCCGCCTGATCGTCTCGCTCGTGACGGACAGCTCCTCGGCCAGCCGCACCACATCAACGCGCCCCGCCTCCCTGGCCCGGCGCAGGATCTCCTGTTGCCGCTCCTCCGCGTACAATGTTGTTTCACCGCCGATTCATCTTTGTTTCCCTTTGTTTACGCCCACCCGCTGGGAAGGTCAAGAGGTCTCGGCGCGCGGATCTGAGCCAGGGCGCCGGCACCTGGACCCGCTGACTCCCGGGGCACTGTGGGACCGCATGGCCGAACGGACCGCGGCGGCATGGGCCTCGAGGGCCACACGGCCGGGGCAGTCCCCATCCGCGGCGGTTGTTCGTGGACATGGGGGTGGGTGTGGGTGAGCCGATCAGGGGATCACCGGCAAGAACCGGATGGCCGGTGTGGCATCAGCGTCGGTCCCTACAGCGTCATCTCGCCTCTAGCAGATGGCGAAATACCCTGTTGAATATCCGGCTGAATGTCCGGCTGAATGTCCGGCTCATACAGCCCCGGTCGTACGCGGGGAGTCTCCCACGACGACTCCAACTCGGCCGCGAGCCGCGGTCTCGGCGATCTTCCTGACTGCCGGATGACGGACGTATGCGAACTGCGACGATTCCCACGTGGACCGATCGCAGCAACGCGTCAGGATTACTTCTATTTCGGAAGATCGAGAATTGTCCTGTCAAGCGGGATCTCTATTGAACTGCCAGGGCCGCAACCCTCATCGGAATCGGAATCGGAGTCCGGCTCAGGCTGATTCGGCTCCGCCACGACCACGACGCTGTCCGTAGGTGTGGCCGCCGATACCTGTGAGGCCAGGGACGGGAGGAAGCCCATGGCACAGATCAAGAGTGACGGGCCCGCGAGTACTGGTTTGGCGTGCATGAGGATTTCCCTTCCTCATCGAATGGATCCATGCGCCGGCAGGTGCTGAGGTACGTCCGCGCTGTATCCGGCGTTGTCGCAGCCATCATGAAGACCGGCACGTAGCCGCTGCGACTCCCTTGGGAGTTCGCGTCGAAGGATCACTACCTGGCTTCGACGGAGATGTCGCCAGATCACGAGGGCGCTATGCGCTCTATCGCAATTTCCAGCTAATCGACAGCATGGGCACGCGTCAACACGGCTAGAGGCAAAATTTCACCCAGGGAAGCTGACCCGGAATGCCCTGGTATGCGGTCAGGGCCGGCTTGATCGTCGGGACAGTCGTCGACGAAGCCGGGACCGATCAGCGTGCGGCAACGATGTGCCGGTCCCGGTCAGGAACACGGCCCAGGGACAACGATGAGGAGCGGCCCGGTCGTACGGCATGCCCTCCGGGCGGACCTCCGAGGCGCCGGCCGCTACCGTCATGACCATGCGGCCGGCACGTGAGCTCAACAGGGACCAAGCCGGCGCCGAGCCGGGCGCCGGCGTCTCCGGGACAGGGGCGGTGGACATCTTCACCGATGGCGCCTGCAGCCCTAATCCCGGACCGGGCGGGTGGGGCGCGATCCTGCGGTACGGCGGACACGAGAAGGAGATCTGCGGTGGTGAGGCGGACACCACCACCAACAACCGGATGGAGTTGATGGCCGCCATCCGGGGACTGGAGAGTCTCACCCGGCCGGCCTTGGTCCGCGTGCACACCGACAGCGAGTATCTGCGCCGGGGCATCACCCAGTGGGTGCGCACATGGAAGCTGAACGGCTGGAAGACCGCCGACAAGAAGCCGGTCAAGAACGTCGATCTGTGGCGCCGCCTGGAGGCGGCGCTCGAACGCCACCGGGTGGAGTGGTTCTGGGTCAAGGGACACGCCGGGCATCCGGACAACGAACGCGCCGACGCACTGGCCCGCCGGGGCATGGACGCGGCCTCGCCGGACGAGGGGTAAATCCGGCCACCGAAGGCCCAGGGAACAATGATCTGAGCGGGGGTGCGCCGATGATCAGGAGCGGAGCTTGAGCCGGCTGGAGACCATCACCTATCTGGAAATGACCGGCCCCGACGAGCTGAGCCCGGCCGCGCCCGTCCCGGCGGTGACGCTGGAGCGGGCTGCGGACGACTGGCGCCTGATCAGGGAGATCCACGGGCGGACCGGCAAGGCGTACCACTGGGGCGGTCTGATCTGGACGGACGGACAGTGGGCGGGGCGGCTCGCCAATCCGCAGCTGAGCCACTGGATCATCCGGCACGGCACCGACGCCGCCGGACTGGCCGAGATCGAGGTGCAGCCCGGCGGCGACGTCCAGATCGGCACGTTCGGACTGGTGCCGGAGTTCGTCGGCCGCGGTCTCGGCGGCTACGCGCTGACCCTGGTGATCCGGCAGGCCTGGGAGACCGAGCCGGTCGGGGCGCCGGCCGTACGCCGGGTGTGGCTGCACACCTCCACGCTGGATCATCCGAACGCACTGCCGAACTACCAGAAGCGCGGGCTCCGAGCCTTCCGCACCGAGATCCGGCCGCGGATCTGAGGCGGTCTCAAGGACCACCACCCCCACGAGAGCATCCGCCCGTCCGGCCCCATCGACCTTGTGCCCTGGCCGCGGACAACTACAGGATCACGGGGTCAAGAGCGGTCGCCGTCACCGTCCGGAAGACGAGCGGGGCGCCCCCTCGTTCGTACGCGGGGCGTTCACACGGGGGTCCAGGGCCTCCTCCAGCGCGGCGAAGGAGCGACTCAACAGGGCGATGTGATCGTCGATGACGTCGTCCGGCCCCTCACCGGCGAGGATCCTCTTCGCGCTTGTTACGTAGGCGGTGCGGTAGGCCGTGATCGCGAGCGCCGCCGTCAGCCGGGGCCACGGATCCCGGGGATCGGCGCCGTCGGCCTCCGCGAAAAGGTCGCCGAGCACGTTCTCGAGTTCCTCGACCCACTCCCTGGCCCGGGCCTGTAGCGCCGGGGAGTCGATGATGACCTGCCAGAAGAACTCGAACCCCTCCCCGACCTCGAACTGGCCGACGGGTCCCGGGCGGCCGACCATCTCCACGAGGGCAGAGCACTGCTCCTGGACCCGACCGGCGAGCTGCTCCGCCTCGCCGACGGCTACCGCGACCGGATGAAGGTGATCACCACGGCCTTCCGCGAGCGGCCGGGCCCCGCCGGGCTGTTCGTACGGCCGGACGGATTCGTCGCCTGGGCCGCGGACACCGGCCACGTGGATCCGGACTCACTGGCACGGGCGCTGTCCACCTGGCTCGGAGAGCCCGCCACGGCGGACGCGAATCCCTCGGCCACGGCCCGGACGGCCACCGGCGCCTGACCATACGGGTCTTCAGGCCTCGAAAAGCCCGGTGGCCACCTCGGCGTCGCGTCACCTCACTAAAATGCCGGAATATGGGCGCAACTCTGAGCGGGACCGAATCGACACTGCACGAGACCGGTGTGCTGCTGGAGCACTACGCCGAGCAGGCGGAGTTCTTCACGCCGGCGGACATCGCGCAGTCCGGCGCCGAGATCCGCGACCGCTATGCCGAGGTCCAGGACACCGACCCCGGCAACATCACGGCCGCCCTCGGGCTGACCGTCCTCTCCGTCGCGACGCTGAAGGCCCATGTTCTGAGCGAGCTCGAAGAGCACTGGTGGGAGGACGAGGACACGCCGTTCGCCGGCCTCGAGGATGACGACCGGACCGGTCACGCACTGGCCGATGAGGCCGTACGGGCGGCCACGCGGGCGCTCGAGCTCGATCCGGCCGGCAACCTCGCGGCCTTCTCGCTGGGCCTGGCGCTGGAGTGGCGGGGCCGCTCCGATGAGGCGGTCACGGCCTACGGCCGGGCGGCGCGGCTGGACCCCCGCGACGACGTCGCCCGCACCCGGATCCGGGCCCTGGACGGCCCCGAACCGCCGGAGCCGGACCCGCGGATCCGCACGAGCGACCATGCCCACGCGTTCCACCTCCTTCGCTCCACCCTGCCGTCCGGCGACGGTGGCGATGAGGAGACCGAGGTATGGCTGCTGACCGACGCGGCCGAGCTGCGGAACCAGGCGGAGCGTCTCGGGTCCGAGCGAGGACCGGCCGGCCGGCACGTTCTCCGGCTGGAGACCTATGTCCCCGGCGACGAGGTCGTGGTCTCCGACCTCCTCGGCGCCGGCACGGATCCGGCTTCGCGGTGGCCGGCCGTCGTCCTGCGGGGCGCTCCGCTTCCGCCGGGTCAGCCCGTACGGGTAGGAGGAGTCACCTACTTCTACGGCCCCAACCACCTCTACGCCTGAGGGGCCGGGAGAGCGACCGGCGGGGGCGACCGCCCGCGGCCGGCGAGAGCCCGGCCACCCATCAGCCCAAAGAACGCGGCGTTCGGGGCCGGATGGATGCCCTGGTGGAGATCCAGGGCGTACGGACGCCGGGGAAGGCGACCGACCGCGAGATCACGACAGGGCCGTCCACCTCCCATGGACAGCCCCTCACCGGGTCCACAGCCTCCGGCACCACCAGGGGAGCCGTGGGTCGGCAAAGGGGTCCGGGAGGGTACGGGCCAGCGCCACCTCGTCCAGGGGACGTACCACCGCGGCGAGGCCCCGCCCGCGCGAGCAGGAGATCGGGCTCGCCGGGTCCATCGGACCCGGCCGAAGGGTTCCGGTCATTTAGCGCAGCCCATGCTCGACCGGCCACGCCGAAAAGCGGATTCTGCTAGTAGGTCCGCAGCCCGGAGATCCACAGGATGCCGGGCGGGCGGGCCCCAACGGCTACGGGCCGACGAAGGTGTGGCGAAAGGAAGGGCAGCGTCATGACGACCACATGGGCTCCACCGCTTCCATGCGACGAGGAGACAGGCGCGCTGGGCCTGTTGATGGCACGGTTCCCGGACGTGCCGATCTGGTTCGGCAACGCCACGCGGCATTGGTGGGCACTGGAGGACGGCCGGCTGATCGAGGCCGTCACCCCGGAGGAGCTCGAGCGCGTGCTGGCATATCTCCACCCCTGGCAGCCGCACCCGAACGCCCGTCCGTACATACCTGTGTCTCAGGGAGCCCCCACCCCGGATCGGACTGTCCACCGCAGTGGCGGAAAGGATCGGCGCGGGCTGGGAAGGCTGCTACGACGATCCGTCGGGTCATGGTCGCCGGCCGCTCAGTGACCGCGCCGAACCCCTGGCCCTCGGCGCCGAGGATCGCGCCGGCCTGCAGCCGTACGTCCTCGAAGACGAAGCCGCCCACCTGTGAGGCGCGCTGGCCCATCTTGTGCTCCTGGTAGGCCTGCCGCACCCCCGGCAGTGAGGTGTCGACCAGGAACATCGACATGCCGCCGCGCTTGCGCCTGGCCGGGTCGGTCACCGCGAGCACCATCGCGAAGTCCGCGACCGGCGCGTTGTGGATGAAGATCTTCTCGCCGTTGAGCACCCATTTGTCGCCGTCGCGCCGGGCGTTGCTCGCCGGCGTCGACCGCTCGGTGGTGTAGGTGTGATGGCCACACTGTGACGACCGCGCCCGTACACGAGCGCACCTACCGGGCACGAGCGCACACCCGAGAGGTTTCGCGTGAAACCATCGTTTTGTGCTCTCAGCGGGGGCTGTCGATCCGCAGCGCCTCGGGGTCGGTGCCCTTGAGATATCCGGCGAGCAGGCTCTTCATCTCCCCGGGATGTTCATGGATGTCACGCTGAGCGCGCTCGATGGCGCGTTGGAACGCCGCAACCTCCTTGGGCTTTTTATCCAATATCCGTTGGGTTGCGAATACGACACCGTGCGCGGAGTGCGCGAGGTCGGGAACATCCCCGCGGGCCGGTGAGATGTAGTTGCTTCCTGCACCGGCCGCCTCGGCCTGCTGCGCGATCGGCTGGAAGAACGCGAGCGCGTCCACCTCCGGGCTTTCAATGCACCCAGGGCCTCCGTGCCGCTGCCGGGCCCGGTGATCCCGATCTTCCTGCCACGGAGCGCGCGGATCCGCTGGTCCAGCGGAGCGGAGGCCGGGGGACCGGGACCATCGGCATCTCGATGTTGCGGCGTACATCCCGCCAGGGCATGAGCGTGTCGGACTGGGTCAGCTAACCCATCTCGACGCGGGGCCTCGTCAGCGGTTCGTCCCGGTAGGGGACAACCCCAGAAGTCGGCCGGGTGAGTCCGGCGAGGAGGTTGAGCATCGTCGACTTGCCGCAGCCGCAGCCGCTGCGGCCGAGGACGCTGACGAAGCCGCCCTCCTCGATCTCCAGGCTGAAGTCACGCAAGGCCACGATGCCCACATCGTCCTTGACGAACTACTTGGTCAGGTCGCGCACCCGCAGGATCGGGCTCACGACGGGGCCCCGCCGGCCCCGTCAACACCGGGCTGGTCAGCGCCCGTTCCGTCGTCACCGGTGCCCTCGTCGCCGGTGACGCGGCGCTCGTCCTGGGCCCGCATCCCGTACGCGTCGTAACTCAGCTCGCCGGCCTGCCACCGCTCGCGCAGGCCCTCCTCCTTGGCGAGCCGCGCCCGTACGGACCGGAGCGTCACGTCGATCTCAGCGACGGGCAGGACCATCGCCCCATCGTCGTCCAGCACCACCAGGTCACCAGGCGCGATATGGGCCCCGCCGACCGTCACCGGGACGTCCACGGCGCCGCGCGAGTTCTTCGTGGCGCCGCGCACCCGCCGCCAGCGCGTCCACACGGGAAGACCGAGCTCGCGCAGATCCGCTACGTCCCGTACGGCGGCGTCGACCAGCACCGCGGCGGCGCCGTGCGCCTTCGCCTGCGTGGCGAGCAGATCCCCCATGAGGGAGACGGGACGCGGCTCCGGCATCGTCAGCACGAGCACGTCGCCCGGCCGTACATGGGCCATGACCTCGTGCACAGTGCGGTTGTCGTCCTGACCGCACAGTGCGATCCGGGCGGGGCCGGCCACCCTGGTGCCCGGCAGGAGCGACTCAAGGTCCATGTCGATCAGACCGGTCCGGCCGGCCGCCTCATAGAGGGTCGCCACACCGGCCTGGGCCAGCTCGGCCACATGCTCGCTCACAGTGCCTCCACGACGTTGGGCAGCAGCCGCTGGAAGGCCTCGGCCTGCCGGATGGCGGCGTCGCCGGTGACCTTGCGGGCGTGGTTGCCGCGCTGGTCGGCCCGCTGCTTGTAGTACTCCTGCAGATACCGCTGCGCGGCCATGGCGGCGTGCGCCGCCGGGTGGTCGGGATTGAAGGGGTCGTGCTCAGGATGGGTGAGGACGACGTGAGGGGCGAAGTCCCGCATGAGCTCGGTGAGCCGGTCGACCGACTCGGGACCCACCCGGAGCGGGTAGTCGCCCAGGTCGAAGGCCTCGAACCTTGCCCCGACGGCCGTGGCGGCCTTCTCGGCCTCGGTGTGCCGGATCCGCTTGACGTTGTCCTCGGTCTGGTCCGGT
>DASYNF010000140.1:0-7707 GCA_036008685.1 Actinomadura sp. | reverse complement strand
GCTCCTCATCCTCTTTCACTGGCAAAACCCGGTGGCCTACCACCAGGTCCTCTGCGTCCGGCCGCACCGAAGGCTCTAAGTGACCGGACGGCAGGTCAGCTGTTCAGCCGCCGATGACGCCGACATTGGACTTGACAGTCGACTGGCCGGTTTCGGCCGAAGAGTTGATCACGGCGCCGAGCTGCTGCATGACCCGGCCGATGTCCGCGGCCGACGCTTCCCACTGACGCTTGGCGTCGAAGTAGGCGTTCTTGGCGTCGTCCTCCCACTCACCGAGCTTGCCCTCGACACTCTTGGAGAGGTCGTCGAGCTCGGTCTGCATGGCTTTGAACTTCTGCTGGAAGACGCCGTATGCCTGCTGCATAGCGGTGAAATCCATCGAGCTGTAACTCATTGTTCCTCCGTCTTCGCGTCCGAATGGTCGATTACTGGTCAGCCGTTGAGCAGGGAGTTGATCCGGTTGACCGACTCGGTCTGCTCCTGCTCGCTCGCGTCGTAGTTGATCCGGACCTGGACGAGCTTCTCGTGGAGGCCGTCGAGCACCTTGAGAACGTTGCCGAGCTCACCGTCGAACTCGGTGTAGACCTTGGTGAACGCGCTCGACGCCCCACCGATCCAGCGGCCCTGAAGCTGGCTGTGCTCCGATCCGAGGTCAGACTGGATCTTGCGGAGGTCCTGCGCGGCCGACTCGACGCGCTGGGCCGCCTGGGCCATTTGGGCCTTGTCGACCGAAGACTTCTGGCTCATTGGTCACCTTTCCGAGTTGCACCTGCCACGCACGTACGACGCGGCGCGGATCCAATCGGTTCCGATCGCTTCGACCGCGAACCAGATGTTCCGCTTCATGGCTATGGACCCCGGCGCCCCGTCTACTGACCGCCAGGGTCGCGTCCATCATCGCCCGAACCCAAGGCGGAGTAAAGCAAGTTCACCGTAAGCACCAATTCGGATGCATGTCCACCGATATGGCAAATCACCACGACCTCGCCCAATGGCAGTTATCGAACTGTGACGTTTAGCCGCGTGGAGTGAGCCGCAGGGCCGTCGTCCCGTGTTCGCTGCCGAGGACCAGCGTGTCGTCGTCGCCGAGCGCCAGGGCGTAGACGGGGAACCCCAGACGGATGGTGGCCTGGTCTCCGGTGGACAGGTCCCACAGGCTTATCAGGCCGTCCGGCCATGCCGCCGCGACCGCGGGTCCGGTGCTGAGCCTGCCGCCCGCGACCGCGGTGACCGGAACGCCGCGGCGGCCCAGGGGTTCGCCGGGCCGGTCCGTACCGGGATGCCACAGCCGGACCGCACCGTCCGCGCCGCCACTGACCGAGAGAGTCCTCTGACCGTCCGGCGACAGTAGGGTCACCGCTGTGACCGGTCCTTCATGGAGGGCCTGGCCGGCGACCGTGGGCGGGCCTCCGTTCAGCCGCCACACCTGCACCGCGCCCGTTCGCTCCCCGACCGCCAGCATCGAGACGTCCCGGTTCGCCCCGAGCGCGGAGCGCGGAGCGCAGGCGTACGCGCGGACCGCCGCGATCACCGCCTTGCTGTCCACCGACGCCACCGGAGTCATGTTGAGCAGGGTGTTGAGCCGGTCCGCGCGGCTGCCCACGGTGAGTGGCCTGGTGAGCCGGAGCACGCCATGACGGTCGAGGGTCATGACGGCTCCGTCGCCGAAGGCGACCAGCCCGTGGACGGCCAGCGGATCCCCCGCGATACGCCCGACGTTCTCCCCGCCGGCCGGGGAGACGGTGTGGAGCCGCCCGCCCGCGGTGGCGATGACGAGCTGTCCGTCGCGCGGCCCGGATCCGTACGTGAGCGCCACCGCGGGACCCGACCATCGGCCCGCACCGGGCGTGGCCGGGCGGGCATCGACCCACCGCGCCGTCCACGGGGCGGCCTCCTCGTACGGGCCGAACCAACGGGCGACCTCGTCGTCACGGTGATGGAGCGCGGCCAACCGCAGCAGAGCCGCCCGCTCGGCCGGGTTGTCCGTGGCCACCAGGGCGGGACCGGCGAACCGCCACACCTTACGGAGCCGGATCGGGGTCTCGTCGCCGAGGGCGTCGAACGACGCGCTCACCGCCAGGGGATCCGCGTGCACGAGGAAACCCGGGTCGGCGAGCAGGCGGCCCAGGACCCCGGCCGCGGCGGCGTGCCGGGCCAGGTGCGTACGGGTGTAGGCGGGGGCGGCGGCCCAGTCCGCGCGCCCGTTCGGCTGGGGCAGCCCGGTGTGCAGGGCGTAGCCGATGCCGTACTCGATCTGCGCCGTCTGGGGCAGCCGGCGCCGCGCGGCCTCCCGCAGGGGCCTGCAACTCAGCGCGTAGCGCCGGTCCGGCCGTACGACGATGGGACCGGCCGCGTTGATGGACTCCCGGGCGCGTTCGGCGTCTCCCACCAGCGCGGTGCACAGGCTGTGCCACGCGGTCACGTCGACGGGCTCGTGGGCGAAGCCCAGCGCCTCCAGGGCGGGCCTCGCCTGCGCGGGTACGCCGTCGATCCAGCGCTGCGCGATGTCCTGTGCGATGTCCTGTGCGAGCCCGTCCCGCGTGGGCCCGGCGACCAGGGCCGGCTCGGCCAGCCCCGCGTTCGGGTAGACAGCGGCCGCGACCCGGGCCGGTTCCGCGAGCCCGCGCCGGGCGGCCGTCTCCTGCACCCACGCCGTGAAGGCCGCCTGGTCGGTCAGCCTGGGGTCATCGAGGTTCAGCACTTCGGCCGGCACGTCGAACCCGCCAACGAGGTCCGGCCGGCCTTCGACGAGCAGCCGTACGTGCTGGAGCTCGAGCAACGGGTTGAGCACCTCTGCGATGATCCGCCGCGCGGCGCTCCCGTCGCCGGCGAGACCCGACTGGTCCAGCTCGCCAACGGCCACCACCGCCCGGCGGGTGTCCGCGGCCAGGGCCGCCAGCAACACGGCCGGGCTCTCACCGGGCAGGGACAGCTGCTCACCCAGCGCCCAGGTGAACGCGTCGGCCGACATGCCGCGGGCGCTCATCGCCGCGTTGATCGACCTGTCGGCGCCGAGGTCCGTCGCGACGAGCCAGGCCAGGAGGTGGCTCTTGCCCACGCCGGGCGAACCGGTCAGCAGGCACAGCCGGGGCCGGAAGACGTCGGTCAACCATGACCTCAGGACCATGGCCGCCGGCCCGCGGCCGGCGCCGAGCGGAAGCCCAGGGGGGATGGGCGTGGACACCGCTACTCAGCCCTGCTGCCGTGCGGCATGGCGCATCAACTCCAGGAAGCCCTCCTCGCGCTCTCGCGCGGTCTCGCCGTAGTCGAAGCTGTGGGTGAACTCGGCGTTCTCGAACCGGGTCAGCCACATGGCGCAGTAGTTGCCCGGGAGGAAGCACGGCTCCAGCTCCGTGTAGACCCGTGTCACCTGCTCGGGCTCGACGCCTTCCCCGGAGAGCCGGTACCACAGGACCCGCTCGGGGTGGGGAAAGCCGACCTGTGCCTGCTCGGTGACGATGTGCTTCTCACCTCGGGAGTCGGCGTATTCGAACGCGGCCGAGAACGGGAAGCTCATCGCGTGCCGGATCTGCTCGAGGACCCGCGACCACCACGCCTCGGGGTCCTGCAGAGCCGCCCGGTCGATCTCCAGCAGGCGGCCGCGCAGGCCTCTGAAGACCTCTGGCGGATCCTGATCACCCGGCGACATCAGCAGGGCCAGGTACTGGTCGAGAGCGAGCAGGCTCGCGACGAAGGCCGCGACCGAGCTGTTGACCCGCATCGGCTGTTCGTCCGCGACCACGAACACCGCCTGTACGGCCCCGGCAGGGTCCACACAGATCTCCGCGCCACCGTCCGAGCCGAGCCGGCACCAGCGAGCCGAGGCCGGATCCTCGCCGGGGAATCCGATCGTCGCCGCATATTCGGCCAGGCCCAGCGGTTCACCGGCGGTCGCGACGAAGTAAGCGCCGACCTGTACGGGCAGGCCGGTGCCGACGAGCACCTCGGCCGCATCCGGCGAGCTCCGGCTGGGAGAACCTGCGGAGCCCCTCCGGTCCGAAGTGCGAGGCGAGCTGTTGCCCTATCTCCTTGCCATCTGTCCATTCCCTGAGTTCATGCGCTCCCGGCGGGGTCCATGGTGTCCGACCTCGGGCCCCGCACGTTCACGACGCGGGGTCTTGCGGGCTCAGGACACCCGGGATCATCCCCACTGCCCACCGGCGATGTCCTCGAACGCCTGTGTCCATGGCCCGGCATCCTCCTCTGTAAACGGAGTCGGATCGATCTCCCGCAGCTCGACGACGAGCTTACGAGCCGCCTTCTCGTAGACGTCTATCTCGTCATCCGGGCTGGCGTCGTCATCCTCTACGGCGCGCGCGTGCTCGTAGCTGTAAAGGGGCCTGTCCCGCTCGAGCGCGTACATGAAATAGGCCAGCGCGTCCACACCGCTGTGCATGGGCTGCGGCGGCCCATCCCATTCGGGCAGGAACCAGACGCGTCCGGTGGCCCCATCGACGGCGACATCGCCCCCAAAGAAGCCACCGAGGACGTACCAGTGCTTCCCGCCCTCCGGAATCCTCCAGGTCCACTCCCGGATCTCACCGAGCTCCTCGTACACCTGCGGCAAGGTCTCCAGCCGACCTTCGAGAACATCTGAATCGAGCGAGAGGAACCCATTGCGGAGCTCGGCCGGAAGGCCGACGCCGCTAAGGAACCGACGAGTCGGCTCATGTGATATTTCCAGAGGGAGCTCACTCTCCGGCGGCCGCCAGACGTCATCCTCACCGAACAGCGCGGCGAGCCGCTCGTGTGTCATCTCTGGAACCATATGAGACCTCCTCGACAACGCAGCCGGCCGACATCGATCCTTTATGGGAAAAGGCCTCTACGATATGATCTGTGCTGTCTATTTCCCTCGGCACGCGTAGTCCCTTCAGTCCCATAGTTGATGGCATGAGGCACGTCGGCGCCCGGAATATGTTTTTTCATCCACTCGTCACAGTCCGACGAGACATTACAGGCGAACGTTCGGTGTACACGGCCTTTATCTTATCGGGGCCTAATCGATCCAGGAGGTAGTTGCCTCCCATTCCCTCTGAGTGGACGCTATCGCTCCGTGTGACGAGTATGCGCTCCGCTCCATCACCATCGATGTAACGAATAGATGCATAGTCGTTTCCTCTGTCATCCCCCACTTCTCGACGAAGGTTCTCAACCGCGTCGACCATCTCCCGGTCTTTCGGGCTCAGGTCGTCACGGTCGCTCAGGTCCAGCTTTCTGGAGCTTGCCTTCGTCTCAGGGGTAGCTTTCTTGGAAGGACGCTTTTTTGCCAGCCATCCCGCGTCTCCTTGGAGATCTTCGTGGGATCGAGACCGATGATCCGATCCCCCCACCTTTGACGCGGAACAACTCATCCGCGTGCTTGGCGAAGATCCCCCCGGCGGCCTTGCTTCCGGCCTTTCCTACAGTGCCCCTGCCGGTCCTAGCCAAGGAGGGCTCCGACCGCCTGGTCGATCAGGAAGTCGATGATCAGGCCCGTGATCTCCTTGAAGGCGTCGATGTCGTCGCCCTGGTTGCGGCCCCACGCCTGCTGGGCCACCGCGTCGGCGTCGCCGATGACCCCTTGCAGTGACGAGCCGAAGCCCATCCAGGTCTCGCCGAGCTCGAACAGCTTGGTCTCATCGGCCTCCGGCCACGTGTAGCCGAGCAGGGAGATGAGTTCTCCGGGGTTGCAGGCCCACTCCGGATCACCGGCCGCTTGACGGGACGGAGATGGACGAGATGTCCGCCGTGGTCTCCCGCTCGTTGCGTTCGTGGTTGTCGGCGACCGCCGTCAGCTTGTCGGCGAATCCGGAAAGGTCCTCGGCCGCCGAGGTGAAGGACTCGTCCGCGACGCTCTGTACGGCCTGGTAGGAGATGCCGATCAACGTGCCGATGTCGCCGCCGCCCCAGGGCTCGCCCATGCCCTCGACCGTGCCGACCAGCCCGTTCCACTCCGAGGTGAGCCGCTCACCGGCGGCATCGAGGGCACTCGCCGCCTGCCGCAGGCTCTGCGGGTCGATGGAATAGCCGTTCACCGGCCACCTCCGCGCAGTTTCGCCGTCGCCTCGGCGATGGCCTGAGAGATCATCTCCATCTGCCGCAGCCCCTGGTCCTGGACCTCACCGAGCTGCCGCGCGAGGAGCTCGGGATCCACGCGTCCGACCGTGGCCGCGGCGTCCTCGACGCTCGCCTTGGACCGGAGGTCCTCCAGCACACCGTTGACGGCGGCGAGGACGTGCTCGCTGAGCTCTTCACGGTCGAGCCGCATCACCCGCGGGTCCAGCTCCAATGTCTTGAGCCGGCCTCGGGAATCGGCCGTGGCCTTCACCCGTCCGTCGGCCGCCTCGCTCACGGCCTCCAGCGGAGCCTCGGCCCGCTTCGGAGGTGTTCCGGCCCTCATGGCCTCGAGGGACTTTCGCGCGTCCCGCAACATCTGGTCCAGATCCGAACCGCCCGGATGTCCGCCTGCCACCAAAGCGACGCCTCCCATGATCTTCAAGTCAGGGGAACTCTATAGAAGGGGCTAAGGGGGCGGATGACAATAATCCGGACCTATGCGGGTGCTTCGCTGCGTAGCCGACAGCTCATGACGACAGGGACATTGTGATCAGGGATGGCAGGAGAACGGGAGTGTTGGCCGAACCTGGCCACGTGCCTGGTAGCAGCGGTGTCCGCACCGGCGGAGAGCCTGCGGCAGGCCCGGTCGCGCGATTCCAGGTCGCCGCTCGTCCGCATGCCGCCGTGTGCGTGGACCACCAGTGACCGGGGGGGCGTCCGGCGAGAGCCGTACGCGGGGAACCTGGCTACAGCTCGAAGGGACGGTAAGCCAAGGCCTTGTCGACGATCTGTTCGCTGGTGAAGTGCTCCTCATCGGGTTTCGGATAGAAGATCAGGTCCGCGACATGCGGATTCGACGTGGCGCCTTCCTGCGCCTCCACCCATTCCGTCGCTTCTTCAGTTATTCCTTCACCGCGCTGGAGATGTTCGACCAGCCGGACCATCTCATCTCGCGTCAAGCCCATCGTTCCAGGTGAAGGTTCTCGAGTAGCGCCTCGATGAAGCCGTCCGGCGGACGGTAAGAGTGCTCCGCGATGTAGTGCGCGACAAGCGAAGGCGCCGCGTAGACGGTGCCGTCCCGGTCGGTCACCCGGATCTCGGCGTCGCCCAAGGCGAGTTCCCGACCGTCGATCGACATGCGGATCGGATAGTCCGGGTCGGCGCACAGCTCACATCTATGCCATCCGCGCGTGCGATTCACGGGCCGTTGGCCGACGGCACGGAGGGCAGCGGCCACCAGGCCTTCTGGGACCGCACCCACCGGATGGTCATGTCCGGCGGCAAGCCAACCGACGTTGACCGCCTCATCCGCATCCGGCCAGTAGGCATATGGACTCAGCTCTGCAAAATAGGTCATCGCACCCTCACCCTGGACCAGCAAAAGCAGTCTCCGTAGTGACCGGCACACAATAGTCCAGGCTTCAGGAATGCTCAACACTCAAGATCGTAAAAAATTGAGTCCGTGGCTATGTTGTCGTTAGTGACGATAGCGAGTGTCTTGTAGAATTGCAGCCTTGAAAAGGGCGCCGTCGAGCGTCGCACCAAAGAGCGTGGAGTCGGTCAGGTCCGCGCCGGTGAAGTCGACCTGGCTGAGATCCGCCCCGAGGAAAGACGTATGCTGCGCCACCACCCGGGAAAGATTCGCCCTCCTCATGACCGAACGCACGA
>DASYNF010000139.1:0-14953 GCA_036008685.1 Actinomadura sp. | reverse complement strand
GCCGCCGAAGCCGCCGCGAAGGATGCACCGAGCCGATCTCCGGATTCTGAGAGCGTGAGCGCATGACCGCTCCTGACCACAACAAAACCCGTCACCTGACCGTGCGGCCGCTTACCGCGGATGACATCGCATGGGTACGGGAGCTGTTCACCGAGCGGTGGGGAGGTGTTATTTCGGTGAGCCGGGGCGTCGCACACGACACAACCGCGCTTCCCGGGTTCATCGCCCATCTCGACGGGAACCGCGCAGGGGTCGCTACCTACCGAATCGACGGCGGAGAATGCGAGCTCGTCACGCTCGACTCCGTGCGCGAAGGTGCCGGCGCAGGCACCGCCCTCGTTGACGCCGTGGCCAATGCGGCCCGCGCCGCGGGTGCCGTCCGGCTGTGGCTCATCACGACGAACGACAACCTGCCGGCGCTGCGCTTCTACCAGAGGTACGGCTTCGACCTCATCGCCGTGCACCGCGACGCTGTTGCCCGGTCGCGAGCGCTCAAGCCGTCGATTCCCGAAATCGGCCTCGACGGCATCCCGGTCCGTCACGAACTCGAACTCGAACTAAACCTGGGCGCGCGGCACTGACAACCACCCGGCGCTCCGCAAGATCCAGGCTCAGCCGAAACTGCCAGGTAAGTCTGAACAAGATCAGTGAGCAGTGTTCCGATCTGTGTGGCACCTCCCAGGCCAGAGAAACCGGGCCCGCCACCTTCGCCCGGACGGGACACGCGCGTGGTCGTTCCGTGCCTCGGAAGCCCCTCAGGAGTACATGTCAATTTCTCTTATCATGTGATCTCGCCGACGCCTGCGCCGCCGGTCGAGGGCGACTTCCCAGGCCAAGCCGTCCCGCCGCCCGGGACACCGTCCCGGAACCGTCCCGCCGCCCGGGACACCCGTCCCGCGACCGTGCCCGCTGACCGGGACACCCGTCCCGGAACCGTGCCCGCTGACCGGACGGCGCGACGGGATCGGCCCGCAGAGGCCGCACGCCCGGCGCGCCGGCCCGGCCCGTCACCGCCATGGCGGTGACGGCTTGAAACCGTAGAGAAAGTTCTAATAAGAGCCGTTGGTGACCTAGACCAAGTCCGGTGGTGCAGAGGTACTGCTACCTGCGTCGGTGTGTATGCCAAGCGGAGACCCCGGCGACGGCGACGCCTCCGATGGAGGCCAACGCATTCGCGCGCTCAGGGGGGGCAGACCAAGTAAGCCGGAAAGGGGCAACGACCGTCCGGTGGGGCCCCGGCAATGGTGACGATCAGGTCTGAGAGGGGGTTACTGGTCCCGTTGAGTCTCTCGCTGGGCTTCGGCCAGGGTTTTGTGGACGACACCGACGGAGACTTTGACTCCGGCGGCGATGGTAAGGCCCGCCGCGAGTACGAGAACCGGGTCAGCACGCTCGCGCCCTGACCATGATCGTTCTCAGCGCCAACCGCTGTACCGATGTTCCCCGAGGCCGCACTATGACCGGAGGCGGTCATGCCACAAAGGCAGCGCGGCGAAAAAGGATTCCGGCTGACCGCCTTGGGACAGATTCTCCGGGTATCCACGGATGGTGGCCCGCTTGGCGTTGTGATAGCGCGTGACGACGCGATCAGCCGAGGCGTGCACAGCTGAGTTCGTGGACGACCCATGCGCGCCACCAAACTCAGTGTGCCGGGGGGAGTTTTGAGGCTCTCGCAGTGAGCCGGATCCCGTAGTCATCTGATCACTAACCCACGTAACGGGCTAGCCACACCGAGTGACAATATGGGTCTTTGAGCTGGGAAAACTCCGGAACAAGAAGGCGACAGTGCCGGATGGGTTCGTCGCAGAACGTAGCACGATAAACGCGCCGTCAGCTCGGCCGCGAAGAGCAAATTTCGGGCAATGACCAGGGAAAACAAGGCGCGGCGGGCAACACCACCAATTAGGACATTGACACAAAGATGGCCATATGTCAGATTTGCGGTCGCATGTACCAGTGTAGGATGCTACGGAGCGAGAGGAACGAACCAACCTATGGCGTTGCCGAAGTTCAAGAAAGCGGTCGTCGTACGATTGGCATCCGCGGTACTGGCGGGCGCGGCAGGGCTTATGGCCTTTGCCGGCCTGACAGCCACCCCGGCGCAAGCTTCAGGATGGCGCGTTACCGCCGCCTACAATGCCCAATGTAAGGGCACCGGATTTTTCTGCCTCTACTACCACCCCAACGTGTGGCTTTGGGGCAACAATGCGGAGTGGAGTTTCAACAACTATGCGCCCGACCTCGGGCAATGGAAGTTCGATCTCTGCTCCGGAGGCGGCAGCGGCAGCTGCGGAGGGTGGAATACGTACATACGCAACAACGCCGCGTCGATGTCCGCCATACTCTGCAACGGTATGACTGTCTGGTACTACCCGAACTACACTGGGAATTTCAACTGGATCGACGGCGGTTCGTGGGGAAACCTTAACAGTTACCTCGTGAATCAAGAGGCGTCCACCTCTAAGGGCAACCTGTGCTGACCGATCGCTGATCCCGATATCCTTCACCTACAATCACAAAGGAACCTTTCACGGACATGCGTAGACGTACGGTTCTAATCGCCGGGTCCGGTGTCGTCGCCGCCACGGCCGCAACCCTCGGTTTTGGCGTATCAGGATGGGCATCTTCCGCCTCTGTCGACGTCCCCGAGGCCTCCACAACGACGCTCTACACACCCTCCGTCCATGCCGCCGCGCTGCCCCTAGATGCCTATCACCTCAGCGATGCACAGGAGGCGCGGAGGGTCAACCAGGGGATTCTCATGACCCGCGCTTGCATGAGGTCGTTTGGGCTGTCCTACCTCCCGCACTACACCGACCGCACAAAGATCATCACGGCAACATTGGCCGTCTACAACAGCCGCCGCTACGGGATCAGCGACCCGGTCGCCGCGAGCAAATTCGGCTACCACCTGCCGCCAGAGCCGACGACCACCAGCTCCTCCGACGACGGCGATCGAGCCGACACCTCACCGATGACAATGCCGCTTGACAAACGGCGGGTCTTCACCGGCACTTCGTCGTCCACGGCGAAGACACCGGACGCGGCGGCCTCGGCTGGCACATACCACGGCAAGACGATCCCCGCTGGAGGATGCTTCGGCCAGACCCACCGGACGCTGCTGGATAACCCGACACCCGATGCGGCGAAGACGAACGAGTTGGCAGCGCAACTGAACCATGACGCATTCACCAAGACCCTCCACGACCACAAAGCTCTCACGGCGGACGCCGCATGGCAGCAGTGCATGGCAGCCAAGGGCTACCCCCGCTACGCCACTCCGCTGGCGGCCAGTGCCAGCTTTAACCTCAACAACCCGGTAACCAAACCGGAGATCAGGACGGCTGTCGCCGACGTCGCCTGTCAGCAGCAAGTGAAATACGTCCAGACCCTCACCACCATCGAGGCGGGCTACCAAAAGAGCGCGATCGCACAGCACACCGCCGCCCTCGCCCCCTTGAAGGCGCAGGTGGCCAAGCGAACCACGGCACTGAGAAAGGCGCTCCAGGCCAACGGCGGATGACGTGTGGCAGTGACGAGGAGGAGCAGGGGCGGCCCCTCGCCGCCCGCATAGCATGCGGAGCCGGATCCTTGCCGAGCCCAAGGGGTCCCATCCCCTGGAAATTTCCCCAGTACTACCGGGACCCCTAGTCAGCGGCGATTTGCTCTATTGCCTGGGCCGCGGTGGCGAGCACGGCAGGGTCGCCGCTGCGGGTATGCGCGTCGATCGCGGCGTCGACGAACTTGATCGCGTGCGCGTCACCGGAATCCGTCGCGTGCTGCATGAGCTCGTCATTGTCCAAATCTGCCCGTACGCGAGGGGTAGGGCGGGCCTGGGTCGGGGCGTATGCAGCAGTGATGGCGGCTGCCGCTGCCCAGGCGGCGTCGAGACTTGGCACCCAGAGCGTTCTCGGCAGAGCCGGTAGGGCGCGCATGACCGCGTTCGGCGCGGTGGCGGCGTGCACGAGCATGACCGGACTGGCGTATCCGTGAGTGCCGTGCAAGGCGACGGCGGCGTCAACGATGGTGCCGAGACGGGCTGGCACATCCTCGCCGTCGCTGCCGGGCACTGCGCCGGCTGCGGCCGGCCACTCGGCCAACTCGGCCAACTGGGGGTGCCGGTAAGAAACGTGTCGTGAGCCCCAAACGGCGTTGATCTTGTTGTGATTTGACTGGTCGATGCTGGGCGGCTATGACGCACCCCCCGATGCACGTCGACGAGTTGGTCGAGCACTGGACGGTCCTGGACGAGGAGCGTGACCTGATCGCCGGGAAGCGTGGCGCCACGCGCCTCGGTTTTGCGATCTTGCTGAAGTTCTATACGCGGCACGGGCGGTTCCCGCGGGGGCGTTCGGAGCTGGCCGGCGAGGTTGTCGAGCATGTGGCCAAGCAGGTCCAGGTGCCCGCCTCGGAGCTGGGGCTTTATGAGTGGTCTGGTTCCACGATCGAGTACCACCGCAGTCAGATCCGTACGCATTTGGAGTTTCGGGTCTGCACGACCGCGGACGCGGACAAGGTCACGGTGTGGCTGGCCGAGAACGTCGCCCACGCTGAGCGTCGGCCCGAGCGGGTTCGGGAGGAGTTGCTGAAGCATCTGCGTCAGGAGCGGATCGAACCGCCGACCCCGGGGCGGGTCTCGCGGATCGTGGCTTCCGCCCTGCACAACGCGGAGGTCACCTGGTCGGCGCGGATCGCCTCGCGGCTGGGGCCGGCGGTCACGCAGCGGATCTGCGCCCTGGTCGGCATCGACGATGACACCGATGATGGGGACGGTGCTGAGGCCGGGGTGACGCGGGCGGCCGGTCAGGTGGCCGAGGGGGCAGCGGCTGAGGACGACGACGCCTCCAGCGTGCTGGCGCTGATCAAGTCGGCTCCGGGCAACGTGAGTCTGGAGTCGATGATGACCGAGATCCGCAAGCTGGAGGCGGTGCGGTCGATCGGGTTGCCGGAGGGGGTGTTTGCGGATGTGGCGCCCAAGGTGCTGGCGGCCTGGCGGGCGCGGGCGGCGGTGGAGGCTCCCTCTCACCTGCGCACGCACCCGCGCGAGTTGACGGTGCTGCTGTTGGCGGCGCTGGTGTGCGAGCGGGAGCGGGAGATCACCGACACGCTGGTGGAGTTGCTGATCGCGACCGTGCATCGGATCAAGGCGCGGGCCGACAGCAAGGTGACCAAGGAGCTGATCAACGCGTTCAAGCGGGTGACCGGGAAGGAGAACATCCTGTTCCGGGTCGCCGACGCCGCGCTGGGGCATCCCGACGATCCGGTCCGGGCGGTCATCTTCCCTGCCGTCACCGGCGGGGAGCAGACGCTGAAGGACCTGGTGCACGAGTTCAAGACCAAGGGCCCGGCCTACCGCACCACGGTGCAGACCACGCTGCGCGCCTCCTACACCAACCACTACCGGCGCGGGTTGATCGCACTGCTGGACACCTTGGAGTTCAAGAGCAACAACACCGCCTACCAGCCGGTGATCGAGGCGGTGGAGCTGGTCCGCCGGTATGCCAAGGCGGGCAACACCGCCTACTACCCGCGCGGGGAGCGAGTGCCTGAGCATCGCGGCACCGCCGGGGCCTGGGAGGACCTGGTGTTCAAGCGCGACAAGCGCGGCCGCCGGCGGGTGGTGCGGATGGTGTACGAGATCGTCACCTTCCAGGCGCTGCGCGAGGCGCTGCGCTGCAAAGAAATCTGGGTGGTCGGCGCGGACTCCTTCCGCGACCCCGAGCAGGACCTGCCCAAGGATTTCGCCGCGCGCCGCGTGGCCAACTACGCCGAGCTGCGCAAGCCGCTGGACCCCAAGCAGTTCATCGCCGACCTGAAAGCCGAGATGCGCGCGGAGTTGGAGGCGCTGGACACCGCGCTGCCCACGCTGGACTGGGTGGAAATCAAGGAGCGCAAGTCCGGCGCGATCAAGCTGACGAAGATCGAGGCGGCCGAGGAGCCGCGGAACCTCCGCAAGATCAAGAAAGAGGTGGGGCGCCGCTGGGGCGCGGTCCCGCTGATCGACATGCTCAAGGAGGCGGTGCTACGGACCGGCTGCCTGGACGCGGTCACCTCGGTGGCGGGCAGCTCCAGCCTGGCGCCCGAGGTGTTGGCCGAGCGCCTGATGCTGGCGATCTTCGGGTACGGCACCAACACCGGGATCCGGGCGGTCGCCGCCGGCGGCCACGCCCACAGCGAGGACGACATCCGCTACGTCCGGCGCCGCTACCTGACCCCGCAGGTCGCCGCCGACATCGCGATCGCCATCGCGAACGCGACCTTCGCCGCCCGCGACACCGCGCTGTGGGGCGAGGGGACCACCACCGTCGCCTCCGACTCCACGCACGTGCGCGCCTATGACCAGAACATCTTCACCGAGTGGCACTCGCGGTACGGCGGCCGCGGCATCCTCATCTACTGGCACATCGAGCGCGGGTCGATGGTCGTGCACTCCCAGACCCTGCGCGCCTCGGCCTCGGAGGTGCACGCGATGATCGAGGGCGCGGTCCGGCACGGCACCACCATGAAGGTCGAGGGCAACTACGTCGACTCACACGGCCAGACCGAGATCGGCTTCGGCGTCACCCGGCTGCTGGGCTTTGACCTGCTGCCACGCATCAAACAGATCAACAAGGTCAAGCTCTACCGGGTGGAAAGCGGCGAAAGCGACCGGTACCCGCGGCTGGCCCCGGCGATGACCCGGCCGATCCGGTGGGAGGTGATCGAGCAGAACTACGACCAGATGATCAAGTACGCGACCGCGATCAAACAGGGCACCGCCTCCACCGAGGCGATCCTGCGCCGGTTCACCGAGTCCGCCTCCCACCCGGTCTACCAGGCCATGCTGGAGGTCGGCCGCGCGCAGAAGACCATCTTCGTCGCCCGCTACCTGCGCCTGCGCGAACTCCAGCGGGAGATTCAGGAAGGGCTGAACGTGGTGGAGGCCTCCAACGGCGCCAACTCGGTCATCCTCTACGGCAAGGGCGGCGACATCGCCACCAACCGGCGCGAGGAACTGGAGATGACCGTGTTGTGCCTGTGCATCCTGCAGGCCGCACTCGTCTACATCAACACCCTGATGCTGCAGGACGTCCTGGCCGACCCGCAGTGGGCCAAGCTCCTCAAACCCGCCGACCAGCGCGACCTGACGCCCCTGTTCTGGCAGCACGTCCAGCCCTACGGCGAGGTACGCCTGGACGTGGCCAAGCGCCTACCGCTCGGCGTCCGAACCGACCCCGCCACCGACCCCGCGACCGAAGCCGTGACCGAAGCCGCGCAGGCGGCCGTCTCCGAGTAGGAGCCGAGTCAGGCAGAGGGCGGGCGCGTGCGCCGTGACTGCTGAGTGTCGTGATTCAGGACTCGGTATTTGTCGTGTCCGGTTGGCCCGAGGCTGGGTTCGGCTGGGCGAACCGCCGCACGGCCGCTGGGCGGCCAGGGGTGGGAGCGGGCGCACGCGGCGGGGTCTTGGGCGGTCCCGATGCGTTCGAATGCCGTCGAAAAGCGGGTGACGTCCGCCCCACTCCTGCCCGATCATGCGTGCCATGAGTTCCGAGCGGATCAGACCCATGACACCGGACGACCTGCCCGCCGCCCAGCGCGCCTGCGCCGCCACCTTCCTGGAGGCCGACCGGAGGGACCGCCGCTGGAACGATCCGGAGCCCGCGCCGCCGGACGAGGCCGCCGCCCGCGCCTGGATCGAGGGGATCGGCCACCACGTCGCGACCGACCCCGGCGGCTGCTGGGTCGCGGAGACCGACGGCGGCGAGATCGCCGGCCTCGCGGTCGCGCAGAACCGGGGCACGGTCTGGTACCTGGCCGTCTTCGGCGTCCTGCCGGGCTTCCAGGGCAAGGGCGTCGGCCGCATGCTCATCGACGCGGCGCTGGCCCACGCGGGCGACCGCGTCTGCCTGATCTCCTCCAGCCCGCATCCGGGCGCGACCCGCCGCTACCGCCTCGCGGGCTTCACCCTGCACCCGCTGATGCGCATGTCCGGACGCCTCGACCGCAGCGTCCTCCCCAAGCCCGAGGGGCTGCGCGAGGGACGTCCCGACGACTTCGAATGGATGGACGCGCTCGACGTGACCCTGCGCGGCGGCCCCCACGGCGCCGACCATCCGCACATGCTGGAGCGCATGCGGCTGATCGTCTCGTCCTCGCCCGGCGAGCGGCCCGGCTACGTCTACCTCGACGCGAACCGGGGCGGTCCGATCCTGCTGGCCGCCGCGCAGGCCGAGACCGCCGAGAAGCTCCTCTGGGAGGCCCTCGCGCACACGAGCGAGACGGCCGCCGTCGGCCACATCACGACCGCGAACCACTGGGCCATCGACGTCGGCCTGGCGGCGCGGCTCGACCTCGGCCGGGACGGCTACCTCGCCGTGCGCGGCGTCCCCGAACCGGCGCCGTACCTCGCGAGCAGACACCATCTCTAAAAGACCAGATCGCCCGCCCGCACGGCCAATCACGCGCCCAACGGGTCTCGGGCACCACCGGAACACCTCCGATGAAGACACCGGGCATTGACGGCTTCCTGTTGGCGCAGGGAGCCGTCGCCGTTGCCCGGGCAGGTCGAGGGTCATCTGTTGGTCGAGTGCAAGGGCGACCGGTCGTCGGGGGCGGAATCGGTCGACTCCGCCCCCTCGGCAGATCCAATCGGAGCCCCGCGCCCGACCTGCCGGAACGGGCCACCGATCCAATCGGATCCGATCCCCACTTCCGCCTCCCCTTTTCGCCCCTACGATGGGCGTCCCAGCACACCGGGAGACCTGGGGAAAAGGGACGTGACCGGGCATGGCCGACCGGATCTACCTCCGGCACTCCACCGACAAGCAGACCGACGCCCGCCAGCGGCACGCCCTGGCCGCGCTGATCGCCTCCGGCGCCCCCGTCTACGAGGACCCGGCGACCTCCAGCCGCCGGATCTCCCTGGACCGGGCGGGATTCACCCGCCTGCTGCACGAGGCCGCCGTCCGCGACACCATCCGCATCGCCGACGCCGCCCGCCTGTTCCGCTCGGTCGCCGACATCCTCGCCCTGCGCCCCGTCCTGATCCGCCGGGGCCTGCACCTGCGGGTCGAGTCCGGGCTGCTGGCCGGGATCGACCTGGCCTCAGACGACTCCGGCACCAAGATGATGGTCAACGTGCTGGCCTCGGTCCTGGAGTTCCAGCGCGACATGATCAGCGAGAACACCCGCGAAGGCGTCGCCGCCGCCCAGACCTCCGGCAAAACCCTCGGCCGCCCCACCGCCCTGGACACCGGCCAGGCCGCCGACGTCATGGAGGCTTACCGAAGCGGCACCGCGATCAAGGCCCTCGCCCGCCAGCACCAGGTCGCCCCCAAGACCATCCGCCGCATCCTGGACAACGCCCACGCCCGCCAGCTACCCGACCCGCCGGGCACCCTCCCCGCCGCGGATGAACCGGTCGCCCCCACACTCGACCAACAGATGACCCTCGACCTGCCCGGCCTGCTCGCCGACCATCTCCACGCCACTGCAGACGACGCCATCCGCCAAGCCCTCGCCGCCGGACGGACCATCCGCCGCGGCCAAGGCCATTCGGTCCGTCTCACCGCACCGCTCGCACTCCACCACGCCGCGCTGCAACAGGGCACCGCCCTCGCCGCCCCCGACGCCGGGCCAGCCGAACGCAAGGCCTACCGGGTGTACGCCACCCGCATCACCACCGCCGAACAGCAGCCACCACGCCACTGAATGTCGACGAGCTCACCCGTCCACGTTCGGGATCCGCTCGTTTGGGGCCCGTGACACGTTTCTTACCGGCACCCCTGCTTAGCGCGACTTTCCCGAGCGTTGGTCTCCTGCCCTAGTGCTGCTTTGCAGCGAGGAACCGGGTGATGATGACACCGATGCTCACGGTAGCGGCCACCCATACGATCACTCGCACCCAGATCGCCGCCGGGTGCACGATCAGGCCCCACCCAGGTGGCAGAAAGACCATCTGCACGATCGCGCCGGCCGGCAGCGTCAGCCCCGCGAGGAGACCGAGCACTCCGGGCTGCTTGATGCTCGCGCCCACGGCGCCGAGAGCCGACCCGAAGACCACACTCGCGAGCCACCATTGGAGCATCTCTGGCCAATGCCAGGCCAACGGTTCCTTCAGGAGGATGCAGTCGATGCAGTAGTACGCCGTCGTGGCTGCGATCAATGCCAGGACACCGGCGGTTGCCCCTCGAACGCGCGTACCGACCAGCCATCCCATGGCCACCGCCAGTCCCGCCCATGCCCAGCCGACGTCCAGTAGCAGGCTTGCGACCTCTGCAACTTTTGCAGCCCATGCCCAGCCCGCGTTGACCACCCGGCTTCCGGTCGTTCTGTACGGGGAGGACACATCATTGATGAGAGAGGTAAGCGCGCCGAATCCGGCTCCGAGCGCAAGGGTGCCGATCCCACTGCTTATGAACTTCACGCCGCGAACCATAGTCATGGAGATCAATAGCCGCTCACGGAACGGCACTTCCGGCAAGCCACCGGCCAGTTGGAGCGGCCGATGCGGGGCAGCCGCAAGACCGGGTCCCTACCGCCGGTGTCCCACCATCGGCCGCCGCCCCTACGCCGGACACCCCCGCTCCGTGAAGTGACGGGCTCGCCTCGGTGATCGAGGACGATCGGCCACGGCCCCGTCCTGGACGGCTCCCTGGAGCTCAGGGTATGGACCGGTGTGATCAGCTACTAGGTCCTCCACTCGGGTCCGTGCGACCAGGAGAAAGGGTAGCTCTGGGTAGTTACCCGTTCAGACGCCAGAGGGTCTCCCGCCGAAGCGCCGTTGGCGGGAGACCCTTTCTGTCCTTGTCCCCGCCCTGGTCCGCCGATCAAGGGGTGGTCAGCGGATCAGGGCGAGTGGCGGAGTGGCCGACCGCTCAGCAGCTCGTCGTCCACTTATGGGAGGAGACGTTGTCACCCATCGCCTGCCCGAGTCCGCTGCCTCCACGGTTGAAGTAGTCGTACTGCATGTCGCGGAGATAGTGCCCAGGGGGCAGGCAGTACCAGGCGCCGGTGTAATCTACGCCCCAGTACATGTTGACGTCGTCGTACGTGCCCGCGTATCCGTTGTTCTGCACCGAGCTCGCCTGGTTCCTGCAGCTGCCCCAGTTGCTCGCGTTGCCGGCCCAACGGCAGGAGCCTCCGCTGAAATTGCTGTTGATCCAGGCGTAGAAGTATCCGTCCGCGGCCGCGGCGACGCGCTGGGGTGCCGGCTTGGACGCGGCGGTGGTGGCCTGGGCGGCGCTTGACGCGCCGACAACGGCCACGCCAGTGGTCGCCAGTGCGGCCAGAATCAGGCTGATGCGCTTCCTGCTCATGGTGTTCACCTCTGTGTCTCGCCCCGTAGCGGGGCGTCACTTGCCACGGCTGATTCCGTGACGGATTACTGTGGGATTTCTTCGCTCTGGGCCTTGAGTGCAGAGCGAGCCCGCGGCACGGCGTTGTGCTGGAGGCGGAATCGGGTCGCATAGGCCAAGTGGTATTGTTTGCTGATCGCCTCCTTGTGTTCTCGGTCGAGTTGATCGGCGACTCTGGAAAGGCCGGTACTGTTGGCGCAGTTCGCCTCCGTGACGGCGGACTGGATCTCTTTGGCGCGTTCTTTCGGTGTGCGAGGATCCAGAAAAGCGGCCCGAGCCTGTCCGAGGTCGTCGTATCTGTAGCCGTGTTGACGCATGCAGCCAGCCAATAGGCGCACGTGTGCTGTGAATCTTGGATCATTCAGAACGCGCATGCGGCCCATGCTGGAAAGGCTTGTGGTTATCTGTTTTGCCCGGAACCAGGTCTTGAGATCGCCATAAAGTGCACGTTCGGCCTCTGCCGTGCAACCGCTGTCACTCCGGCCTACGACCGTACCCGTAGGCAATCGAACCTCTAGGGTTCCAAGGCGGGCATCTCCGTTCAGAGCCGTGATGGCGGCCGCCCGGCGCTGTGGTGAGAGGCTGCGTAGGTAGCGGGTGTTGGGATCTGATCGGCGTAGCTCCTCAACGCGGCGCCGCATATCACTGCCATAACCGTGCTTCCGCGCCCATGCCACGTCATCGATCACGTAGGGGAACTCCCGGTTTTCCGGTAGTGGGTTCTCAGCGGTGTTCCAGATACGGAACCCTTTCCTGGCCATGCAATCGCGCTGGATGATCTTTTCCGCATGCTGCAGCAAGGTCGCCTCCTGTGCGGTGACCTCACGTGGCGGCGGAGCGGAGTGTCCTTTGTCGACGGTGGCCCATGAAATCGCAAGAGCTATGCCGAGGCTCCCTGTGCCGATGAAGGCGGCTCGCGTCGGGCGCAGACGTTTGTACGGATCACTTCCAGCTGAGTCTCCGGCCCGGCGGGAGGGGTCTACGCGGCTGGACCCGAGTTTCACCATGAGATCTCACTTGTCAAAGAGAGGGAGCCTCTGTGCAGTGCGGCCTTGAGTCTGCCGCCGGATCTTGAAGGTGTCGACACCTTTTAGTCAGGGATAAAACCCTGTCCTTTTTTAGGGAAGAGGATCACACAAAACGTCAAGGACGTGGACGTCCGAATGACGATGCATGGGGACGAGCCGGGTGGTCAGTTTGCGGTGAGGAGGCGGGAACCCAGTGGGGTCACACTGTGGAGCGCGGATCCGCTGTAGCGCTGGGTGGTGATGAGTCCTGCCATCCGCAGCACGGTCGCGTGCTGGCTGGCGGAGGCCACCGAGGTGCCCGCTCTGCGGCTGAGCTCGGTCGTGGTGCAGCCGTCCCGTACGGCCCTCAGGATCGCGGCGCGGGTATTGCCGAGCAGCGCGCCGAGTTCCCCGCCGGCCAGACGGGCCGCGCCCCCGTCTTCGGCGCCGTGGCGCAGGTCGCGGGTGACCGGATACACGAGCACGGGGCGAAGCTCGGGATCGGCCAGGGTGACAGGTGTACGCCAGCAGAAGTACGACGGGACCAGAAGCAGGCCCCGGCCATTGAGCACCAAGTCCTGCGCGACGGGGTAGCCGACCTCAAGCACCGGGGGATTCCATCGCATCAGCGGGCGGAAGCTGGCCAACAGCCCTTCGACCCCGCCGTCGGCCAGGGCACGCAACCGCCGGGATCTGTCGCCCTCGACATACGTCTGTACGGACGGCCAGCAGGTATCGATGACCGCGTTGCGGTAGGCGCGCAGAGCCTGTCCCAGATCTCCCAGGGCCCGGCTGTCGCCTTGGGCCAACCGGCGGGTCCAGTTCGGCAGGCGGCGGTGGGCGGCGAGTCGTTCCAGGTCCGCGTGGATACGGGCATGCGGCGTGGTCAGGACCGACTCGATCCCCTTTTCAAACGAGGGGCTCGGCTCGGCTGGGGTGAGAAAGTCCGGGAAGTAGGCGGCATGCGGCGCCAGCGTCAGCAGCGGCCGTACCCATTCGCGGAGCCGGCGACGGGCATGGCGACGCCAGTCCTCGAACACCGCGGCACCTCCACGGTGCTGCAGCAGGTGGACGCTCAGCACAATTTCCCACATCATGTCCGGCTCGGCCGCGATCCGCGTCCGCGCAAGATCTTCGAGTGTGAAGTGGATCCGCAGCATGATGCCTCCGAGTGAGCAAAGTCGCCTGATCGACGCACTCTCTTACACGGCGCCAAGTGTGCATCACGCTCAGAGACAATCGAGGAAAACCCGGACAAATATCTGCATGGGCCACAGGTTCCCCAGTCTCGGGGCTTGAGCAACAACCGAACGGCCAGTGGCGATAGCGGGCTGAGGAGCGCCGGGTTACCGCCATTGGCCGTTCTGATGCGGTTCAGGGAGGGCGTTTCATAGGTGGTCCCCGTTGCAACACCGCGCCGCCGGGGCATCCATGCAGGTCGTTATGTTGCACAGGTCGTTTCCTTCCTCTTGACGTGTGAAACGCACTCCTGAAACGACCCCGGCGTGAAACCCGACCCGCACAAGCTCGTCGAAGCACACGCCTGCCCGATGTCCACCTGCCAGGCCCCCGCCGGCTCCCCGTGCCGGACCGCCGCGGGCAAGGTCGCGCTCAAGTACCACACCGCCCGCTTCCAGCTCGTCCCCGCGCTCCGCTCCGAACTCCACGTCGCCACCCCGGCTGTGCGCCATCCCGGCTCGCTCTGGACGGCCCTGCCGGCCGTGAAGCCTGCGACAGCGTCCACGCCGATGGAGGTCCGCCTCGGCTACGCCCGCGTCTCGACTCGGACGCAGGAGATCCAGTCGCAGGTCGACGCCCTCGAAGCCTCCGGGGTGCACCGCCTGTTCACGAACGAATCAGCACCCGCGTACGCGAGCGGCCCGAGATGAAGGCCGCCCTCGCCGCCGCCCGCGAGTACCGCTCCCTCGGGGCGAAGGTCACCCTCATCGTGCACGAGATGAAACGGCTCGGCCGCGGCGCCCTTGAACTCCTCAAGGTCGCCGAGGAACTGCACGACGCCGAGATCGAGCTGGAGTTCCTCACCGGCCCGCTCCAGGGCAAGCACGACCCGGTTCGACACGGCGCCGCACTCTTCGCGTCTTCGCCGCCATGGCGGAGTCCGAGCGCGACTACATCCGCGACAAGACCCTCGAAGGCCAGGAGACCGCCCGCACGAAAGGCAAGACGATCGGCGGCGTCAAAGTCGCCGACAACGACATGATCGCCACCGCCGTACGCCTGCGCGACGAGGAGGAGCTCTCCCTGCGCGAGATCGCCGGCCTGCTGGTCATCCGGACCGGCAAGAAGCGCGGCGAGCACCCCTGACCCGCGACCGTGATGCGGATGCTGCGCGAGCACGACGAACAGTCTGCGGCGGCAGAGAGCGCATGACCACGATCACCAGGTCCCGGCCGCTACTTTGCGGCTGGCGTGCGAGCTAAGGACTCCGGAGCCGTGTACTTCAGGTTCGGTTTCCGAGCCGGAGCCTCAGCTGTTGGCCAGGGTGCGGTCGAGGAGGGGGAGCAGGCGGTCCCAGTGGCGCTGCAGTGCGGAGGGGTTGAAGGCGTCGGTGTCGGACATGGTGAAGCCGTGGACGGTGCCGGGGTAGAT
>DASYNF010000138.1:0-2283 GCA_036008685.1 Actinomadura sp. | reverse complement strand
CGCTGAACCGCCCTGGGCCTACTCGGCCGCGGCCGCGGGGACGGCCGGGGCCTCCTCCCTGGTCGCCCGGGGCCGGGTCAGCAGCGGCAGCACCATGCCGGCGAGCGCGATGATCCCGACCGTGGTGAAGGCCGTCGTGTAGTCGTCACCGGTGATGAGCCAGGCCACGAGGAGCGGTCCGGCCACCCCGCCGATGCTCCACGCGACGATCATCAGGCCGTAGATGGCACCGGCGTTGCGGAGGCCGAAGAAGTCCCCCGCCGTGGCGGGCATCGCACCGAAACCCCCGCCGTAACAGAGGTAGATGACGGCGGCGAGCACGCCGAACAGGGCGGCCGACGAGGCGTGCGGGAGGACCAGGAAACAGACGCCCTGGAGACCCAGCATCGCCAGGAAGGCGCTCATCCGGCCGATGTGCGTCGACAGCCAGCCCCACAGGATCCGGCCACCGCCGTTGAACAGGCCCATGACCCCGGTGAGCGTGGCGGCCGCGGCGGCGCTGACGCCCGCGATGTCGCCGGACGCCGCGGCTATGACCGAGATGAGCCCGATGCCCGCGGTCACGTTGAGGCACAGGATCGCGGTGAGCAGATACCACTGGGGCGTGCGGAGGGCCTCCCCCTGGGTGTGGTCCCGCGTGCTCTCGACCACCCGGCCGGCCGCGGCCCGGCGCCGGCCGGGGACCTCGTAGCCCTCCGGCGGATTGCGGAACCACGACGCACCGGCGACCGTCATGACCAGGTAGGCGAGGCCGAGCCAGAGGAACGACCGGGTCGGGACCTCGGAGTAGTGGTCCACGAGACGCTGCGCGACCGGCGAGGTGATGACGGCCCCGAAGCCGAAGCCGCCGACGGCGATGCCGGTGATGAGTCCGCGCTTGTCCGGGAACCACTTCTGCAGCATCGCGATCGGCACGATGTAGCCGAGGCCGAGCCCGAAGCCGGCGATCACCCCGTATCCCAGGATCAGCAGCCACAGGTCCCCGGCGCCGGAGGCCGCGCCGGCCAGCAGGATGCCGGCCGCGTAGACGACGCCGCCGGTCAGCGCGACGATCCGGGGACCGCGCCGGTCCTGGATCCGGCCACCGAGGTAGGTCCCCAGGAAGATCATCGCGATCGTCACTGAGAACGGCAGCGTGGCCTCCGCCTTGGACAGGTCGAAGGCGTTGTCCTTCTGGAGCGCCTTGGAGAAGACGCTCCAGGCGTACACCGCACCGAGTGCGAGCTGCAGCAGCACCGCGGCGCCGGCGATGAACCAGCGGCCACGGGTGGGATCGTGCGGTCGGGTGACGGTCATGGGCGACTCCGATCAATGTGTGCGGCTGCCCCCGAACGTGCGAATCCCTGCAAGCCCCCCTAAGACGAACCGGCCGGGCCGGCCGGAACAGACGAATCGAACAGTGCCGGCACCCGTATGCGCTCGGACCCGGCATAGATGTTGAAGCGCCGCCCGCGGAGGAAACCGACCAGGGTCATCCCGAACTCGGTGGCGAGCGACACGGCGAGGCTGGAGGGCGCGGACACCGAGCACACCATGGGGATCCCGGCGGCCAGCGCCTTCTGCATGATCTCGTAGCTCGTGCGCCCGCTGACCATGAGGACGTGGTCGCTCAGCGGGAGCCGGCCGGACATCAGCGCCCACCCGACGAGCTTGTCGACGGCGTTGTGGCGGCCGACGTCCTCCCGTACGCACAGGAGGGTGCCGTCCGGGGTGAACAGGCCGGCGGCGTGCAGGCCGCCGGTGGACTCGAACAGCCCCTGGCCGCGGCGGAGCGCGTCCGGGAGGCCGTAGACGGTCTCGGTCTCCACGACCGGGCCTTCGCCGAGCACGGGACAGCCGCGGATCTTGAGCGCCTCGAGGCTCTCCTTGCCGCAGACCCCGCAGGCGCTCGTGGTGGCGAAATGGCGGTCCAGTCCCGGCAGGTCCGGGAGGGCGTCGAGGGTCACGTTGACGATGTTGTACTGCTGTTCGACGTCCACGTCCGTGCAGTAGGAGATGCGCCGGATCTCCTCGGGGTCGCTCACCACCCCCTCGCCGTGCAGGAATCCCGCCGCGAGCTCGAAGTCCCGCCCGGGCGTCCGCATCGTCACGGCCAGGGTGCGGCGGTCCCCGCCCGCGAGGACCCGCAGTTCCATGGGCTCCTCGGTGGCGAGGGTGTCGCGCCGTACCCGCTCCCGGCCGTCCGCGATCTCCCGGACCTGTGCACGTACGGTGCTGCCGGGGCGATCAGTCATGGCTCACGGTCACCCTCGCGTTGTAGTCGGGGATACCGGCCTGCGGAGA
>DASYNF010000137.1:0-28334 GCA_036008685.1 Actinomadura sp. | reverse complement strand
CCTCCGCGGCCCGGCCGCTCGCTTGTGTCGTTCACCGGGATCTCGCGTAGCGGACGCGGTGACGGCGGTCCAGCGCCGTTTTGCACAGTCTCCACGTCAGAACGGGCCCGGCGATGAGCAGCGGGATGACCTACCACGCCGGACCCCACTCGCTGAGTCCCGAATGGACTATGAATGCCATTCACCAGTACCAGAGCACGATGAATGCGGAAATCTCGGCGAGTGGAAAAGGGTGGCTGCGGAGGAGGTGCTGGAGGCGCAGGGGAGGCCGGTTCGGATCGATTGTCCCCGGGCCTCACCTATCGCCTTCGCGTCTTCGTTCTCGCCGTCGTGGTGCCGGCCGCCGCGGCCTGCGTGCCCGGACCAGGCGAATCGGTTCAAGGCCACCGTCGGCGGGGATATCACGCGCGTGAACTGGGACTGGTGCCGGCGGACCTCGGTCCCCTCCGGGCGCTTCCAGATCCTGCAGCGGCGTGAGCCGGGCTGGGTCAACCGGGGGACCAACGGCGAGAACGAGTGCCCGGAGCTTCCCACGGGCACGACGATCCGGACGGCGTACGGTCCGTACGCGGCGGCCTGGCGGGAGGTCGCCGAGCGGCTGGAGACGCCGCCGTCGGCCGAGCCGCGGACGGCCATGTGATGACGGAGGCCGGCAGCCTGGTCGTGGGGGAGGCGCTCATCGACGTGGTCCGCCGCGCCGACGGGCGGGTGGAGCGGCATCCCGGAGGCAGCGGCGCCAACACGGCGCTCGCCCTCGCGCGGCTCGGCCGCCCGACCCTGCTGCTGACCCGCTGGGGTGACGACGAGGACGGCGCACTGCTGCGGGAGCACCTCACCGCCTCGGGTGTCCGGCTCCTGCGTCCTCCGGAGGACGGGCATCCGACCGCACGGGCGGAGGCCGTGCTGGACCGGACCGGATCGGCGGCCTATCGCTTCAGCCTGGTGTGGGAACTCGCGCCGCTGGAGGTGCCACCGGACGTGGGCCTGGTGCACACGAGCTCGATCGCGGCGGTCAGATCCCCCGGCGCCGACCGGGTGCTGGAGCTGCTGCGCGGGCGGCGTGAGGCCGCCACGATCTCCTATGACCCGAACATCCGGCCGACGATGATGGGGAGCCGCGAGACCGTCCGGGCCCAGGTCGCCGAACGCGTCGGCCTCTGCGACGTGGTCAAGGTGAGCGAGGAGGACGTCGCCTGGCTGGAGCCGTCGGCGGATCCGGTCGAGGTGGTCCGGGACTGGTCCGCCCGCGGCCCCGCGTTGGTCGTCCTGACCCGGGGCGACCGCGGTTCGGCCGCCATCGCCGGTGGCGCGCTGGTCGAGGCCGACGTGACGCCGGCCACCGTGGTGGACACCGTGGGCGCCGGCGACTCCTTCATGGCGGCGCTGCTCGACGGACTGTGGGAGCTGGATCTGATCGGCGGCCACCGGCGCGAACGGCTGCGGCGGGTCGGCGCCGGACAGGTGTCCGAGCTGCTCCGCGGGGCCGGACGGGCGGCCGCGGTCACGGTCTCCCGGCCGGGTGCCGATCCGCCCGTACGGGCGGACCTCGATGGACGTCCGGGGACGGTGCCGGCTCCGCCGACGTGATCCCGGGCGGCCGGAACACCCTCAGGAACGGGGATCCTCGCCCGGCTCTCCGTCCGCGTCGCGCCTCCCCATCCGTGGCACCTCGGCGCCCCAGAGGGCCGCGAGGACCGCGCCCGTCAGCACCGCCGCCGCCAGGACCACAAAGCGGGAATGCCGCGACAGTTCGGGGAAGGACAGCGCCTCCCAGCCCGCGAGGACGGCGACGCACGCGATCAGTCCCAGGGCCATGCCCTCCGCGAGCATCCCGCCGAGCGGCCGCCGATCACAGGCTTCGCGGTGGAACGGCTCCAACAGGCGAGGGGGCATGCGTGCTCTCTCTTCCATGACGGGACCGGGGCCCTGTGCGAGGAGGGTTTCCCGGTAGTTCCTTGATCGGGATATGAACCTACATGTCCCCGGGGCACGGCCGAACCGCTACGGATGGGCGGAGCAACACGGCGTCGGGTCGGGGACCTCGTAGGGCGCCAGAACGCCCGTTCCGGCCGGCATGGTCAGCAGCGTGAGCCGTCCGTCCCGCCATTCCGGACGCACGTGTCCCCGGGTCTGGACGAGTGTGTCCGGCGCGGGCTCCGCACCCATCAGCACGGTGATCCTGTCGATGGCCGACAGATCGAGGATCTCGCGGACGGTCAGCGTGCCGGAGAGCCGCCCGGCTCCTCGGTAGAGGACCGCCCGGCCGGTCCGGCCGTGCTCACCGGCCGCGAGTTCCGCACCCTCGGCCGGTTCGGCCGGACCTCGACGACGGCCGTCCAGGGCGGCGCCCACGCCGTCCGGCGCCGCCGTGGCATCGGGTGCCCTCGTGTCCGGCGCTGTGAGGTCGAGCGCCGTGAGATCCAGGTCCGGGCCCGCCCCGTCCGCAACCGCGAGGGACACGGCGACGTGCGGCCGGCCGGTCCTGATGAGATGGGTGCATCCCATCACGCCGTCCGGGAGGCCGAACCGGCCGGCCAGTTCGGCCAGCAGGTGGTCGGCCTCCCGGAGAGTCCGTGATCCGGCGTCGACGCCGAGGATCCCAGAAGCGGTCATCAGCGGGGCAGGACCCAGATCGGGTTGCTGTAGAACCACAGGTCCTTCCACGGGTCGGCGTTGCCGACCTGGTCGATCTGCGGGCCGTTGGGGTCGACGGCCGCGCCGCGCGGGCCGGGCCCGGTGCGGTTGCCGTCCGTACCCCGCAGCCGGACGTAGACCGGCTTGTCCACGGCGCCGAGGTCGTACACCAGCTTGACGGTCCCGGAGTTCTTGCCGATCTCGTAGGACCTGGCCACCTTGGTGTTCGGCGCGACGAAGGTGTCCTTGTCCGAGGCCGGTCCTGTCACGTCGCCCTTGATCACGTCCACGCGGGCGAGCGTGGGGACGAACTGACCCCAGTTGGGTCCGCCGGCGAGGTCGATCTCGATGACCAGTTCCACCCGGGCGCCCCGGCGTACGTGAAGCATGCCGCCGAGGGTCACGCCGTGCCGTCCGGCACCCGACTCGCGCGCCTGGACGTGCAGTCCCTTGATCAGCCCGCCGTGGTCGACCCAGACCCGGCCGGACCGGATCCCCTCCATCACCGCGGCGTAGGAGAAGGACTCCGCGCCGACGTGCGTACGGCTGTAGTAACCGGGCCAGAAGTCGGTGTTGGTCAGCCCGAGGTCGCCCGAGTAGACCGGGTCGTTGTAGCGGCCGTTGGCGGCGAAGTCCGAGTTCGGGCCCCGGGTCGCGGTGTCGGCGTAGACCGAGTGCGAGTCGGAGTTGGCGGTGATCCACCACGCCTTGCCCTCGGCGAGCAGGCTGTCCCACAGGCCGCCGACCGTGGCGGTCATCCAGTCGAAGCCGCCGAAGGTCCGGTAGCTCTCGGGCGGATAGCCGGGGAAGGACGCCGCGCTCTGGGAGTTGTCGTAGATGCCACGGGCACCCCCGGGGCCGTGCGGCTTGGGGATCCCCCCCGCCTGGTGGCCGGGAGCCCCCTCCATGCCCACGGCGATGCGGGGCTGGGCGTCGCGCCAGCCGCGGATCTCGTGGGGGGTGTCGATGCCCTTGCGGGCGGGGTGGTTGGCCAGGAACAACGCGTCCCGCACCCGGCGCCGGGTCACCGCGTTGGCGAGGAAGTTCACGCCGGCGATGGCGAGGGCCTCGTTCGCCGGGCTGCTGCCGGTCGCGTTCTTCGCCGCGCCGTCGAAGGAGTTCTCGAACTCCTTGAGCACCGCGACCTCGTTCTTGCCCGGATGGACGAACACGGTCCCGTGCTCGGCGGCCGGGATGTTCCACTCCATGCCCTGGAAGACCAGGGTGCTCTCGTTCGCCTCCCGGGCGGCGACGATGTCGGGATTGACCTTCTCCACGCCGATCTTGGCGTGCTCCGCGGTGCCGTGGTCGGTGATGACCATCCAGCCGAGGCCGAAGGCGCTCGCGTGCCGGACATGGTCGATCACCCGGTAGAGCCCGTCCGGGCTGTACTGCGTGTGGATGTGGTGGTCTCCGGCGAGCCAGAGATAGCCATCGCGGCCGGGGCGTCCCGGGATCACCGGTTTGCGCGCGGCCGCCGCCACGCCCGGGGCGGCCAGGACCCCGGCGGCCGCGGCCCCCGCGCCCAGCAGGCCCGCGCCGCGGAGCATCGTACGCCGCGAGACCTCAGCGGGCGAGAGCTCCTCGTCCGGGATCGAAGTGTCGAGCACGGCCGGCAGTTCCGCCGGTTCCTCGTGCTCGTGATCGTGATGGTGATGCCCCATGTCCCGCTCTCCCTACGGCCGGGTTCTCCGGCTACGGACGCACCATGCAATGATCAGGTGAACCGAGGATGAAGGTCATCGGGCTGCCCGGGTCCCTGGACGTGAAACCATGCGGGCTCTTGCCATCGGACCGGAGTCCCAGGTCGGAGCGGTTCGGTGACAGCCGTCGGCAGACGGGGGAATCGCCGCTCCCATGGGGGCCGGTCGCCCCGGACGGGATCGTCACCGTGAAGGCGCTCGCGAGCCGGGCGCCCTCACCCGGCGGCACCGCACGTGAGCGCCTCCGCGGCCGTGCGGCGCCTCAGCGGCGTTTTCGGCGGAGCATTCCGACGAGCGCCTTGAGCGCGCGCTCGTCCATTGAACCGAACGGGTTGTCGTGCACGAGGTAGGTCCAGGTCGCCGACGGGCGCTGGAGCCCGGCGGCGCTCAGGTCCAGGGCGCCGTCGGTGGCGGTCAGGGCATCGAAGGTCTCGGCCGCCCGGCGGCGGGCCTCGGGCAGCAGGCCCTTGTAGGTGGGGACGGCCTCGCGGTGGAACTCGTCGAGCGGGTTCAGCCCGCGGGCCAGCGAGCGCAGATGGATGCCCTCGCGCAGGTCGGCGAGATAGCCCAGATGCTCGGCCCAGCAGCGGTCCAGGTGATAGAGCACGATCTGCCGGGCGGCCTTGGCGACGTCCGGCCCGCCCACCGTCTCGCGAAGCGCGGCGTGGCGTTCCGGCTTCCGTTCGGCGAGGAACTCGTCGGCGGCGTCGGTGCGCAGGACGTGGTCTCGTTCGGCCAGGACTTCGCGCCGCTGAAGCTCGATCAGCCGGCTGTAGCGCCAGGTGTTGCGGTGGATCTCCAGGTCGACGCCCTCGGCGACGCGCTGCGCGTGTCCGAGGACCCACGCCGCACGGGCGTCGGAGACCAGGCCCTCGACGTCGGAGGACACGTCGGGCTCCTCACCGGCCGCGTAGCGCGCGACGACGTCGTCCTCCAGGCTGCTGAAGAACACCGAACCGCCCGGATCTCCCTGCCGGCCGGCCCGGCCGCGGAGCTGGTCGTCCAGCCGGCTGCTGTGGTGGCGCCCGGTGCCGATGACGTAAAGGCCGCCGAGTGCGGCGACCCGTTCACGGGCGCCGTCGGCCTTGTCCGCCCCCGAGGCCCCGCCCAGCCGGATGTCGGTGCCCCGTCCGGCGATCTGGGTGGAGACCGTGACCGAGCCGTACGCTCCCGCGTCCGCGATGATCGCGGCTTCGGCGGCGTCGTTCTTGGCGTTGAGCACCACGCAGCCGATCCCGGCCCGCTCGAGTTGCCGGGCCAGCCGTTCTGACTCGGCGATGTCCAGAGTGCCGACGAGGATCGGCCTTCCGTCGGCATGGACGGTGGTGATGTGCTCGACGAGCGCGACTTCTTTGTCCGCGATGGTGGCGTACAACCGGTCCGGCGCGTCCTCGCGGACACATGGGACGTTCGGCGGGACGACCGCGACCTCGAGTTCGTAGAACTCGCGGAGCTGTTCGGCGACGGCCAGGGCGGTGCCGGTCATGCCGCATTTCTGGGGATAGCTGCGGACCAGCTCCTGGACGGTCACGGAGTCGAGGATCTCGCCGCTCTCACTCGGGGCGAGCGCCTCTTTGGCCTCCACCGCCGCCTGTAGCCCGTCCGGCCAGCGCTGGAGCAGAGCGACTCTGCCCCGTGACTCGTTGATGAGCCGGACCTTGCCGTCGCGGACGATGTAGTCCACGTCCTTACGCAGGAGAGCATGTGCGTGAAGGGCGACGTTGACACCGGTGAGCGTCTCGACCTGCTCGGCCGCGTAGAGGTCGATCCCGCCCAGGGTCTGCTCGACGAGTCCGGCCCCGGCGGAGGTCAACTGCACATTGCGCCGTTCGTCGTCGATCTCGTAGTGCACGCCCGGGTGGAGCAGCCGCACGATCTCCGGGAAGGCCGGGTCCGACTCGTGGTGCTCGGCCGCGCCGGCGAGGACCAGAGGCACGCGGGCCTCGTCGATGAGGACCGAATCGGCCTCGTCGATGACGGCGACCTCGGGCGGCGGCAGGACCTGATCGGCGACATCGGTGCAGAGCCGGTCACGGAGCAGGTCGAAGCCGATCTCGCTCACGGGGGCGTAGGCCACATCGGAGGCGTATGCCCGTCGCCGCTCCTCGGGCGTGGACGTCTGGCCCACCGACCCGACGGAGACACCGAGCAGCGCGTACAGCGGCCCCATCCACTCGGCGTCCCGCCGGGCGAGATAGTCGTTGACCGACATCACGTGCACGCGCTTGCCGCGCAGGGCATATCCGGCGGCGGCGAGTGCGCCGGCGAGGGTCTTGCCCTCTCCGGTGGCCATCTCGACGACGTGACCGGACAGCATGCCCAGCATGCCGGCGAGCTGGACGTCGAAAGGACGCTCGCCCAACGTCCTGCGTGCGGCCTCCCGGCCGAGTGCGCACAGTTCCGCGAGGTCGTCGTGATCTGTTGTACGGAACGCCGCCGCCGCAGCGGTCAGCTCCGCGTCGGAGAGCCGCCGGACCCGGGCCTCGCGCACGCCGGCCTCGGCCACCGTAGCGCGCAACGGCGCGAGATCGATGGTGCCGGGGCGCTGGATGAGGCGCCGGACGCGGTCACGCAGTCCCATGGGCCCAACCGAACAGGGTCACCGCCAAGATGTGCTTCGCCACACCTCAACCTAACGGATCTCCGTGGATGCGGGGTCCGTCCGGGAGTCCGGCGCGGGCAACGCCGGGGTGATGAAGATCTTCCTGCCATAGCCACCGTACGGCCCGTGATGCAAGATTGCCGGAGGTGCGCGCCCGCGCCACGGTGCCTGAGACGGGAGCAGCTCGGTGCTACACGCCTTTGTCTACAACGAAGTCGCGGTCCTGGTCCGGCATTGGTTCGAGGTCAGCCTCCAGGACAGTCACCTGGAGCACGGCACACGGATCGAGCTGCGGCTCCTGGGGCATGAGCCCCGGCGGGGATCCGAGTCCGCCGCCCAGAAGATCGTGGCCGACGAGCCGGTATGGCGCGCCGACCTCTTCGACCGCATCGACGGGGTGCCCGGCGGATTCGAGGCCGCGCACTTCCACCCCCGGTTCCACGGCGTGGAGCCCTGTGAGCGCACCTGGGCGGACGAGGTCAAGACCACCCCGTGGGAATGGCTTCACGGCCGTCTCTCCGATGTCGCCGACATCGCCGCGTCCGCGGGAGTGAAGCTCCGTGACCCGGAGGTCGAGCGCGGGCAGGTGGCCGCCGACGCGGCGGCCATCGTCGCGATCGCGCAGAGCAGGGCGGCCGCGCAGTGCCGGTCCACGCAGCAGTGCTACGCCTGGACCCGCGACGCGGAGTCGACGGTGCATCTGATGCTCGACAGTCTCTCCCAGCCGGATCTGCTCGACCGGGATCGCGTTTCGCCATGGCTGCAGCGCCACGGGACGAGCTGACCGGCCTGTACGGATCCTTTACAAGGACGGCTGAGCACCGGCATCAGTCACCGGGCTCGGCACCACGACGGCGCGCTCCTCCCGACATGGGCGGGGACTGCAGGGCAGCCGACGATCCGCTGGGTCTGTGGTCCTTCAGGCGACGGTCCTTGAGGCGACGGTCCTTCAGGCGACCTGAAGTGGTGGGTCTCCGGGTGGGTCGTGTTCTTGGAGGACCCGTCCGTCGGGTCCGGTGGCGGTCACGGTGCCGTCGGGGTTGAGTTGTACGGTCCAGCCCCAGGTGTGGACGGCGATGAGGTGGTGAAAGCTGCACAGGGTCAGCAGGTTCCACAGTGAAGTGGGTCCGCCTTGTGATCGGGCCACGATGTGGTGGACCTGTGAGAGTTCGGGTGGATGGTCGCATCCCGGGAAGCGGCAGTGCCGATCCCGGCGCCGCACCAGCCGTTCGAGTGGGGCGGGGACGGTTTTGTCGTCTTTGCCGGCGTCTAAGACGATGCTGTTAGTGGCGAGTGGCCCGTCCAGGAGGTTGGTGCGCAGGTAGGAGGCCAGTCCGCCGGGTCCGGACAGGACTTCGATGGCCCACCGGAGCATGCTCCGTTGCAGCCGGAGATAGCTGTCGCGGCTTATGACGTGGTCTCTTCCGCAGGTTGGGCACGTGTCTTTGTGGCTCGGCTCTTTGTGGCTTGGCGCGCTGGTCCGGCCGTTGTCCGCACTGTGACCCTGACCGTTGGCGCCGTGCTGCCGGACGGCGCTGTCACCTGGTCCGTGCTGGGGATAGGTGCGAGCCTTGGGTCTCTTGCCGGCAGTGCCGGTGCGGCCATCCTCAGAATCGACGCACGCATCTGCGATGTTGCCCGCGCTGCACGGATCGTCGGTGTCCCGTGCCACGGAGTTCACGCGGCTGTCAGGGGCCTTGTCTTCTGCGGCATCCTCGGCGACGTCGTTGGTGTCCTGGTCGTTGTGGCCGATGCAGTCGGGGCAACCGAACCCGTGGGCGTGCAGCCATTGGCCGGTCATGGCTTTGAGAGCGTCCTGGTCGACGGCTCCGGTCACCGTGGGAGTCATGGTGGAGTCGCAGGCGAGGGCGGCGGCGAGTCCGTCGCTGATCGGTCCCACTCCGGCCAGGACGGCTCCTTGGCCAAGGCCGGGCAGTTCCAGTTGCGCCGGGCCCTCGGTCTGCGGATAGGCGGCCCTGGCAGGTGGTGCCTGGCTCTGGGTGTGCGGGCAGGCCGGGCCGGCAAGCGGTACCTGATCCTGGGAGTGCGATCCGGCCGATCCAGAAGAAGGCTCCAGTAGACCCTGGGCCTGCGATCCGGCGGGCGGACAGGAAGGCCGCGGCGGATCCTCTCGGTCCGGTCTGGCCGGCCCTGGGGGCGGTTCCTGGGGTGGTTGGTCGGTGATCAGCTCGCGGATGCTCTCCTCGCCGTGCAGGCGTCTGCGGGCCGGTTCCACGAGCTTGTCGTCGATCCATTGGTCTTCGGCTTGTTTGGAGCCGGGCAGCCGGCGGAGGGTGTCCAGGCCTATGTCGACCTTGAGCTGGGGTTTGCTGCCGCCCCGTTCCGGTAGCAGGTCCGTGCCGGCCAGGCGGCGCATGGCTTCGGCGAAGGCGTCGTGGCGGCGTTGGCGTTTGGTGCGGGTGTCTTCGGGCCCGGCCTTGACCGCCAACGCCTCGATCACGCTCTCCGCCAGAGCGGTGGCGTCGGCGGTCAGGTCGCCGTTGATCCTGCCGACGCCGTCGAGGGTCTTGGACAGGGTGAGGCCGCGGTCGGCGTGCCGTTGCGCTTCGTCTTTTTCGATCCCGCCCGGGCGGAGCTTGCGTAAGGCGGCGGTGGCGATGGTGGTCAGGTCCTCCAGCACCGCACCCGAGACCGCGGCCTGCACCAGGATCTCCTCGACCGTGTCCTGGTCCTCAGGATGGAAGACGGCCGTGGCGCCACAGATCCACCGGCCGTAGGACTCCGAGAGCGTCCCGTCCGCCAGCGCTTGCCGTACGTGCGGGTGGCGGCGGATCCGCAACGAAGCCGCCACCTGGCCGCGGGCGGCAGAGTCGGTGCAGCGGGTGAACGTTCTGATCCACGCCCCCAGGCTCTTTTGCCCGTCGGCCCGCGGCCCGTCACAGGCCCCGAACGCACCGACCAGACCGGCCTCGGCCACCGCCCGTTTGGCCTGCAGACGCGACCACACCCGCAGACATTCCGCCTGCGAAGCCACCGGTGACGACGGCAGATCCGCGCCATTGACGAAATCCAGCCCAGCCTCGACCATCGCCAACGCCTCCGCCACATCCGACGGCGAAGACGAAGACGACCGGCCGAAAGCCACCACCAACCCCTCCTTTCCTCCGGCGGGCGGAAAACAACCCGGCTCCCCGATATCGCACAACGGATATGACCCGCTGCGGACAGTTACCAGGCTATCGAATACAAGTTCGAAATACAATGCGTGTGCAGGAGGAAGTTAAGGTTTCCGGCGAGTGGAATGACGCTAGAGCCCGGAGACCGAAAAGCCATTGCCGAGCTCGCTTTGATGCTGACGCCTTAGTGCTCCAGTTGTAGATCGTGATCTCGATGGGGGTGCAGAAAGGGCTGCGACCGTGGCTGCCAATTCACGCCTATCTGCGGCACATCGAGTGGTTCGACGACCATGTCCGGATCGAGATCTATACGAACACCCTGAGCCTGCTGCCTGAGGCGACGGGTATGTTCCAGCGCGCCATGGGGGTAGACGTGCGGATCATGCGGGTCCTGCTCACCGTCTCCGACGCCACCGCCGGCGAGCGGTTGGTGGGCCGGGAGCTCGGCTCGGAACTGGAACAGGGGCTGAAGGCCAGCGCCTACAAGGCGCGGCTGCTGGAGGAGCAGGCACCCGCGGACACCGTACGGGTGGTGACCGACGGGCGGCCTGTCGTGGACATCGCGCGTGAGGTGGTGGCCGCCACCGGCTGGGTGCGGTGATCACTCCTCCTGCAGATGGTGCTCTTGCAGGTGAGGGCTGGTGCCGGGGACGGGTGTGGTCACTAGTGATCATCTACGAGGCCGCCACCCGCATCGCCGTCATCAATGAGTGGCTGTGACCGCCGACTCATCCAGCGCGAGCACAAACGTTGGACCTGGCCGCGAGGGTTGCCACCCTTCGGTCAACGCCGATTTGATAGCCGACGTGACAGTACCGGGTAGCACCACCCCCGCAGGCAGGCCGAGCCAGTTGCCTGGATCAGCGCAGGGCAACGATGCCACCAGGAGCGCGCCCGGTTGCTCGGCCTGCTCCACCGCGAAGACCAGTGGAGTCCACCCATTCCCTTGGCTGTAAGACGGCTTGCCCCGCACCTTCCAGCGGAACCGAATCCCATCAACGGTGATCTGCCGGGAGCCCTTCCTGGCCAGCGTCATAGCAACCTCTGCTGTCATACTGTTCTGAGGACCCTACGTACGGTCTACGTCGGCGGGGTCAGATACCGGCTTCTGAGACGGGCCTTGGACAGGTAACTGGGATGTGGTCGGCTCGGGGCTGCGCCTATGTCGCCGGGAAGTCGAGCATCATGGCGGTGCTGATCCCCAAGGGCCGGCTTAGAGGCAATATCGAATGGTATTCGATGTGGTTTGATTTTGCTCGCATCGAGGATCGTCTCATGGTGATGGATCATGACGTCCCTGGACCGCTGGAGGCGGTATGAGGCACCTTGGCGTTCTCGCGCACAGCGCGGAGGGCGCCGCGCTGTGCTTTCGCACCTTCTGCCAGGAGGGGTTCCGTCGGCTGGGTCGTCATGAACACCCGGATGTGACCCTGGACTACATCGCCTTCGGCCAGAGCATGCCCGCGTGGGAGGCGGGGGATCACGACTCGGTCCGGGCCACGCTGGCGGTGAGCGTGCGGCGGCTCGCCCGTGCGGGCGCGGACTTCTTCGTCTGCCCGGACAACACCGCCCACATGGCCCTCGAGCGACCGGGGGAGGAACTCGCCCTTCCGGGCTTGCACATTGCCGAGGTGGTCGCCGACCAGGCCACCCGCGACGGCCGCACGCGCGTCGGCGTGCTCGGCACCAGGTATCTGATGGGCGGCCCGGTCTATCCTCGGGCGTTCACCGCCCGTGGGATCAGCGCCGAAGTGCTCGAAGCGGGCGACTGCGACATCATCAACAAGATCATCTTTGCGGAGCTGGTGAACGGCATGGCGACCGAGGCCTCGCGCCAGGAGTACGTGCGCATCATCGGCAAGTTGGCGGCACGGGGTTGTGACGCGGTCGCCCTGGCGTGTACGGAGATCCCGCTCCTGGTGACACCCGAGTCCTCCCCGCTGCCCACGCTGGACTCGACCTGCCTGCTGGCCCGCGCCGCCTTCGACGTCGCCGCCGGCCACGAGGCCCTGCCGGCGTGGCGCGGTGGACCGACCGGAGGCTGAGGGCGCCGAGCGAACCTGGGATCGATCTGCATCCGCGCGCTATCTCATCGCCTTACAGCCGTGCCGGTCCGCTCGGCAGGCCGAGATCCGTGGTCGGCGTCCTAAACGCCGGCCAGGCGCCCGAGCACGCCGGACTCTGCCACGATGACCGCGCCGATGACCATGAAGACGCCCGGCACGATCCATTGGCCGTAACGCCCCATGATGTCGATGACCCTCCGGTGCGAACCCAGCCAGGATCCGGCGGCACACCAGAGAGCAACTCCGGCCGCGAACACCGCGATGGTGGCCACGGTCGCGGGCGGTCCGATGGTCCGGAACATCGGCGTGTAGACCGAGATGTTGTCGGCACCGTTGCTGATCGTCACTCCGGCGATCGAGGCGATGCCGGTGGCGATCCTCGGTCCGGCGTCCTCGCCGCCGTTGTGCGCACGGATGGCCGCGATGAGTCCCTTGGCTCCGAGCCCGAAGGGGACCACGCCGAGGAGGCCGACCCAGTCGTTCGGCAGGATCGTCAGGCCGAGCGCCGCGACCACGGAGAGGGCGACCAGCACCGCGATCCCGGCGTACTGGCCGGCCCAGATCTGCCAGGACCGGGGGGTCTCCCCGGCCCGGGCCGACAGGAACAGCACGGTGAGCACGATCAGGTCGTCGACGTTCGTCCCGGCGAACACGCCCACGGCGCTGAACAGGGTCGTCACCGGATCGATCATGGCACCCGACCCTAGCGATCAGCCGGGCCGGACAGAGACCGCATGTCAGGCGGTCGTGCCACGTGCGCCTTTGCCACTGGATTCACGGGAGTGCCGTCGCCGTGCTTTCCGTACCGTGAGGTAGCCGAAGAACAGCAGCGGGGCGCCGAAGAGAGCGGTGAGCACCAGGTTGATGATCCAACCCGTCGCGCCGGGGACCCAGGCCACGTCCCGCTCGTTGCCGGAGAACAGATCCGAGGAAAGGCCCGCGCCGCGGGGCCGTCCGAGGACCCTTTGCTGTTCTTCCGCTTGTTCTTCTTCTTTCCCATGATCGCCTCGCCCCGAGGACATCTTGCATCACGCGTTCCGAAAAGCCGCGCCGGACGACTGGATCGCCGGAGACGGCTGCGGTCGAATGGGCCGGACGGACCGTGAGAAGGAGGCGCCATGAGTGTGCTGGCCGGCAAGACCGCGCTCGTGTCCGGTGGTTCCCGGGGGATCGGGCGGGCGATCGTCGAGCGACTGTGCAATGACGGCGCGTCGGTCGTGTTCAGCTTCCGCGAGAACGAGGCCGCCGCCGAGGAGGTCACGACGGCCGTGCGCAACGCGGGCGGCCACGCCTATGCGGTCCGTGCGGACCAGGGCCGGATGCCGGATCTGGAGCTCCTGTTCGAGATGGCGGAACGGCATCTCGGTGGGCTGGACATCCTGGTCAACAACGCGGCGATCAATCCGTTGACCAGCATCCTCGAGGCGACCGAGGCCGGCTATGACCGGGTGATGGCCGTCAACGCCAAGGGTCCCTTCTTCGCCATGCAGATGGCCGGGCGCAAGCTGCGCGACGAGGGTCGCATCATCAGCCTGTCCACCCTCAACACCGTTCTGCCCGCACCCGGCAGCGCCATCTATGCCGCGAGCAAGGCGGCCCTCGAACAGTTCACCGCGGTGGCGGCCCGCGAGTTCGGGCAGCGGGGCATCACCGTCAACACGGTCTCGCCCGGGGCCACCGACACCGATCTGCTGCGGGCGAGCAACCCGGCGGAGGCTCTCGAGGCCACGGCCGCCTACACCGCGCTTCAACGGCTCGGCCGCCCTGTGGACATCGCCAACGTCGTGGGCTTCCTCGCGGGTCCCGACTCGCAGTGGATCACGGGTCAGAACCTGCGGGCCACCGGGGGCCTCATCCTCTGACCTCCGCCCCGCGTTTCGGCCGGACCCGGCACCGAGGCGCCGCACCGCCCCGGTCGAGCGACCAGGACGGTGCGCGCCAGCGCCCGGAGATTCACGTCCGGAGATTCACGTCCGGAGATTCAGCGCCCGGAGATGCGGCCGGCGAGCAGCGCGTACGTGGAGGTGCCCCCCAGGCGATCGTTCTCGCGTCGGTCGGCGGCGCGGTAGAGCGCGTAGATGAGCTGCACGCCGATCCAGCGCAGCGGCTCGGGCTCCCACTGCCGGACCTGGCGCCCTACCCAGGGGAGTCCGGTCAGGTCGGTCTGATGCCGCAGCACCAGGTCACGTAGCGTACGGCCGGCGAGATTGGTGGTGGTCACGCCGCTTCCGACATAGCCGCCCGCCCAGCCGAGTCCGCTCGTATGGTCGACGTGCGCGGTCGAGCACCAGTCGCGTGGCACCCCGAGGACACCGCACCAGGCATGGTCGACGCGGGCGTCCGCGGCGGCGGGGAACAGGCGGCCGAGCATGCGCCACAACGCGGCCACGGTCTGCGGCTGTGTCGTGCCCCGCCGGTCCCAGCCCGAGCCGAAGCGGTACGGCACGCCGCGGCCACCGATGGCGATCCGGCCGTCCGCGGTCCGCTGAGCGTAGATGTAGGCGTGGGCCTCGTCGCCGAGCAGCTCACGGCCCTCCCAGCCGATATGCCGCCACACGTCTTCACTCAGCGGCTCTGTGACGATCATCGAGCTGTTCATGGGGAGCCACTGACGGCGTTGCCCGGCGATCCCCGCGGTGAAGCCCTCGGTCGCCCGGAGGACGTACTCCGCCCGGACCGTGCCCCGGTCGGTGACCGCGGCGGCGAGCCCGTCCGCGCGCGGACGGATCTCGGTGACGGCCGTCCGCTCGAAGATGTCGACGCCGAGCGCCTCGACCACGCGGGCCAGCCCGCGGACGAGCTTCGCGGGCTGGATGCGCGCGCAGTGCGGGCTGTGGGTCCCGTCGAGCGCTCCGGCCACGCGGAGCCGGCCCTCCAGCTCGTCACGGGTCAGCAGCCGCAGGTCCTCTTCGCCGAAGCCCCAGCGGCGCGACTCCGCGAGCTCGGCGTGGAGTCTGCGCCGCTGTGCCGGGTTGGTGGCGACGTGCGTCAGCCCGCCCTTGACGATGTCGGCGTCGATGTCCTGGTCCGCGGCGACGCGGATGACCTCGTCGACAGTGCCGAACATCGCTCGCTGCATCGCGGTGACGGCGCCGCGACCGTGCGCCGCGGCGTAGCGCTCGCGCGACCCGGCCATCTCGGCCGACAGCCAGCCGCCGTTACGGCCGGAGGCGCCGAACCCGGCGAACTCCTTCTCGAGGATGGCGACGCGGAGGTCCGGCTGGGCCGTCTTCAGGTAGTAGGCGGTCCACAGCCCGGTGAACCCGCCGCCGACGATGCAGACGTCGTACTCACGTGATCCCGGCAACGAGGCCCGGAAGGTGTCCGGCAGCCCGGCCTGGCGGTACCAGAAAGAGACGTCCCCGTTGGTGAACTCGCGGGTCCTCGGGACGGCATGGGTGGTCATCGATCCTCGATTCAGGCTCGGCGGCGCGCCACCAGTGCGTTCATGGTCGCGAGCAGCACACCGACCATGAAGATGAGCGTTCCCATGACGTTGACCTGCGGTGGCAGCCCCACACGGGTCGCGCCCCAGATCCACAGCGGGAACGTGGTCTCACCTCCGGCGTTGAAGCTGGTGATGACGAAGTCGTCGACCGAGAGCGCGAACGCCAGCAGGGACCCGGCCATGACGGCGGGGAAGATCATGGGGAGCGTGACCAGCCGGAACGTCGTCCACGCTCCCGCGCCGAGGTCTCGCGCGGCCTCCTCGAGGCACGGGTCGAGGGTCATCGCCCGCGCCCGTACGGTCACCGCGACGAAGGACAGCGAGAACATCACATGCGAGACCAGGATGGTCCAGTAGCCCAGAGGCACGCCCAGGTTCACGAACAGTGACAGCAGCGAGGCCCCCATGACGATCTCCGGAGAGGAGATCGCCGCGAACATCACCAGGTTCGTCGTGCCCTGGCCCCGGAACCGGTACCGGCCGAGCGCGAGACCGATGAAGGTGCCGAGCCCGCCCGCGATCACCATGGTGAGCAGCGCGATCGTGATCGAGTTGAGCAGCGCGGTGGTCAGGTCCCCGATCTCGAAGAGCCGGCCGTACCACTTCAGGGTGAAGCCCTGCCAGGTGTTGTTGAACCTGCCGCCGGTGTCGTTGAACCCGAAGACGATCATCACCGCGATCGGGAGGCAGAGCCAGCCGATCACCGCCCAGGTGTAGACCGTGAGCAGCCGGCCGCCGAAGAGCCCGGGGCGGCGCCGCCGCCCGCCCGCTGCCGTCCGGGTGCCGGTCGTGGCCGTGCTCATCGTGCCGCCACCTCCAGCACTTCCTCGGTGCCGAGGGCTCTCGCGTAGCCGAAGATGCCGATCAGCAGCACCGCCATGAGGGTGAACGAGAGGGCCGAGGCCATCGGATAGGTCTGGGTCACCAGGTACTGGTTCTGGATGACGTTTCCGATCATGGTGTTCTGGGTGCCCCCCAGGACGGTGGCGTTGACGTAGTCCGAGCTGGCCGGCACGAAGGTCATGAGCACGCCCGCGAAGACGCCGGGCAGCGACAGCGGGAAGATCACCCGGAGGAAGGTCTGCGTGCGGCCGGCGTACAGGTCGCGAGCGGCCTCGACGAGGTTCGGATCCACCCGCTCCAACGCGACGTACAGCGGCAGCACCATGAAGGGAAGGAAGTTGTAGGTCAGCCCGGCCACGACCGCGAATCCCGTGGCCAGCACATGGAAGTGGCCGGGGACCAGATGGGCGCTCTTCAACGGCCCGAGCACCATGCCGTTATCGGCGAGCAGGAAGCTCCAGGAGATCGTGCGGAGCACGAAGGACACGAAGAACGGAAGCAGCAGGAGGAACAGGTAGGTCGACTTGCGGCTGCCGGCGCGGAAGGCGATCCAGTACGCCACCGGATAGCCGATGCAGACCTGGGCGACCGTGGAGATGCCGCCGTAGAGCAGGGAACGGAGGATCTGGCCGTGGTACTGCTCCAGGGCATCGACGTAGGTCCGGAAATGGAAGGTCAGCCGGTAGCCGGCGATGATGTCGCCGGTCTGCAGCGACAGCGACAGCATCGCCACGAGCGGGACCACGAAGAAGATGGCGAGCCACAGGCCGCCCGGCAGGAGCATCGCGTAGGGGGTCAGCGCCGCCCTGAGCCTGGGGGCCCTCATGACTGCACCACCGGCTGGAAGATGGACTCGTACTGCTGCCGCTCCTGCGCCGTCGTCATGGCGCGGTAGCGGTGCAGCCTGGCGTAGTCGGCGTCGCTGGGGAACACCATCGGGCTCGTCGCGAGCGCCTCGAGGAGCGTCTTGTCCTCGCCCGTGGCGTCCTTCGCGTCGGCGAGAATGGCGTCCTTGGCGCTCGGCACCGGAGTGATGTAGTTGATGTACTCGGCCAGGCTCGCCGCGACCTTCGGATCGTAGAAGAAGTCCATGAGTGTGAGCGCGTCGAGCGGGCTCTGCGCGGTCTTCGGGATCATCATGTTGTCGGTCCAGAGCAGGCCGCCCTCCTCCGGGATGACGAACTTCAGGTTCGACCCCTCGGAGACGTTCTGCTGGAAGACGTCGCCGGACCAGCCCATCCCCAGCCAGATGTCGCCGCTGGTCACCGGCTTGATGTAGTCCTGCTGGAAGTACTTTCGGACGATGCCCGCGTCACGCTGGGCCTTGAGCCTCGCCGCGGCCCTCTTCCAGTCGGCGGGCGTGGACCTCTCGGGGTTGACGCCGTCGAGCATGAGCCCGAAGCCGCCGATCTCCTGGGTGTCGGAGAACATTCCGACCTTGCCCTTGTACTTCGGGTCCCACAGGTCAGCGATCCTGGTCGGTGGTGTGGTGACGTACTCGGGGTTGTAGACGATCCCGGTGATCCCGGAGGTCCACGGCACGCTGTAGGCGTTGGCCGGGTCGTAGGAGGCCTGTTTGTACTTCGCCCCCGCGTACTGGGCGAAGTTCGGCAGCTTGGAGTGATCGAGCGGCGCCACGTACCCGAGCTGGACGAGCTCGGTGAACTGGACACCGTTGGTGATCACCATGAGGTCGTAGCCGATCGACTTCCCGGCGGCCAGCTGCGGCTGGATCTTGCCGAAGAACTCGGGGATGTCCTGGACGGCCTCCTTGTAGTCGACCGTGATCCCGGTCTTGCGGGTGAACTGCTTCAGCTCCGGCCGCTCGGGGTCCATGTAGAGCGGCCAGTTGGCGAAGGTCATATGTCCTTGCCTGGTCTGGCCTGTCCAGAACTCCCGGATCTGCTGCGGCGTCACCGTCGAGCTGCCGATGCCCTTGCCCTTCACCCCGCAGGCCGCCAGGGTCAGGCCGGCGGCGGACAGGCCCGCCAGGCGCAGTGCGTCTCGCCGTCCCATGCGTCCCCGGGCCAGGCCGCGGAGGAACGCGGGGTCGAGGTGCGCGGTCTGGTCGCTCATCCGTCCCCGCCCTCTGTCGCGCCGATCGCGTACGAGTGCCGAGGTCGCCACGACAGCCAGACGGTCTCACCGCGGGCGGCCGTGGTGTCGGAGGAATCCAGGTTCTGCCGGTAGGCCACCACCTCGGCTCCCGTGGACGTCGTCACGGTGTAGGCCGTCGAGGTGCCGTGGTAGACCACCTCGGTGACGGTGCCACGGATGGTGCAGAGGTCCCCGTCCGGGCGCCCGGAGGACACCTCGATCTTCTCGGGTCGTACGGTCAGCTCCAGCCGTGTCCCGGCGGTGACGGGTTCGTCGACCGCGACGATGATCCGCTCGCCGTCTCCCGGCAGGATGACGGCCCGTCCGTCCGCGACCTCGCCGACCGTGCCGGACAGCAGGTTGGAGGTCCCGATGAACCCCGCGACGAACTTGGTGGCCGGCCGCTCGTAGATGTCCCGTGGTGAGCCGAGCTGCTCGATCAGGCCGTCGTTCATCACCGCGATGCGGTCGGACATCGTCAGCGCCTCGCCCTGGTCGTGGGTGACGTAGACGAAGGTGATGCCGACCTCACGCTGGATCCGCTTGAGCTCGATCTGCATCGACTGCCGGAGCTTCAGGTCAAGCGCGGCGAGCGGCTCGTCCAGCAGGAGCGCGCGGGGCCGGTTGACCAGTGCCCTGGCCAGCGCGACGCGTTGCTGCTGACCGCCGGACAGCGCCTGGGGGCGGCGTTTCTCCCGCCCGGTGAGGTCCACGATCTCCAGGATCTCGCCGACCCGCCGGGCGGTCTCCGCCTTGCCCGTCTTCCTGCGCCGCAGTCCGAAGGCCACGTTGTCGAAGACGCTCATATGGGGGAAGAGCGCGTAGCTCTGGAACACCATGTTGACGTCCCGCTTGTTCGCCGGTACGCCGGTGACGTCCTTCCCGTACAGACGGACCGTGCCACGGGTGGGCTCCTCGAAGCCGGCGATCACGCGCATGGTCGTCGTCTTGCCGCAGCCGGAGGGGCCGAGCATGGAGAAGAACTCACCTTGGCGGATGGCCAGGTCGACGTTCTTCACCGCCCGGACCGTCTCTCCGTGGGCGACGAACTCCTTCGCCACTCCGGCGAGGTCGATGGCCGGCAGCGCGGTCTCCGCGGTTCCCTGGGCCGTCGCGGATGCCGGATCCGGCGCTTGGACTCCCTGCGTTTCGGTCATCGGCACCTATCGCCTCCCTTTGATCGCCGGTGCGGCTCATGACGTGCTCGATCCGCGTGTAGCCCTCGAACCCGTGCGTCGACAGGTCCTTTGCAGTTCGGGTCTGTACTGCTTTCCGACGACATTGACAGAAGGAGTCCGTTATCACAAGGGAATCAGTCGTTTAATATGCATGTAACAACGGAATCACTTGACATAGCGCTTTGAGCTGACACGATGAGCGCGGTAGGAGGTCGACATGGCAGGTACGACGGGGGATCCCGCTTCAGGTCCCTCGCGTCGTGGGCGCAACTCCGCCGACGCCTCGTTGGACGACATCTCCAAGAAGATCATCGAACAGCTTCAGGAGGACGGCCGGCGGCCCTACGCCGCGATAGCCAAGGCCGTCGGGCTGTCCGAGGCGGCCGTACGCCAGCGGGTACAGCGGCTGATCGAGACCGGGGTGATGCAGGTCGTCGCGGTCACGGATCCGCTGCGGGTGGGGTTCACCCGCCAGGCGATGATCGGGATCAAGTGCGACGGGGACCTCGGTGAAGTGGCCGACGAGCTGGCGCGGATCGACGAGATCGACTACGTCGTCATCGCCGCCGGCTCCTTCGACATCCTCGTCGAGGTCGTCTGTGAGGACGACGATCACCTGCTCGAGATGCTCAGCCGGATCCGGGCCGTCCCCTCGGTGCGCAACACGGAGAGCTTCGTCTACCTCAACCTCCGCAAACAGACCTACTCCTGGGGAACACGATGACGATCGCGCACGAACACGACGACGAGGTGGCCGGGATCCAAGCGGCCGCCAAGCGCCACCTGTGGATGCACTTCACCCGCATGTCCTCCTACGACGACCACGAGATCCCCGTCATCGTCCGCGGCGAGGGCCCCTATGTGTACGACCAGCACGGCAAGCGCTATCTCGACGGGTTGTCCGGCCTGTTCGTCTCCCAGCTGGGGCACGGCCGCACGGAACTCGCCGAGGCCGCGGCCAAGCAGGCCACCGAGCTGGCCTACTTCCCGCTGTGGTCGTACGCGCACCCTCGCGCGGTCGAACTCGCCGAACGGCTCGCCCAACTCGCTCCCGGCGACCTGAACAGGGTGTTCTTCACGACCGGGGGCAGCGAGGCCGTCGAATCGGCGTGGAAGCTCGCCCGGCAGTACTTCCAGGCGGTCGGCGACCACCGCCGATACAAGGTCATCAGCCGGTCCATCGCCTACCACGGTTCGACGCTCGGCGCGCTCTCGGTGACGGGCCTGCCCGGGATCAAAACACCTTTCGAACCTCTCGTCCCCGGCGGGATCAGAGTCCCCAACACCAACTTCTACCGGGCCCCCTCGACCTTCCTGGCCACGGGCCGGGGCGACGGTCACGAGGAGTTCGGCCGCTGGGCCGCCGACGCGATCGAGGAGGCGATCCTCGCCGAAGGCCCCGAGTCGGTCGCCGCCGTCTACCTCGAGCCGGTGCAGAACGCCGGCGGGTGCTTCCCCCCGCCGCCCGGTTACTTCACCCGGGTCCGGGAGATCTGTGACCGCTATGGCGTGCTGCTCGTCTCCGACGAGGTGATCTGCGCCTTCGGCCGGCTGGGTCATTACTTCGGCGCCGAGCGGTACGGATACCAGCCGGACATCATCACCTTCGCCAAGGGCGCGACCTCGGGATACGTGCCGCTCGGAGGCATGATCACGAGCGACCGGCTGATGGAACCGTTCAGCACCGGCACGGCGACCTTTCTGCACGGCATCACGTTCGCCGGCCACCCCGTGGCCTCCGCGGTCGCCCTCGCCAACCTCGATCTGTTCGAGAAGGAACGCGTCCTCGAGAACGTCCGGACCAACGAGGCCGGCTTCCGGGCCACCCTGGAGAAGCTGACCGACCTGCCGATCGTCGGAGACGTGCGCGGAGACGGTTACTTCTACGGGATCGAGATGGTCAAGGACAAGGCGACCAAGGAGTCGTTCGACGAGGAGGAGTCCGAGCGCCTGCTCCGCGGCTACCTGGACACCGCGCTCTTCGACGCCGGCCTCGTGTGCCGGGCCGACGACCGCGGCGACCCGGTCATCCAGCTGGCTCCCCCGCTCATCTGCACCCAGGAGCACTTCGACGAGATCGAGCAGATCCTGCGCCAGGTCCTCACCGAGGCCTGGAACCGGATCTGAACCGCGGCCGAGCTCGTTTCCCCCGCGCCCGCCCGGGTGGGCGGCCGCGGGGGACCTCGGTGACCGGACTTCAGTCGACCTCTGCCAGGGCCTGCGCGAACTGGGCGGCATAGAGCCGGGCGTAGGCGCCGTTCGCCTCGAGCAACGTGCCGTGGGTGCCCTGTTCGACGATGCGCCCGGACTCCATCACCAGGATGAGGTCGGCGTCGCGGATGGTGGAGAGCCGGTGCGCGATCACGAAGCTGGTCCGGCCCTGGCGCAGTGAGTTCATCGCCCGCTGGATCAGCAGCTCGGTGCGGGTGTCCACGGAGCTGGTGGCCTCGTCGAGGATGAGGATCGCCGGCTCGGCGAGGAAGGCCCGGGCGATGGTGATGAGCTGCTTCTCGCCCGCGCTGACGTTGGCGCCCTCGTCGTCGAGGACCGTGTCGTAGCCGTCCGGCAGCGTACGGACGAAGTGGTCCACGTGCGTGGCCAGGGCCGCTTCGACGATGCGGTCGTGGTCGGCGTCGGTGGCCCCGTAGGCGATGTTCTCCGCGATCGTCCCGCCGAACAGCCACGCGTCCTGCAGGACCATGCCGGTCTTGGCCCGCAGGTCCTCGCGGGTCATCGAGGCGATGTCCACGCCGTCCAGCGTGATGCGGCCGCCCGTGACCTCGTAGAACCGCATGAGCAGGTTGACCAGCGTGGTCTTGCCCGCCCCCGTCGGGCCCACGATCGCCACCGTCTGGCCCGGCTCCACCAGCAGCGACAGGTCCTCGATGAGCGGCGTGTCCGGGTTGTAGCGGAACGAGACGTTCTCGAACTCCACGCGGCCGCGCACCTGCGTGGGCCGTACCGGCTCGGCCGGGTCGGGGTCCTGCTCGCGGGCGTCGAGCAGCGCGAAGACCCGCTCGGCCGACGCGATGCCGGACTGGAGCAGGTTGGCCATGCTGGCCACCTGGGTGAGCGGCTGGCTGAACTGCCGTGAGTACTGGATGAAGGCCTGCACCTCACCGAGGGAGAGCGCGCCGGAGGTGACGCGCAGGGCGCCCACCACGGCCACCAGCACGTAGTTGAGGTTGCCGATGAACATCATCGCCGGCTGGATGATCCCCGAGATGAACTGGGCCCGGAAGCTCGAGTCGTAGAGGCTCTCGTTGTGGTCCTTGAAGGTCGCGGCGGCCTCGTCCTGCCGGCCGAAGACCTTGACCAGCGAGTGGCCGCTGTACATCTCCTCGATGTGGCCGTTGAGCCGCCCGGTCGTCGCCCACTGCTTGACGAACTGCGGCCGGGACCGCTTGCCGATGGCGCCCACCACGACCACGGACAGGGGCACGGTGACCAGCGCGATCGCGGCCAGCAGCGGCGAGATGTACAGCATCATCACCAGGACACCGACGATCGTCAGCAGTGAGGTGACGATCTGGCTCAGGGTCTGCTGGAGGGTCTGCGCCAGGTTGTCGATGTCATTGGTGACGCGGCTGAGGACCTCGCCGCGCGGCTGCCCGTCGAAGTAGCTCAACGGCAGCCGGGACAGCTTGGCCTGGGCCTGCTCGCGCAGCCGGAACATCGGCCGCTGCACGACCATCGTCGTCATCCGGCCCTGCAGCAGGCTCAGCACGGAGGCGGCGATATAGATCGCCAGTACGATCAGCACCACCCGGCCGACCTGGTCGAAGTCGATGCCGTGTCCGGGCACGAAGTCCATCGACTCGAGCATGTCGGCGACGGTTCCCTGGCCGTGCCGCCGCAGTTGCTCGACCGCCTGCTCCTTGGTCTGCCCGGCCGGCGTCTGCCGGCCCACGACCCCCGAGAAGATCAGGTCGGTGGCGTGCCCGAGGATCCTCGGGCCGAGCACGGTCAGCGTCACGCTCGCGACGGCCAGCAGCAGGGTGACGATGATGAGCGGACGTTCCGGGCGCAGGGTGCGCAGCAGCCTGCGGCTCGAGCCGCGGAAGTCCAGTGACTTCTCGGTCGGCATGCCGCCCATGAAGGCGCCGGGTCCGCGGCGAGCCTCCGCGGGGGCGGGGCCGCGGCCCGGGGTGGGCCGTTCTCCGGGGCCGGACGTGGTGGGGGAGCTCATGCGGCCTCCTGCTCGGTGAGCTGGGAGAGCACGATCTCCCGGTAGGTTTCGTTGCCTTCCATCAGCTCGTGATGGGTCCCGGTGCCGACGATCCTGCCCTCGTCCAGGACGATGATCCGGTCGGCATGACGGATGGTGCTGACGCGCTGGGCGACGATCACGACGGTCGCGTCGGTGGTCTCCCGGGCCAGCGCGGCCCGCAACCTCGCGTCGGTGGCGTAGTCGAGGGCCGAGAAGGAGTCGTCGAACAGATAGATCTCCGGCCTGCGTACGAGCGCGCGGGCGATGGCGAGGCGCTGGCGCTGGCCGCCCGAGACGTTGGTGCCGCCCTGGGCGATCGTGGCGTCGAGGCCGTCCGACAGTTGCTCGACGAACTCGCGGGCCTGCGCGACCTCCAGCGCGTGCCAGAGTTCCTCCTCCGTCGCGTCGGACCTCCCGTACCGGAGGTTGGAGGCGACGGTGCCGGAGAACAGGTAGGGCTTCTGGGGCACGAAGGCGACGATCTCCGACAGCACGGCCGGGTCGAGCTCCCGTACGTCCACCCCGTCGACCAGCACGGTGCCGCCGGTGGCGTCGAAGAGCCGGGGGACGAGGTTGAGCAGCGTGGTCTTGCCGCTGCCGGTGCTGCCGATGACGGCGGTGACCTCGCCGGGGCGGGCCATCAGGTCGATGTCCCGGAGCACGGGCTCCTCGGCGCCCGGGTAGCCGAACTGGACGTTCCGCAGTTCGAGGAGGCCATGCGCGGCCGTCTCGCGGACCGGTTCGGCCGGGGGGACGACGCTGGAGTCGGTGCCGAGCACTTCCTCGATGCGGTCCGCGCAGACCTCGGCGCGCGGCACCATCATGAACATGAAGGTCGCCATCATGACGGACATGAGGATCTGCATGAGGTAGCTGAGGAAGGCCGTGAGCGCTCCCACGCGCATGTCCCCGGAGTCGATGCGGGCGCCACCGAACCACAGCACGGCGACGCTCGAGACGTTCATCACGAGCATCACCGTCGGGAACATCAGCGCCATGAGCCGGCCGATGCCGACGGAGACGTCGAGCAACTCGGTGTTGGCGTCCGCGAAGCGTTCCTGCTCACGCCGGTCGCGGACGAAGGCGCGAATGACCCGCACTCCGGTGATCTGCTCGCGGAGCACCCGGTTGATCTGGTCGATGCGCTCCTGCATGAGGTGGAAGAGCGGCCGCATCCGGGAGATGATCAAACCGATCATGACCGCGAGGATCGGGACGATGACCAGCAGCAGTGAGGACAGCGGCACGTCCTGGTTGAGCGCCATGAGGATGCCGCCGACGCACATGATCGGTGCCGAGACCATCAGGGTGAAGGTCATCAGCACCAGCATCTGGATCTGCTGCACGTCATTGGTCGTACGGGTGATCAGCGACGGAGTGCCGAATCGGCCGACCTCGCGGGCGGAGAAGCTCTGCACCTTGTCGAAGACGGCCGAGCGGACGTCCCGCCCCAGGGCCATCGCGGTGCGCGCCCCGAAATAGACCGCGCCGATCGAGCAGGAGATCTGCACCAGTGTCACGACGATCATTACGCCGCCGACGCGGAAGATGTAGCCGATGTCGCCCTTCACCAGGCCGTTGTCGATGATGTCGGCGTTGAGGGTCGGCAGATAGAGCGTGGCGAGCGTCTGCACCAGTTGCAGCAGCATGATGAGCGCCATGGGCCCGCCGTAAGGGCGCAGGAAACGGCGCAGGAGTCGGATCAGCACGCGGACCCTCTCGGGGGGTAAGGAGGGAAGAGACGACAGGGACGAGGACGGGACGCCGTCCAGCCTCCGCCCGGGCGCGAACTTCTGCAAGATCACGGTGGGGGAGGGAAAGGGGTGAACGCCCGCGCCGAGGGAGCCGCCACACAATACCCAGATCTTGTGTGCCATGCAGATATTTATCCGCTCAGGTCAGGAGATCCGTCTCAGGCGCCGGGGCCGGGGCGCTGGTGGACCAGATCGGCATAGTCGGGATGCCGCGCGATCCAGTCCCGGACGAAGGGGCACAGCGGCAGGACCCGCAGGTTCCTGCGGCGCGCGTCGTCGAGGGCGGCGCGGGCCAGCGCCCCTCCGAAGCCCCGGCCGCCCTCCTCCGGCAGGACCTCCACGTGGGGGAGGACCATCAGTTCGCCCGTGTGCTGGTAGTCCGCGAAGCCGACGAGCCGCCCGTCGACATAGGCCTCATAACGGCGCTTGTCCGCGGCGTCGGTGACGTTGACGTGCATGGGATCCTCACGGTGTGGTCGCCAGTGCTGTCCTCCGTGCGAATGTGGTCGCGCTCTCGACTATTCCCGTACGTCCACAAGCGGATCGGACGCTTCGGTCATCCGGGTGAGGACCAGGTCCAGCAGGACCTTCGCCGCCGGGTTCGAAGCGCCCTGACGGGAGGTCACCGCCGAGATCCTGAACACAGGCCGCGCTCCGCGCAGCGGGACGTAGCGCACCCCCGCCGGGCGCCGGGCGAGGCTGGTCGGCACGATCGCCACCCCGAGCCCCTGGGCGACCAGGTCGAGCAGCATCGGGCCGTCGCCGACCTCGAACATGACGCGGCGCTGCAGCCCGTCCCCGGCGAACGCCGAGTCGACGGTCATCCGGCCGCCCCAGTCGGGGGGGAAGTCGACGAAGGTCTCGCCCGCCAGCTCCGCCAGCCGTACGCCCTGCCGGTCGGCGAACCGGTGACCGGTGCCGCACGCGAGCTCCATGGGCACGTCGGCCAGCGGGATCATCTCGAGCCCTTCCGGGCGGGTGGGGAGGGAGACGAAGGCGAGGTCGAACCGGCCCTCGCGGATGTGGTCGGCCAGGGCCGCGGACGGCGCCTGGGTCATCTGGATCTCGACTCCCGGATGGTGCGAGTGGAAGTCCGCCAGCAGCTCGGGAAGCCGCAGTATCCCCATGCTCTGCAGGATGCCGATCCGCAGCCGGCCGCGGAGCAGTCCCTGCACGGAGGCGACCGCGTCGCGGGCGGCCGCCGCGGCTCCCAGCACCAGCCGGGCCTCGGCGAGGAGGGCGTGCCCGGCCTCGGTCAGCTCCACGCGCCGGGTGCTGCGGACGAACAGCTCGCTGCCGAGCTCCCGCTCGAGTGAGCGGATCGAGGCCGACAGGCCGGACTGGACGATGTGCAGGCGCCGGGCCGCCCGGGTGAAGTGGTGCTCCTCCGCCACGGCGACGAAATGCTCCAGCTGCCGAAGCTCCATAGCGGACGAAACCTCATTAATCTCTACATGTGCTCAGTTTCATCTCAATCTTCTCTTGGACAGGCTAGTCAGCCTGGCCACAGGCTTGACCCACCATGGTGACCACTACCGCTCCGCCCTCTTCGGCCATCAAAAGGCCGCTGGTCCTCCTGCTCGCGCTCGCGTGCGGGCTGACCGTTGCCAACACCTACTACGCACAGCCGCTGCTCAACGCGATCGCCCGCGATCTCGACGTCGGTGAGGCGACCGCCGGTCTCGTCGTGACGCTCGGGCAGATCGGATACGCGGTCGGGCTGGTGCTCCTCGTACCACTGGGCGACCTGCTCAACCGGCGCAGGCTCGTGACCGTCGTCCTGCTCGTCGGCACCGCCGCACTGCTGGTCGTCGCCGTGGCTCCGTCCATCGGCGTCCTCGACGCCGCCATCGTCGTGGTCGGCCTCACGTCGGTGGCCGCGCAGATCCTCGTGCCCTTCGCCGCCACGCTGGCCGCGGACCACGAGCGCGGCCGCATCGTGGGACAGGTCATGACCGGGCTCCTGCTCGGGACCCTCCTGTCCCGTACGGTCGCCGGGCTCATCGCGCAGGTGGCGGGCTGGCGGGCCGTCTTCGTGGTGGCCGCGGCCCTCAGCCTCGGCCTGACGTTCCTGATCAACCGGTCGCTGCCGCACCACCCGCCGACCAGCGACCACCGCTACCACCACCTGCTCCTGTCCGTCGCCAGGCTGATGGCCCGTGAACCGGTGCTCCGGCTGCGGTCGGCCTACGGGGCGCTGTCCTTCGTCGCCTTCAACGCCCTGTGGACCCCGCTCGCCTTCGTCCTGGCCGCCCCTCCCTACCGGTACGCCCAGGCCGTGATCGGGGCCTTCGCCCTGATCAGCGTGCCGACCGCGTTCATCACCGGAACGGTCGGAAGGCTCGCCGACCGCGGGCACGTCCGCGCGCTGACCGGCCTCTCCCTCGGCCTCATGCTGGTCGGCGCCGGCTGCGCGGCGCTCGGGACACGGCACATCGTCATGCTGGCGATCGGCGCGCTGGTCATCACCTTGGGATCCCAGTGCATCCACATCACCAACCAGAGTGAGATCTACCGGCTGGACGCGGCCGCCCGGAGCCGGATCACGACCGCCTACATGGCCACCTACTTCGGCGGCGGCATCGCCGGCTCGGCGCTCGCCGTGACCGTCTACGCGGCGCACGGCTGGGGCGGCGTGTGCGTCATCATCGGCGGCGCCGCG
>DASYNF010000136.1:0-30290 GCA_036008685.1 Actinomadura sp. | reverse complement strand
GTGTTCGTGTTCGATCGCCGAGCTCCGCCCGGCGATCGAACACGAACACGTCAGCCCGGATCCTCGCGCCGGCGGCTACTCGGACGCCAGGGATTCCACGATAGAGGCCTTGGCCGCCCGGCGAGCGGGCAGCACCGCCGCGATCACTCCGGCCAGGCCGGCGAGCACCACGAAACCGATGACCTGCGCGTAGGGAAGCCGGAACAACATTCCCTCGACGGTCGAGCGCGTCGCGGCCCAGCCGAACACGATGCCGAGGACCACGCCGGTCAGCGCGCCGATCATCGCTATGATCATGGCCTCCACCGAGAGCATCCGGCGGAGCTGACCCCGGGTGAGCCCGAGGGCCCGCAGCAGCGCGGACTCCCGGGTCCGCTCGACCACGGACAGGGTGAGCGTGTTGGCGATGCCGAACAGTGCGATCACGATCGCCAGGCCGAGCATCCCGCCGAAGACCATGAGCATCGTGTCGATCGCCCCGCTGAGGTCGTCCTTCGTCGAGCCCGCCGACGCGACCTTGACCGCCGGATAGGGTTTCACGGCCGCGTCGATCACGGGCCGGAGCCCCGCCGCGTCCGTGCCGGCCTTGGCCTTGACATAGACCGCCTCGTCCCCCACCGCGCCGAAATAGGCCTGGTGGTCGCTCTCCGGCACGATCGCACCGGGGAGTGGCGTGTCTCCGCCGTACACGACCGACACGGTGACCCGCCTGGGGCCGTGCGGGGTGATGATCTCGAAGGTCTGGCCGACCCGCGCGCCCCCCTTGCTGCCCTCGTACATCGCTATGGTCCCCGGGCGCAGGGCCGCGAAGGAGCCGCTCGTCACCTTGGGCTTGATCACCGTGCCGAGCGACGACCGGGTCACCGTGCCGATCTGCCAGCGCGTACCGTCCACTCGTACATCGCCCATCCGGATCTCTGTGACCGAGCCGACCCGCGGATCGGCCCGCAGGCTCTCGGCGAGCGTCCGTGGCATCGTGCTGTCGGCGCCCGGCTGTCCCTGGAGCGCGTAGTCGATGGGGAACTGCTGCTCCAGCTCGTGGGCGACGGTGGCCTTGACGCTCCCGCCCATCACCGCGAAGAGGGTCATCAGCCCGACGCCTATGGTCAGCGCGATCGTGGTGGTGGCGGTCCGCTTCGGCGACCGGCGCGAGTTCTCCATGGCCAGCCGTCCGGAGGCGCCCGCGAGCCGCGCCGGGACCGCGCCGAAGAGGCCGGCCAGCGGGCGGACCAGGGCGGGCATGAGGGCGATGACGCCGAGGATGGTCAACGCGCCGCCGAGCGCGGTGACGAGCATGGCGTCCTGGCCGGGGTCGAGAGCGAACGTACCGAGGCCGGTCAGCCCGAGACCGAGGCAGCCGAGCACGACGGCCCCCGCGACGCGCGGCCAGCCGAGGCGAAGGCGCCCCGTGCCGGGCTCCGGCTCCTGGCGCAGCGCCGTGACGGGGGCGACCTTGGTGGCCGCCCGGGCCGGCAACAGCGCGGAGATCACGGTGATGGCGACTCCGGCCAGCAGCGCGACCACGACGGTGCGGAGGCCGATGGTGTAGGCACCCGCCGGCAGGTCCGCGCCCGCGGATTTGATCCCGACGAGTGCTCCGGCTCCGAGCACGGCCCCGACGGCGATCCCGAGCAGGGAACCGATCAGGCCGATGACCACCGCCTCCACGAGGACCCCGCCGAAGACCTGCCGGCGGGTCGCTCCGACACAGCGGAGGAGCGCCAGTTCCCGCATCCGCTGGGCGATCAGGATGGCGAAGGTGTTGTAGATGACGATCGCCGAGACCAGCAGGGACACGAGCCCGAACATCAGCAGGATGGTCCGCAGCTTGTCGCCGCCGAGGCCGTTCTCGGCGGCGAGCCGGTCGCCGAGCTCCTGACCGGTGACCACCTCGTCGGATCCGGCGGCCGCCGCGGCGACCGTGTCCTTCGACACCGTGCCGGCGAGATCGATCTCGCTGTAGCCCTTGTTCCCGGTCATCACGGCCGCGTCGGCGGGTGTGAACCCGACCGCGCCGTAGAGGGACGCCGCGGCGTCGACGCCGATCGTCACCGTGCCGACCAGCCGGAAGGGGTGGGGCCTGCCCTTGGGGTCCAGGACCTTGATCGTGTCGCCCGCCCGGTAACCGGCCGTCTTGGCGGTGCTCTTGGTCAGCACCGCCTCCCCGGCCGAGGTGGGCGCCCTGCCGGTCACGACCTGGTAGCGCCGCAGCGGGCCCGAAGGCGCGAGCGACAGTCCCACGGTCGGCGAGTCCCCGTACGCCCGGCCGTCCTTGCCGACCAGTGCGGCGTTTCCGTGGACGACGCCGTGCGCCGCGGTCACGCCGGGCAGGCCGCGGAGCTTGCGCAGGAGCTCCGGAGGCAGGATCTTGTCCTCCTCGTCGGAGGCCGGGTCCGGCAGGACCGCGACGGCCACCTTGCCGGCGGAGCCGGCGAACTGCTGGTCGTAGCCGGCCTGGATGGTGTCGGTGAGCACGAACGTGCCGGAGATGAACCCGACCCCGAGCGTGATGGCGAGCGCGGTCATCAGGAGCCGGGCCTTGCGGGCGAGCAGCCCGGCCAGTGTGGTCTTCAGCATCATGCCCCCAGCCGCTTGAGCTGGTCCAGGACGCTGTCCGGCGTCGGCTGGAAGAGCTCGGAGACCAGCGCGCCGTCGTGGAGGAAGACCACCCGGTCGGCGTACGAGGCCGCCACGGGGTCGTGAGTGACCATGATGATGGTCTGGCCCATCTCGCGGACCGACGTGCGCAGGAAGCCGAGCACCTCCGCGCCGGCCCGCGAGTCGAGGTTGCCCGTGGGCTCGTCAGCGAAGATCACCTCAGGGCGGGAGACGAGCGCGCGGGCGCAGGCGACCCGCTGCTGCTGGCCGCCGGACAGTTCCGAAGGACGATGGCTCAGCCGCTGGCGGAGTCCGACGGTGTCGATGACGTGGTCGAACCACTGCCGGTCCACCTTGCGGCCGGCCAGCTCGAGCGGGAGCAGGATGTTCTGTTCGGCGGTCAGCGTCGGCAGCAGGTTGAACGCCTGGAAGATGAACCCGATCCGCTCACGCCGCAGCTGTGTGAGCCGCTTGTCGCCGAGCCGGGTGATGTCGACGTCGCCGATCACCACCGATCCCTGGCCCACCACGTCCAGGCCGGCCAGGCAGTGCATCAGAGTGGACTTGCCGGATCCGGACGGGCCCATGATGGCGGTGAACCGCCCGCGGGCGAAACCGACGCTCACCCCGCGGAGAGCGTGCACCGCAGCTTCGCCCGAGCCGTAGACCTTGCTCACCTCCGTGGCCGAGACCGCCGGCGGGGCGAGGTTGTCCTGGGCCCCGCGGGTCCGGAAGACCTCTGTGGGCGCGTTGGCGGGACTGCCGTTCACGTGCGGCTCCTAGCTCGTTCAGCTCGTTGTGGATCAACGATGTCCACACTAGGAATCGGCGGAGATCCTGCCATCGCCCGCGAGATCGGCCTTCGCCTGCGCCATTCGGCCAGCCGGACGGCCGGCGTACGACCTGAGGCTGACGCCGCCGTCCCCCCGCTTGCCTACCTCACCCGTGTCCCGGGACCGTCTCACCGGGAACCGGGAAAACGCCGGAGCACCGGGCCGCCGTGCGGCCCGGTGCTCCGGTCGTGCAGTACGCGAGGCGTACCGGTCGGGTCAGTAGCGGTAGCCCGGGTGGCCGCCCTTGACCTTGGCGCCGCCCTTGCAGCCGGCGCCGGCGAACCCGACCACCGCGACCGCGTTGCCACAGGCATTGACCGGAACCGAGACCGGGACGAAGACCTGGTTGCCCCCGAGGATGGACCGGTCGCCCCGGGTGTAGTTCTCCGCCTGGGCGGGCGCGGCCACCATGATCGCCCCTGCGGCGGCGAACGCCACTACGGCGGTGGCGGCGAGCTTGCTGAGCATGTGAATCCTCCGTACGTCGGGGCCGGTACGGCCCGCACTGACGTGCACGTCCATTTCGATCAGCGCCTGCCACGAGGCAGGCGCCACGCCTAGTAGTTATTCGCTTACTCTGCGGTAGACCTCGAAAAGGACCATTGAGGAAGGTGAAACGTCATCGGGCGGTAATAATCTCGTTACTGATCGTGACCATTTCGCCCCTGCTTGACCAGGCCCGTCTCATACGCGTAAACGACGGCCTGCACCCGGTCCCGGAGACCGAGCTTTGCCAGGATGCGTCCCATATGCGTCTTGACGGTCGCCTCGGAGACGTAGAGCCGCCCGGCGATCTCGGCGTTGGACAGCCCGCGGGCGACCAGGTGCAGCACCTCGGTCTCACGGCCGGTGAGTCTCTCCAGGCCGTCGTCGCGCGCCGACTCCTCATCCGGGAGGTGCAGCGCGAACCGGTCCAGCAGCCGTCGGGTCGTGCTCGGCGCGACGACGGCGTCTCCCGAGTGCACCGATTTGATCGCCTCGAGGAGCTGTGCGGGCCCGGCGTCCTTGAGCATGAAACCGCTCGCTCCGGCCTTGATGGCGGCGAACGCGTATTCGTCCAGGTCGAACGTGGTCAGGATGATCACTTTGGGGCCGCGGCCGCTCACCCGCCTGGTGGCCTCGATCCCGTCCATCCGCGGCATCCGGACGTCCATGAGCACGACGTCCGCGGAGGTGGCCCGCAGCAGCTCGACCGCCCGCGCCCCGTCGCCCGCCTCACCGACGACCTCGATGTCCGGCTGCGCGTCCAGGACCATCCGGAACCCGGCCCGCACCAGCTCCTGGTCGTCCACCAGCACGACCCGGATCGGGCGCTCCACCCACACGTCCACCGGCTCGCTCACGCCGCGCCCCCTGCTCGCTTCCGGGGCGCTCCAAGGCGCCCCTCCCGCTCGCTCACGCCGGTACCTCCTCGCGTACGGGAAGCTTCGCCACCACTTCCCAGCCACCGCCCGGCCGGGGCCGGGCCTGTACGGAACCGCCGTATACGGCGACGCGTTCGCGCATGCCGACGAGCCCGTGCCCTTGGCCGTCACCGCCGGCCGCGGCACCCCGGCCGTCGTCACGGACGCGCACTTCGACGGCTTCGTCACCGTAGTGGAGGCTGACGTCGGCGGTGACACCGGCGCCGCCGTGCTTGAGGGTGTTGGTGAGCGACTCCTGGACGATCCGGAAGATCGTCAGCTCCAGCCCGGCCGACAGTGCGGCCGGCACGCCTTTCACCTCGAACCGCAGGGGCAGCCCCGAAGCGCGGACCTGCTCGGCGAGCTCGGTGAGCTGGTCCACACCCGGCTGCGGGGCGTAGGACCCCGTGTCGTCACTCTCGCGCAGCACACCGAGCAGGCGGCGCATCTCCGCGAGGGCCGTGCGCCCGGTCGCGGAGATCACCTCGAGCGCCTCTTTGGCGCGCTGCCTGTCGGTCTCGATGGCATAGGCCGCACCGTCCGCCTGCACGACGATCACGCTGACGTTGTGCGCCACGACATCGTGGAGTTCGCGGGCGATGCGGGCCCGCTCGCCGGCCATGGCGATCTGTACCTCGGTGTCGCGCTCCCGCTCCAGCCGGGCCGCCCGCTCCACGAGGGACCGCAGGTAGGCCCGGCGCGTGTTCATGTAGATCCCGAAGACCCACACCCCGCCGATCACCACGGTGGCGAAGGCGAGCGGCGACACCAGGTCCGGATCCCGCCAGCCGTCCGACGTCTGCTGGCAGAGCTCCATGATCGCGCCGGCCTCGACCATGAGCGCCGCGGTCAGCCCCCAGCGGAACCCGCACCAGGCGGCGACCGTGTACAGCGCGACGAGGACGGCGAGGTCACCCGGCTGGACCAGGACGCCGGCGATCCACTGCCCGACGCAGACGGCCGCGATGACGGCGAAGGCGGCGCGCGGCCACCGGCGCCGCCAGATCAGCGGAAGGCAGAGCCCGAGTGTGAGCACGGCGAGCCAGATCTCGCCGATCCCCGTCTCACGGACCATCGACGGGGACTTGCCGTACATCAGAGCGGACAAGGTGAGGAACGGCAGCATGAACAGGAAGTCGATGAGCGTCGTCTTGCTCCGCCACCATGCCCAGGCCCTCTTGATCATGTGGTCAAGGGTACGGACGGCCGGGTGATGGAACATCCGACCGGGGTCGGACGCGGGTACGACCTGGGGATGGTCCCGCGTTCACGGTAACGTCACGCTGTGGGTTGGGTCACGTGGCATGCGGCCATGGCGGGAGCGCTGTACGGCGAGGAGGGGTTCTACCGGCGCGGGGAGCGGCCGGCGGCCCACTTCCGCACCTCGGTGCACGCCTCGAGCCGTTACGCGGCCGCGTTCGCCCGGCTGCTGACCGAGGTCGACGCGTCCCTCGGCCGTCCGTCCCGGGTCGATCTCGTCGACGTGGGCGCGGGGTGCGGCGAACTGGTCGTGCAGATCCTGGCGGCGGTGGACCCGGAGCTGGCCGCGCGGATCAGGCCGACGGCGGTGGAGGTGGCGCCCCGCCCCGGCCGGCTGCCCCGGGAGCTGGTGTGGCGGGCCGAGCCCCCGGATGAGATCACCGGCCTCGTGATCGCGAACGAGTGGCTGGACAACGTGCCCCTGGATGTCGTGGAGCTCACCGCTCAGGGGCCGCGGGTCGTCCTCGTGGACCCGGCCACGGGCATCGAGCGGACCGGGCCCGCACCGGCCGAGCCCGACGCGCAGTGGCTGGCCCGCTGGTGGCCGCTGCGGGAGCCCGGGGATCGGGCCGAGGTGGGCCGTACGCGCTGTGCCGCCTGGGCGTCGGTCGTCGGCCGGCTGCGCCGGGGGGTGGCGATCGCCGTGGACTATGCCCACGCACGCCGGGACCGGCCCGCCTGGGGGACGTTGACCGGCTATCGGGACGGGCACGTGGTCCCCCCGGTCCCGGACGGCTCCTGCGACATCACCGCCCACGTGGCGCTGGACGCCTGTGCCGGGTCCGGGGAGAGGGCCGGGGCCACCACGACGCTGCTGACCGGCCAGCGTTCGGCACTGCGCGCCCTCGGGGTGACCGGAGCCCGGCCGGACGTGGACCTGGCCCGGAGGGACCCGCGCGCCTACGTGGCGGCACTCTGTGCGGCCGGTGAGGACGCGGAGCTCATCGACCCGAGCGGCCTCGGCGGCTTCGGCTGGCTGGTCCAGGCGGTGGACACGCCCCTCCCCGCCTCGCTGGCCGGTCTGGCCTCCGGCCGGATCCAGCCTTGATCTCGCGGTCGTTCGCGGTCGCGCTCCCGTTCAGGCCTCCACGTGGAGTGCCTTCAGTCCCCGGAGCACGAATCCCTGCTTCCACTCCGGCTCGGCCGCGAGCCGGAGGCCGGGAGCGAGACGCAGGACGGCGCCGAACGACTCCGCGAGCTCGATGCGGGCGAGTGGGGCCCCGAGGCAGAAGTGGATCCCGAGCCCGAAGCCGATGTGCGGGTTGGGGTCGCGGGACAGATCGAGCCGGTCCGGCTCGGCGAACACGGCCGGGTCGCGGTTGGCCGCGGCGAACTGCAGGGCCACCTCGGTCCCGCGGGGGATGTCCACGCCCGCGACCGTGATGTCCTCCAGCACCCAGCGCTCGAACATCGGCGCCGGCGTGTCGTAGCGCAGCAGCTCCTCGACCGCCGTGGGGATGAGCGCGTGATCGGCGCGCAGCCGGGCCAGTTCGCCGGGGTTGCGCAGCAGTGACCACCAGCCGTTGCCGGTGGCGTTGACCGTGGCCTCGTGACCGGCGTTGAGCAGGAGGACGCACGTGCCGATGAGCTCGTCCTCGGTGAGCCGGTCTCCCTCGTCCGCGACCTGGGCGAGAGCGGTGATCAGGTCCTCGCGGGGAGCCCGGCGGCGCTCCCGGGCGAGCTCGCGCAGGTAGCCGGAGAACTCGACGGCCGCGCGGACCGCGATCCGCTGGGTCTCCTCCGAGGGGTTCAGCTCGTACATCCCGCAGATGTCGGCCGACCAGGGCCGCAGGAGGTGGCGGTCACCCGGCGGCACGCCGAGCATCTCGGCGATGACGCCGACCGGCAGCGGCTCGGCGACCTCGGCCAGCAGGTCCCCGCCGCCCTTGGCGGCCATCGCCCGGACGAGCTCCTCGGCGAGCCGCCGGACCATCGGGCGCAGGCCCTCGACCATGCGCGGGGTGAAGGCCTTGGAGACGAGACGCCGGAGCCGGCTGTGCGTCGGCGGCTCCACGTCGAGCATCCCGGCGCGGATCAGGTCCCAGAAGGGCCTCAGGAACTCCGGCTCCGCGAGCTGCCCGAACTCCTCATGGGAGGCGGTGTGAAGGTAGGACCTGCCGAGCGCCCGGCTGCGGAGCAGCGCGCTCACGTCCTCGTGGCGGCTGATCACCCATTGGCGTGTGGCCTCGTGGAAGAAGGCGGGGCTCTCTTCGCGCAACCGTGCGTACGCAGGGTAGGGATCGGCCACGAAATCAGGAGACCACGGGTCATAAGCCATATTTCTCACGCCGCTACGGTATGTCCCCTCCCCGTCGTGAGCCGAACGCTCCGCGCCCGCGCGTGGGCGATCACATCCGTGCCCCTTGGCTCGCGTTCATCGCCGCCCAGTCGACCGGAAGCGCCCGGGACGCGCGAGACCGGCTCGTGCGACGATGAACTGTGATGACCGGACGCGGAGTGAGGCGATGAGCACACAGCGGACTGTGGGCATGGGCGCGGGAGCCAGGGAGCTGGCCACCGAGGACATGGTCCTCAATATCGGACCCCAGCACCCGTCGACGCACGGTGTGCTCCGGCTGCGGCTGACCCTGGACGGTGAGCTGATCACGCGGGCCGAGCCGATCATCGGATACATGCACCGGGGCGCCGAGAAGCTGTTCGAGGTCCGGGACTTCCGGCAGATCATCGTCTTGGCCAACCGCCACGACTGGCTTTCGGCGTTCTCCAACGAGCTCGGCGTCGTGCTGGCCGCGGAGCGGATGCTCGGCATCGAGGTGCCCGAGCGGGCCGTCTGGGCGCGCACCCTGCTCGCCGAACTCAACCGGGTGCTGAGCCATCTGATGTTCCTCGGCAGCTATCCGCTGGAGATGGGTGCGATCACCCCGGTCTTCTACGCCTTCCGCGAGCGCGAGCACCTGCAGCGGGTCATGGAGGAGATCTCCGGTGGCCGCATGCACTACATGTTCAACCGGGTCGGCGGACTCAAGGAGGATCTTCCGGCCGGCTGGCTCGGCCGGACCCGTACGACCGTGGCCGAGGTGCGCACCCGCATGAGCGACATCGCCGACCTCATCGCCGGGAACGAGATCTTCCGCGCCCGCACCCGCGGGGTCGGCGTGCTGTCCCGTGAACAGATCCTGCAGTACGGCGTGTCCGGCCCGATCGCCCGGGCCTCGGGCGTGGACTTCGATCTGCGCAGGGACGAGCCGTACCTCGCCTACAAGGACCTGGACGTACGGGTCGTGACCCGCACCGAGGGGGACTGCCTGGCCCGGTTCGAGTGCCTGCTGGACCAGGTCCACGCCTCACTGGACCTCGCGGACGCCTGCCTGGACGGGCTCGCGGACCTGCCGCCGGGGCCGATCAACGTGCGGCTCCCCAAGGTCCTCAAGATCCCGGAGGGCCACACCTACGCCTGGACCGAGAACCCGCTCGGTATCAACGGCTACTACCTGGTGTCCCGGGGCGAGAAGACGCCATGGCGGCTCAAGCTGCGCTCCGCGTCGTACAACAACATGCAGGTGCTGGCGGAGCTGCTGCCGGGCAACCTCGTGGCCGACATGATCGCGATCCTCGGGTCGATGTTCTTCGTGGTCGGCGATATCGACAAGTGACATCGGCTCCCGACCCGGTCGCCGGCATCGCCGCCGGACCGGTGACGGGACCCGCCGGCACCGTCGAGCCGGCACCGTCGAGCCCCGGTGACACGCCGCGGCTCAGCGCACGGTGCCGCGGCGCTCGTCCTCGTCGTGGGGACTCTTCGGCACCCGGCAGGCGTATTCGAGGAACAACGCGGCCCCAACGAGGATCACCGCGGCGACGAAGGTCCCCGCGCTCACGAAGAAGTCGTGCCGCGGGGTGGCCTTGTCGAGCGCGGCCGCCAGATGGAGCAGAAAGCCACCGAAGACCCCGGCCAGCGCGGCCGCCGCATGGGCGCTGGCCTTGCCGAGCGCGGCCATCCTGGCCACGACGAGCGGCTCCACCGGCCTGGTCCCGGGCTTGTGGCCGATCCGGCCGCGCAGGTTGACGGCGGTGAACGCCTCGCCGAGGGCGAGCAGCAGCAAGGTCGGGACGGCCGTCCATGGCAGCGGCGGCAACGACACGTAGCTGAAACGCAGCACCGCCCAGGTCACGAGGGCGACGCCGAAGATCACGGCGATGAGGATCGCCGGCCGGGTGGCCTTCACGCCGGAGGCTGCAGGGTCAGATCATCACGGCGGCTGACGCCCGAGGTCTCGACCGTGGCGGCCAGGTCGGCCACCCGCCCGTGTCCGGGCAGCAGCGTGTCCGGCTCGATGTCGGCCCACGGCACCAGCACGAACGCGCGCTCGTGCGCACGGGGATGCGGGAGTGTGAGCTGGGGGTCCTCGGAGGTGACATCGCCGAACAGCACGATGTCGATGTCGAGCGTGCGCGGGCCCCAGTGCACGTCCCGGATCCGCTCCATCGCGATCTCGATGTTGAGCACCCGTTCGAGAAGGGTCTCCGGTGTCAGCCGGGTGTCGGCGATCAGCACCACGTTGAGGAAGTCGCCCTGCTCCGGTATCACCTCGTCCGACCCGGCGAACGGCACGGTCTCATAGACCGGCGACAGCGCCACGAACTCCAGGCCGGGGGCGTCGAACAGCGTGTCCACGGCGTCCTGCAGGTTGTCCAGGCGATCGCCCAGGTTGCTGCCCAGCGATAGTACGGCCCGGTACGGGACCATCATGTGCCCGCCGGTGAGACTGCGATCGGCCGCGCGGTTCGGCACGGTCATGGGCGACTCCTCTTCATGATCGCGCGCTTCGGTGGATCGTCACGAGCACGTCCTCGAAGGCGAACGGCACGGGGGCACTCGGCTTGTGCACCGTGACCTCGACGTCCTCCACCCTCTCCTCCTCAAGGCAAACGGCCGCGAGCCGCTCGGCCAGCGTCTCGATGAGGTTCACCGGATCCCCCTCGACGACGGCGACCAACCGGGCGGCCAGCGCTCCATAGTCGACCGTACGCGATAGATCATCACCGACGGCGGCGGGGTGGAGGTCCAGACCGAGGGCGACGTCGACGACGAACTCCTGGCCCAGCTCACGCTCGGCGGGCAGGCAGCCGTGCCGTCCGTGGGCACGGAGCCCGCGCAACTCGATGCGATCTGTACTCACTGCTCTACTCATTGCCGCGCTCCGCGCGGCGGCTCGCAGGCCTTCAAGGCGCCGTCTTCCTTCCTCGTTCGGTCACTCGTACCTCGTTCCCTCACTCGTCAGTCCAGACGACACTCACCCGCTCGTACCTCGCTCCATCGCTCCTCAGTCCAGCCGCCGCCGCACCCCGGCCGGCTCATTGCCGTGTTCACTCGTCTTCGTCGTCGATCTGGTTGAGCACGGGTGAGCCGTGGTGGAGCCACAGGCGCCACTCCCCCTCGAACCGTACGAAGATGTTCGTCGTCACGATGCTGCCGCCGGGTGTGAGCCCGATCTCGGCGCCCTCGGCCGCGGCGAGGATGTTCTCCGAGCAGGTCACGACGGCCCGATCGCCGTGCTCTTCGGCCCGTACGTCGGTCAGCACGAACTGGATGAAGGGCGTGTTGGCCATGATGAGGGCCCAGGAACGCAGCACCTCGCGCCGCCCGTGCAGCATGGGCCAGCCGGGGTGGACGCAGGCCACGGTCTCGGCGTGGGGGCCGTCCGCCCACAGGGCCATCATCCGGTCGAGGTCCAGGGCCTCGAAGGCCGCGTAGAACTCCGCGTTGGCGGCTTCGGCGGTCTCCAGGCTCATGACCGCACGCCCGAGCCCGCGTCCCGGCTCCCGGCCACGGCCGCCGCCACCCGTACGGCGTCGGCATTGGCGCGGACGTCGTGCACCCGCACGCACCACGCGCCGGCCGACGCCGCGAGCGCGGTCACCGCGACGGTCGCGTCGTCACAGCCGGTGAACGATCGGGTCCCACCGTCGGACGAGGCCAGCAGGCGGCCGAGAAAGCGCTTGCGGGAGGCTCCGACGAGCACCGGGCGCCCCTCTGCCACCAGTCCGTCGAGGTGTGCGAGCAGGGCCCAGTTGTGCTCCGGCCGCTTGGCGAACCCGAGGCCGGGGTCCACGACGATGAGATCGGGGTCGACGCCCTCGGCCACGACGTCGTGGCTGCGCCGCCGCAGCTCGTCGCCGACCTCCGCGACGACATCGTCGTAGACGGCCCGGGTCTGCATGTCATGGCTGTGGCCGCGCCAGTGCATCACCACGTAGGGGATGCCGGCCTTGCCGACGACCCGGGGCATCGCCGGATCGGCGAGACCGCCACTGACGTCGTTGACCAGCCGCGCACCGGCGGCCATCGCCGCCTCGGCGACCTCCGCGCGCATCGTGTCGACGCTGACGTGCACGCCTTCGGCGGTGAGCGCCTCGATCACCGGGATGACCCGCCGGAGCTCCTCGGGCAGGGACACCCGCTGGGCGCCCGGCCGGGTCGACTCCCCTCCGACATCGACGAGGTCGGCGCCCTCGGCGACGAGATCCAGTCCGTGCCGGATCGCGGCGTCGTGGTCGAACCAGTCACCGCCGTCCGAAAAGGAGTCCGGCGTGACGTTCACCACACCCATCACCAGGCAACGCCCGAGGTCGGGCAAACCGGGTACGGCATGGTTCGTCGTCATACCGATCAGCCTAGCCGTGGCCGAAAGACCCGGCGCCGCGCGTCCTCGATCCACCTCGCCCGGAGGGGCTCAGGCGCGGGGTGACTTCGGGGGACGTTTGAGCAGGCCCGGGATGCGCAGTCGCGGCCAGACGATGAAGGCCTCGGCCTCGAGCGCCGCCAGGGCGATGCGCGGAGCGTCGTTGAGGCTCGGATAGACGAAGAAGCGCGGCTCCCAGACCGGGTCGAACTTGGCGTTGAACTTGTACAACGACTCGATCTGGAACCACCGGGACAGGAAGACCAGGAGCCTCCGCCAGACACGCAGCACCGGTCCCGCGCCGATCCGCTCCCCGCGGGCGAATACGGACCGGAACACGGCGAAGTTGAGCGACAGCCGCTTGATCCCGAGCTCCGACGCCCCCTTGATCGCCTCGACGATGAGGAAGTCGTTCAGACCTGGCTGGGCCTGGCGGTCGCGGCGCATGAGGTCGAGCGACAGCCCGTCGCTCCCCCACGGCACGAAGTGGATGAAGGCCTGCAGCTCTCCGTCCTTGATCACGGTCGCGATGGCACAGTCCTCGTCTCCGGGCTCACCGACCCGGCCGAGCGCCATGGAGAAGCCACGCTCGGTGTCGGTGCCCCGCCAGGTGTCCGCCTGGGCCCAGAGGGCCTTGAGCTCCTCGGAGGTGAAGTCCTTCTCGCGCCGGATCTCGGCCTTGTAGCCCTGCCTGCCGACCCGGTTGACCATCTGGCGCACGTTGCGCATGGCCCGGCCGGAGAGGCTGAACTCGCCCACGTCGATGATGGCCTCGTCGCCGATCTCCAGCGCGTCCAGCTCACCGCCCCGGCACCAGACCTCCGCGCCCACCTCGCTGCAGCCCATCACGGCGGGCACCCACGCGTGCCGGTCGGCCTCTTCGAGGAAGGCGTTGATCGCTCCCGGCCACGCCTCGGGGTCTCCCAGGGGGTCACCGCCGGCCAGCATCACCCCGGAGACGACACGGTAGGTGATGCAGGCCTTGCCGGTGGGCGACCAGATGACGCTCTTGTCCCGGCGCAGCGAGAAGTAGCCGAGGGAGTCCCGGGACCCCTGCTTGGCGAGGAGCTCCCGGATCCGTTCCTCATCCTCGGCCGACAACGAGGGCGTCGGCTCGGCCGGGCGCAGGAACAGGTAGGCCGTCACCACGCCCGTGAACATGCCGAGCCCGGAGAGGATGAACTGGAGCAGCTGTCCCCTGCGGCCGGGGATGAAGTCCACCGGCCCGTCGAACCCGATCAGGCCCAGCAGGACGTGTTCGAGCCGCTCCGTGTAGGAACTGTCACCGACCAGCACACGCGCGTTGAGGGCCATGAACAGCATGCCGATGAGCACGCTCCCGGCCGCGAGCCCGAGCCCGACGTACATGGCCCGCCAGCGGGTACGGGAGTCGCCGACCGCGTAGAACTCCCCCCGGTAATGGACGAGGGCCCCGAGCATCAGCGCCGGGACGGCCAGCTCACCGGGTGAGAAGTCACGGGCGACATGGAAGACGATGCTGACGGCCAGCAGCAGCACGATCGCGCGCCAGGCACGCCGTTTGCGCCTGCGCAACGCGTGCGACAGCAGCAGGAGGAGCAGACCGGTGATGACCATCGCGGTGCGGGCGACGTTGGTGAGCACGCCCGGGACGACGTCGGTCATCCGGATGATCCGGGGGTCCCAGTCCGGAGCCACCCCGGCGACCACGTCGTGCAGCCCGATGAGCAGACACAGCCACCCGGCCGTGATCGGAACCCATCGGCGCCGCCGGCGGCGGTCCGTGGAACGGCGGGCCTGTCGCTCGGCGTTGTCCTTGCTCTGGAGAGCGGTCATCTCAGGCTCGGTCTCCACCCATACGGCCCCCCAGCTTGGCAACCTTTACCGCCGGCAACGCGACCATCGGGTCAGCGTAGATGCCGACCGGTCGCCCGGCCCAAAATACCCTGCCCCGGGGCTCAGAAACGGCCGAGGATCAAGCTCATGGCCTCCGCGCGGGTCTTGTCCGAATCCCGGAAGTCCCCTCGCACGGCGGAGGTGACGGTCTTGGCCCCCGGCTTGCGGACACCGCGCATGGTCATGCACAGATGCTCGGCCTCGATCACCACGATCGCGCCGCGCGGCTCCAGGACGTTCATGATCGCGTCGGCGATTTCGCTCGTCATGCGCTCCTGCACCTGCGGCCGGCGGGCATAGACGTCCACCAGCCGGGCGAGCTTGGACAGCCCGGTGATGTGGCCCTTGTCGTTGGGGATGTAGCCGACGTGGGCCACGCCGTGGAACGGCACCAGATGGTGCTCACAGATCGAATAGACCTCGATGTCCTTGACCAGGACCATCTCGTCGTGGTTGGCGTCGAAGACCGTGGTGAGGACGTCTTCGGGACGCTGGCGCAGGCCCGCGAACTGCTCGGCGTAGGCCCGCGCGACCCGAGCGGGCGTTGCGACGAGACCGTCGCGATCGGGGTCTTCCCCGATCCCGATCAGGATCTCGCGCACCGCCCGCTCGATTCGCGCGTGGTCGAACTCCGGCGGAGTCGGCCCTGTGCCGGTGAACTCGTCTTCCGGCGTTACCAAGGTCGGCTCAGCTCTCCTGCTCGTCAACCGTCGGCTTCTTGACCATGCCGCTGCCCTGTCCGTTGCCGGAGGTCAGGTCCTGCACGTCCTTGGGGCCCATGAGAGCCAGCTCCTTGGGCGTGAGCACCGGAGGCCGGTCCGAGGGCACCCGCTTGCCATAGCCCGTGTAGGACTTCTCGAACGGCCGCTTGGTGACCGGGGCGAAGACGTCGAGCACCTCGTCCTTGGTCAGGGTCTCCTTGTCCATGAGCCTGAGCACCAGGTCGTCGAGGACGTTCCGGTATTCGACCAGGATCTCCCAGGCGACGTCGTGTGCGGACTCGATGTAGCGCCGCACCTCGTCGTCGATCGCCGAGGCGATGTCCTCGGAGTAGTCACGCTCATGACCCACGTCGCGGCCGAGGAAGACCTCACCCGCGCCGGTCCCGAACCTGCGGGCGCCGAGCCGCTCGCTCATGCCGTACTCGGTCACCATGTTGCGGGCGATCGAGGTGGCCTTCTCGATGTCGTTGGACGCACCGGTGGTCGGCTCGTGGAAGACCAGCTCCTCGGCCGTACGGCCGCCCAGCAGCATCGCGAGCTGGTCGTTCATCTCCGAACGGGTGGTGAGGAACTTGTCCTCCATCGGCAGGGTCATGGTGTAACCCAGGGCCCGGCCGCGGGGCAGGATCGTCACCTTGTGCACGGGGTCGGCGTTCGGCAGCGCGTGCGCCACCAGAGCGTGCCCGCCCTCGTGGTAGGCGATGATCTTCTTCTCCGACTCGGACATGACCCGGGACTTGCGCTCCGGGCCCGCCATGACGCGGTCGATCGCCTCCTCGAGCGTGGCCATGTCGATCTGCTTCCGGTCGAAGCGGGCCGTGAGCAGCGCCGCCTCGTTGATGACGTTGGCGAGATCGGCGCCCGTGAAGCCGGGCGTGCGCCGGGCGATGATGTCGAGGTCGACGTCCGGCGTGAACGGCTTGCCCTGGCCGTGCACGCGCAGGATGCCCTTGCGGCCCTCCAGATCCGGACGGTCGATGACGACCTGCCGGTCGAAGCGGCCCGGGCGCAGGAGGGCCGGGTCGAGGATGTCGGGACGGTTCGTCGCGGCGATCAGGATGACCCCGCCCTTGACGTCGAAGCCGTCCATCTCGACGAGCAGCTGGTTGAGCGTCTGCTCGCGCTCGTCGTGACCACCGCCGAGACCGGCGCCACGGTGACGGCCCACCGCGTCGATCTCGTCGATGAAGATGATCGCCGGGGCGTTGGTCTTGGCCTGCTCGAACAGGTCACGGACCCGGGACGCGCCGACACCGACGAACATCTCGACGAAGTCCGAACCGGAAATCGAATAGAACGGCACCCCGGCCTCTCCCGCGACGGCGCGGGCGAGCAGGGTCTTACCGGTTCCAGGCGGGCCGTACAGCAGCACACCCTTGGGGATCTTGGCGCCGATGGCCTGGAACTTCGCCGGGTTCTGCAGGAAGTCCTTGATCTCCTGCAGTTCCTCGATGGCCTCGTCCACACCCGCCACGTCGGAGAACGTGGTCTTGGGCGTGTCCTTGGTGATGAGTTTGGCCTTCGACTTGCCGAAGTTCATCACTCGTGAGCCGCCGCCCTGCATCTGGTTCATGATGAACAAGAAGATCAGCACGACGACGACGATCGGCAGCAGGCTGAAGAGCAGGTTCAAAAAGAAGCTCTGCTTGGGCACCTCTACGTTGTAGCCGCCCTTGAGCTTGCCGGCCTGGTATTGGTCCTGCAGCATCTCCTGCAGCTTCACACCCTGGCCGTCGACCCATGAAGCCTGCTGCTGGGTCCTGTTCTTGTCGTTGAGAGTGACCTCGATCCGCTGGTCCTTGTCGATAACCTTGGCCGAGTGGACCTGACCGCTCTGGATCTCCTGGATCACCTTGGCAGTGTCAGTCTTGCGGTAAGAGCCGCTGGGGTTGACCCCCCACATGACAAGGGCGACCAAGAGACCGAACAGCAGGACCCACAGCAGCGGTCCGCGAAAGTAGCGCTTCACGTCCATTTATTCGGTAACCCCGTGATGGGGCCCGTCCCTCCTGACCAACATCTGCGAACCTCACCGGACCCTGGCAGCCCGCCGAGACGGCGTCCCTCACTGGTTACCCCGCTTCGCAGCCGGGATACCGAAGGTACACCGCCGACAGCGGACCTGCAGCCGGTGATCAGCACGTACCCACTTCCAGACTATTAACGATGCGCCTGGCCTGCTTGTTCCCCATCGCCGGTTTCCACTGTCCCGCCGTAAACATGGGGCGCCAGCGTCCCGACGAAAGGCAGGTTCCGGTAGCGCTCCGAGTAGTCCAGCCCGTAGCCGATGACGAACTCGTTGGGGATGTCGAAGCCGATGTACTTCACATCGACCTCGGTCTTGACCGCCTCGGGCTTGCGCATCAGCGCGAAGATCTCCAGTGAGGCGGGTCCGCGCGACTGGAGGTTGCTGACCAGCCAGGACAGCGTCAGCCCCGAATCCACGATGTCCTCCACGATGAGCACATGGCGGCCCATGATGTCGGCGTCGAGGTCCTTCAGGATCCGCACCACGCCCGACGACTTGGTCCCCGACCCATAGGACGACACCGCCATCCAGTCCATCGCGACCGGAGAATGCAGTGCTCTGGCCAGGTCGGCCATCACCATGACCGCACCCTTGAGCACGCCCACGAGCAACAGGTCCTGGCCCGCGTAGTCGGCGTCGACCTTCGCCGCCAACTCCTGGATCTTCGCCTGCAGCCGATCCTCAGAGATCAGCACACTCGCGAGATCGACACCCAGGTCCTTCTCGTCCACGCTGAAACACCTTCCACAATCGACCCGATATTGAACGCTCGCCTCCGGTTGTCCGCCGCGCTCGAATACAGATCACCGACCTGATCGAGATCACGCGGATTCGGACCGGCCGAATAGCAGCCTGCCACACCGTCGGAACACCCGGACGTTACCGGGCAAGTCCACATGCTGCTGACCACGCCAGCCGGTGACCAACCGATCCACCGCGTCGACGTGCACCCTGGCCAGGGTGCCCGCCGGGCTGCCCGCCGCGATGGCCACGCGCCGTAGAACCCGGGTACGGACGGCCCGCGGCAGCTCCGCGAGGGCCGCGACGTCCACTGCCGGAGCGGACGGCCCTGTGACCGGTGCGCGAGCCGCCGTGCCCTCGGGCGTCACTCCGGTGACGGGACCTCCGGCCCCGGGACCGAGGACCAGATCGGCGATGACCCCGTCGGCCCAGGCGTCGAGGGCGTCGGCGTCCTCGCGCAGCATGACGGCCGTACGGGCCAGTGCCTCCGGGACTCCGGGACCGAGCGCCTTTTCCAGCGCCGGGAGGGCGTCGCGGCGTACCCGGACCCGGGTGAAGGACGGGTCTTCGTTGTGCGGGTCGTCCCAGGGGTCGAGGCCCATGGCCAGGCAGGCACGACGCGTGGTGGCCCGGTCGAGCTCGAGCAGCGGACGGAGATAACCGGCGCGGCCCCGGGTGAACCGCGGGGGCATGCCCGCGAGCGACCGGGCTCCCGACCCCCTGGCCAGCCCGAGCAGCACGGTCTCGGCCTGGTCGCCGGAGGTGTGGCCGAGCAGGATCGTGGCGCCCAGCCGTACGGCCGTCTCGTCCAGGGCCTCGTAACGCGCGGCCCGGGCCGCCGCCTCAGGGCCGCCCGACCGGCCGACCGTCACCGCGGCCGACTCCACCGGATCGAGCCCGAGGCCCCGCAAGGTCGCGGCGACCGTGGCGGCACGCTCGGCCGAGCCGTCCTGCAGGCCGTGGTCGACGGTGACGCCTCCGGCCCTGGTCGTGGACCTGGCGGCCTCGAAGGCCAGCGCGGCGGCCAGTGCCAGCGAGTCCGCGCCGCCACTGCAGGCCGCCATGACCGTGCCGCCGGGGCCGATCTCCCGCAGCGCTTTGCGCACCGCCAGCCGCACCGCCGCGATGGCCGGATCCGGTCCACCCATGGGTTCTTCGTTCCTTGTAAGGCTCTGGGTCGGAGGTGCCGACGAGACGGAGGTCCCGTGCGGGCCGATGACGAGGACTCAGGCCTGCGTGCCGGGCTCCTGCGAGCCGCCGTGCGCAGAGTCGTCCTCGGCCGGGCCGCCGTGGGAAGGGTCGTCCTCCGCCGGCCCGTTCTTCGGGGATCCCGGCTTCTTCGAGAGTTCCGGCGGGCGCGTGGCGCCATTGCCGCCCGCGGCCGTCTCCGGGCCCGAGATGGCCGGAGTGCCGACGACCCGCGCGATCCAGGACGCGGGCTCCTTCAGCTCGTCATGGCTCGGCAGCGTCTCGGGGGAGCTCCACACCAGGTTGAAGCCGTCCATGCCGACCTCGGCGACGACCCGGCGGACGAACCGCGACCCCTCGGCGTACTGCTTCATCTTGAGGTCCAGGCCGAGCAGCCGCCGGACGGTCCTGTCCATGCGGGACCCGCCGTCACGACGGCCCTGGAACCGTGCCCGGATCTCGGCCACCGAGGGGACGACCGACGGGCCGACGGCGTCCATCACATAGTCACCGTGCCCCTCGACCAAGGTCATCACGGCGGTGAGCCGGTCGAGGATCCGGCGTTGTTCAGGCGACTGGATCGCGTCGATCAGGCTGGAGTCGCCGCCGCGGACGGCGTCCACCACCGCGTCGGCGGCCTCGCGCAGGCGCTCCAGCATGGCACTGGGGTCCAGGTCCGAGGCGAGCAGGAACTCCGTCATCTGCTCCTGCACGTACGGCCGGAGCCAGTCCACGCCGGTGAACTGGGCGCGGTGGGTCTCCTCGTGCAGGCACACCCAGAGCCGGAAGTCCCGCGAGTCGACGCCGAGTTCCTTCTCGACGTGGACGATGTTGGGGGCCACGAGGGTGAGCCGTCCCGTAGGGGCGCGGCCGGACGGGTCCGGCGGCAGGAAGAGCTCGTACTGGCCGAGCACCCGGCTGGCCATGTAGGCGAGGATCGCGCCGACCTGCATCCCGGTGACCCGTGAGCCCACCGCCTGCAGCACGAACCCGGCGGGGCCGCCGCCGGCCGCGGAGCCGCGCTTGCTGGAGAGCTGTTCCATCAGGGGCTCGAGCACGACCCGGAAACCGTCGACGTTGGCACGGATCCAGCCGGGCCGGTCCACGATGGTGGCCGGAGCCGAATGCGCTTCACCGTCCATGCCGGTGAATTTGCGGACATGTCCCTGGGCGACCTTGGAGAGCTCCCGCAACTCCTCGACGACCTCGTGCGCCTCCGCCTGGCTGACCTGCGGCCCCGGACGCACGAGGCGAGTCCCGGTCTGAACAGCGACATTCCAGTCGATCATCGTCGTCAATGCTCGCTCCGCTCGTAACGGCCCGCCTGAGCGCGCCTACGGCCACGACCTGCCGCGCCGACAACTCGCGTTATTACTCCACCGTACGTTCTCGTCGGCGGTCGCAGCACCACCGCGCCCGCCTCCGGTTCAACGAACCGGCGTCCCCGTTATCTCCACGGTCATCTCATCCACACCCACAACTGGCGATGGTGGAGGCCAGCTGATCGAGGAGCTCGGTGACGTTGGGATCCACGGTGCCCGCCATGAACGCGAACACCAGCAACCGGCCGTCATGGTCATAGGTCAGGCCGGCGAGCGTGCTCACGTTGTCGAGGGTCCCGGTCTTGGCCCGTACGATCCCGGCTCCGGGCAGGGTGATCGTGGTGTAGCGGTTCGCGAGCGTGCCGGAGAACCCGGCCACGGGCAGCCCGGTGATCACGGGCCGCAGCTCGGGCCTTTTGCCCGACGCCGCCAGGGAGATGACGCGCGCCAGGGCCATCGGGGTGATCCGGTTGTGGGTGGACAGCCCGCTGCCGTCGGAGACCTGGACCCCCTGTCCCACACCGAGCCGGGTCAGCGTCTCCTGTACGGCCTGCCCGCCGCCGGCGAAGGTCACCGGGCGCTTGAGCTTGATGGCGACCTGCCGGGCCATGGCCTCCGCGAGGTCGTTGTCGCTGGCGGTCATGAGGTGCTCCACGAGGACGGACACCGGCGGGGACTGCACCGAGGCGAGCTGGGACGCGCCGGGCCCGGCCTGGACGGCGGCGCCCGGCTGGGCGACGATCCCGTACCGGCGGAGCCACTGCGCGAAGACCTGGGTCGCCACGCCGGGCGGATCGGCCACCCGGGCCCTGACGCCCGATGCGACCCGGCCTTCGTTGACCATCAGCGCGGTGACGGGCGCGGCCTCCCCGTCCGGGAGGTAGTTGGGCTTCCAGCCCGCCGCGGTGCGGGGCCCCTGGTAGAGGGTCGCGTCGTAGTCGACCCGTACCTGTGTCGTCCCCGCGGCCTTCAGGGCGCCGGCCGTACGCCTGGCGAGATCCGGCAGTGAGGCGTAGGCCGGATAACCACCGGCCGCCTGGGTGCTCAGCGTCGGGTCGCCGCCGCCGACGAGCACGATGCCGCCGCCCCTGCCCTGGACGACCTTGGTGGTGAGCCGGTGTTCGGGCCCGACCGCGGCGAGCACGGCGGTGGAGGTCATCACCTTCGTGGTGGAGGCCGGCACCGCGGCCGCCTGTGCCCGCTGATCGAACAGTGTCCGCCGCGTCGCGGCGTCGATCACCACCGCGTTGATGCCGGCGGCGCGGCCGCCCAGCAGCCCGAGGAGCTGTACGGCCAGGGCGTCGCCCGGGACCCGGGCGGCCGGATCCGGGGCGGGCGCCAGGGAACCGGCTCCTACCCTTACGATCTGGCGTGAGGCCACGCTCGGCGGCTGCGGCTCCAGGTCGCTGCGCGGCGTGAACCGGACCACCGCGACCCCCGCCAGCAGCGTGAAGACGTTGAGCAACGACATCGTGACCACGGCCACGATGCGATCTCGCCTCAGCACGTGACCACCCCTCCGCTCACACGACCCGGCTAGACGTGCGACATCCTTATATACGGCAAGACTTCATTAGACAGGTATAAGCCGCGCGGGGGAGCGGAGTAACAGATGGAAAGGAAGAGAGTGGAATTCGACGTTACGATCGAGATCCCCAAGGGTCAGCGGAACAAGTACGAGATGGACCACCGGACCGGCCGGATCCGGCTGGACCGCATGCTGTTCACCTCGACGCAGTATCCCGCGGACTACGGTTTCATCGAGGGCACGCTCGGCGAGGACGGTGACCCCCTCGACGCTCTCGTGCTCCTCCAGGAGCCGACGTTCCCCGGGTGCCTCATCCGATGCCGTACGGTCGGCATGTTCCGCATGCAGGACGAGGCCGGCGGTGACGACAAGGTGCTGTGCGTGCCGGCCACCGACCCGCGCTGCGAGCACCTGCGGGACATTCACCACGTACCGGAGTTCGACCGGTTGGAGATCCAGCACTTCTTCGAGGTGTACAAGGACCTGGAGCCCGGCAAGTCCGTCGAGGGCGCGAGCTGGGTCGGCCGGACCGAGGCCGAGATCGAGATCGACCGGTCGCGCAAGCGCCTCGCCGAGCACGACCACGCAGAGGACACGACGCCGCACTGACGGACGGCTCCGGGCGCCGCTCCAGCGCGGCGCCTCCGTGCCGGCTCCCGCCGGATGACCGGGGACCGCCCCCCCCGGTTCACTCGGTCATCCGGCGGGACGGGTGGCACCGACGAGGTCGGGTCGCCAGATGCTGGAGACCCTGACCCGCGCGCCGGTGTAGGGCGCTTCGACCATCTGGCCCCGGCCGATGTAGATCCCGACGTGATGGATGGTGCTCGGCTGGGCGGGATCACTACCGAAGAACACCAGATCCCCGGGGCGCAGCCGGCCGGTCGGGATGTGCGGACCGGAGGTCCACTGCGTGCCGGTCCAGTGATCGAGCCGGATGCCCGCCCTGTTCCAGGCGTGCAGCGCGAGTCCGGAGCAGTCGAACCCCCGGATGCCCGCGCCCTGCGCGATGCCCAGGCTCGGTCCGCTCACGGTCCCGCCGCCCCATGAGTACGGAGTCCCGAGCCATCTCAGCGCCGCCCGTACGACCAGGGCGCCACGGCCGGAAGCGCCCGGCACCGCGGCCACGGCGGCCCGGGCACGGGCCTGATCCCGGGCCTGCTCCCGCGCGGCCTCCAGTTGCTCGGCACGCGCGCGCGCCCGCCCGAGCCGGGCGACCAGCGCGGCCTTGCGCGCGTTGATCCGCTGGATCTGCGACCGCTGCGCGGTGACGAGCTCGGCGGCGGCCCGCTTGGCGGCCTCGGCCCGGCCGGCGGCGGCCTGCCGGTCCCGCAGCGCCGTCTGCGCCTGCCTGCGGAACATGTCGCAGACGATCCTGGCGGCTTGGACGCGTTGGACCCTGCCGGCTTGACGGCGCGCGAGCACCTCCACGAGCCCGGCCCGGTCCATGGAGTCCTGTGGGCCCCCCGGACCGGTGAGCGCCGCGACCCACGGCGCGATCCCGGTGCCGGCCCGATAGGCCTCCGCGGCGAACTCGGCCGCCTCCTCGCGGGTGCGGCGATAGCTCTCCTCCGCCCGGGCCAGCCGCTGCCGCGTGTTCTCGAAGGTCTCATGGGCCTGCCGCAGCCGCACCAGCTCGCCGTTGTAACGTTCGACGGCCACCTCCGCGGCGGTCGCGAGCCCCTGCAGCTCACCGCTCTCCTGCGCGAGCCTCGACTTGATGCGGCCGACCTCCGCGGCCCGTTCCCGCACGGCCTGCTTGCTCCTCACCACGTCACGGGCGCTCGGCCCGGGCTCGGTCAGCACATCGCGCCTCGACGCGGCCGCGGGGTCCCCCGTCGAGGCGGCCAGGACGAGCGCCGCGCTCAGCGACACGGCGGTGCGGATCATGCGTCCTGAACCGTGTGGTGGCTGAGACACCCTCGTACCCCCGATCGACTTCCCGTGAGCGGTCGATCGCCCAGCGTAGTGATCCGGCAAGGCATTGCTCGATATTTGCCGCGCGTGTGTCGTCCGCTGTCCGCCGGCCCGTACCGGCCCCGGGGCCTCGGTGGGCCCGCCGGCCCTCCGGCCGGCGGGGGTGGGGCGTCCGCGGGGCCCGCTGTGGCTCGTAGGGCGTCCGCGGGCCCGCCGCGGCCTCTCGGCCCTCCCCCGGTGCGCCCAGTTAGCCGGTGGCCGTCAGGGGCCCGGGGCGGAGGGGTTCCCGGCCGTACGCGCGGGCTCGGACGGGGGCGGGGACCCCGTCGCGGGCGGTGAGGGCGATGCCGGCGGGGGTGGGGACGGCGGCCTCGTCGTGGGCGTGGGGCAGGGCGGCTTGGTGCTGGGCGCCGGGGACGGCGGCTTCGTGCCCGGCCCGCCGGACGGTGGTGGTCCCGTACGTGGCGGGGTGGGCGGATGAGACGGGGTGGACGTCTGAGAGGGCGTCGAGGGCGCTGGAGAAGGGGGATTCCGGGTCGGCGTGGTCCAGGGCGGTGGGGTCCGGGGACCCCGGGCCGGGCCGGCGGTGGGTGCCGACATCATGACCAGGGGCCAGACGGCGGGGTCTCCGGAGCGCAGTGAAACGGTCACGGGCTCCGGCACGATCAGGGCTTCGCCGCGGACGGGCCCCCACGGCCGCCGGCGCTCCGGCCGCGGCCCGAGGGCGGGCGCCGGGTGGGCGGCCGCCGGCGGGGCGGCGCCGGTGCCGGAGCCCCGGAACAGCGGCACGAAGGACACCGTCGCCCCCGTCGCCATCAGCACGGCGGCGGCTCCGAGGAGCGCGCCGTCACGCCGTCCGACCCGGAGCCGGCCGCGCGCGGCCGCGCGGGCTCCCGCCGGCCGTCTCGGCACGGCCCCGCGGGCTCCCTGCCGCCGCCACAGCGGACCGCGCTGGGGCTGGACGGGGAAGCCCTCCTGATCGAACCGTCCGGCCCGGACGGCGACGAGGAAGCGGTATCGGATCAGGTCCGGCTCGAGGAAACAGCTCATGACCCGCAGCCGGAGCGAGTCGGGCGGCGAGACCACGGGAAGCAGACCGTAGACCTTGACCGCGGACACCGTGCCCGGGTGGTGCGCCCCGCACAGGGGGCAGGCGAGCGCGTGCCTCAGCAGCCGGTCCCTCAGGTCCGCGGTGAGCTCGGCCCGCCGCTCTCGCAGGATCTCGGCCCGGCCGGGGCAGTCGTAGGGTCCTTCGCGGGCCAGGACCTCGGCGGTCAGCGCGGCCTCGAGGTCCGCACGGGCCTGGTCGAGCAGGCTCTCGACGCGCCGGGCCGGCAGGCCCAGCACGGCGGCGAGGTCGGGGAGCGGGAGGAGGTGCCGGATCCGGAGCTCCAGCACCTCCCGGCTCAGCGGCGGCAGCGCCATCACGGCTCGCCAGGCGGCGATCCGCAGGTCCACGTCCTCCTGGTCATGGCGTGCCACGGGGATGTCGGGGCGCCTGACCCCGTAGGCCATGGACCGGCCGGACTCCAGCCTGGCGATGGCGTACAGCCAGGGGCCCAGGCGGTCGCGGTCCCGGAGCCGGCCGATGTGCGCCTCGGCCACGACCAGCGTGTCCCGCAGCGCCGTCTCGGCGGCCTCACGGCTGCTGAGCCGGAACCAGCAGTAGGCGTAGAGCTGATGAGAGTAGGCGGCGTACACCGAGGCGAGTGCGCTCGGGTCCCGTGCCAGCAAGGCCTCGGCTAAAAGGCGATCACTCATGATCTGACGGTAACCGCGTTACATGATCAGGTTGGACGATGGACGAAACGTGGCGAATTGTCGTAACAGTGCCATAAGCGCAGGTCAGACCCTTTTGGCGAGATTCGTCAGGGACTGTTCGGCAGGGACTGTTCGACAGCGTCTTTCGTGTCGCTCCTGTCGTCCGTGTCGCTGGTGTGGCCCGTGTCCTTGGTCAGGCGTCGGCGGAACGCCCCCACGTGGGCTCGGGGCACAGCGGCATCGGCGGGAAGACGCGCTCCGCGACCAGAGTGATCATGGCGACCTCCGCGGTCGTGAAGACGACGGGATGACGGCCGAGGAAACCCGGCACCCGGCGGGCCCGCTGGCACACCAGGCCGCGATGGCACAGTCCCGAGCGAGGGACCCGGGCCCCGTGCACCGCGACGACCGGGGACACGGCCACCTCGTATTCGAGCTCGTCCGCCAGTAACTCCGCCACGCTCCAGGATGTCCGGACCATCCCCGCGTGCAGGTCGGTGACGGGCCTGCTGCCGGCCCACAGCCGGCGGTGGTCGGCCCACAGGCGCACACCCGGCCTCCAGCGGCGGCTGGCGATGACATAGATCCCGGTGAGACCGATGACCAGATGGTCGAGGTTCGTCGCGGGGGCGTCCGCCAGGGCCCGGTCGTGCAACACCCGGAAGGCCGCGGGGTCCAGGGTCGCGAGATGCCGTCCGGTGCGCCGCTCGGCCATGGCGCCGTGCCGCCAGTTGGTCACGGGTCCGGGGCGGTGACGCTCCCAGACCGCGTGCACGGCCACGGTCGCCGTGGCCGCCGCCAGCCCGCCCCACCAGGTCGTGATCCCGCCGGCCATGACGCCGCTCGAACAGGCCAGCAGGATTCGCGTGGTCACCCGCTCCGGACGGTGCCTCGCCGACAGCGCGCGATAACGAGCCCATGCCGAGTCGCCCGCGGCGGGCGAGCCACCGCGTGCTCCCCAGGCCCCTGACGGGGGCCCGTCCCCGGCGTGCGTCTCGAGACCCGGCACCGTCCGGCCCCTTCTGTCGGCTAGACGTCAGGGTGATGTCCGGGCCACCGCTTGTTCAAGGGATTTGGGGAGGTCATGGCGGTCTCCACACTTCTTCCGCCCGATCTGCCCTGGTTGGTCATCATCGTCATTCATTGACAGTGTCATCTTGACAGTGCCACTGTGAGGCGATGGAGATCGCCTGGACCATCGGCGAGCTGGCCGAGGCGGCCACGACCGCGCTCGGCGGCGAGCCCGCACGGATGAACGGCCGGGTCCGGGGACTGCCCAACGAGCGCCTGATCCGGTGGTACACGACCATCGGCCTCGTGGACCCCCCGCTCGCGCGGCGCGGCCGGATCGCGCTGTACGGCCGTCGCCATCTGCTGCAGCTCGTCGCCGTCAAGCGCCGCCAGGCCGCCGGGCTCACCATCGCCCAGATCCAGGCCGAGCTGACCGGAGCGACGAACGAATCCCTCCAGGCCGTGGCCCGGCTCCCCACTCCGCTCCACGCCCCGTCCACACCCGACCCCACCGCCTCCTCCGGACCCGACCCCACCGCCTCCTCCGGACCGGAGCCCGCCACCTCCGAATCCGGGGCCACTACACCCTCCGCGCCCCGGGAACCCGGCGCGTCCACCCGCCGCTTCTGGACCTCTCCTCCGGCGACTCCCCCGTCAACCGACCGTGATTTTGCGGTTGTCCGCGCCGAGGACCCGCGAACAACTGCGAGATCACGGCTGGAGAGGCAGGAGGCGGAGACGGGGACGATCGTCCATGGAGTGCGGCTCGCCTCTGGAGTGACCCTGCTCCTCGATGGTGCCGCACCGGGTCCTGACGACCTGGCGGCGATCAAGGCCGCGGCCGGGCCCCTGCTGGACGAGCTGAACCGCCGTGGCCTCCGACGGGACGCGCAGGACCTCGAAGTCACAGAACCCGTCCGGCCATCCGCTGACTCACCCGACCAGTCGTCCACCCACCCGGCCGGTCCCTCGAACCGGCCATCCGTACCCCCGGAGGCCAACGTGACCGCGCATACCGCGCCGCTGTTCCCCGACCGGCCCCTGGCCGGGGACACGTCGCCTGAGCCCGACGCGGGGCTCGGCGCACTCAGGACCGAGCACGGCAACCTGCCGCTGGAGTCGGTGCGCGTCAGCGCCTCCATCGCGGGGCTCGCGGCCGGCATCGAGGTCGTCCAGGGTTTCCGCAACCCCTTCGACGTGCCGCTGGAGGCCACCTACATCTTCCCGCTGCCGGACCGCGCCGCTCTCACCGCGATGCGCATGGAGGCGGCCGACCGCGTGATCGAGGGAACGCTCAAAGAGCGCGGCCAGGCCCGTGCGGACTATGACGCCGCCATCGCCACGGGACGGCGGGCGTCCATCGCCGAGGAGGACCGCCCCGACGTCTTCACCATGCGGGTCGGCAACATCGTGCCGGGCGAACGCGTGACCGTGACACTGCGGCTCAGCCAGCCGCTCCCGTACGAGGACGGAGCCGCGACCTTCCGGTTCCCGCTGGTCGTGGCCCCGCGCTACATCCCTGGCGCGGCCCTCGACGGCCCGGCCGCGGGCGACGGCGTGGAGCCGGACACGGACGCCGTACCGGACGCGTCCCAGATCAGCCCCCCGGTCCTGCTGCCCGGCTTTCCCGATCCCGTCCGCCTGGAACTCATGGTCGACATCGACCCGGCAGGCCTGCCGCTGGCCGAGATCCGGTCCAGTTACGGCGGGCCGGCCTCGGAGCGGATCGACGTCGGCGAGGCCGATGGGCGCACGACCGTACGGCTGCGCCCGGGCGCACGCCTGGACCGGGACTTCATCCTCCGCCTGGGCTTCGCGGCCGAGGAGACCACATCACTGGCCTTGACGCCGGACCCGGCCGGCGATGAGGGGACGTTCACGTTCACGGTCATGCCCTCCGGACAGGGACGGCCGCGGCCCCGCGACGTCGCGCTGGTCCTCGACCGGTCCGGCAGCATGCGCGGCTGGAAGATCGTGGCCGCGAGGCGGGCCGCCGCGCGGATCATCGACACCCTGACCGCCGAGGACCGGTTCGCCGTGCTCACCTTCGATCACGTGGTCGAGCGGCCGGCCGATCTGCCGCAGACCCTGGGCCAGGCCACCGACCGCAACCGGTTCCGCGCGGTCGAGCACCTGGCCCGGCTGAACGCCCGCGGCGGCACCGACCTCCTCACCCCTCTGCAAGAGGCGGCCGGCCTGCTCCAGGACCCGGGCCGCGACCGCGTACTCGTCCTCATCACCGACGGACAGGTCGGCAACGAAGACCAGATCCTCGCCCGGCTCGAGCCGGCTCTGGCCGGGACCAGAGTGCACGTGGTCGGCATCGACCGCGCGGTCAACGCGGGTTTCCTCGGCCGGCTCTCCGCCATCGGCCATGGCCGGTTCGAGCTGGTGGAGTCGCAGGATCGCCTCGACGAGGCCATGGAGCAGATCCACCACCGGATCGGGGCCCCGCTCGTGACCGGGCTGGCCCTGGAGACGGACGGCCTCGAGATCGTGCCGGACACGGTCTCCCCGAGCCGGCTCGGCGCGCTCTTCCCGGGCGTACCACTGGTCCTTTCGGGCCGCTGGCGCGGCGAGCCGTCCGGGACGATGACCCTTCACGGCGTCTCCACCGGCGACGGCTCGCCATGGGGGCGTAGCGCCTCCGCCCAGGTCCTGGAGGATCCGGCGGCCGTGCACCTCTGGGCGCGTTCGCATCTGCGCGAGCTGGAGGACCGTTATGTCATGAGCGGATCCGCAGGCCTGGAGGCCCGGATCGTGGAGACGTCGCTGCGCTTCGGAGTGCTCTGCCGGTTCACCGCCTTCGTCGCCGTGGACACGCGGGTGGTGGCGGTCGGTCAGGACCCCCATCGCGTCGTCCAGCCGGTCCAGCTCCCGGACGGCTGGGCCGGCGTGGCCCTGGGCGGCGTTGTCGCGCCGGCCCTGGGCGGGGGCTACGGCGCGGCCATGCCACCGCCGGCGGGGGCGGCCCCGGCGCCCCCCGGGCAGGGCGGCGTGGCGTCATCGCCCGGTGCGGTCCCGGCCGTGGCGCGCGGTGCCGCTGCGGCCATGGCGCGCGGCGCCACGCCCCGCCTGCGTGGGCCGATCCGCCCGTCCGTCGGCGGGGCCCCGTCCGGCGGGTCCGGCGGCGCGCCGCCACAGGACGTCCGGGTGCTCGCCAGGACCCAGCTGCGGCAGGAGGCCGACTACCTGGCCACGCAGCACACGGCACCGGACGACATCCGATCGCGGCTGCTGTCGGATCTGCGGACCCGGCTGGAGGCACTCATCGTCCACCTCCAGGACTCGGCGATCCCCGAGGACGAGCTCGCGCCTCTGGTCGCCTTGGTCGCGGAACTCGGCGCTTCCGAACAGCCGCTGTGGGGCGCGAGGCTGTGGGTCCTCTGGGACCGCACCCTCCGCGTCCTCACCGAGGTCGCCTCCGAAAAGACGCCGGAAAAGACCCGAGAAAAGGC
>DASYNF010000135.1:0-24213 GCA_036008685.1 Actinomadura sp. | reverse complement strand
CGCACTGGGGCTCGCGGGCGGTGTGATGCAGGCCCTGACGCGCAATCCGCTCGCCGATCCCGGGCTGCTGGGCATCAACGCCGGGGCCTCGGCGGCAGTCGTCTCCGCGATCTCCTTCCTCGGCATCGCGTCCTTCACGGGCTATGTGTGGTTCGCGTTCGCGGGGGCGGCGGTCGTGACGGTGCTCGTCTGGGCCGTCGGCGGCGGGCGCGCGGCCACCCCGGCGCGGCTGGCGTTGGCGGGCACGGCGGTCAACGCGACGCTCTACGCGTACGTCAGTGCCGTGCAGCTGCTCGACACCGACTCCCTCGACACGATGCGCTTCTGGACGGTCGGCTCCCTGGCCGCCGCGCGGCCGGAGACCGTGAGCGCGATCGCGCCCTTCGTCGCGGCCGGTGTGCTGCTCACCGCCGCGCTGGCACGTCCGTTGGACGTGCTCGCGCTGGGGGACGACTCCGCGCGTGCGCTCGGCGTCCGGTCCGCCCGTACCCGGGCCTGCGCCATCGTCGTCGTCACGCTGCTGTGCGGCGCGGCCACCGCCGCCTGCGGGCCGATCGTCTTCGTCGGCCTGATGGCGCCCCACCTGGTGCGCCCGCTGACCGGACCCGATCTGCGCTGGCTCCTGCCGTACTGCGCCGTGCTGGCGCCTGTCACGCTGCTCGGCGCGGACGTGCTCGGGCGGGTGCTCGCGCGGCCCGGCGAGGTCCAGGTGGGCATCGTCACGGCCGTGCTCGGCGGTCCGCTCTTCCTGTACGTCGTGCGGCGGGGGAGGGTGGCCCGCGCATGACGGAGGAGGCGAGCGTGACGATGAGCACAGTCCTGCGTACATCCGGCGGGTTGTCCGTCCGCCTGCGGCCGCGGGCGCTGCTGGTGGGGTTGGGGTGCGCGTTGGTCGCACTCACGGTCGGCGTGCTGGCCATCGGCAGCGGGGACTATCCGATGGGCCCGGCCGACGTCGTCCGTACCCTCGCGGGAGGGGGTTCCGCGGCGGATGCCTTCATCGTGGAACAGGTGCGACTGCCCCGGGTGGTCACGGCATTGCTGGCCGGTGGAGGGCTCGCGTTGTCCGGTGCCGTCTTCCAGTCGCTCGTACGCAACCCCCTGGGCAGCCCGGACGTGCTGGGCTTCACGCAGGGCGCGGCGACCGGGGCGCTCATCGCGATCGTGGTGGCCGGAGGCGGCGGCCTGGCGGTGGCGGGCGGAGCCGTGGGCGGGGGACTGGCCACCGGAGCGGCGATCTACGCCCTCGCCTGGCGCCACGGACTGCACGGCCACCGGCTGGTGCTGGTCGGCATCGGCGTCGCCGCGATCCTGACCGGCGTCAACGGCTATCTGCTGACACGTGCTCAGATCACCGACGCGGCTCGTGCGGTGTTGTGGCTGACCGGCAGCCTGGACGGGCGTGGCTGGGACGATGCGGTGCCCCTGCTGTCGGCCATGGCGGTCACCGTGCCCGTGGTGCTCGGCTGCGGCCGGGGCCTGCGGATGCTGGAGATGGGCGACGACGCGGCACACGCCCTTGGAGTGCCGGTGGAGCGGCTCCGGCTCATGCTGATGGGCGCCGCCGTGCTGCTCAGCGCCTGCACCGCCGCGGCGGCCGGTCCGGTCGCCTTCGTCGCGCTGACCGCTCCACAGCTCGCCCGGCGGCTGACCGGGACCCCGGGCCCGAACCTGCTGCCCTCCCTGTGCGTGGGCGCTGCCCTGCTGGTGAGCGCCGACCTGGTCGCGCAGCGGCTTGTCCCGGGACACCAGCTGCCGGTGGGCGTGATGACCGGGATGCTCGGGGGCGCTTATCTGGTGTGGCTGCTCGCCACCGAACGCCGGGCGGGCCGGATATGAGGCCTGCGAGACACACCGAGGACGGAGCAGGAGAAATGGGGCACGGCGACGCGCGGCTGAGCGCGAGCGGGCTGACTCTCGCGTACGAGCGGCGGACGATCGCCCAGGGGCTGACCGTGGCCATACCCGACCGGTCGTTCACGGTCGTCGTCGGGCCGAATGCCTGCGGCAAGTCCACGCTGCTGCGTGCGCTGTCGCGGATGCTCAAGCCGCGGTCCGGGACCGTGCTGCTGGACGGGCAGGACATCAACGCGCTTCCCACCCGGACGGTGGCCCGGACGCTGGGCCTGCTGCCACAGTCGTCGATCGCCCCGGACGGCATCACGGTCGCCGACCTCGTCGCGCGCGGCCGCTATCCGCACCAGGGCCTGCTGCGCCAGTGGTCCAGGGACGACGAGCGCGTCGTCCAGGAGTCGATGGCCGCGACCGCCGTCGCGGACCTCGCGGACGCTCACGTCGACGAGCTGTCGGGCGGCCAGCGGCAGCGGGTGTGGATGGCGATGGCGCTGGCCCAGGGGACCCCGCTGCTGCTCCTGGACGAGCCGACGACCTACCTCGACATCGCCCATCAGATCGACATCCTCGATCTCTGCGCACGCCTGCAGGAGCGGGGCCGCACTGTGGTGGCGGTGTTGCACGACCTCAACCATGCTGCCCGCTACGCCACCCACCTGATCGCGATGCGCGACGGCCTCGTGGTGGCCGAAGGCAGGCCCGCGGAGATCGTCACGGCGGACCTGGTCGAGAAGGTCTTCGGCCTGCCGTGCCGGGTGATCGACGACCCGGAGACGGGCACCCCCCTGGTGGTTCCGGCCGCGAGGCGGCGCGCCGTGGCGCCCAAGCCTGATTCGTGAGCCAATTCGGATAAGTCAATGTCGAGCGGCTTTTCCACGGGATCCATCCACGCTCTGGCGCTCGCGAGATCTTGAAGGAAAGATCATCGTTGAGTGGGTCAATACATATGTGAGGGCATGTCCATAGTTGATCGGAAACGTGGCGCTATGGTCATCAGATGTCCGGTCGGAGAATCCGAGTGACAAGCGAATGGCCGCTCTTCGGGCTCGCCATGTGCCTGCTTCCCGCCGCCTGTTCGCATTTCGTTCAGGGTCCCCGGTCTTCGCCGGCGAAGCCGGTGGAGACCGCTCCCACCAGAGCCGGAACCGGCGGCGTCGAGGATCCATGGCGAGCCGGGTGTCCCACCGGTAGCGGCATGGGCCAGGCTCCGGGGGCTCCCGAGCCGGACGACTTCACGATAGGGCCGCTGCGGTACGGCTCCGCGGCCGCGTGGGCCACGATGAAGCCGCCGACGGGAGTGCGGCTGCCTGACGGCCGGTATTTCTACAAGACCGGCGCGCTCCTCCGTCCGGGCGCGGTCGTCACTGTCACCGTGGCGCCTCGGGCCCGCTCCTACGCCACGATCGTTGTGCAGGGCGGCCTCGACGGCGGTTCGAAGGCGGTGACCTACAACGCCTGCCCGCACGCTCCCGAAACGGCATGGCCAGGTGGCTTCCTTCTGACCCGGCGGACCGCCTGCCTGCCCCTCGACGTGAGCGTCACCGGTGAATCGGCCACCAGCCACGTCGTGCTCTCGGTCTACAACGGCTCCTGCGGCCGATAACGGTTCCTACGACGGACAGCGTTACGGGTGGTCTCCGTACATCCGTGGCCATGACCGGCCGACTGATTGTGGCCAATGGGGCTCTTCGGGCACCGCGGACATGAGGGGACGGATCTATGATCCGCCCGCGGGCGTGGTTGCGCGCCCGAGGCAAACGTCGCCTCATGGGAGGTCACGATGCGAAAAGCTCTGATCCTGAGGCTGATCGCCGTCGGAGCACTTGTGCTCGGCGGAGTCGGTCTCGCGACGCCGAGCGCCGGCGCACAGCCGTTCGGATACGACAGGCTCACCCCCGTGCAGAAGCGCCATGTGTCGGGAGCGCTCGCCGAGGCGCTGGGACCGCAGCGTGCGCGCGCGAACGCGATCTCCGGCGCCAGGGCGGCCACCGCGCCCGACTGCGGCGGCCGCCGCGGTGACAATGTCAAGGTCAACCAGAACTGCCTCAACATCTCCGACCCCGATCTGGCCGGACGCGGGCAGTCGCAGAACGAGACGTGGGTCGCGATCAACCCGAACAGTCACAAACAGATCATCGCGACCTACAACGACTATCGCCGCGGTGACGGGACCTGCGGGGTCACCTACTCGCGCGACGGCGGAAGGAAATGGGCGGACGCGACCACGCCCAACGGCTTCGTCAGAGGCGACGCCTTCGGCAAGGCGCGCGAATACTTCCAGTCCAGCGGAGACACCTCGGTGGCCTGGGACACGCGCGGCAACGCCTACCTGTCCTGCCAGCAGTTCAAGCGGGGCAACGGGGTCTCCCCGGACGCCGACCAGTCCAGCGGCTTCTACGTCTACCGCTCCACGGGGAACGGCGGCGCGTCGTTCAACTTCACCGGCCGCCCGGTGGCCGAGCACGACGACACCGCGGGAGCGGGCGACTTCCTCCTGGACAAGCAGCTCATGACCGTGGACGGTCATGTCAGGAGTCCGTACCGCGACCGGGTCTACGTCACCTGGACCACCTATGCCCAGGACGGCACCGCCTACATCTACGGGGCCTACTCCAGCGACTACGGCGAGCACTTCAGCGCCCCGGTCCTGATCAGCTCCGACTCCGCGCTGTGCGCTCAGACGTACGGCATCCCGACCCCGCGCGGACGCTGCAACGACAACCAGTTCTCCCAGCCGGTCACCGCTCCGGACGGGAGCCTGTACGTGGTCTGGGCCAACTACAACACCGCCAACACCGGCAAGGACAACCGGTTCCAGGTCTTCGCCGCGCGGTCCTCGGACGGAGGCCGGACCTTCGCCGCCCCGGTCAAGGCGGCCGACTACTACGACCTGCCCGACTGCGGCACCTACCAGGGCGCCGGCAAGAACCCCGGCCGCGACTGCGTGCCGGAGAAGGGCACCGGCGCCAACTCCGTCTTCCGCGCCACGAACTACCCGAACGCCACCGTCGACCCGGCCGACTCCAAGCGGGTCGTCGTCACCATCGGCTCGTACGTCAACCGTGACTCGAACGAGGCCGGCGGCTGCACGCCGGCCGGGCTGACCCCCTTCGACCAGGGACTCGGCAGCCTGTACGCCGGGGTCAAGACCGGCGGATGCAACAACGGCATCGTCCTCTCGAGCTCCACGAACGGCGGGGCCTCGTTCACCGGCACCACCACCGGCGTGCGGAAACTCCCGGTCATCGGCAACACCGGCCGGCAGGCCCGCACCGACCAGTTCTGGCAGGGGACCGTCTTCAGCCCCACGGGCACGCTGGTGACCGCCTACTACGACCGGCAGTACGGCTCCGACGAGAGCACCGGGTTCTCGGACGTCACCGTGGCCACCTCCAAGGACCTGTCCCGCTTCACCGAGACCCGGGCGACCTCGTCCAGCATGCCTCCGCCGAGCCAGTTCAGCGGCCAGTTCTACGGCGACTACGTCATGGTCGACGCCACGGCCACGACCGCCTACCCGGTCTGGTCCGACACCCGCGACGCGGCGCTGTTCCTCTGCCCCGGAACCGGTGCGCCCGGCCACCCACCGCAGCTGTGCAAGGCCTCCGCCTCCAACGCCTCCACCGCCAACGACCAGGAGATCTACACCGCCGCGGTGCCGATCCGCTGACCTGACCGCATGGGCCTGAGAGCCGCCCGGCCACGTGGCCGGGCGGCTCTCAGGCCGTGTGGATGAGGCCGAACCTCGCGATGTGGCAGGTCTACGGCCTCACACGGGAGCGGTCGGGGGGCCCTGTGGACCGCGGTCGTCCATCAGGCCCACGAACATCGTGTCGTGCAGACTCTCCACGTGCGTCCGGGTCATGTCGGCGGCGACAGCGGCGTCTCCACGGTGCAGAGCCTCGACCAGCGCACGGTGCTCCTGGTTGGAGCGGCGCAGTGCGTCCATCGGATAGGGCAGGTAGTAGGGGTACAACGCCCGGAGGGCGGCGCCGTAGGGCTCCGCGATCGAGGCGATGCCCGTCGCGGCGGCGACGCCGAGGTGGAACCGTTCGTCGCAGCCGTGGAATTCGGCCCAGCTCGGCATCCGGTCCATCTCCTCCACGAGATCTCCGAGCCGGCGGATCGAGGCCTTGCCTGCGTTGGCGGCGGCCAGGTGCGCGATGCCGCATTCGAGGACGAGCCGGTGGTCGATGAGCCGATGGACGGCGGCGGCTTCGGACCGGTAGGCCTCGACCGCGCTCACCGCGCCGCGGGTGGGCCGCTGGGCCACCCGGGTGCCACCGGTACGGCCGCGCTGACGCTCCAGGAGGCCGTCCTCACACAGTGAGACAAGTGCCCGGCGGACGGTGATCTCGCCGACGCCGAGGGCCTCGGCGATCCGGCGGCTGCCGGGCAGCCGCTCCCCGGGAGTGAGCAGGCCGAGCTCGATGGCGAGGCCGATGCGGGCACGCACGGTGTCCAGTGCTGAGAGCCGCCGGATGCCGTGGAGAGCCGGGGCGTTCAGGCCCAGTGCGGCGTCCTCGTCCTCGCCGGCCGGCGGCTCAGGGGAGTCGGACATGGCGTCACTGTAGTCGCCGGCGACGCCCGCATCATCGGGAGTCCCTTGTATAAGTGATCATAATGCTCTAATTTCATGGCGGCTGGATGCGCTCTCCGGTGCGTCGGCGACGACCTCATCAGCCCATGAGCGAGCGAAGGTGACCCTCGGTGTCCCGACCCCTGCCCATCGCCTTGGCCCAGGTGCCCGCGCGCCCGGCCGCGGCTTCGGCCCGCGGCTTCGCCGAGGATGTCGAGAGCCTGCTCGCGCGGTTTCCGCATGTTCGCCTGGTGGCCTACCCCGAGCTGCATCTGTACGGCGTCGACGGCGGCGCGGATGAGCGGGAGAGGCGACTGCGGGACGCCGCCGAGCCGCTGAACGGCCGCCGGGTGAAACAGCTGGGCGAGCTCGCCGGCGATCTGGGAATCTGGCTGTTGCCCGGCAGCGTCTGCGAGCGTGGTGAGGGCGGGGAGCTGTTCAACACGGCACTCGCCTTCTCTCCCGAGGGGCGACTCGTCGCGTCCTACCGCAAGATCTTTCCCTGGCGTCCCTATGAGCCCTATGTCCCCGGAGACCGGTTCGTCGTCTTCGACCTGCCGGAGGTCGGGCGGATCGGTTTCGCGATCTGTTACGACGCCTGGTTCCCCGAGGTCGCCCGGCACCTGGCCTGGATGGGCGCGGAGGTCATCGTCAATCCCGTCATGACGACCACCAGTGACCGCGCCCAAGAGCTCGTCCTCGCCCGCGCCAACGCGATCGTCAACCAGGTCTATGTGGTCAGCGTCAACACCGCCGGCCCGGTCGGCACCGGACGCAGCATGGTCGTCGACCCCGAGGGCCGCGTCCGCGTCGAGGCACCGGGGGAGGAGACGACCGTTCTCACCGACGTGCTGGACCTGGACGACGTCACCCGCGTGCGGACGTACGGCACCGCGGGGGTCAACCGGATGTGGGAGCAGTTCACCGAGACCGACGCCCCGCTCGAACTCCCGTTGTACGGCGGTCGCATCGACCCCCGGCGCTGGCGGCCGGCGGCCCGGCCCGGCTCCTCGGCGGGACCTGTCGGCTGAACCCGCCTCCCCGCCCCGCCTCACGACCCTGGCTTATGCCCCTGGCTTATGACCCCACGGAGAGCCACCCATGAACACCCCCGCACAGACCCTCACGCGGACACTCGGGCTCAGGTCCGTCGTGCTGTTCGGCCTTGCGTACATGACCCCCTTGATCGTCCTCGGTACCTTCGGTGTCGTCGCCGACACCACCAAGGGGACGGTTCCGACGGCCTACCTGCTGGCGCTGGGGGCCATGCTCTTCACCGCCCACAGTTACGGCAGGATGGCCACGGCCCATCCCGTGGCGGGCTCGGCCTACACGTATGTCCGGCGGGCGATCGACTCCCGTGCCGGCTTCCTCATCGGCTGGGCCACCTTGCTGGATTACTTCTTCCTGCCCATGGTGATCTGGCTCATCGGCGGCGCTTATCTGCAGGCTCGGTTCCCCGGTGTCCCCTCCTGGGCGTGGATCGTCGCCTTCATCGCCGTCACCACCGCGCTGAACGTCCTGGGTATCAAGACCGCGGAGCGAATCAACGACCTGCTCATGGGTTTCCAGGTCCTGGTGATCGCGATCTTCGTCGTCCTGTCGCTGAGTCACGTTGTCCACCTGGGCGGAGCCGGTGCCCTGGCCGGCACCACTCCTTTCGTCAACCACGAGACGACCCTTTCCGGGATCTCCGCCGGTGCGGCCCTCGCGGCCTACTCTTTCCTCGGCTTCGACGCGGTCACCACCCTGACCGAGGAGACCCTCGATCCGGAGCGGACCATGCCCCGCGCCATCCTGCTCACCGCGTTCATCGGCGGGGGCATTTTCGTTCTCGTCGCCTTCACCACGCAGCTGGTCCACCCCGGCAGTGCGTTCCACGACCCCGATTCGGCGGCCTTTGAGATCGCCAAGACCATCGGAGGAGACCTGTTCTCCTCCGTCTTCCTCGCCGGACTGGTGGTCGCCCAGTCCGCGTCCGGGATCGCCGCCCAGGCCAGTACTTCACGGCTGTTGTACGCCATGGGACGGGACTCGGTCCTGCCGCGAAAGATCTTCGGCCATATCCACCCACGTTTCCGCACTCCTGTCTTCAACATCCTCCTCACCGGTGTGGTGGGCCTCCTGGCGCTCGGTCTCGACGTCGCCACCTCCACGTCCTTCATCAATTTCGGGGCCTTCACCGCCTTCACGTTCGTCAACCTCAGCGTCATCGCGACCTTCATCCGCGAGCGCCGGTCCGGGCGGACACCGGGTCTCCTGCCGTACGTGATCGTCCCGGCCATCGGTGCGGTCATCGACGGCTGGCTGCTGGTCCACCTCGATGGCAAGGCCCTCATATTGGGCCTGAGCTGGCTCACCGTCGGCGTGGTCTACCTGGCCTGCCTGACGCGAGGATTCCGTGCCGCGCCACCGGAGATGGAATTCGCCGAGGAAACCCCGATCCCGGACGTGCAAGCACGGCCATAGCCGTAGGCCGCCATCGCACCGTTCTTTCACCGCGGATGGTGGATATCGACCGTGGTCACTGGGCACCCTGCTGTCCGGGACCAAGGTGTCACGTCGCTTGGCGACGGACCGCAGGCCACCCCAGGAGGGGCTGATGCCCTGGGTGGGGTGGCCGGTGGCGCCGGGACGGTGAGGCCGGGGTGACGGGGACGGCCGGGAGGGGAGCAGCGGGTGATGGACCGTGACGACCGACCACAGCGGCCGGCTCGCCGGCCGCTGCAGAAGGTGCCGCGCTCACGGTGGTCCCAGCAGGCCGCCACGGTGGAACAGGCCGATCCCGCGGTCATCACGGCGGCCCTGAAGCGGGCGCAGGCACGGCCGTCGGGGAACTGGTTCGCGGTCGCCGCCAGCGGTGACGTGCGGGCGGACCGGCCGTTCGGCTTCCGGGTGATGGGCCGGGAGCTGGTCGCGTGGCGGGATCGGGCCGGTGCGCTGGTGGCCGGGCCGGGCGCGTGTCCGCACCTGGGCGCCCCGCTGGCCCGCGGCCGCGTGGTGTGCGGGGAACTGGTGTGCCGCTGGCACGGGCTGCGGCTGTCCGCGCAGGACGCGATGGGGTGGCGCCCGCTGCCCGGTCACGACGACGGGGTGCTGGTGTGGGTGCGGCTCGACCGCGACGGTGGGGAGCCGCCCCTGCCCAGGCCGGTGCTGGGGGCCCGGCCGCGGCCGGCGGGCAGTGTCTGCGCCGTGACCCGCATGACCGGGGTGTGCGAACCGGGAGATGTGGTCGCCAACCGGCTGGACCCGTGGCACGGCGCCTGGTTTCACCCCTATTCGTTCACCCGGTTGCGGGTCGTGCGGGCACCCGGCCTGGACGCCGGGGAGGCCGAGGACCGGTTCGTCGTCGAGGTGACGTTCCGGGTCGGGCCGCGGCTCGGGGTGCCGGTCGTCGCGGAGTTCGCCTGCCCGGAGCCCCGCACGGTGGTGATGCGCATCCTCGAGGGGGAGGGCGAGGGCAGTGTGGTGGAGACCCACGCCACTCCGCTGGGGCCGGGCCGTGACGGCCGTCCCCGCACGGCCGTGGTCGAGGCGACGGTGGCCACGTCCGGGCGGCCCGGGTTCGCGGTGGCGCGGCTGGCGGCGCCGCTGCTGCGCCCGGTGATGCGACGGGCGGCGGCCCGGTTGTGGCGTGACGATCTGGCCTATGCCGAACGCCGCTACGCCTTGCGCACCGGCGCGGTCTGACCGGACCGCCGGTGGGCGGCCAGGTGGCGCAGCAGGGCGAGGCGGCCGCGCAGCGGCACGGTGGTCAGCGCGTGCCCGGTCAGGCCCCAGCCGGACAGCAACTGGTTGGCGGCGTGCCAGCCGGTCGTGGCGGCGCGTTCCATCAGCGCGACCGGCAGATCGACGCGGATGCCGTCGCCCGCCAGCACGAGCCCCGGCATCGGGCCGGCCACGGCCGGCCGGCGGGCGAACGCCCCGGGTGCGAAGAGCGGGCAGTCGTCCCGCCACTCGGCCAGGTCACCGAGCAGACGGGCGCCGGCGGTCTCGGGATAGAGCTCGTGCAGGCGCCGCAGCAGGTGGCTGGAGGTCTCCTCGTGGGAGGTGGTGACGGCGTAGGCGTGCAGTTCCACCACCGACCCGCCGGTGGCGCGGGCCCAGGCGGCGGCCTCGTGGTCGTAGCGGTCGAGCACACTGATGTTGTCCAGCGGTGCCAGCCCACCGGTGGCCAGGAACGCCGGCCGGTGCGCGGCGACGGGCCGGTCCAGCCACAGCCGGCGCACCAGGAACGGCGGCGCGGTCTCCAGCGCGGCGATCCGCCGCCGCCACTCCGGAGTGCCGAGCACCGGTGAGGCCGCGACGAGGTCGCGCAGGCCGGGAATGTCGAGGGCGAGGACCACGGCGTCGGCGTGGAGGTCGCGGCCTCCGGTGTGGACGGTGAAACCGTCCGGGCCGGGGTGCACGGCGGTGACCGGGGTGCCGATATGCAGGCCGGCCCCCAGGCCGGCAAGGTGGTCGGCCAGCGGCCCCCACAGGGCCGGGAAGGGATCGCGGGGCACGTCGAAGAGCAGACCTTCGGCCGAGCCGAGGAAGTACAGGTGGAACATCACCGCCAGCTCGGCCGCGGACAACCGGTGGGGTGGGGCGAAGAAGCTGCGGGAGAACACCTCGAACGCCAGATGCCGGGCCGCGGCCGGGAAGCGCAACCGGGCCAGGAACTCCTCGGCGTCCAGGTGGTCCAGTTCCCCGTAGGTGCCGGGCACGGTCACGTTCACCAGCGGCAAGGCCGCGCGGGCGTTCAGGCGCAGCAGGTCCCGGGGGGTGAAGGTCGGGCTGCGCGCGGCGAAGGCGACGGCGTTCCACGGTGGGGTACGCGGTAGGCCGCGGAAGGTGTCGGTGCGGCCCTCCGCGTCGATCAGCGGATAGTCCGGGACCGGGATCAGCCGATCGAGGCCGGGGTCGGTGCGGCGCAGCAGCGCGCGCAGGTTGTAGTACTGGCGGAAGAAGGCGTGGAAACCGCGGCTCATGCCCACCCGCGTGCCGTCGGGCAGGTCCGCCGTCCAGCCTCCGGCGCGGCCGCCGAGATAGTGCCGGCGTTCGCACAGCTCCACGGCGACGCCACGTTCGGCCAGCGCGGTCGCGGCCGTGAGCCCGGCGATGCCGCCCCCGATCACGATCGCGCGCGGACGGCGGGACAGGTCATCGGCGTGCGGCCGTCCGGGCGGTGCGGGGTGGTGCACCCGCCTGCGGTCGAGGCTCATCGCTGCGACGGCCGGCGGGCGCGGAAGCAGTGCACGATCCCACGTTGCCAGCCGGTCACGGTGTGGGTGCGGACGCCGGTGAAGCCGGCGCGGCGCAGCCGGTCGGCGAACCCGCGTGCCCCGTCGAACTCCAGGGCGCTGCGCCACAGATATCGGTACAGGCCCGCGTCGCCGGTGGCGAGCCGCCCGGCCGGAATGATGACGGCCCAGCACACCGCGTGCCACACCAGCCGGGCGGCCAGGCCGTCGCGCGGCGCGTAGTCGTGCACCACCAGGACGCCGCCGGGGCACAGCAGGGCGTGCAGCGAGGCCAGGGCGGCGTCGGGGTCGGGGATGTTGCGGATGAGGTAGGCGGCGAAGATCCCGTCGAACGGCCCGTCGATCCCGGCCTCGGCGAGGTCCTCGACCCGACTGTGGACGAACCGGACCGTGGCGGGCCAGGATTTGGCGCGGGCCTGGGCGAGCATGCCGGGCGAGGCGTCCACGCCGACGATCTCCGCGCGTGGCGCGGCGGCCAGCAGCGCCGCGGTCGAGGCACCGGTGCCGCATCCGGCGTCGAGCAGCCGCGACCCCGCACCGCGTGCGGGCAGGGTCAACGCGCGGGCGGAGCCGCGCAGGTGGGCGTGGTAGCCGGGATCGGCGCCGACGAGCCGGTCGTAGACCGCTGCATCGCGGTCGAACGCGGCCGGCACGTCGCGGCGGGTCAGGCGCTCGCCGCTCATGGCGTGGCCTCCTCGCGCCGGTTCTGGTGCTCCCAGCCGAGCAGGGTCGCGGTCACCAGGGCGAAGCCGAACAGGAAGTCCTCGACGGGGATGTCGAACGGGAATCGCAGGCCGCTGATGTGGTCGGGGTTGTAGACGACGATGGGGGCGGACAGCTTGGTCAGCCAGCCGTCGACCGCGATCTGGAAGCCGAGAACGATCAGCATCGTGATCCAGTAGGTGGCGCGGCGGAACAGCCCCGTGCGCAGCCACCCCAGTTCGAGCGCCACCACGGCCGGGACCGAGGCGAGGGCCGGCAGCGTGTAACCGAGCCCGCTCACCCGGCGTCCCGCTGTCCGGCCCGGACGCGCCGGCCCCGCCATGCCCGATGCCCGCCCGGCGACAGCCGCCGCACGGCCTCGAAGGTCAGCAGCCCGCACACCGGGATGACGAGGAAGAACAACGCCTCTTCCAGCGGTACCGACAGCGGCAGGGCCAGCCCGGTAAGATAGCGGGGGTTGTAGCGCCACGCGCCGCCGGCGATGGCCAGGACGTCCCAGGCGGTGAACACGGCGGCCGCGGGCAGCACGGCTCGGGCCAGCCGGCCCGGCCGCCGGTAGACGCGGGCACCGGACAGCTCCAAGGGCAGCGTGATCGCCAGGCAACCGGCCAGCAGCAGCATGTACTGCAGATGGTCCATGTCAGTCCTTGTCACTCCTTGTCAGGCTTCCCCGATCAGAGGCGGGGCGGCGGGTGGTGGCGCGGGCCCACACGGTTCGGGTGAGGGCCGCTCCGGCAATGGCCAGCCGCTGCCGGTTGCCGACGGTGACCCGGCCGGCGAACACGTTGTAGCCGCCGTCTTCGATGCGCTGGAGGATGCGGGCATAGAGGGTGAAGGCGGTGGCCACACAGGGCCGGGAGGCCGGATGGAGAAGGGCGATGCCGGGCCGGGCCCGCCCGTACACGGCGCGGGTGCGGGCGATCTGGTCGGCCAGGGCCCGCCGCACCCGGGCCTCGGTCCGGCCGGTGCGCCGGCACCACCCGAGCAGATCGCGGTCGACCCCGTGTGCGGCCAGCTCGTCGGCGGGCAGGTAGACACGGCCCCGGTCGAGGTCCTCGGCCACGTCGCGGAGGAAGTTGGTCAGCTGGAACGCCTGCCCGAGGGCGGCGGCACGCGGGGCGGCCTCGGCCGGATCGCGGACCGTGCCCAGCACGGGAAGCAACTGCAGGCCGATCACCTCGGCCGAGCCGCGGACGTAGTCCTGCAGCGCGGCCCGGGTCGGGTATCCGGTGACGGTGAGATCCATCCGCATCGAGTGCAGGAAAGCGTCGAACAACGCGTGCTCGATGCCGAACCGGGTGGCCGTGTCGACGACCGCGGCCAGCACCGGATGGTCGCTGTGGCCCGCACGGAGCCCGGTGTCGAGTGCGCCGGCGAGGTCGTCGAGCCGGGCGGCGATGTGGCCGGGGCGGTGATCGGGCGCGGGTTCGTCGACGAGGTCGTCGGTGTGGCGGGCGAAGCCGTACAAGGCGTGGACCGCGGGGCGCCGGCACGGAGGGAGCAGCCGGGTGGCCAGGAAGTAGGTGCGGCCGTGCCGGGCGTTGAGCGCCCGGCAGCGGGCGTAGGAAGCCCGTAGCCGTGGGTCGGAGACTCCCGCGGCGTCCAGCTCACGGCGTGTCATCGGCGCCTCCCCGCGCCGTCCACGACGCGGCGCGCCCGGCCGGCCGGGACACCGGTGATGCGGTCGGCGGCCAGCCGCCCCGAGATCAGGGCGGTGGGGATGCCCACGCCGGGCACGGTGCCGCAGCCGGCCAGTACCGCGTTGTCCACCGCACCCGGCAGGTTGGCGGGGCGGAACGGCCCGGTCTGGGGGAAGGTATGTGCCAGGCTGAACGGAGTCCCGGCGATCAGGCCCTGCCGCCGCCAGTCGGCCGGCGTCATGACGTGCAGGGTCTCGATCGTGCCGGCCGGGCCCGGCAGCCGGTCGGCGATCACGTCGAGGAGCTCGCGGGCGTAGGCGGGGCCGATCCGGTCCCAGTCGACGCGGCTTCGGGCCAGGTTCGGGGCCGGGGCGAGCAGGGACAGCAGGTGCCGCCCGGCCGGGGCCAGCCGCGGTTCGGTGGCGGTGGGGCGGGTCAGCAGCAGCGACGGATCCCGCATCAGGCGGCCGTCGCGGACCAGATCGGTGAAGGTGCTCTGCCAGGCGTGGCCGAACACCAGGTTGTGGTGCTCCGTGCGCGGCCAGTCGCCTCGGGCGCCGAGGTGCAGCACCACCGCCGAGGGCGCGGGCCGCAGCGGCCACGGGCGCCGCGGGGTGCGGCCGAGCAGCCGATAGGACTCCGTCAGCTCGCAGCTCAGCACCACCGCGTCGCAGCCGATCCGCTCACCGGCCGCGGTCTGCACGGCGGTGATGCGCCGGTCATGGCGCTCCAGCCGCGACACGGTGGTGTCGTAGCGTAAGGCGACGCCGGCCTTCGCCGCGGCGTCGGCCAGGGCATCGGGCAGCGCCCGCATCCCGCCGCGCGGGAAGTACACCCCGGCGACGGTGTCCATGTAGGCGATCACCGCGTACAGGGCCAGTGCCCGCCGCGGTGACAGGCCCGCGTACAGGGCCTGGAACGTGAAGACGCGCCGTAGTCGCTCGTCGCGGAGGAACCGGCCGACGGCGCGGTCCCAGCGGCCGAACCCGCCCAGCGCCGCCAGCCGCGCCAGCTGCGGGGTCAGCAGGCCGAGGGGAGAGTCGACGTTGGCGGCGATGAACCGTCCGTACTGCGCCTGATAAAGCCGGGTCAGCCAGTCCCGCAGCCGCCGGTATCCGGCGGCCTCGCCCGGTCCGGCGAAGGCGCGGACGGCCTCGGCCATGGCCTCGGCGTCGGTGCGCACGTCCAGGGTGGTGCCGTCGGCGAAGTGCGCCCGATAGGCCGGATCCAGCCGTACCAGCGGCAGCCGGTCGGACACGGACTCGCCGACCGCCGCCAGCGTGTCCCGCAGGATGTCCGGCATCGTGAGGACCGTCGGCCCGGTGTCCATCCGGTAGCCGTGCGCGTCGTGGCGTCCGGCCCGTCCCCCGGGGACCGGGCACCGTTCCAGCACGGTGACCGAGCGGCCCCGCCCGGCCAGGTGGAGCGCGGCCGCCAGCCCGGACAACCCCGCTCCGACCACGACGACGTGGTCGGACCTACCGGCGACGGTGCGCATGCTCATCCTCCCCAGACGCGGCACACCTAGCTCATCACCACGTGCGTCAAGGATCACCAGAGCGCGGATGTCGGCGATTCGGATACGGACGGCCTGTTAAGTGGCATAGGGGCCCAGGAGTAACATGCCACGCAGTCGCGGGCGGATCGACGCCGCGACGCTCCGGTGGGAAGGAGGCACCGTGCCGGTGCCCATGACGGATACGTTGGTGCAACTCGGGGCCACGGCCCAGGCCAAGGCCGAGGAGAGCCGACGTCCAGGCCGATACCTGGTCAGCGCGATGCTGGCGGGTGCCTATATCGGCGTCGCGGTCGTACTCATGATCGCCGTCACCGGCCCGTTGCAGGCGGCCTCGTCGCCGTGGGTCAAGCTCATCCAGGGACTGGTGTTCGGCATCGCGCTCACACTGGTGATCTTCGCTGGGGGGGAGCTGACGACCGGCAACATGATGACCATGCCACAGGCGGTCCTGACCCGGCGGATCGGCGTGGGGGTCGCGATCGTCGTGATCCTGTTCTCCTTCGTCGGCAACCTCGTCGGCTCGGCCGTCTTCTCCTGGATCGTGCACGAGGCCGGGGTGCTCGCCGTGACCGCGGCGCCGGGCAAGCCCGCAGCCGGGGAGAAGATGCTGGCGGGGCTCATCAAGGCCAAGACCGGCGAGACGGCCACCGCGCTGTTCTTCCGCGGCATCCTGTGCAACTTCTTGGTCTGCCTGGCCGTGTGGATGGGGTCGCGGACCAAGTCGGACGGCGCCAAGCTCGCGCTGATCTTCTGGTGTCTGCTGGCGTTCGTGGCCTCCGGCTTCGAGCACGTCGTCGCCAACATGACCACGTTCTCACTCGGGATGTTCGACCACGTCCCCGGCGCGACGATCGGCGCCTTCGGCCGCAACCTGCTGTTCGTCGGCCTGGGCAACCTCGTCGGTGGCGCACTGCTGGTCGGCGCGGCCTATGCGTTCATAGGCGGGACGTCCAAGAGCGAAACACCGGCACAGGCCGAGACCGAGCCGGAAAGCATGGTCCCCGTCCGCGTGTGACGGTTGGACGAGAAAGGGAAGACCGATGTCCAGAAAAGCCCCGGTGGGCGATCCGGGGGACGACGCGCTCGTCGTCTCAGCACCGAAGGACAACGCCGCCGGGGTCCCGGCCGTCCTGGCCTCGATGCGCCACGCGAATGACCAGATGGGCGCCAAGCGGAGCCTGCTGACCCTGCTGAAGGTCAATCAGGGCAAGGGCTTCGACTGCCCTGGATGTGCCTGGCCGGAGCCGTCGGGCTCTCGTCACATCGCGGAATTCTGCGAGAACGGCGCGAAGGCGGTAGCGGAGGAGGCGACGCTCCGCCGGGTCACCCGGGAGTTCTTCGCCCGGCATCCGGTGTCCGAACTCGCGGCGAAGTCCGACTACTGGCTGGGTCAGCAGGGGAGGCTGACCGAGCCGATGGTCCTGCGCTCCGGAGCGACGCACTACGCGCCGATCAGCTGGGACGATGCCTTTCGGCTGGTCGCCGATCAACTCGGCGAACTGGACTCACCCGACGAGGCGGCCTTCTACACCTCTGGGCGGACCAGCAACGAGGCCGCCTTTCTCTACCAGTTGTTCGCCCGGCGGCTGGGCACGAACAACCTGCCCGACTGCTCGAACATGTGCCACGAGTCGAGCGGGTCGGCACTGACCGAGACGATCGGAATCGGCAAGGGTAGTGTCAGTCTGGAGGACCTCTACAAGGCCGACCTGATCATGGTGGTGGGGCAGAACCCGGGCACCAACCACCCGCGGATGCTCTCCGCCCTTGAAAAGGCCAAGCACAACGGCGCCCGCATCGTCAGCGTGAATCCGCTGCCCGAAGCCGGACTGCGGCGCTTCAAGAACCCGCAGAAGGTCTCAGGCGTCATCGGCCGTGGTACGTCGCTGAGCGATGAGCTGCTGCCGATACGGGTGAACGGCGACCTGGCCCTCTTCCAGTATCTCGGTCGCGAACTGCTGCGCGCCGAGGAGCGGAACCCAGGATCGGTGCTGGACCGGGCGTTCATCGACGGGTCCACCCAGGGATTCGAGGCCTACGCCGCCCACGTGAAGGCCCTGTCCGACGCGGACGTCGCGGAGGCCACCGGTCTCACCGAAGAGGAACTGCGTCGTACCGCCGAGATCGTGCTCGGCTCGAAACGCATCATCGTGTGCTGGGCGATGGGCCTGACGCAGCACCGCAACTCGGTGCCGACGATCCGCGAAATCGTCAACTTCCTGCTGCTGGGCGGCAACATCGGCCGTCCGGGGGCGGGCGTGTGCCCGGTGCGCGGCCACTCGAACGTCCAGGGTGACCGCACCATGGGCATCTACGAGAAGGCCCCGGCGGCGTTCCTCGATGCTCTGGGCAAGGAGTTCGGGTTCGAGCCGCCCAGAAAGCACGGCCACGACGTCGTGGAGACCATCCGTGCCATGCGCGACGGCCACGTACGCGTGTTCTTCGCGATGGGCGGCAACTTCGTGTCCGCGACACCGGACACGGCGGTGACCGAGGCCGCGCTGCGCAAGACCGCGCTGACCGTGCAGGTGTCCACAAAGCTCAATCGCTCGCACGTGGTGCCCGGACGCCAGGCGCTGATCCTCCCCACACTGGGCCGGACCGAACTCGACCGTCAGGAGAGCGGAACCCAGGTCGTCAGTGTCGAGGACTCGATGAGCCAGGTGCACGTGTCGGAGGGCCGGCTGAAGCCCGCGTCGGAGCATCTGCTGAGCGAGGTCGCGATCGTCACCCGGCTGGCCGGGGCCGTGTTCGGGGACGATCCCCACGTGCCGTGGCCCGTACTGGTCACCGACTACGACCAGATCCGGGACCGGATCGAACGCGTGGTCCCCGGGTTCGCGCGGTTCAACGAGAGGGTGCGCCGGCCTGACGGGTTCACCCTGCCGCATCCTCCGCGAGACGAGCGCCGGTTCGCCACGCCCTCCGGACGAGCGGTGTTCACGGCCAACAAGCTCGAGGTGCTCCGGGTCCCGCCGGGGAGGCTGATCCTCCAGACGGTGCGGAGCCATGACCAGTACAACACCACCATCTACGGCCTGGACGACCGGTACCGGGGCATCCGCGCGGGCAGACGCGTCGTGTTCGTGCACCCTGACGACATCGCCCAGCTCGGGCTCACCGACGGTGAGATGGTCGACATCATCAGCGAGTGGCACGACGGAGTCGAGCGGAGAGCGCCCGGCTTCCGCGTCGTGGCCTACCAGACCGCGCGCGGATGCTGCGCCGCCTACTTCCCGGAGACCAATGTGCTGGTGCCGCTGGACAGTACGGCCGAGGGAAGCAACACACCCACCTCCAAGTCGGTCATCGTGCGGTTCGAGCCCCGGCCGGCGGCCGGGGCGCCGGACGACGAGATGGCGGCCACGGCCGGGTAACGGCCTGTGCACCTGGTGCCCTTCGCCGTACGCGCCGGCGTGAAGATCGTCGGCCGTACGGCGTCGCGGCCCAGGTCGTCTCGGGGACGCCCGGCCGTCGTCCCGGGTGCGTCACCCAAGAGCACGCACGTGCGCGCCTCGTGCGGTGTGAACGCCGGCGACAGGGGGCGGGGCCCCGGCATCCGCGGCGGCACCTGTACATAAACTCGCCTGCGTGCGCGCTGACTACAGGTACTGGGAGTCCGTCCCCACCCGGTGGAAGGACAACGACGTGTACGGCCACGTCAACAACGCCGTCCATTACTCGCTCATGGACACGGTGATCAACAGGTGGTTGATCGAGACCGCGGGGCTGGACGTCCACGGCGGCGCCGCCATCGGCCTGTGCGTCGAGTCCCACTGCGTCTACAAGGGATCGGTCTCCTTCCCCGAGGAGATCCAGGTCGGGATGCGGATCGGCAGACTCGGCCGCTCCAGCGTCCGTTACGAAATCGGCCTGTTCCGCGCCGACGGCGAGACCCTGATCGCCGAGGGCCATTTCGTGCACGTGTTCGTCGACCGTGAGACCCGGCGCCCCGTCGAGATCGGCGAGCCACTGCGCTCCGCCATGGAGAAATTGCTGATCACATGACCGGCCCGTGCGGCCGTGCCGGCCGACCCGGGCCTGTCGCCAGCGCTCCCGCTCTCGGCCTTCAGAACCGCCGGGATCGCTGGTCGACCCCTGGCGGACCGTACGGATAGTCGGCCACCTCGGGAGCGCTGACCTTGTCCAGCAGCACGGTCTCGCCCTCCGACAGGTGCAGCCCGGCCGCGGCCAGGTTGTCGTCGAGCTGTTCAAGGGTGCGAGCGCCCAGGATCACCGAGGTGACCGCCGGGCGGTCGGCCACCCAGGCCAGCGCCACCTGCGACATCGTCACCGCTCGGCCCTCGGCCACCTGGCGGACGGTCTCGATGATCCGCCAGGTCCGTTCCTGCGCGTTGCGCCGTGCGTAGGCCTCCATGCCCCGCTCGGGGTCGTCGCCCAGCCGGCTCGCCCCGGTCGGCACCTGGTCGCGCCGGTATTTACCGGTCAGCCAGCCGCCGGCCAGCGGTGACCACGGCAGGATCCCGATGTTCTGGTTACGGCACACGTCCACGAGCTCGAACTCGATGTCGCGGGCGAGCAGGTTGTACTGCGGCTGCAGCGTCACGATCGGGGTCAGGCCGCGCAGGTCGGCGAGCATGGCGGCCTTCTGCAGCTGCCAGCCGATGAAGTTGCTGACCCCGATGTAGCGGATCTTGCCGGCGCGTACGGCGTCGTCGAAGAACCGCAGTGTCTCTTCGATCGGGGTGATCGGATCCCACGCGTGCGCCTGGTAGAGGTCGATGGTGTCCGCGCCCAGCCGGCGCAGGCTGGCCTCGAGCGCCCGGGACAGGTGAGTGCGGGTCAGGCCGTGGTCGTTGGGCCCGTCGCCCATCGGGAACCGGCCCTTGGTCGCGATCACCATCTGGTCCCTGAGAGCGGGCCGGGCCGCGAGCCAACGGCCGATGATCTCTTCGGAGATCCCGTGTGAGTACACGTCCGCGGTGTCGACGAAGTTCCCGCCCCGTTCGACGAACCGGTCGAGCTGGGCGTGCGATGTCTTCTCGTCGCTCTCGTTGCCGAAGGTCATGGTGCCCAGGCAGAGTGTGGACACCACGGTCCCGCTACCGCCGAGAGCCCTGTATTGCATTTTCATGCCTTCCGTCAACGACTGGTGATCCACCGGCCCACGGTATCGAGGATGACCGGGCGCCCCTCCATCCGAGGTGCCATCGTGCGTCGGCTCCGGTCATGGGCGTCAGAGGAGCACGTCGGCTGCGCCACGGCCGGTCCGCCCGGCGCCGCCTGCTCACCGCGACAGGTGCTCGCTACGACAGACAGCTGCTCGCTACGACAGGTGAAGGCCTCGCGGGTTCTGCCGGAGAACGGGCGGTCACTCCTCGATCTGTACCGCGCCCGAGGGGCAGAGGTGGGCGGCCTCGCGGGCGGCGGCCTCCTCACCTTCTTCGGGGGCGGTCCGGAGGACCTTGACGATTCCGTCGTCGTCCTGGTCGAAGATCTCGGGCGCGGTGAGGACGCACATTCCGGCGCCTACGCAGATTCGCCCGTCGGCGGTGACACGCATGACTGCCCCTTCCCATCGATTCACCAGATGACCGGGAGTTCGTTGACGCCATGGATGGTCGATGGGGGCCGTAGTGTCAGCTCCTCGATGGGCAGCGCGATTCGCAGTGTCGGGATCCGGTCGAAGAGGGCGGTCAGGGCCACCTCCAGTTCCACGCGGGCCAGGTTCTGGCCGAGGCACTGGTGCACTCCGTAGCCGAAGGCGAGGTGGTGGCGCGCCGAGCGGTGAATGTCGAAGGTGTCCGGGTCGTCGAAGGCCTCTCGGTCCCGGTTGGTGATCGAGTTCGACACGATGACGCCGTCTCCGGCGCGCACGGTCCGCCCGTCGACGTCGATGTCGGCGGTGGCGACGCGCACGCCCGCGAGGTCGGCGATGGACAGGTAGCGCAGCAGCTCCTCCACGGCCGAGGGCATGACGCCGGGGTCGGCGCGCAGTGCGGCGAGCTGCTCCGGATGGTCCAGCAGCGTGATCACGCCCAGCGAGATCATCGACGAAGTCGTCTCGTGCCCGGCGACGAGCAGGAGGATCGACATCGACACCAGGTCCTCGCGCTCGAGTTCGCCGCTCGCCAGACGGGTGGAGACCAGCCGGCCGATCAGACCGGGGCCAGGCAGGCTTTCCCGCGTGGCGACCAACCGGTCGAGATAGTCGGCCAGCTCCTGCCGTGCCGCGAGTGACTCCTCGGCGGTCTCCGACTGGAGCAGGCGCCGGCTCGCGTCCTGGAAGAACTCATGATCGTCGTAGGGCAGGCCGAGCAACCGGCAAATGACCATCGACGGCACCGGCAGCGAGAAACGACTGACGAGGTCGGCCGGAGGATCTCCGGCGAGCATCTCGTCGATGAGGCCCCGCGCGATCCGCTCGATGTCGCCGCGCATGGACCGGAGCCGCCTCACGGTGAACTCGCTGATCACCATCCGGCGGTACAGGCCGTGCTCCGGCGGGTCCATCCCGATGAACGCCGGACGCAGCTGACGAAAGGCCTCGAACCGGGGCGAAAGGAACGGGAAGTTCGCATGGGTCCGGTCAGAAGACAGCCGCGGATCGGCCAGCAGCCGGCGGGCCAGGTCATGGCGGGTCACCAGCCATGCCCAGCGGCCGTCGTACAGCGTCACCCGCTGCAACGAGCCGCCCTCGCTCAACCGGTCATAGCCGGTGGGCGGGCGGTAGGGGCAGGTCCGGGCTTGGGGGAAGAGTGGCGCCTCCGGGGTCGGGGGCGCGACAGAGGTCTCGGCCATGAGCCTCTCCCGTCGGTCGATGGAGACCGTTTTGTCCCCTAAAGGACGGTTTATCCTCTATTTCGCAGAGTAGGCCCGCCCGGGCAAGGAGACAACGTTCCCTAAGTCAACCTTCGGGAGTCCAGTCCCCCTGATCTCTAGCGGGGGCGGACGACGCGGGTCTCGTCCCAGACGGGGGTGTCGGAGTCGTAGACCGAGCCGTCGGAGCCGAAGACCAGGAACCGGTCGAAGGACCTGGCGAACCAGCGGTCGTGGGTGACCGCGAGCACCGTGCCATCGTAGGACTCCAGGCCTTCCTGCAGGGCCTCGGCGCTGGCCAGATCCAGGTTGTCGGTCGGCTCGTCGAGGAGCAGCAGCGTCGCCCCGCCCAGCTCCAGCAACAGGATCTGCAGACGGGCCTGCTGGCCGCCCGAGAGCGTGTCGAAGGACTGATCGGCGCAGTGCTGTAGCTCGTAGCGGGCGAGGGCGGACATGGCGTCATTACGGAAGAACGCGTAGTCGGTCATCACGATCTCGCAGGGTGTCCGGCCTGCCAGATCGGGCCGGGCATGGGTCTGCGCGAAGAGGCCGGGCACGACCCGGGCGCCGAGCCTGCCGATCCCGGTGTGGGCGACCGGGCTGACCGGGGCCGCGCTGCGCGGCAGCTCCTCGGCGACACTCGCCAGCAGACGCAGGAAGTGTGACTTGCCGGAGCCGTTGGAGCCCAGCACCCCGACCCGCTCGCCGTACCAGATCTCGGCGTCGAAGGGATTCATCAGCCCGGTCAGCTCCAGGCGCTCGCAGATCACCGCGCGCTTGCCGGTCCGGCCGCCGCGCAGCCGCATCTTCAGGCTCTGCGCGCTCGGGGGCACCTCCGGCGGTCCCTCTTCCAGAAACCTGCGGAGCCGGGTCTGGGCCGCCCGGTAGCGCGAGGCCATGTCGTCGCTGAACTTGGCCTGTTCGCGGAGGGTGAGCACGAGCTTTTTGAGCTTGGCATGGTCTTCGTCCCAGCGGCGACGCAGCTCCTCGAGCCGGCTGTTGCGGTTGCGGCGGGCCTCGACGTACGTCGCGAAGCCGCCGCCGTGCACCCACACCTTCCCCGACTCGACGGTGACGATCCGCTCGGCCGCCCGCGCCAGCAGCTCACGGTCGTGCGAGACCAGAAGCACCGTCTTGGACGTGGCCCGGAGCTGCTCCTCGAGCCAGAGCTTCCCCGGTACGTCGAGATAGTTGTCCGGCTCGTCGAGCAGCAATACCTCGTCCGGACCGCGTAGTAGCGCCTCCAGGACCAGTCGCTTCTGCTCGCCACCCGAGAGCGTCTTGACGTCCCGCCAGCGGCACGAGTCGTACGGCGTCCCCAGCGCGGCCAGGCAGCAGGCGTCCCAGAGCACCTCGGCCTCGTAACCGCCCGCATCACCCCAGTCGGTCAGGGCCTCGGCATAGCGAAGCTGCGTGGGCTCGTCGTCACGCTCCATCATCGCCAGCTCGGTCGACTCCAGGGCCGCACCGGCCGCACGCAACCGCTCGGGGGCGGCCGAGAGGAGCAGGCTGTGCACGTCGGTCTCGTCGCGGATGTTACCGATGAACTGGCGCATGACGCCGAGCCCGCCACTGCGCGAGATCGTGCCGTCCTGAGGGGTCAGGTCTCCGACGATCAGCCGCAGCAGGGTCGTCTTGCCGGCGCCATTGGGACCGGTCAGGGCCGCCGTCACCCCGTCGCCGACCCGGAAGGAGACGTCGTCCAGCAACATCCGCCCGTCCGGCAGGGCGTGACTCAGATGACCGACCTCGACATGTCCCACGCAGCCACGCACCCAAGTTGTGATCACAAAAGATTTCGGCCGGGCGATCCTATGTCACCGTGAGGTCCTGTCCGTGCCGCGCTCTCACCTGCGCTACGGCGTACGGCCC
>DASYNF010000134.1:0-11415 GCA_036008685.1 Actinomadura sp. | reverse complement strand
CCGAACCCGGAAGTTAAGCCCTTCAGCGCCGATGGTACTGCATGGGAGACCGTGTGGGAGAGTAGGACGCCGCCGGACACCACGTGAAAAGAGGGCCACCCCACCGGGGTGGCCCTCTTTTTTTTATGCCCTTTTCCCTGTCAGGCCGACCCATCACGACACGGTGCCGGCCGCCTCCAGGTGCTCGAGATAACCGGCGGCCTCCTCCAGTTGGTCTTCGTTGAAGACCCGGATCCCATACCGGCCCAGCAACGCCGTCGTCACCCCGAAACCCGTCACCGACGTCCCGGTGAAAGTCCCGTCATAGATCCGGTTGGTGCCACAGGAGGGACTGCCCTCCTTCAACACCGCCAACCGCACGCCGTTCCGCTGGGCGACCCCCAGAGCCTGCTCCGCTCCTCGGATGAACGGGGAGGTGACATCGACGCCTGCCGCGGTCAGGACCCTGGCATGTCCGTCGAGCACCGCCTCGCCGTTCAGCACCGCGTCGCGCGGCACCGGTGCTTCCGTGTCGCCTGGTATAGCGGCCATGGAGACCTCGGCAGGCGGCCTGGGCACCGTGAGGCCGCCGGAGACCTCTGGGCAGACGGACAGCAGGCGGCCTTCTTCACGCCAGCGGGTGAGGATCTCATCGTCCCTGCGCTTGGCCGTCCCGTCGTAGCGGACCGGCCGGCCCAGCAGGCAGGCGCTGACGAGGATCTGCTCCATCTCTCCACGTTAGCCCCCGCCTACGGCGCGTCTTGCATCGCGGTAGACCATGGCGCCGCATTCCTATGCCTGCCCTTGGGTGATCGCTTGGAGATCGCTCCTTGCGACACGCCGAGCACGCAACGAATAGTGAAAAGGACCACCGAATTCGAGGAGTCCGCCATGGTCCTGCTCGGCCGCCGACTGCCGGAGGCGCCACTCCCGGAGCGACCACGCGGCTCGGTCATCGTGTCGTGGATCACCAGCACCGACCATAAGGTCATCGGTTATCTCTATCTCATCACGAGCTTTGTGCTGTTCCTGGGATCGGGGATCGGCGCCTCGCTGATGCGAGCCGAGCTGGCGGCTCCGGGCCTGCAGCTGATGAGCCCGGAACGCTATAACCAGCTGTTCACCATCCACGGCACGGTCATGATGTTCCTGTTCGCCACGCCGTTGTTCGCCGGGTTCGCCAACGTCATCGTGCCCCTGCAGATCGGGTCTCCGGACGTCGCGTTCCCGAGGCTCAACATGTTCAGTTACTGGCTGTTCCTGTTCGGGTCCCTGATAATCCTCTCCTCGTTCTTCGCCCGCGGGGGAGCCGCGGACTTCGGCTGGACGGCCTACACCCCGCTCAGCGTCAGGTCGGACAACGCGGGATCGGAGCTGTGGATCGTCGGACTGGTGCTGTCCGGCCTGGGCACCATTCTCGCCAGCGTCAACTTCATGACCACGATCGTCGGCATGCGGGCCCCGGGTATGACGATGTTCCGGATGCCGATATTCACCTGGAACGTGCTGCTGACCGGGATCCTGGTCATACTGGCGTTCCCGGTGCTCACGGCCGGATTGCTGGTGCTGGAGTCCGACCGCAAGTTCGGGTCGCTTGTCTTCGCGGGACCAAATCACGGTCCGCTGATCTGGCAGCACCTGTTCTGGTTCTTCGGGCATCCCGAGGTCTACATCGTGGCGCTGCCGTTCTTCGGCATCATCACCGAGGTGATCCCGGTCTTCAGCCGCAAGCCGCTGTTCGGCTATGTCGGGATGGTGGCCGCGACGATCGCCATCACGGGTCTGTCGGCGACCGTCTGGGCGCATCACATGTTCCCGACCGGCCGCGTGCTGCTCCCGTTCTTCTCGTTCATGACGTTCCTGATCTCGATCCCCACCGGGGTGAAGTTCTTCAACTGGGTGGGAACGATGTGGCGGGGGCAACTGACCTTCGAGACCCCGATGTTGTTCGCGGTCGGCTTCCTGGTGACGTTCCTTTTCGGAGGCCTGACCGGGACCCTGCTCGGCTCGCCGCCGATCAATTTCCAGGAGAACGACACCTACTTCGTCGTCGCGCACTTCCACTACGTGCTCTTCGGCACGGTGGTCTTCTCGATGTTCGCCGGGTTCTACTTCTGGTGGCCGAAGATGACCGGCAAGATGCTGGACGAACGGATCGGTAAGTACCATTTCTGGACGCTGTTCATCGGCTTCCACACGACGTTCTTCATCCAGCACTGGATCGGGACCAACGGGATGCCGCGCCGCTATGTGGACTATCCGCGGGAGTATTTCCTCGCGAACGCCATCTCCAGCCTCGGCGCTCTCCTGCTCGGCGTATCGACCCTGATCTTCCTCTACGACGTCTACAAAACGACGCGCCACGGACGCCGGATCATCGCGGATGACCCATGGGGGTTCGGCAACTCGCTCGAGTGGGCCACGTCCTGCCCGCCGCCGCGGCACAACTTCACGTCCCTCCCGAGGATCCGTTCCGAGCGGCCGGCCTTCGATCTGCACTATCCGCCGCAAGGGGAGATCGATCGAGAGGCGTTACCGTAGGCGCGCGCGGGCGGGCCGGCCGGGCACCCCGGCCCGCTCCGGATCGGGAGGACGATACCGACGCCGGACCGGTCTGGGTCGTCCGGTGGAGCATCGGAGCCTGACGAAGTCACTCGGCCGGCCGGTGACACCCTCTCGCGGTCCTGCCGGTCTGTCCGGAACCGGTGGGCGGCCTGCGGCCGGGCCGGTGGCCCGGCCGCTGCGGGAGTCAGCCCGCGTCGCGGCGGTAACGTGCGACGGCGGCCTGGGCGGCCCGTACGGCCCCGCTGGGGGAGACCCGGGCGCCGCGCCATGCCGCACGACCGGAGGCCGGGGCGACGATGAGCGCCTTGTTCCTGGTGACGCCCCGCAGGACGTCGCGGGCAAGGGCCTCGGGCGTGTAGAGCCGGCGCTGGACCTGCTGGACGACGCCCTTGATGTCCTTGCCGAGCCCGGTGTCCGGCAGACCCGGGTTGGCCGTGCTCAGCAGCGGCGTGTCGACGAAGCCCGGGCAGATCACGCTGACCTTCACCCCGCGGACGGCGGCCTCGGCGCGCAGCCCCATGCTCAGCCCGACGACGGCGTGCTTCGTCGCCGTGTACGGGATCCCTATGGGCATGGGGACCAGTCCGGCGAGCGAAGCCGTGTTGACGATGTGCCCGTGCCCCTGCTCCAGCATGATCGGGTAGGCCGCGTGCACGCCGTGGACCACCCCGCGCAGGTTGACGTCGATGGCCTTGTTCCAGTGGTCGAGGGTCATCTCCTCGGCCAGCCCCCCGATCGCGATCCCGGCGTTGTTGAAGACCAGGTCCAGGCGGCCGTGCTCGGCTTTGACCGACCGGTAGTGCTCGGCCACCGCACCCGCGTCCGTGACGTCCAGGGTGGTGGCGAACGCCTTGCCGGGGCCCTGGTCGGTCAGCCTGTTGGCGACGTCGGCCACCCGGTCTCCGTCGAGGTCGGACACCGCCACCGTGTCGCCGCGGGCCACGAGGGCGGCCGCGATGGCCTCCCCGATACCCGACCCGGCGCCGGTCACCACCGCTATGCTCACTGCGCTCCCCGTTCGTTGGTCGTGACGGTCGTCGCCGCCGCCGTCGCCGCGGTCTTCGGCCGCTTCGGACCGGCCGTACGGCTCCTGCGGGGCTCGTCCCAGATCCCGTGCGCCTGCCAGAGGCGCTTGTTCACGGGCCCGATCAGCCCGAGTTCGGCGCAGAGGTCACGGAGCTTGGCCACGCAGTCGCGGATCTCCGCTCGGGCCAGCGGGCTCCGGTAGGCCTCACGGACGACGTCCTTGGGGATGCCGTAGTGGCGCACCATGGGGCCGGGCGGCAACAGCATGATGCGCGCCATGATTCCCAGCACTCCGGGGGCGAACACGCCGAGCGTCTTCCTGCGGATCGGGTTCATCTTCGGCACGCTGTGCTTGAGATAGTGCCGCGCGAAGGAGATGTGACGGGCCTCCTCCGCGATGTGGATCCGTACGATCGTCTCCGCGAGCGGGTGCATGGCCTGCCCGCTCTTCAGGTTCTTGCGCTGGACGTAGTCGATCGGGTCCTCGCCCCCCAGCACGAAGATGAAGAACATCTCGGTGGAGAGCCGGGGGATCAACGGGACGATCTGCGCGATCGTGCTCAGCGACTTGGGCATCCCCCGGATCGGCAGCCCGGAGCGGTTGACGAACTCCTGGAACATCATGGAGTGATGTCCCTCTTCGACGAGCTCGTGCATGGCGTAGCGGTACTCGGGGGTGCCGTTGTCCAGCTTGTAGACGTAGGTGAGCAGGCCGCGCTGGAGCAGGTTCTCGAACTGCAGGCCGATCTTCATCATGGTGGCCATGCGCCACAGCCCGATCTCGCACTGGACCTCCGCGGGCTGGGAGCGGTACCACTCCGTCGCGCCGAGCCGGTCGTGCGGCGGGAGGATCCAGCGAGGGTCCTTCGGGTCGACCTGGAAGTCGGGGTCGTCCCATGGGATGTCGGCATAGGCGTCCCAGTGCTTCTCGACCGAGGCCTTGGACAGCCGGTCGATCACGCTGACGTAGGCCGCGCGGTCGCCGACCTTCTCCCGTACCTCTTCGGCGAGGCCGGTGGGCGTTCTGGTCATGTGGGGCTCCCTTCACCTGGAGCTGCCGGAGGGTTGGGGACGAGGACTCGGGCGATGCTCTTGATATGCGCGAGCACCGCCGCCTGGTGGCCGTGCTCGTCACCGTCGAGGGCGTTCTGCAGCGACAGCCCGACCAACATCGCGAAGACCCCGCGCAGGATCGTCGCCGCGTAGCCGGGGGGCAGCGTGGTCTCCGGAAACAGGCGGCCGAAAGTCTCCAGGATGACCTCCAGGATCCGCTCGTTGATGTCGATGCACAGTGGCTTCAGCTCATCGTCGGTACGGGCCGCGACCGACAGCTCGAGCAGTGCCAGGGCCGGTGGCTGGCGGAAGACGTTCCAGAGCAGGTCCAGTGCGCCCTCGACGTTGCGGCGTTCCGGCGGGAGGATCGCGAACGCCTGTTCGTAGGCGAGCCGCTGCCGTTCCAGCAGATGCTCGAGCGCCGCGGCGACCAGGACCATCTTGGTCGGGTAATGGTGCTGCTGCGCGCCGCGGGAGACGCCGGCGCGGCTGGCCACCTCCGTGGTCGACGTGCCCGCCCAGCCCAGCTCGACCAGGCACTCCATCGTGGCGTCCAGCAGGCGCGTCTGGGTGCGGACCCGGCGCTCCTCCTGCGTACGGACGGGGCTCGGGCCGGGATGGCGATGTCGTCGGCGGCTCACTGGCACACCTCGAAGGTAGGACGACACAAACATGCAAGCAAGCCTGCTTGTATGTTGCGGTCGTCACATATTGGATCTGTCGTCTATTTACGCGTTCCGGCGATATCCGTGAGAGGGCTGTGGCGGGGCGCGGCTAAGGTGGCCTTCATGCAGGTCACCCAATCGCACAAGCTCGCCAACGTCTGCTACGACATCCGCGGGCCGGTGCTCAAACGGGCGAAGCAGTTGGAGACCGAGGGCCACCGGATTCTCAAACTGCACGTCGGCAACCCGGCTCCGTTCGGGTTCGAGGCGCCGGAGGAGATCCTCCAGGACGTCATCCGCAATCTGCCGGAGGCCCACGGCTACAGCGATTCCAAGGGGATCCTGGCCGCGCGCCGCGCCGTCGTACAGCACTATGAGAAGCAGGGGATCCCGGGCCTGGACGTCGAGGACGTCTATCTGGGCAACGGCGTGTCCGAGCTGATCGTCATGTCGTTCCAGGCCCTGCTGAACGACGGCGACGAGGTGCTGATCCCCAGCCCGGACTATCCGCTGTGGACCGCGGCGGCCTCCCTCTGCGGCGGCACACCGGTCCACTACGTGTGCGACGAGGCGCAGGGCTGGAATCCCGACCTCGACGACATCGCCTCAAAGATCACCGACCGGACCAAGGCTCTGGTGGTCATCAATCCGAACAACCCCACGGGCGCCGTCTACACCCGCGAGGTGCTCGAAGGCATAGTGGATCTGGCCCGCCGCCACAACCTGATGATCTTCTCGGACGAGATCTACGACCGGATCCTGTACGACGGCGCCAAGCACATCAACATGGCCGCGATCGCGCCGGACCTGCTGTGCCTGACGTTCAGCGGTCTGTCCAAGGCCTACCGCGTCTGCGGGTTCCGGTCCGGGTGGATGGTCGTCTCCGGTCCGAAGGACCATGCGGGGTCCTACATCGAGGGACTGGACATCCTCGCGAACATGCGGCTGTGCCCCAACGTGCCGGGTCAGCACGCCATCCAGGCGGCGCTCGGCGGCCGGCAGTCCATCAACGAGCTGATCCTGCCCACCGGCAGGCTGGGAGAGCAGCGTGACCGGGCCGCGAAGCTGCTCAACGAGCTGCCCGGCGTGAGCTGCGTGAAGCCCCAGGGCGCGCTGTATGTGTTCCCGCGGCTGGACCCCGAGATGTATCCGGTGAAGGACGACATGCGCTTCGCCCTCGACCTCCTCGAGCAGCAGAAGATCCTCATCGTGCAGGGCACCGGCTTCAACTGGCCCGACCACGATCACTTCCGGCTCGTCACGCTCCAGCGCGCGGACGACATCGAGGACGCGATCGGCCGCATCGGAGAGTTCCTCAGCACGTATCCGCGCTGAGACCGTTCGCGTCGATGCGGCGCAGGGCCGAACGTACGACCGCCGGATCGGTCGTCGTCCAGAACGGCGGCAGCGTGGTTCTCAGGAAGCCGCCGTAACCGGCCGTCGCCAGCCTGGGGTCGAGGACGGCCACCACGCCGCGGTCCTCCATCGAGCGCAGCAGCCGGCCCGCCCCCTGTGCCATCAGGAGCGCGGCGTGCGTGGCCGCCACCGCCATGAAGCCGTTGCCGCCGTGCGCGGACACGGCGCGCTGCCGCGCCGACGACAGCGGGTCGTCCGGCCTCGGGAACGGGATGCGGTCCATGATGACGAGCTGCAGTGACGGCCCCGGCACGTCCACCCCCTGCCAGAGCGAGAGCGTGCCGAACAGCGAGGTCCGTTCGTCCCCGGCGAACTGCTTCACCAGCAGGGAGGTCGAGTCCTCACCCTGGCAGAGCAGCGGGTGGGCGAGACGGTCCTTCAGGGCCTCGGCCGCCTGCCTGGCCGCCCGCATGGAGGAGAAGAGCCCGAGCGTACGACCACCCGCGGCCTCGATCAGCTCCGCGATCTCGTCGAGGCAGACCTCCGGCAACCCGTCACGCCCGGGCTGCGGCAGGTGCTTGGCGACGTAGAGGATCCCGGCTCGCGGATGGTCGAACGGCGAGCCGACATCGATCCCGGACCAACGTGGCTCCTTGCCACCGGAGGCCCCCGGCCCGGCGGGATCCTTGGACCGTCCGGGGTCCTTGGAGGCCTCGGAGTCCTTTGCCCTCTCGGGCTCAGACCGCTCCGGCGGCTCGGAACCGGCTCCTGACCCCGTTCCCGGGCCGGCCCCTGAGCCTGCCCCCGGATCGGCAGGCGGGGCGGGTTCCGGCCGTGCCGCCGCGACCGGACCGTCCGTACGGCCGGTCAGTGGGGCCTGCCCCCGCTGGCCCGCCAGCGGGGGCAGGCCCCACTGGCGGGCCAGCGGCTCGAACGAGCCGCCGAGGGTGAGCGTCGCCGAGGTGAGGACGGCCGTGCGGGTCTCGAAGAGGCTCGCGCGCAGCAGGCCTCCGACCCCGATGGGGGCGACGCGAAGCGTCGGGGGCCGCTTGCCCTCGAAGTGCTTTTCCAGCCACACCACATCCGACCGCTTGGCGATCTCGGCGGTGAAGGCGCTGAGCAGCCGTACGGCCGTGTCGTGCAGGTCCTCGACGGAGGTACGGGCGGCGCGCCGGGCGGCCATGTCCGCCGGATCACCGTCCTTGGGGTCCGGGCCGAGGGCGGTGACGCAGGCGTGCGCCGCGTCCCGTATCGCCGCGAGCGTGTTGCCCAGCGGGGACGGCAGCACGTCCATGCGGCCGGGAGACTGGTCGTTCAGGAGCAGCTTGAGGCTTTCGGCCCCCTCCTGCAGCCGGTCGGCGAGCCCCTCCTCGATGAGCCGCCCGCACCGGCGCGCCGCGGTCTCCACGGCCGCGCCGCTCAGGTCCTCCGCCGCGACGGAGGTCACCCGGTCGACCAGCTCGTGGGCCTCGTCGATGACGACCACGTCATGGTCGGGGAGGACGCGGAACTCCTCCAGCGCGTCGATCGCCAGCAGCGCGTGGTTGGTCACCACGATGTCGGCGTCGCCCGCCTCCGCCCGGGCCATCTCGGCGAAGCAGTCGGTGCCGTAGGCACAGCGCTGGGCGCCGAGGCATTCCTTGGCGGTGACGGCCACCTGCCGCCACGCCTGCTCGCTCACCCCGGGTAGGAGCTCGTCGCGGTCACCGGTCCGGGTCTCCTCCGCCCACTCGTGCAGCCGCTTGATCTGACGGCCGAGGGCGGACCCCGCCTGAGGATCGAACAGCCCCTCCTCGGGGTCATCGGGAGCGCCGGTCCCCACGCGGTGCAGGCACAGGTAGTTACGGCGTCCCTTCAGGATCGCGAACTGAGGCCTGCGGCCGAGGAGCGGCTCGAGGGTGTCCGCCAGCCTGGGGAGGTCGCGGTCCACCAGCTGGCGCTGTAGTGCGATGGTGGCGGTCGAGACCACGACGGTCGTGTTGCTCGCCACCGCGTGCCGGATGGCCGGGACCAGGTAGGCCAGGGACTTTCCGGTCCCGGTGCCCGCCTGGGCGGCCAGGTGCTCCCCGGACTCGATCGCGTGTTGTACGGCCTCCGCCATGGTGACCTGGCCGGGCCTCTCCGCCCCGCCGATCGCCTTCACCGCGGCGGCCAGGAGGGCGGACATCTCGGGGACCTCGGCCTTGGGTCGGGTCGGCTTGGGCGCGGGAGTGAAGGTGGGGGCGGACACGGCAGCCAACGCTACCGTTCGTACGCGCTCACCGGGTCCGCCGCGTCGAAGAGGCCAGGTGGGACCGGCATCGCGTGGCCCGGCCGGATCCGCGTGGCCGGATCCGCGCGGCCTGAGCTGTGCGGCCTGACCTGAGCGGCCTGAGCTGTGCGGGCGCGTCCACGCGCCGCGCGGTCCGGCACTACGGCCGCTCCTCCGCCGGCTCGCCTTCCCGGCGAAGGGAACCCGGCGGACGCCCGCGCAGCCGGATCCGGGATTGGTCTAGTGAAAGGTGGCCTTCGGTGGAGACGGCTGATGAGACCGAGCAGCGGCTGCGCATGGCGGCCGACGCGGGAGGGGTCGACGCGATGTGGGAGCTCGCCGTGCTGCTCAACCAGAGCGACCGTTACCGCGAGGCGCTGCCGTACCTTCTGCGCGCCTCCGCCGCGGAACACCCCATGGCGATGAACGCGGTGGCGTGGGAGTTTCTCAGCCAGAAGCGGTACGACGAGGCGGAGCCGCTGTTGCGCAAGGCCGTCGCGGCGGGTGAGATCCGGGCCAGGCGGAACCTGGGCAGACTGCTGTGGGAGACCGGAAGAGCCGCAGAGGCGGAGCCGTGGCTGCGGAGCGCCGCCGAGAAGGCCGACATCGACGCCATCATGGTGCTGATGCGCCTGCCGGCCGGCACCGGCCGGCAGGACGAGGCGACCCGGTGGGGCGAGTGGCTCGTTCGGAACGGTTATGCCCGTCCGGCCGGCGAAGGCTAGGAGCGGCCCGGCGAGGCGGCCCGTCATACGAAGGGGGTGGCCGCCTCGTCGCGCAGGACCCGGCGCAGGACCTTGCCGAGGATGTTGCGGGGCAGATCCGGCCGGAACTCGATGATGCCGGGCATCTTGTGCCGGGCGAGCAGCCGGCCGCAGAACTCGATGAGCTCGTCGGCCGTGGGGGAGAGCATGTCCGTGCGGACGACCACGTAGGCCTTGGCGAACTCGCCGTGCCGCGGATCCGGGGCCCCGACCACCGCGGCGTCCTCCACGGCCGGGTGGCTGCACAGCACGTCCTCCACCTCGGACGGATAGACGTTGAAGCCGTCGACGATGATGACGTCGCGCTTGCGGTCGAGCAGCGTGAAGAAGCCGTCCGGGCTCATGACGGCGATGTCACCGGTGCGGACCCACCCATCCCGCAGCACCTCGGCGGTCTCCGCCTGCTGTCCCCAGTAACCGGCGAAGACCTGGGGGCCACGGATGATCAGCTCACCGGCCTGGCCGATCGGCACGGTGAGGCCGAAGTCCTCCTCGCTGACCAGCCGGGCCTCGGTTCCCGGCAGCGGGATCCCGACCGACACGTGGCGGGCATTCCCGTCCAGCGGGTTGGCCAGGGCCACGGGTGAGGTCTCCGTCAGCCCGTACCCCTGGACGACGTGGGCGCCGGTGCTCTTGTGCAGCGCGTCCACGGTGTGCCGCGGCAGCTTCATCGCGCCGGACACGCAGGTGCGGATCCGGCCGACGCCGGCCTTGCGGGCCTGAGGGGAGTCGGCCAGCTGCTGGTAGATCGGCGGCACGCCGGGGAAGATCGTCGGCTTCCACTTACGAACATCGCTCAGCACGAGGTCGAGGTCGAAGCGGGGAATCAGCACGACGGTGCCACCCGTGAGCAAGGTGGTGGTGAGGCACATGGTCAGGCCGAACACGTGGAAGAGCGGCACCACGGCCATGGTCACCTCGCGGCCCGGGCGGATGGCGGGGTCCCACGCGGCGGTCTGGTGGGCGTTGGCGACCAGGTTGCGGTGGGTCAGCATCGCGCCCTTGGGGCGGCCGGTCGTGCCTCCGGTGTACTGCAGCGCGGCCAGGTCGTACTGCGGCTGGATGGGGACCTGCTGGTGGCGCCCGCGCTCCTTCGTCATCACGTCCCGGAACGCGATCACGTCCGCGTTCTCCCGGATCGGCGTGCTCAGCTCCGCGCGGAGCCGGCGCGCCCGGGCCAGCGGCAGCCGGAGCAGCAGGCGCCTGCGCCGCGGCAGATACTCGATGAGGGACGTGACGATCACATGCTCGACATGGGTGCCGGGCAGCGCCTCCTCCACCGTCCCGTGCACCCGGTCCAGCACGACCGCGACGCGCGCCCCGGAGTCCGCCAGCTGGTGGTGCAGCTCGGCGGCGGTGTAGAGCGGATTGTGCATGACCACGACCGCGCCCCGGCGGAGCGTGCCGTAGAAGGCGATGATCTGCTGCGGGCAGTTCGGCAGGATCAACGCGATCCGGTCGCCCTTGCGCACGCCGAGCCGGCGGAGTGCTCCGGCGAACCGGTCCACCTGGTGCACGACCTCCCGGTAGGTCAGCGCTCCGCCGAGGAACCCCAGCGCCTTGCGGCGGGGGAACCGTCGTGCCGAGTCGTCGAGCAACTGAGTCAGTGGGACATCGGGCACGTCGACATCGGCCGGGACGCCGCTGGGGTAGTAGCGCAACCACGGCCGGTCGTCGTAATGCGTGACCATCCTTGATCCCATCCTGGCGATGGTGCCGTAAGTACCCCGGATTGTGTCGTGATCAACCCTTCGAT
>DASYNF010000133.1:0-43151 GCA_036008685.1 Actinomadura sp. | reverse complement strand
GACGCCGCCCTGGCCGCGGCGCAGCGCGAGGCCGTGCGGGACGCCCGGCGCCGGGCGGAGGGCTACGCGGCCGCGCTCGGCGGCCGGCTGGGCGCACTGCGCCGGCTCAGCGAGTCCGACGGGCGCGGGGTGCCGATGATGGCGATGCGGGCGGCCGCCGCCGAGGGCGGCCCGGACGTCGACGTCCACGACCTCGAACTGGAGCCGGAGCCCGTCCGCGTGACCGCCCGGTGCACGACCACCTGGGTGCTGGAGACTTGAGGGCTCATCACCCACAGGAGACAAGACACACCCCGACACCGCCGTAGAACACGCTCTACAGGGTGATTCCTGAGCCTCGGCTGGCGCAGCAGGCCGCCACGCAACACACTCGTTCGGAGTAATCGTGTGTGCGCCTACTCGACGGGGAGGGTCCGTGGGATCCGGACGGCACAGCATGACGAAGCAGACGCGGCAGGAACTGCGGATGCGCCCCGGCCACCACGCGCGGACGGGCATCCGCGCCGGTCAACGCGCGCTCCTCGGCGGCGCGGTGGCGCTCCTGCTGACCGGTGGTGCCGCCACCGTGCTGAGCCACCAGCAGGGGCCGGTGCCGATCGCGTTCGTGATCTCGACGGACCGGTAGGTCAGTCGACGATCGTGCCCTCGATGACCATCGGGCCGGCCGCGTCCGGCCTGCGCCGGGGGCCGCCGTCGTAGGTGGGCTCGCCGACGACCTCCGCGTCGATGATCGGGCCCTCGCTCCGGATGCGCGCGGTACGCAGGCCCGGGCTGCGGCGCTCGGCGGACGCCACGATCCGCCTGCGCACCAGCGCCCGGGTGGGCGGCAGCACGAGCAGCAGCCCGAGCACGTCCGTGACCAGGCCGGGGACGAACAGCAGCACGCCGCCGGCGGCGACGAGCATGCCGTCCGTCATCTCGGAGTGCGCGACCTTACGGCTGCGCGCGGCCTCGGCGAAGGCCTGCGCGGCGCGCAGCCCCTCGCGGCGGGCGAGCAGGAGTCCGACCACGGAGCTCGCCAGCACGACGAGCAGCGTGGCGGCGAACCCGATCCACGAACCCAGCGCGATGAAGGCCGCGATCTCGACGACGAGGTACAGCAGCACGAACGGCATACCCGTAGAACGTCGGAGATGCCGTCCGTGCTCCCGGTTCACCTGATTGTTTGCTGTGAGTCCTACCAGGTCAGGGCCAGGCCCGGGTCCTCCAGCAGCGCCCCCACGTCGGCGAGGAAGCGCGAGCCCTGCTCGCCGTCGACCAGGCGGTGGTCGAAGGAGAGCGCGAGCTGGCAGACCGTCCGGACCGCGAGCTCCCCGTCGACGACCCACGGCGCCGGTTTGATCGCGCCGAGGGCCAGGATCGCCGCCTCGCCCGGGTTGAGGATCGGCGTGCCCGTGTCCACCCCGAACACGCCCACGTTCGTGATCGTGAACGTGCCGTTCGCGAGGTCCGCCGGCGGCGTCTTCCCCGACCGGGCGGTGGCGGTGAGCTCGCCGAGCGCGCCGGCGAGGCCCGCGAGGTCGAGCGTGTCCGCGTCCCGGATCTTGGGCACGATCAGCCCGCGCGGGGTCGCGGCGGCGATCCCGAGCTGGACGTGGTCGTAGTAGACGATCTCGCCCGCCGCCTCGTCCCAGCTCGCGTTGACCTCCGGGGTGCGCCGGGCCGCGAGGCAGACCGCCTTCGCGACGAACGCGAGCGGGGTCAGCTTCACCTCGGCGTACGCACGGGTGCCGCGAAGCCGATCCCGCAGCGCCATCGTCGCGGTCACGTCCACGGCCAGGAACTCCGTGACGTGCGGGGCGGTGAAGGCGCTGGACACCATGGCCGCGGCGGTCGCCTTCCGGACGCCCCGGATCGGTTCACGCCTGCTGCCGCCCCTGCCCGGGGCCGGAGCGCCCGCCGTGGTGCCGCCGGCCGGAACCGCCTGTTCGGCCGGTGCGCTCGCGGCCGCCCGGACGTCGTCCCGCGTGATCGCACCGGTCGCGCCGGAACCGGCGAGCGAGCGGAGGTCGACGCCGAGGTCCTTGGCGAGCTTGCGGACGGGCGGCGTGGCCAGTGGGACCCGCTCACCGTTCGGGTGCGCGGACCCGTTGGGCGCGGTCGTCTCGCGAGCAGCGGCGGGCTCCCCGGGCGGTGCGGGAGGAGCCGGCGGCGCGGACGACGAGCGCGTGGCGGCCCCACCGCCGCGGCGCGGCCGGCGCCGGGCCGTGCCCTGCCGCGGCCCGTACCCGACGAGCGTCGCGATCCGTCCGTCCTTGCCCGCCTCGCCGATCTTCGCCCCGGCGTCGGCCTCGTCACCGGGAGCCGGGCCACCCGCCGTCTCGATCGCGATGATCGGCGTCCCCACCTGCACCGTCGCGCCGGGTTGGGCCAGCAGCTCGCCGACCGTCCCCGCGAACGGCGAGGGCAGCTCGACGACCGCCTTGGCCGTCTCGATCTCCACCAGCACCTGGTTGACCGTGACCGTGTCCCCGGCCGCGACCTGCCAGCCGACGATCTCGGCCTCCGTGAGGCCCTCGCCGACGTCCGGCAGCCTGAACTCCTGTCGCACGCCGATCACCAGGCCAGCGAACGGTCGACGGCGTCGAGCACCCGGTCGAGGTCGGGGAGGAAGTCCTCCTCGCACGCGGACGGCGGGTACGGGGTGTCGAACCCGGTGACCCGCAGCACGGGCGCCTCCAGCGAGTAGAAGCACTCCTGCTGCACGCGTGCCGCGATCTCCGAGGTCACCGAGGACTCGGACGGCGCCTCGGACACGACGACGAGGTGCCCGGTGCGCCGCACGGACTCGAACACCGGGCCGAGGTCCAGCGGGGACAGGGCCCGCAGGTCGATCACCTCGAGGTCCAGGCCGTCCGCCTCCGCGGCGGTGGCCGCCTCCAGGCAGGTCTTCACGAGCGGGCCGTAGCAGGCCACGGTCACCTGCCGCCCCGGCCGCAGCACCCGGGACGCGAGCAGTGGCGCCGGAGCCTGCGCGGTGTCGACCTCGGACTTCTCCCAGTAGCGCCGCTTGGGCTCGAAGAAGATCACCGGGTCGGGCGAGGCGATCGCCTGCTGGATCATCGTGAAGGCGTCGGAGGGGTTGGAGCAGGCCACCACCCGGAGCCCGGGGGTGTGGGTGAAGTAGGCCTCGGGGGACTCGCTGTGGTGCTCGACCGCCCCGATGCCGCCGCCGCAGGGGATCCGGATGACCACGGGAAGCGACACCTTGCCGAGCGAACGCATCCGCATCTTCGCCAGTTGCGTGATGATCTGGTCGGCGGCGGGGAACACGAACCCGTCGAACTGGATCTCGCACACCGGCCGGTAGCCGCGCAGTGCCAGGCCGATGGCCGTGCCGACGATCCCGGACTCGGCCAGCGGGGTGTCGATGACCCGATCCTCGCCGAAGTCCTTCTGCAGGCCGTCCGTCACGCGGAAGACGCCGCCGAGCTTGCCCACGTCCTCACCCATGATGAGGACCTTGGGGTCGTTCTCCATGGCCTTGCGCATGCCTTCGCCCAGAGCCTTGGCGAGCGTGAGGGTCGGCGCGGTGGGGGTGGCCGCGAACTCGCTCATGATGACGCCTCCTCGAAGGACGCGAGGTAGGCGGCGAACCGCTCCTGCTCCTCGGTGATGAGCGGATGCGACTCCGCGTAGACGTTCTCGAACATCGCCTCAGGCTGCGGGTCGGGGAGCTCGAGGCAGGCCTTGCGGAGGTCGGTGCCGACCTGCTTGGCCTCGGCGTCGATCTCCTCGAAGAAGTCGGCGGAGGCCAGCTGGTTCTTGACGATGTAGGCCTTGACCCGCTCGATGGGGTCCTTCAGCTTCCAGGCCTCGAGCTCGGCGGCGAGCCGGTAGCGGGTCGGGTCGTCGGTGGTGGTGTGCGCGCCCATCCGGTAGGTGAAGGCCTCGATCAGGGTGGGCCCCTGACCGGTGCGCGCCGCCTCCAGGGCCTTGCGCGTCACCGCCAGGCAGGCGAACACGTCGTTGCCGTCTACCCGGACGCCGGGGAAGCCGAAGCCCTGGGCCCGCTGGTAGAGGGGCACCCGGGTCTGCCGCTCCAGGGGCTCGGAGATGGCCCACTGGTTGTTCTGGCAGAAGAACACCACCGGGGCGTTGAAGACCGACGCCCACACGAACGCCTCGTTGACGTCGCCCTGGGAGGTGGCGCCGTCACCGAAGTAGGCGATCGTGGCGGCCGCGTTGGGGGTCCCGAGCACGCCGTCTCGCTGGATGCCCATGGCATATCCGGTGGCGTGCAGCGTCTGGCTGCCGATCACGATCGTGTAGAGGTGGAAGTTGTGCTCGGCGGGGTCCCAGCCGGAGTGGTTCACGCCGCGGAAGAGACCGAGCAGCCGGACCGCCTCGACCTCGCGGCACCAGGCGACGCCGTGCTCGCGGTAGGTCGGGAACACCATGTCCTTGTCGGACAGCGCTCGCCCGGAACCGATCTGCGCGGCCTCCTGGCCGAGCAGTGAGGCCCAGATGCCGAGCTCCCCCTGGCGGGTGAGCGCGACGGCCTCGAGGTCGATGCGCCGGACGATGACGAGATCGCGATAGAGGTCCCGAACCTCCTGGTCGCCGAGGTCCAGGGGATAGTCGGGGTGTTCCACGCGCTCGCCCTCGGGGGTGAGCAGCTGGACCGGCTGGGGGGAGGTGTCCTGGCCGACGCCGGTTGGCGCACCGCGCGCGGAGTCGATGGTCACGTGCCGCTCCTCATGTAACTCGGGGCCGGTGTGCGGGATCACCGCGAACCGGCCGACGTAAGGCCGCAGCCTTCTGGTAAGAGGCGTGAGGCTCTTCCGCCATCGTGTCAGACGTCACTTAAGAGGGCGCAAGCCCCAACTTGACGGATGTGTACCCGGAACCTTGTTAGCGGCACACAGCGCGGAGGCGCATAGTTTCCGGAAGAGCGGTTATCTCACCGGGATCCGAGGTTGCCGGCCAGGGCGAGGAGGACCGCAGAATGACGACCGAGGCCAGGAACAGCGCCGAACCGGCGTTCAGGGTGCCCGGCATGCTCATCGGTGGCGAGTGGGTCCCCAACGGGGAGAAGGGCCTCAGGGAGGTGCGGGCTCCCTACGACGGGAGGCTCGTGGCCCAGGTGCCGGCCGGTGGCCGGCGCGACGTCGACCGGGCCGTGGCGAGCGCCGTGGCGGCACTGCGCCGGGACGACTTCGCGCGGGCCGACCGGATCCGGGTCCTGGAGCAGGCCGCGGCCGCGATCAACGACCGGCGGGACCACTTCGCCCGGGCCATCGCCCTGGAGGCGGGCAAGCCGCTGAAGACGGCGCGGGTCGAGGCGGCGCGGGCGGTGGAGACCTTCGCCTTCGCGGCGGCCGAGGCCCGCAGGTTCGCCGGTGAGGTGGTGCCGATGGACGCGACGTCCACCGGAGCCGGCAAGACCGCGTTCACCCTCCGGGTCCCGGTCGGCGTGGTGGCCGCGATCTCCCCGTTCAACTTCCCGCTCAACCTCGTGGCACACAAGATCGCCCCCGCTCTCGCGGCCGGCTGTCCGGTCGTGCTCAAGCCGGCGTCGCAGACGCCCGTGACCGCGCTCCTGCTGGCCGAACTGCTGGACGGCCTCGGCGTGCCGGCGGGCTGGCTCAATGTGGTGACCGGCGGCGGATCGACCGTGGGAGAGGCGCTGGTCACGCACGACGACGTCGCCTACGTGACCTTCACCGGCTCGTCCGAGGTCGGATGGGCCATGGCGGCCAAGGCGCCGCGCAAAAAGGTGCGTCTGGAGCTCGGCTCCGCCTCGCCGCTGATCGTGGACACACCCGGCGACTGGGAGACCGCGGCGGCCAAGGCCGCGGTGGCGGGCTTCTCCTATGCCGGCCAGTCGTGCATCTCGACCCAGCGGATCTACGTCCACGCCGACGTGGCCGACGACTTCATCGACGCGCTGGTCCGGCGGGTGGAGAACCTGGTCGTCGGCGACCCGCTCGCCGAGGACACCGACGTGTCGACCCTGATCACCGAGGACGAGACCAAGCGGGTCAAGGAGTGGATCGACGAGGCCACGGCCGCCGGGGCCAAGGTGCTCGTGGGGGGCGACGTGGTGGACGGGGTGCTGCGGCCCACGGTCGTCGAGGCCGTCCCGGCCACCGCACGGCTGCAGTCCGAGGAGGTGTTCGGCCCGGTCCTGACGATCACCCGGTACGAGTCCTTCGACGAGGCCCTCTCGCTCGCCAACGACTCGCGGTACGGGCTGCAGGCCGGCGTCTACACCGCCGACCTCGGCAAGGCCCTGCGGGCGGCGAAGACCCTCGAGTTCGGCGGTGTGCTCATCAACGACGTGCCGACGAGCCGGGCCGACCAGCAGCCGTACGGCGGGGTGAAGGACTCCGGCAACACCCGTGAGGGCCCCGCCTACGCCATCGAGGAGATGACCGAGATCCGGCTCATCAGCCTCCAGCCCTAGGCCGGCCCCGCGACCGCGGCCGTCCCTCCGTCAGGAGGAGACGGCCGCGATGATGCTGATCATGAACATCAGGAACGCGAACAGGAGCGGGACCGCCACGAGGGCGATCGTGATGCCCATGCCGTTCCACGGCTGCGGCCCCGGCCCCATCGCGCCCCGGGAGAACGCGAACATCGGCGCGCGGTATTCGAGCTCGACCGACTGACCCTGCTGGAGCGGGACCTGCAGGTCGGCGGGGCCGAGCCGCGGCGGCAGGATGTACGGGATGTGGACGTGCACATGGTGGTGGCCGGCGGGCATGGGGATCGCGTTGCGGCCCCACTGCCCGGAGAACTCATGACCGTTGATCGCCACCTTCGGCTTGAACAGCATGAAGATGAAGTTCAGCGGGAAGTACTTCAGGTCGAGGACGAGCTGAGCCTGTCCGCCGGGCGCCTGGGCACCCTGCTGGGCATAGCCCTGCTGCGCGGGGGCCGCGTAGCCGCCCTGCTGCGGGTAGCCCTGCTGGGCGGGTCCGGCGTAGCCGCCCTGCTGTGGGTAGCCCTGCTGCGGGTGCGGGGCCGGGTAGCCGCCCTGCTGGTAGGGGCTCTGGGCCGGGGCATAGCCCCCTTGCCCCGAGGGCCCGCCCGGGTAGGGCTGCTGTGACGGCTGTTGCCCCCAGGGGTTCTGGTCAGGGGCCTGGGGAGGGTACGGGTTGCTCACCGGGGGTCCTTCCTGGCTGTGGCGATCACACGCTACTGACCGTGGTCATACCGATGCGCGGATATCGCTCATTCTCGGGAGAGCACGCGGGTGACGCCTGCGGCGACGGTCAGGCCGAGGACGAGGCCCGCGGCCACCAAGAGGTTCGCGACCCACTGATAGACACCCACGGGGCTGAAAACGATCTCCTGGCCGAGCGACCCTATCGGGAGAAGGAGATCAAGTGTGTAGAAGAACGCGTTGAAATGCGGGTGCTGCCCGTCGTCCAGCACGGGGGGCCGCCGCAGCGAGAAGACGACGGTTCCGAGGGCCAGGAGCGCGAGCAGCCACGTCGCGGCGCGGAACGGCCGGTAGCCGTAGCCCACGGTCACGTCCTGGATGAGGCCCCAGGTCTTGCTCGGCGTGGCCTGGACGGCGCGGCGGTCTCGCTGCTTGGCCAGCAGGACCGACCGGCTCTCGGTGTCCAGGCCGATCGAGCGGTAGGTCTGGGCGAGCTTTTCGTAGGGCTGCGGCTGGTAGCCGTCGGTGTCACGGCGCAGCCAGTTCAGCCGCTCCGCCGCGCGCAGCGGGGGGTCCAGGGCCTCATAGGCCAGCCCGTCGAGCTGCAGCCCGGCGGGCCAGGTCCGGGGGTCGTCCCGCAGCCGTCCGATGCTCGCGTAGGAGTAGTCGACCAGGCCCTCGATCGGTGCGGAGGGATGCAGGAGCACCTCGGCCGCCTGGAGCCGCTGACAGTTGAGGGCCGTCCCCCCGCCGCCCGTGAGCAGGCCTCCGGAGAAGTCGAGCTTCGCGCCGATCCGGGCCCCGGCGAAGCTCACCGACCCCTGGGCGTGGAACCCCTCGGAGCAGTAGACGTCGGTCTCCACGGCCAGGTCTTCGGCGCTCAGGGCCGTACGGCCCGGGTTGTTCAGCACCGCGCCGACCAGGGAGAGGTAACCGCCGACCCGGGCCCCCCGCAGCCGTACCGCCCCGGTGGCGGAGAACCCGCCGTCGCAGAACACGTTCGCGCCGACGTCGAGCCGGCTCGCGTACAGGGCCGAGCCCGTGGGATTACGGAGCGTGGCCCCCCGGAAGATCAGCTGACCGCCGATCCGGGCTCCCGGGAGCCGGACCTCGCCGACGGCGGTGAATCCCTGGTCGCAGTAGATGTTCGCGTCGACGGCCAGCCGGTCGCCGAGCAGGGCCTCGCCCTCCGGGTTGACCAGATGAGCCCCGCTCAGGTGAAGGATTCCCGTGATGTGGGCGCCGTCGAGACACAGCCGGTCGGACATGCGGCTTCGCTGCAGCCACAGGTCGCCTTCGACCCGGGTCCCCGAGGCCACCAGCCCGGGCAGGTGGCAGCCCACGAGCCGCATGCTCCGCATGCGGGCCCAATAGAGACGCGGCGCCTCGTCGAAGGAGCAGTCGGTGATCTCGAGGGGTACGGTCACGTCGGCGTGCTCCAGACCGAGCGGGCCGGTGATGCGCGCCCCTATGAGGCGCACGGCCGCGAGTTCGCCCGGCTCCGCCTCGATGGCCCCGAGGAGGAGCGCGACGACGACCTCGGCCCGCAGGTGCCGCTCCGGGCCCCACAGGCTCGCGTGGGCCGGATCGTCGAAATGGCCGTCCCCGGTCCTCAGGTCCACCTGCTCGCCCCTCGGGAACGCCTTCCACAGCGCGAGCTCCGCCGGCGACAGTTCCTCGATGACCACTGACATCGATCGCTCCTGAAGGGATGAAGGCTGTGCCCCATGTATATCGGGGCGGTGCGTACTCACACGCTCACTACGGATGAGGGCCGGTCGCGTCAGCCCTGGCGCAGCGGGAACGGCCGGTCGCGCCATCACCGGGCCCCGTGCCGTACGCTTCGGAGCCGTACGAGAATCCGCAGCTCAGGGACCGAGTCGCGGGAACGTCCACCGTGGAACACCGATCATGAAGACCCACCATGAACACCGGACACGAAGGGAGTCGGCCGTGGCGCGTGTCGTCGTCGACGTCATGCTGAAGCCGGAAATTCTCGATCCTCAGGGGCAGGCGATCGCCCGGAAGCTGCCGCAGCTGGGGTTCGCGGGGATCACCGGTGTACGCCAGGGAAAGCGGTTCGAGGTGGAGCTCGAAGGCCCCGCCGATGAGGCCGCGCTGGAGCGGGTGCGAAAGATCGCCGAGACCCTGCTGGCGAATCCGGTCATCGAGACCTTCGAAGTGTCCGTCGAATAGCCGCGCTCAGCGGGGAGTCACTGGCTCGTTCCATAAGACCCAGGCCCTTTGCTGATCCGTAATCCGCCCTGCTCCGAGGGGCCGGGGGCCGGACGGCCCCGATGAGAAGACGGGCTGTTGTGGCGATTAGGAACTGTCCGTCGGGGAAGCCTTAACCTCGTTGAGAGTTTTAAGACCAACGTCGGGGGGCGGCCCCCGTAAGGGGGTCGGCCAACAATGAGGTGGCCGGTGGAAATGAGGTTCTCACTGGCACTGCCACGTGAGGCGCTGAGCATCCCGGTGATCCGGAGAACATTGGGCGACGCACTCCGCGGCCTGGGGGTCGCACAGGAGTGCATCGCGGACATTCTTGTCGCCACTTCCGAGGCATGCACGAACGTCATCGAACACGCACAGATGACAAGGGATTTCGAAGTCGACGCCTGTATCGACGATGACTCCTGTGTGTTGAAGATCGTGGATAAGGGGCGGGGATTCCGGGATATGCCGGTCCGCGAGGCGCGTGCGGATGCCGAGTCGGGGCGCGGGATCAGCATCATGCGGGCGCTGGTCGACGACGTCGGCTTCGACAGCCGGCCGGGCCGCGGCACGGTGGTCTACCTGCACAAACGGCTGACCTGGCAGGACGAAGCGTTGATCCGCCGCCTTGAGCGCGAACTCGTGCACAGCGCCAGGTAGATTAGATGTACGCGGGGGGACCTTGACCTGATACCGACCTGAGACCGACCTGAGACTGGACTGCGACCGCGTCTGCCGCCCGCCGCTGTGACCGAGGAGACAGACAGCAATGAGCACAGCCCGGGTGGGCATCATCACATTTCCCGGTTCGCTGGACGACCGGGATGCCGTACGAGCCGTACGGCTGGCCGGCGCGCAGCCGGTCACGTTGTGGCACGCCGACAACGACCTTCGGGGCATCGACGCGGTGGTCCTGCCCGGAGGCTTCTCCTACGGCGACTATCTGCGGGCCGGGGCGATCGCCCGCTTCGCGCCGCTCATGGGAGAGCTGGTCTCCGCCGCCAGGGCCGGCCTTCCGGTGCTCGGCATCTGCAACGGCTTCCAGATTCTGTGCGAATCCCATCTGCTGCCGGGCGCGCTGCGGCGCAATGCGAGCCTGCATTTCGTGTGCCGGGACCAGCGGCTGCGCGTCGACAACGCCCGCACCGCCTGGACCCGTGAATACGCGGAGGCCCAGGAGCTCGTGATCCCGGTGAAGAATCAGGATGGCTGCTATGTGGCCGACCAGGACACCTTGGCCGCATTGGAGCGAGAGGGCCGGGTTGTGGCCCGATATCTCGACGTCAACCCCAACGGCTCCATGAACGATATCGCGGGCATCACCAACGAGGCCGGCAATGTGGTCGGCCTGATGCCGCATCCCGAACACGCCGTGGAGACCCTGACCGGACCGACGAGTGACGGGCTGGGCTTCTTCACCTCGATCGTGAAGAGATTGGTCAACGCGTGAACAGCAATCCGCCGGAGACGGACACGGTCACGGCGGCCGAGCAGACGCCCGGCCGGCCCCAGCCCTACGAAGAGCTGGGCATGAAGACCGAGGAGTACGAGCGGGTCCGCCAGATCCTCGGCCGCCGGCCCACGTCCGCCGAGCTCGCGATCTACTCCGTCATGTGGAGTGAGCACTGCTCGTACAAGAGCTCCAAGGTCCACCTGCGGCAGTTCGGCGACAAGGCCCCGGCCAACACCTCGGACGTCCTGCTCGTCGGTATGGGCGAGAACGCCGGGGTCGTCGACGTCGGTCAGGGCTGGGCCGTGACCTTCAAGGTCGAGTCCCACAACCACCCGTCCTACGTGGAGCCCTTCCAGGGCGCCGCCACGGGCGTCGGCGGCATCGTCCGCGACATCATCTCGATGGGCGCCCGGCCGGTCGCGGTGATGGACTCCCTGCGGTTCGGCCCGCTGGATGCGCCGGACACCGCACGGGTGCTCCCAGGTGTCGTGGCGGGCATCGGTGGCTACGGCAACAGCCTCGGCCTGCCCAACATCGGCGGCGAGGTCGTCTTCGACCCCTGCTATCTCGCCAACCCGCTCGTCAACGCGCTCTGCATCGGCGTGATGAAGCACGACGACATCAAGCGGGCCGCGGCCCCCGGGCCCGGCAACAAGGTCATCCTGTTCGGCTCCCGCACCGGTCCCGACGGCATCGGCGGTGCCTCGGTGCTCGCGTCGGCGACCTTCGACGAGGCGTCCTCGGCCAAGCGCCCGGCCGTCCAGGTCGGCGACCCCTTCATGGAGAAGCTCCTCATCGAGTGCTGCCTGGAGCTGTTCCGGGAGGACCTCGTGGTGGGGATCCAGGACCTCGGCGCCGCCGGCGTCTCCTGCGCGACCACCGAGCTCGCGGCGGCCGGCACCGGCGGCATGACCGTGGATCTGGACCTGGTCCCGCTGCGCGACGCGACCCTGCGGCCTGAGGAGATCCTCATGAGCGAGTCGCAGGAGCGCATGATGGCCGTGGTCTCTCCCGACAGGGTCGACCGCTTCTTGGACATCTGCGCCAAGTGGGAGGTGCCCGCCACCACGATCGGCGAGGTGACCGGCGACGGCCGGCTGATCATGACGTGGCGCGGCGAGGTCATCGTCGACATCCCGCCGGGCACCGCGGCCGACGAGGGGCCCGTCTACAACCGGCCCACCGCGCCGCCGGCCGACCTCGCGGCACTGCAGGGCGACTCACCCGCCCGGCTCAACCGTCCCGGCAACGCCGACGAGCTCCGCAAGACCGTGCTGTGGCTGGCCGGTGCGCCCAACCTCGCCGACAAGAGCTGGGTGACCTCTCAGTACGACCGTTATGTCCTCGGCAACACCGTGCTGGCCATGCCGGAGGACGCCGGGGTCATCCGTCTCGACGAGAGCATGCTCTCGGGTGACGACACCGAACGGCCGGACGCCGAGCGTCCGTCGCCGGCCGACGGCCACCTCGGCGTCGCGCTGGCCCTCGACGGCAACGGCCGCTATGCCCGGCTCGACCCCTACGCGGGCGCGCAGCTGGCGCTCTCCGAGGCCTACCGCAACGTGGCCACCACGGGAGCGCGTCCGCTGGCCGTGACCAACTGCCTCAACTTCGGCTCGCCGGAAGACCCGGGGGTCATGTGGCAGTTCGCCCAGGCCGCCGAGGGGCTGGCCGACGCGTGCCGTGCCCTGGGGACACCAGTGACCGGCGGCAACGTCAGCTTCTACAACCAGACCGGGTCGACCCCGATCAACCCCACCCCGGTGGTCGGCGTGCTGGGCGTCCATGACGACGTACGCCGCCGCGTCCCCATGGCGTTCGTCACCGAGGGAGCGACGCTGTTGCTCCTCGGGGAGACGCGCGAGGAGTTCGGCGGCTCCGAGTGGGCCCACGTGGTCTATGACCACCTCGGCGGCCTGCCGCCGCGGGTCGACCTGCCCGCCGAGGCCGCGCTGGCCTCTGTGTTGATCTCAGGGGCGCGGGACGGCCTCCTGGCGGCGGCCCATGATCTCTCGGACGGGGGGCTGTCCCAGGTGCTCGTGGAGTCGTGCCTGCGCGGCGGCCTCGGGTGCCGGGTGACCCTCCCGGGCGACCCGTTCGTGTCCCTCTTCAGTGAGTCCGTGGCCCGCGCCGTCGTGGCCGTACGGCCGGGCGACGAGGCCCGGGTCGCGGCGCTGTGCGAGGCGGCCGGGGTCCCGGTGACCCGCCTCGGCGTCGTGGGCGGAGAGGCCCTCACGGTGGAAGGGCGGTTCTCCATCCCGCTGCACGAGCTTCGTGAGGCCCACGAGGGCACCCTCCCGAGCTACGTTGGCTGATCAGAGCAGCTCAAGATCGCGTGACAGATCCCGGCTCCTGTAACCCCGGGATCTGTCACGCGAGCACGTCGGGGTCAGGCGCCTCACTCCGTGGTCACGATCCCGGAGGGCGGCGCCTTGATTGACAGGAGCCCGGGCCGCACCTCATGAGGCGCGGCCCGGGCTCCTGCTCAGTGCCTGTCAGGCGCCGATGTCCTTGCCCTGCTCGTGCCAGACCGAGACGACCGACGGCCGGGGCTGGCCGCCGTCCGGCCAGTGGCTGACCTGGTTGTCCGGCGAGGCCCCGTCGGCCTCGCCGGGGTGCTGCACCGCGACGAACACCGTCTTCTGGTCCTTGGTGATCAGCGGTCCGCAGGTCTCCGCGCCGAAGGGCACGGTGAGGAACGCGCGGAGGTAGCCGCGCTCGGCGCCCTGCAGCGGCACCGCGTAGAGGCCGTCGTTGGCCTTCAGCGCCCGGGTGCTGTCGCTGGCGATCCAGAGGTTGCCGTCGGAGTCGAAGGTCAGGTTGTCCGGGCTGGTGATGGGGCTGACCTTGGACTTGTCGAACCCGGCGAAGTAGGTCGACGGGTCGTTCGGGTCGCCGCACACCAGCGGCACGCTCCACGAGAAGGTCGTGGCGCCCGCGTCGTCGCCCCGCTCCACGATCTCCAGGATGTGGCCGTGCTTGTTGGCGGCCCGGGGGTTGGCCTCGTCGGCCTGGGCCGCCGTACGGCTGGAGTTGTTCGTGAGCGCGACGTAGACGGCACCCGTCTTCGGGTTGCGCTCGATGTCCTCCGGGCGGTCCATCTTGGTGGCCCCGGCCTTGTCGGCCGCCAGCCGGGTGTGGATGAGCACCTCGGCCGCCGTGAACCCCTCGACGAAGCTCTTGTCGCCGCTGACCAGCGGGATCCACTCGCCGGTGCCGTCGAAGGCGCCGTCGGAGGGCAGCTTGCCGGTGCCGTCGATCTCGCTCTTGGGGCTGTCTCCGGTGAACCTGGCGACGTAGAGCGTGCCCTCGTCGAGGAGCGTCGAGTTGTGCCGGCGGGAGCCCGGCTTGTAGCGCTCCTTGGACACGAACTTGTAGATGTAGTCGAACCGCTCGTCGTCGCCGAGGTAGACCACGGCGCGGCCGTCGCGGGTCAGCGAGCTGTTGGCCGCCTCGTGCTTGAAGCGGCCGAGGTGGGTGCGCTTGTGCGGCACGTAGTGCGGGTCGTACGGGTCGATCTCCACGACCCAGCCGAAGCGGTTGGCCTCGTGCGGGTGCCTGGCCAGGTCGAAGCGCTCCTCGACCCGGTCCCATCGCCGGCTGCCGGACGGGATCGCGGTGGTTGTGCTGATCCCATAGCGGGCCAGCGCGGGCTTGTCGGCCTCGGGCACGCCGTTGCCGCCGACGAAGTACTGGTTGAAGTTCTCCTCGCCGGTGAGGATCGTGCCCCACGGGGTGACGCCGCCCGAGCAGTTGTTGAGCATGCCGTACACCGTGCGGCCGGTCCGGTCGGCGGCCGTGCGCAGCAGTTCGTGCCCGGCGGCCGGCCCGGCGAGGATCATCTTGGTGTGGGCCGTGATCCGGCGGTTGTAGCGGCGCGAGCCCTTGGTGACGAGCTTCCACTGGCCGGTACGGCCCGCCCGCTCGATCTCCACCACCGAGCCGCCGTGCGCGGCCAGCGCGATCTTCATCTGTTCCGCGGTGGCGGTCTCGCCGCCGGTGTAGCCGCGGAACATCAGCTCTTCGTTGGTGTATTCGTGGTTGACCCACAGGAGCGCGCGGTCGCGCGTCAGCGGCAGCATCATCACGTAGTCGTTGTTGTAGCCGAACTGCTGTGCCTGCGCCGCCGCGGTCTGGTGGTCGAAGGAGAAGGCCGGGGCGCCCGGGAGGACGGGATCGCCCCACCGCACCACGACGGCCGCCTCGTAGCCGGCCGGCACCTTCACCGCGTCCTCGCTGTTCGGGGCCACCGGCGTGAACCGGAGCCGGGCACCCGGGCCGGCCCCCTTGGCCGGTACGGCCGGCGCCGCGGGCGTACCGGAGGCCGCCATCGCACTGGGCACGGTCACCGAGGCGCCGACCGCCAGCGCGCCGATGGCACCGGTGCGAAGCATCCCGCGGCGGCTCACCTGGGCGGCGACCAGGTCACCGAAGTACGGGTTGTCGCTGCTGTTCGGGGCGGGGTGCGAGCACGCGTTGCCGCACCGATACTGACACGTCATCGCGCTGCGTCCCCGCGGGCGGGATGTCGACAGCAGCGGAAGCAGACGCTTGCGAGCGGGCTGGGCCACCGGGCTCCTCCTGGTTACGGATGATTCGCCGTGACGCTAGAGGATCCATCCGATCACAGGGCAAACACCACGTGAACCACAAATAACGACATTTGTGATTTCACTGTGTTCTCACGCACCCGGGCGGCACCCGCGCCGGCGTGGCCCGGGGCCTGTCAGAACATGGATCAGAACATGGAGACGTGTACGTGGTCGAAGTGGTTCGCGGTCACCCCACCGCGGTTCCCCATCATCCGCCAGCCGGGTCTGCGCATGTCGTAGATCCGTTGCTTCCAGATGATGTACATGATCCCGAGCCGGGAGGCGTTCTGGATGGCGTAGGCCGCGACGCGGTCGCCGTGGGCCTGCCGGTCCGAGGCCGGCATGTTGCCACCGGTGCTCTCCATGAAGTCGCATGCCCGGCCCTGGCCGTGCTCGCCCGAGTCTCCGGCCCGCAGGCACCCGATCGCGGGGAAGGGGCCGAACTCCCGGTCGATCTCGATCCGCATCGAGACCGTACGCGGGGTGAGGCCGGAGCCGCCCACCACCGGGGATTCCGGCTTGTACTTCTTGATGAGCCGTTCGATCCGGCTCCTCTGCCGGTTCAGCTCCGCGACCGTGCGCTCGAGCTTGTCGATCTTGCTCTTGGCCTCTTTGCGCGCCCGTTGCTCCTGGTCGATGAGCCTCTGGATCTCCTGCACGCGGGCCGCGTAGTTCTTGGACAGGTGGCTCGCCAGGGTCGCGCTTTCAAGGACCCCGGTCGGGTCGTTGGTGGTCAGGAGCGCGACCGAGGGCTCGACCCCATTGGCCATGTACCGTGCCGCGGCCATCTGGGCGACGAGCGCACGGGAGCCGGCCAGCTCCTCTTTGAGCCCGTCCGACTTCCCGAGCGCCCGCTTGGCGGCGAGCCGCGCGTCCCGGAGCTCCTTGAACTCGCCGCGGTACTGCTTCTCGAGCCCTTTGATCTGCGCGGTGAGCCGCTCCACCTTGGCGTTGTCCCCCGGGCTCGCCGCGGCGGGCGCGGCCGCGAGGAGGGATCCCGCGGGTACGGCCGCACCGGCCGCGGACGGCAGCAGGACCAGGGCAGAGGTCACGGTGGATACCAGGAGCCCGGCGCGGCGCCGGATCATGCTCCGGTTCGCGGTCGAGAGGGGCTCCGTGCCAGAGCGGGCGGGCTGCCGCAGAGTGGTGGAGCTGGGGGTCTCCACGCTTTCTCCTCTCCTTGGGCGCCTACCGGGTCAGCTGACGGGCTCGGACCGGAGGCCGGTGCCCTGTCGGCCCTGACGGGCTGGTCTGGAATCGACCCCGGGTGGCCGGGTCCCCGGTTCCCGGTGCGAGCGGCCGGGCTCGCCTCGGGATTCGGCGCTCCGGCCGGTCTGCCGCCCGGGTGGAGGCGAGTCACCGGCCGAATGTCCATGGACTGGAAGGAAACAACCTTCGCTCGGCCAAGACTAGCCCCCCGTGTCCCACATGAAGGCTCCTGTCCCAGAGTCGAGGCCGCCCCCGGCCACCCGGCCGGGGGCGGCACTCACTCAGAGCGAGCTCTTGAACAGGAACCGGTTGGGCGTGCCGGACGGAAGGCTCTTGACCTTGCTCGGCGTGGCGTTGGTGTTGAGCCACTTCTGGATGGTCGGGAAGGACGCGTCGCCCTTGGCGGACTTGTAGAGGGCCGCCACACCGACCACGTAGGGGGTCGCCATCGACGTGCCGCTCATGGTCTTGGTGGCGGTGGGGCTGCCGGTGTAGGTGGACAGGACGGCGTTGCCGGGAGCCTGGATGTCGACGCACCCGCCGTAGTTCGACCAGCTGGTGTGGGCGTCGCTCGAGGAGGTGGCTCCGACGGCCTGGACCCAGCCGGCGCTGGCCGGTGAGGAGCCGCAGGCGTTGGCGCCCTCGTTGCCCGCCGCCACGGCGATGAACACGCCGGACTTGGACAGGTTGGTGACCGCCGTGTTCAGCGCGTCCGATTTCGGGCCGCCGAGGGACATGTTGGCGACGGCCGGCTTGCGGGCGTGCTGCCGCACCCAGTTCACCGCCGAGATCACCGTGGAGTACGGCGCGGAACCGTCGCAGTCGAGGGTCCGGACGGCCCAGAGGTTGACGTTCTTGGCGACGCCGTAGGTCTTCGACCCGATGATCCCGGCCACGTGGGTGCCGTGCCCGTTGCAGTCCTGGCCGTCGCCGCCCAGCGCGTCATAGGCGACTTTGGCGCGGCCACCGAACTCCGTGTGGGCGGTGTAGACGCCGGAGTCGATGACGTACGCGTTCACCCCGGTGCCGCGCGCCGAGTAGGTGTAGGAGTTCGACAGCGGCAGCCCGCGCTGGTCGATGCGGTCCAGCCCCCAGGGGAGCGGGCTGGTCTGCTCGGTGCTGATGGTGGCGATCTGGTCCTGCTCGATGGCGGCGACGCCCGGGTCCCGGCGAAGCCGGTCGAGCTGTGCCGGGCTGAGCTTGGCGGCGAAGCCGTTCAGCGCGTCGCCGAACCGCTGCAGCGTGGCGATCCGGCCGCGGTGGGCCATGGCGGAAACGGAGGTGTCCCGCTTGAGCGTGACGATGTACTGCCCGGGGATCGCGGAGGTGTCCTCCGCGGAGGACACCTGGATGAGCTTGGCCTCGTGGTCGGCGAGGGAGGGGATGGCCGTCGCCACGCCGACGGATGTCGCGATCGCACCCGCGATCAGCACTCTTCTGGTTACTGCCCTCAACGGGGGACTCCTTGGGCCTGGGGGAGGCCGCCGGAAGGCGACCAGGATCACACACTGGCAAAGGAGAACATTAATGGATCTTTGCCGACAACGGCGGGCAAAGCGGATCGACTGATCGCTCCGGTGGACACGGACGGGTGCCGGCCCCTCGGCGCGCGAGGGGCTCAGCCGCTGTGGAGGGTGGCCCGGTAGCTGAGCCGCGTCTTCGGCCTCACCCAGGTGTAGAGGAGGGATCCGTCCGCCTGCCTCGTGACGGTGACGACTCCGCCGGTGCAGGGCCGGGGGATCTTCAGGCTCATGTCGAGACGGCTCTGGGTGCCCCGGGTGAGTGCCAGCGTGCCGTCGCAGCCGATCGGCGGTGGATAGCGGACCTCGGCGGTGCGCCGGCCGGCCCGGAAGGTCACCTGCACCGCGAAGCGGACGCCACGCTGGTTGGTCGCCGTCCCCCGCCAGGTGCCGTCGTAGGCCGCCGGGACGGCGTTCACAGGACCGTCGGAGGGCGTCGGCCGCACCGGGGGGCTCTCCTCGCCGCCCAGCCGGAGCCACAGCAGCAGCATGATCGCCGCCACGCCCGCCAGGACGCCGAGTGCGACCGAGGCCATGATCCCCATCGTGCGACCGTTTCGTCCTCCTGCGGCCGGCGGGCCGTCGTGCCCAGGCGTGAGACCAGGGACGTAGGCCCGGTCAGGCGCTTCGGCCGCGAACCGCTCCGGCCCCCCGAACGTGAACTGTTCGGTCGGCTTCTCGGTCGGCTTCTCGGTCGTATTCCGCAGGACCGTCGCATTCGGCAGGACCACCGTCTCCGACTCCGACGGCGGCCTCGGGGGCTCGGCCGCGGGGGCGGCCGGGGCCGCGCCCGCCCGGGCCTCCACCGCCATGGCGATCGCCCGGTCCGGCAGGTCCGGCAGCCGCAGCAGGCGGTCGAGCAGCTGAGCGGCGGTGGGCCGGTGCCCGGGATCTTTGGACAGCGCGTGGGCCACCACGTCCCGCAGGGATCCGGGGAGCCCGCGCAGTTCCGGCTCCCCGTGCAGCATGCGGCGCGTCACCTCGGGAGCGGAGTCCTCGCCGAAGGGGGGCGATCCGGTCGCCGCGAAGGCCATGGTGAGCCCCCAGGCGAACACGTCCGCGGGCGGTCCCACGCGCGTCCCGGTGAGCTGCTCGGGCGCCATGAACGAGGGGATCCCGACCCCATGGCCCGCGATCCCCAGGGAGTCGAGGGCGCGTGAGACCCCCACGTCGATCACACGGGGCCCGTCCGCCCCGAGCAGTACGTTCCCCGGGGTGAGGTCCCGGTGGACCACGGCGGCCCCGTGAAGGGCCGCGAGCGCCGTCGCGGTGCCGATGGCGAGCCGCTCTGTGATCCGCCGGCCGCGCGGTCCCTCATCGACCACCAGGCGCCACAGCGACGGCCCCTCCACGTACTCGCTGACGAGATAGGGCCGGCGGTCGTTCAGCCCGGCGTCGAGGAGCCGCGCCGTGCACAGGCCCGGGACCTTCTTCGCGGCGGCCAGGCCGGCGGCGAAACGAGCGGCCGCGGCCGGTTCGCCGGGGAGTTCGGCGTCCAGGAGCTTCACCGCGACCGCTTGGCCCGTGTCGCCGCGGCCGAGAAAGACCACGCCTTGATCGCCGAGTCCCAGCCGTCCGGTGAGCTCGTAGTCGCCGAGCCTGACGGGGTCGCCTGGCTTGAGCGGCTGGGCCGGGGGCATGTCAACCTCCTGTGATCACCGTCTGGTGGTGTTCCGGTGTCCTTTTCAAGGCGTGCCGCGCTTGAGATCATCTTTCTACCGGTTCCGCCCCGGTAGCGTTCATGGTGATGTCTCGATCTCAGCTCACCCGCGCCGTGCTCGACGCGCAGCTCGCCGTGCTCGGCCGGCCCCCTTACGCCGGGCCGGACGAGGCCGCGGCCCTGCGCCGCGGCTGCGTCGACGCCGTGCTCGCCGCGCGGGAGGGCGGGGTCCGTCCGGACGGTGCGGTGCTGAAGGGCGCCGTGCGTTTTCTGCTCGATCGGCTCGTCTCGGTGGCGCCGGGCAGATCCGTGGAGGTGCGGGTCCCCCCGTACGCCGCCGTGCAATGCGTCGAAGGGCCTCGTCACACCCGTGGCACGCCCCCGAACGTCGTCGAGATGGACGCGTCGACCTGGATCGGGCTCGCCACCGGCCGGATCGGCTGGGCGGAGGCCGTCGACACCGGCGCGGTATGGGCCAGCGGCGCCCGGGCGGACCTCACGGACTATCTGCCGCTACATCCCTGAACCATGCGGGGTCGTCGCCTGCACGAACGGGAACTCCCGTTCGATGCAGCGGCTCCGGGCGATCCGGTCGGGATAGGTCGCGGTGTCACCGCACTTGGCGGCCTGGCTCACCAGCCAGGCGATCGCGGTCGCGCCGAGGACGAGGGTCACCACCGAGGCGATGACCCCGGTGATCGCCAGGTCCCGCTGGCCGCCCCGGATCAGCGCCGTGACGCCGAGCCCCAGGCCGGCCAGGCCCAGCAGGAGCCCGAGGCCGCAGACCGCCAGTGCGGGTATTCCGGCCAGCCCCAAGGCGACCGACGCCACGGCCATCCCGCGGCGCTTCGGCGGTGCGATCTCGTACGTCCGGTAGCCGGGCATCGTCACTGCGGGACCTCCTGCGGGGCACCACCTCGGGCGCGTCATCCCCAAGGTTTTCGCGTCCGCGGCACCGGCCACCGGACCGCTGGGCAAAAGTCGGTTAATGAAGCACCAGGTAGTGCCCCTAGACTGGTGTCGTGCCTATCGGTGATGGCCGCCTCAGCCACGATCTCGATCCCTCGGACCGCGGCCCCCAGGATGCCTGTGGGGTCTTCGGCGTATGGGTCCCTCCAGGCGGTGCCAATGAGGCCGAAGTGAGCAAGCTCACCTATTTCGGTCTCTACGCCCTGCAGCACCGCGGTCAGGAGTCCGCCGGCATCGCGGTGAGCGACGGCTCCCGCATCGTGGTGTTCAAGGACATGGGCCTCGTCGCGCAGGTGTTCGACGAGTCCGTGCTCAACACCCTGCGCGGCCACATAGCCGTCGGACACTGCCGTTACTCCACCACCGGCTCGCCGACGTGGGAGAACGCACAGCCGACATTCCGATCCACGGACGCCGGAGGCCTCGCGCTCGCGCACAACGGCAACCTGATCAACACCCCTGAACTCGCGGCGCGACTCGAGTCCGGGCAGCTCACCGCCACGAGTGACACCGAGGTCCTCACGGCCCTGCTGGCCGTCGGCCCCACACGGGGCGACGCGGGGGAGAGCGCTCCGACCGGCCCGATGTCGCCGATGGACTCGGCCATGGAGATCCTTCCGGCCACCCGGGGCGCGTTCTCGCTGGTCTTCATGGACGAGAACACCCTCTACGCCGCCCGCGATCCCGAGGGCGTCCGGCCGCTGGTGCTCGGCCGGCTCGAGCGCGGCTGGGTGGTCGCGTCGGAGACCGCCGCACTCGACATCGTCGGCGCCGCGTTCGTCCGCGAGATCGAGCCCGGCGAGATCATCGCCATCGACGAGAACGGCGTGCGGTCCCAGCGGTTCGCCGAAGCGCGGCCGAAGGGTTGCCTGTTCGAATACGTCTACCTCGCCCGGCCGGACACCACGATCTCGGGCCGCAGCGTGCAGGCCACCCGGGTCGAGGTCGGTCGCCGGCTCGCCCGGGAGCACCCCGTCGAGGCGGATCTCGTCATCCCCACGCCCGAATCCGGCACCCCCGCGGCGATCGGCTATGCCGAGGCCTCCGGCATCCCCTATGGCCAGGGGCTCGTGAAGAACTCCTACGTGGGCCGTACGTTCATCCAGCCGTCGCAGACGATCCGTCAGCTCGGTATCCGGCTCAAGCTCAACCCGCTCCGCGAGGTGATCGAGGGCAAGCGCATCGTGGTCGTGGACGACTCGATCGTGCGCGGCAACACCCAGCGTGCGATCGTCCGGATGTTGCGCGAGGCCGGGGCGGCCGAGGTGCATGTACGGATCTCCAGCCCGCCCGTGTCCTGGCCCTGCTTCTACGGCATCGATTTCGCCACCCGGGCCGAGCTGATCGCCGGGAGCCTGTCCGTCGAGGAGATCCGGACCTCGCTCGGGGCCGACTCGCTCGGCTACATCTCCCTCGACGAGCTCATCGCCGCCACCCAGATCGCCAAAGACCGGTTGTGCCGGGCCTGTTTCGACGGGGACTACCCGATCCCGGTCGATGAGGCCGCACGGGGCAAGCACCTTCTCGAGATCGCCAACAGCACCTCATGAGCACGTCCTACGAGGCGGCCGGTGTCGACATCGCGGCCGGAGAACGCGCGGTCGAGCTGATGAAGGCGCGCGTGGCCACGTCCCGGCGCCCTGAGGTGGTCGACGACGCCAGTGGTTTCGCCGGGCTCTTCGACGCCTCCGCGCTCGCGCGCTACCGCCGTCCCCTGCTCGCGACCTCGACCGACGGGGTCGGGACCAAGGTCGATCTCGCTCGCCGGCTCGGTGTCCACGACACCATCGGACACGATCTGGTCGGCATGGTCGTCGACGATCTGGTGGTGTGCGGCGCCGAACCACTGTTCATGACCGACTACATCGCCTGCGGCAAGGTCGTTCCCGAACGGATCGCCGCCATCGTCGGTGGTGTGGCCGAGGCCTGTGCGCTGGCCGGCTGTGCCCTGGTGGGAGGGGAGACGGCCGAGCACCCGGGCCTGCTGGGACCCGATGAGTTCGACATCGCCGGCGCGGCCACCGGCGTGGTCGAGGCCGCGGAGATGCTCGGGCCGGACCGCGTCGCCGAGGGCGACCTCGTGCTGGGGCTGGCGTCCTCGGGGATCCACGCCAACGGCTACTCCCTCGTGCGTCATGTGCTCAAGACCAGTGGGCTGGAACTGACGGCCGAGATCCCCGAGCTGTCGCGCTCGCTCGGCGAGGAGCTGCTGACCCCCACCCGGATCTACGCCCAGGACTGTCTCGCACTGGCTCGGACAGGTGCGGTGCACGCCTTCGCGCACATCACCGGGGGCGGCCTCACCGCCAACCTGGCGCGCTCGCTGCCGGCCTCGGTCGACGCGGTCCTGCAGAGGTCCTCCTGGACGCCGCCTCCGGTCTTCTCGGTGCTGCGGTCGTACGGAGACGTGCCGCAGGCCGAGATGGACAAGACGTTCAATCTCGGCGTCGGGATGGTCGCGATCGTGGCCGCCGAATCGGCCGACGACGCCCTCGGCCTGCTGGCCCGGCGTGAGGTGCCCGCCTGGGTTCTCGGCGAGATCGTGGCCGGGACGGGGACCGCCCGTTACGCCTGAGGTCGTCGCCGCCATCGCCGGGCGGGCCGGCTCCACAAGAAAACGCCACCGCCTGGCCTTGCGGCCAGGACGATGGCGGTCAGCACGATGAGTTAGCGGCCGGACGTACCGTCCTTACGGTCGTCCTCGCTGCCATACTCGTCGGAGTAGTCGGAGTACTTATCGGCCACTTCGTCATAGGAGTCGTCATAGGGGTCATTGGCTGACTCAGCGACTCCCAGCTCCTCCTTAAGGCGGTCGAGATCCGTGCCCCCGCTGTTGTACTTCAGCTGGCGGGCAACCTTCACCTGCTTGGCCTTGGCTCGGCCGCGCCCCATTGGCTCGACCCCCTCGATGGTCAGGGCTTCATGACCCCATCAACGCTCGCGTACGCTCCGTGAACTGACGCCTACCGAGCCGCGCGTCAGTTCCGGATACAACCGTACCCGTTTTGCGCTTGGCTCGGTACGCCGTCTGAGTGGTGGCGCTTCGCTCGCAGCGGAGAACCCGATTCTATCGGGTCGTCACCGGCCTCGCAGACTCCGGATCAATCGCCCAGCCATACTCCCCGCAACCGGCCTATATCGGACATCCGCTGCTCGGCGAGCCGGTCCGCGGCCGCGGCCGGGGGCACGCCCTCGTCCGCCGCCATGGCGAAGATCCGCCGGGTCGTGTCGAAGATCCCTGAGGCCCGTGCCTTGGCACGTTCGAAGTTGAAGCCCTCGATCTCGTCGGCCACCTGGATCACGCCACCCGCGTTGACCACGTAATCCGGTGCGTAGAGGATGCCCCGGTCGTCCAGCTGCTTTTCGATGCCGACGTGGGCGAGCTGGTTGTTGGCCCCTCCGCACACGACCTTGGCCCCCAGGACGGAGACGGTCTCGTCGTTCAGTGAGCCGCCGAGCGCACACGGGGCATAGACGTCGATGTCCGCCCCGAGGAGTTCGGCGCGGTCGGCGACGGCCCGCACGCCGGGGTGGGTCGCACGCATCCGCCCGACCGCGATGTCGTCGACATCACAGATCACGACCTCGGCGCCATCCTCGAGAAGGTGTTCGACCAGCCGCCGGCCGACCTTGCCGATGCCCTCGACGCCCACCCTGCGGCCGTGCAGCGTGGGAGCGCCCCAGACGGTCTCCGCGGCCGCCCGCATGCCCTGGAAGACCCCGTAGGCCGTGAGGATGGAGGAGTCTCCGGCCCCGCCGTGCGCGACCGTACGACCGGTCACGAACGAGCACTCACGGGCGATCAGGTCCATGTCCTCGCTGTAGGTGCCCACGTCGCAGGCGGTGTAGTAGCGGCCGCCGAGCGACTGGACGAACCGTCCGTAGACCCGCAGCAGGGCTTCGGACTTGTCGTGGTCGGGCGAGCCGATGATGACGGCCTTGCCGCCACCGAGATCCAGCCCGGCCAGCGCGTTCTTGTACGCCATGGCCCGGGACAGGTTCAGGACGTCGGCCAGCGCCTCGTCCTCGGAGCCGTAGGGATAGAGGCGCGTCCCGCCGAGTGCGGGACCGAGTGCCGTGGAGTAGATCGCGATGATGGCCCGCAGGCCGGTCGCCTCGTCCTGGCAGAAGACGACCTGTTCATGCCGGGGTCCTGTGCCCTTGTGAGGCGACCCGAAGACACTCGTCACTGTTGTGACTCCTCTCAGTCTCAGGACAAGCCTAGGGCCGCAGGCCGGAGAGCCCCACGGATCCGCATGCATCGCGTCGGATTTCTGTGGCCTCCTGGGTAACACGGACATCTCGACGGTGCGGACGACCTGTCACCGAGGGAAGGGTCATGTCACCGCGCGAACGTGGTGGCCTGGGCCGCTCACCCGCGGACGGGCGGTCGCCGGCCGGGCGTCCGCCGAGTTCGAGCGGTGGAAAAGGGAGAGCCGTACGGTCCGGACACATATCCGGCCGGCCACCTGGCAGTTCCCCTTGTGAGGTTCATGCCTTTGGTCCCGCGGAGGGCCGCCTGGCGCTCGGTTCGCGACACGCCGATGGGGGTGGTCCCGTGATCTCGGTTCCGGTGCGGACACTCGTCTACGTACCTCGATGGCCGAGGCCGGGCGAGGATCGTGCGGTGACGGCCGCGGTGGGCGGAGTTCTCGGGTCCGACCCGGTCTGGGACGAGATCGAGGATGCCGGCCGCCGCCTCGCGGAGTTTCACGGGAAGAGCCTCGTAGAACTCGGCTTTGAGGGGGTTGAGACGGCTCTTCGGCGAGTGGGCGCCGAGCGCGGACGGCTCCCTCGCGGAGGCGGCGGTGCCACTTGCCGGGACGGTGGCCGGCAAGGCGCAACTCGCGGTGGGGATGCGCCGGCGGCCGCTCGGCCGCCGGCGCTTTGTGCGGACCCTCGACGCCGCTAACTGAACAAACTTCCCGAATCTGCGCGCGATGCGACCATCTGTATCGCTAGAATCACGCAGCGTGATCCACCCGACGTCGAAACACGCAGTTACAGCCAGGGACTTGCTTGTTGCGTTGAGTGGTGGCATGGTTACACCTTGTGATGTCATAGTGGCTCTTTCGGGCCATAGGGGACATCAGTGACCACGCGAGGATCAATCGCAGGATCGCTGTCATCGGTCCATGGAGGAGAGGCCGCACACATGTCAGCACGTACGCCAGAGGCTGAGCCCCTGCTGACACCGGCAGAGGTGGCGACGATGTTCCGCGTCGACCCCAAGACCGTCACACGGTGGGCGAAGGCCGGCAAGTTGACGTCCATCCGCACGCTGGGGGGGCACCGGCGCTACCGCGAGGCTGAGGTGCGAGCGCTGCTGGCGGGAATCCCGCAGCAGCGCTCGGAGTGATCGACAACGCTCCGCCGGAGTCGACGTCCTCGGTCCACGCTGACTGAGGACGAACCGGTGAGTCTTGCCGATCGCACACCAGAGAATTGGGGGGCGTCAAGCCACGGGGGGCTCAGTGTCGCGGTCATTCACCTGAGGGCCGGGGCTGGGCTCACGGTGTCCCGTCCACGCCGAGAGGCATGATGGCGCGGACGGGACACCGGATCATGTCGGCGACCTGGCATGGAGTCGGTCGCACACGGTGTCGCGAAGGTAAAGGCGAGGGCCGTCACTCCGATCCACGTCGGCCCGGATCCACGTGGACCCGGATCGCCGGCCGGATCCGAGTCAGTCCAGGTCTTCGGAGGCGACCTGGTTCAGCAGCGTCGCGGCGTGCGGATCGTGCCTCCCCGCGACGCGGAGCAGAACCACGTACTGCTCAATGAGCAACTGCTCGAGTTGCGCCCGGGGCAGATCCTTGCGCTCGAGCCAGTCGAGCCCCGCGGTTTCCACCAGGGCCACCCAGGCTCGCAGGGTGATACGCAGGACAGGACCTGGCGTGTCCATGCCCAGCACGGCGAGGATCCGGTTCAGAATCAAATTCCGGACGCCGTCGATGATCTCTCCGGCGTCCCCGGACCGGTCGGCGGGACCGCCCCGGAGCAGGGCGGTGAATCCCGCCGCGTGGTCTTCGACAAAGTCGAAATAGCGGCCGAGGGATATGCGCAGCCGCTCGAGTGAGTCCCCTTCGATGGGCATTTCCAGCAGCTCGGACAGCTGTTTGGCCGCCCTCTTCAGTGCCGCGATGTACAACTCGTGCTTTCCGCCGAAGTAGTGATAGACCAGCGCCCGGGACGCGTCGGCGGCCGAGGCCACGTCATCGATGGAGATGTCCTCGGGTGCCCTGTCACAGAACAGTTGCAAGGCGGCTTCGAGCAATTCGTCTCTGCGCTCTTCGACCCTCAACCGACGTCGCGTTCTCCCGCTCCGCTCCGTCCGCGGGGTGGAGGCGGCCCCATGCCCCCTGGGCTGGTCCCCGGCCACTGCCTGAGTTCCCACCTGTAAAGCCTATCTGAGGAGGTGGGTCAAGAGTCCCTACGTTAATCCTGGTTTTCGCCAGGTGATCTGTATTCACTCAGGCCCGAATTGCCCTCATGACCTGGCCGATACCCGATCTTGCGGCGGTTTGCGGCAAGAACGGGGCATCATGGCATCTTCTCCCTTAGGCGGCACATCGTGCAGTCCCCCCGGACAGGAGCGCCATGGCAGTTGGCGAAGACACAGCCCCACGTCCAGATGGTGAAAGAACATCACCTGCGGCCATCCGCGGGGGCGCCGTGTCCGGGCCTTCGCGGCCGAAACCGACGATCCGTAATGTCGCCGAACGCGCCGGGGTCTCCAAATCACTGGTGTCTCTCGTGATGCGCGGCTCAACTCATGTCAGTGAGCGGCGCCGGCAGGCCGTGCTCGAGGCGGCCCGCGAGCTCGGATATCGGCCGAACGCCGTCGCTCGCAGCCTTGTGGAGGGGCGCACCCGCCTGATCGGCGCACTCGTGGCCGACCTCCACAATCCCTTTTTCGCCGAGTTCCTCGACGGGCTGCAGGAGACGTTGCACGGCGAAGGGCTGCGCATGCTCATCGGCAGTGGCCGCTGGGATCCCCTGTTCCAGGCCGAGGCCGTCGAGGCGTTCCTGGAGATGCGCGTCGACGGCCTCGTGCTGCTCAGCGTGGTCCCGGACTCGCTCGAGGAAGTCGCCGCCAGCGTGCCGGTCGTGGTCGTCGGTGAACGGGATGTCGAAGGCGTGGACATCGTCGTGGACGATGACCGGCTCGGCGCCGGCCTGGCGGTGGATCACTTGGTCGAGCACGGTCATCGGAGCATCGCCCATATCGAGGGGGCACGCTCGACGACGGCGCGGTATCGGCGGGACGGCTATGAGTCGGCCATGATCAAGCACGGCCTGGCCGGCGAGATCCTGGTCGAGATGGGAGACTTCACCGAGGAGGGCGGCTACCGGGCGGCTCGGGCTCTGTTGTCACGGGAGCGTCGGCCCACGGCCATCTTCGCGCCCAACGACCTGGTCGCCACCGGAGCGCTCTCGGCCGCCGACGAGCTCGGGCTCCGGGTGCCGGTGGACGTCTCCATCATCGGTTACGACAACACCCATCTCGCTGCGATCAGGCACATCTCATTGACGAGTGTCGACCAGCCCCGGCGGGACATGGGACGTGCGGCGGCGGAAATGCTGCGGGCCCGGATCGAAGAGCCCGGCCGTGAGCCGCGTCAGGCCCTGGTCATGCCCCATCTGGTCGTCCGGTCCACGACCGGCCCCCCAGCGAGTCCCTGAGTTCATGAGCCGCCGGGTCGAGGCAGGGTCGATCATCTCGGCTGGGCGGTAAGGGCCAGACCAACATCTCGGCCGAGCGGTAAGGGCCCGGGCAAGCCTTGTGCGATTGGCTGGCAGAGGCGAACCGGTGGGGCCTTAATGGTCGGACCGCACCCGCCGTCCGGGGTGCGGGGGGGCCGGCCGACTCGGGGAAGGCGGCCGGCCTCGGCACTGTACGGGCGGACACAGGTAAGGATCAGGTTGACCCAGGGGGTTTTGCCGTGCGTGATCCGGAGATGGTGTCGTGCGGCGAGCGCGCGGCGAGCGAGTTGCAGCGTGCGTGGTCGCGGTGGCGGCACACACGGGGACTGAGCGGCCAGGCGGCCGAGTCCGTGGCCAGCTACGTGGCCCATTCGATCGATCACCCGTGGGGGCGCCCGCGTGTGGTGCTGGGCCTGGACGCCGAGGAGGCCCGGGCGCTCGCGTTCTTGCTGGGCATGGACGAGGACATCGGCGACGAGGGTGTTCGGTTCGTGCCGGCGCGGGAGGAGGATGTGCGCCCGGCACTTGCCCGCGAGGAGCATGCCCGGCCGGCGTCGTCCGGCTCTGAACGTGCCGGCTGGGTGCCGGTGAAGGACCGGGTCGGTCCGGTGCCGGGCCCCGAGGAGCATGTCGCTCCGGCGCCGCATGGGGAGGAGCGGGCTCGGCCGGTGCCGTCCGAGGCCGAGCAGGCCGGGTCGGCGTCGTCCGAGCCCCGGCATGCCGGGTCGGTGCCGCTCGAGGTCCAGCATGGAGGGCCGGCGTTCGCTCGGGAGGGGTATGCCCGGTCGATGCCGGCGGCGGAGGATCAGGCGGACCCGGACCCAGGTCCGGGTCGGGGGGAGCAAGCCGTCCCGGTGCCGGCTCAGGAACAGCGGGCCCGGCCGGTGCCGGCTCAGGAGGAGCGGGCCTGGCCGGTGCCGGAGGTGGAGGATCAGGTCGGACCGGTGGCGGGTCCGGAGGATGTCCCTTTGGCCTTGCTCGAGGAGCACGTCGGACCGGCGCTGCGTTGGGGGGAGCGTGTTCGGTCGGTGGCGGTTCCGGAGGAGCATGTCGCTCCGGCCTCGCATGAGCAACACGCTCGGTCGGTATCGCCGGAGCCGGAGCATGTCGTCCCGGCCCCGCATGGGGAAGAGCGTGTTCGGCCGGTGCCGTCCAAGACCGAGCAGGCCGGGTCGGCGCCGTCCAGGCCCGAGCAGGCCGGGTCGGCCTCATCCAGGCCCGAGCAGGCCGGGTCGGCGCCGCCCGAGGCTCAGCACATCGGATCGATGCCGCCTCGGGAGGAGTGGGCCCGGCCGATGCCGGGGGTGCCGGAGATGAAGGATCAGGTCGGACTGCTCGCGGATCCGGAGGATGTCCCTTTGGCGTTGCTCGAGGAGCACGTCGGACCGGCGCTGCGTTGGGGGGAGCGGGCCCGGCCGGTGCCGGTGGCGGAGGATGAGGTCCGGCCCGGGTCGGAACCGGGACCGGAACCGGGACCGGGACCCGAGGAGCGTGCCGGGTCCGTGCCGTCTCAGGACTCCGCGCCGTCTCAGGAGGAGGAGCCGGGCCGGCCGGCGCAGGACGGAATCGAGATCATCCGCCCGCTCTGATCAAGGTACGTCGCCGTCGCGGTGAAGCCGTACAGGCTGTGCGGCGGCCACCTGATCATGTCGGCGAATCATGCCGGTTTGATGCAGCGATTTGACGTATGGCCACCCATGTGGAGACTGACAGGGTTGATAACGGCCATATTACGAAGGGCTGCGTTCCTTGACGATCCGGCACCACAAGTTCATGGCAGCGGCCGCGGCTATCGCGCTGCTGCCGGCAGTCACCGGGTGTGGTGCCGACGCCGGCACGTCCGCCGCCCCGTACGCCGCCCCGGATGCCGCCGCGGCGGCCGCTACGACCGGCGCCTCCTCAGCGGCCGTGACCACCTCCGTCGACGGCCGGCCGGCCGCTCTGCGAGGCAAGGTCATCGTGATCGATCCGGGGCACAACGGGGGCAATGCGACCCACTATGCCGAGATCAACCGGCTCGTCGACGTCATCACCGAGCGCAAGCCCTGTGACACCACGGGAACCGAGACCCGCAAGGGCTATGAAGAACATGCCTTCACGTGGGATGTCTCCAACCGGCTCGCCAAGCTGCTGAAGGCGCAGGGCGCCAAGGTGGTGCTCACCCGCGGTTCGGACACCGGCGTCGGTCCGTGCGTGACGGGGCGTGCGGCCATCGGGAACAAGAACAAGGCGGACGCGGCCCTGTCGGTGCACGCCGACGGCGCGCGGACGAGCGGCCACGGCTTCCACATCATCGAGCCGAGCCCTGTGAAGGGGCACAACGAAGAGATCGTTTCGAGCTCGCACAAGCTGGGCCTGGCGCTACGGGACGCCTACCGCAAGGGGACCGGGATCCCCTATTCCAACTATCTGGGCAAGAACGCCATGGACGTCCGTGACGACCTCGGCGGGCTCAACCTGTCCAAGCGGCCGAAGGTCTTCATCGAGTGCGGCAACATGCAGAACCCGGGTGACGCCGCCAAGCTCTCCGACCCCCGGTTGCGGCAGCGCATCGCGGAGTCGCTCGCGGAGGGCTTCGCCGCCTATTTCGCCTGAGGGCTCCGGCCCGGCCAGGTGTGACCGGCCCGGTCCGGACCCGTCCGCGGCGCGGTGCGTCCGCTGTTGGAAAGATGGACGCGTGATCAATGCATTGGTGCGTGTCCGGGAGCATTTCGCCAGGGCCGGATATACGGTCGCCGGGGTAAGAGAGCTGCTCGGCCCGATGGCGGGCGGTGCCCTCGCCCGCGACGAGATCGTCCCGGCCCTGCGCGCCACCCGTGGTGGCTCTCCCCTGGAGACGCTCACCCGGCTCTTCTGGCTGCAGGTGCCGACGGCGGCCGACGAGTGCGGCGTCCTCGCCGACGATCTCGTCGCCGCGGGACTGGCCGAGCGGTCGGCGGGCGAGCTTCGCGCCATCGTGCACGTCGAGCCGGTGGAATCGGTCTACGGGACCTCCGGCGTCGGCTATGCGGTGTCCGACCTCAAGGTCCGCCCGGGCAGTGGGAGGCGGCTGCGCCTCGACCAGGTCGTGGGTACGGGCGGAGCCTCGGCCAATCTGGCCCAGCTCGTCGTCCACAGGGCTGTGGACAACGCTCTCGATCTGGGAACCGGTTCCGGCGTGCAGGCACTGCATCTGGCCGGCCGGGCGAGGAACATCTGCGCGACGGACGTGAATCCACGGGCTCTGGAGCTGGCCGGGCTCAGCTTCGTCCTCTCGGGGATGCATGACGTCGAGCTCCTGCGCGGTTCGCTCTACGAACCCGTGCGGGGCCGTACGTTCGACCTCATCGTCTCCAATCCCCCGTTCGTCATCTCACCGGACGGCCGCTATTCCTACCGGGAGTCCGGGATGGCCGGTGATGAGGTCTGCCGGCGGCTCGTCGCGGAGGCCCCGTCCTACCTCGTCGACGGGGGATGGTGTCATCTGCTCGCGAACTGGGTGCACAGGGAGGGGCAGTCCTGGGAGGAGCGCGTCGGGGACTGGGTGGCGGGGACCGGATGCGACGCCTGGGTCGTACAGCGTGATGTCCAGGACCCCGCTGAATACGCGGAGTTGTGGTTGCGCGACTCCGCCGAGACGGGGACGGCCGAATACCTTCGTCGCTACGACGCCTGGCTCGAAGACTTCGAGCGGCAGGGCGTCACCGGGGTCGGCTTCGGCTGGATCACCCTGCGCAAGGGCGGCGGCGCGGTCCGGGTCGAGGAGCTGCGCCACGGTGTCGAGCAGCCGGTGGGCTCGTACGTCGAAAAGGTTCTCAACGGGTTCCGGGCCGCGGGCGAGTTCTCCCCAGGCCGCCTGCGCACCGCCTCCGGGGTGAGGCAGGAACAGATCGGCCCGCCTGGTGCGCAAGACCCCGAGCGGATCGTGCTGCGCCAGGCAGAGAGGCTGCGCCGCGCGGCTGGAGTCGGCACGGTGGAGGCCGCCCTGGCCGGGGTCTGTGATGGAACGCTGCCCGTCGAGCCGCTGCTGGACGCCATCGCCGAGCTCATGGGTCTGCCGGCGGACGACGTACGGGCGCACGCCTGCGCGGTGCTGCCCGAGCTGATCGCGGACGGGTTCTTCGAGGTCTGCGACCCGCCGCGGAGTGACGGCACTACGGGCGGCGAACTCCCACGCTCGTTGTCGTAGCCGCGCCTCCACTGACCGGTGCGGTCGTACGCCGTCCTGAGGGGATTCACCCGGCTTCATCACCGCGGGCCTCGGCGAGGCTGGTGAAGCCGGCGCTCCGCAGCCGCTCGCTCAGGCCGCGATGGACGGCGTACGGCCACAGCGGTCCGCCGTAGATGAGGCCGGTGTAGCCCTGCACCAGGGTGGCGCCCGCGCGGATCCGCTCCCAGGCGTCGTCGGCGGTCTCGATGCCGCCGACCGAGATGAGAGTGAGCCGGTCCCCGGCCCGCTCCCGGAGCCGCCGGAGGATCTCCAGCGAGCGGGCCTTGAGCGGAGCGCCCGACAGCCCGCCCGTCTCACCTACGAGGCCGGGTTCGCTCCGGAGGCCCTCCCGCCCGATGGTGGTGTTGGTGGCGATGACGCCGTCGAGCCGCAACTCCAGCGCGAGGTCGGCGATGGCGTCGATGTCGGTGTCGGCCAGATCCGGCGCGATCTTGACGAGCAGCGGCACCCGGCGTGGGCTCACCCGGTCGGCGGCGGCGCGTACGGCCGTGAGGAGAGGCCGGAGATGCTCGACCGCCTGCAGGTTCCGGAGTCCGGGGGTGTTGGGAGAACTGACGTTGACGACGAGGTAGTCGGCCAGCCCGGCCAGCCGCTCGGTGCTCGCGACGTAGTCGGCGATGGCGCCCTCCTCGGGGACGACCTTGGTCTTTCCGATGTTGACGCCCACGATGACCCCGGGGGCGCGGTCGCGCAGTCGTCGCCGTGCCGTCTCCGCGCCCCGGTTGTTGAACCCCATGCGGTTGACGATGGCCCGATCCGGCGTGAGCCGGAACAGCCGGGGGCTCGGGTTGCCGGGTTGCGGCTGCGCGGTGACCGTGCCGATCTCGACGAAACCGAATCCGAACGCGGACAGTGCCTGATATGCCTCGGCGTCCTTGTCGAAGCCGGCCGCCATCCCCAGCGGACCGGGAAACCGCAGGCCCAAGGCCGTCACCGTGAGTGCGGGGTCCCGTGGACCGAGGAATCTCCGGAGGAACCGGGCGAGGCCGGGAACGGCCCCGATCACCCGCAGGGCACGCATGGTGAGGTGGTGCATGGTCTCGGCCGGGATCCGCTTGATGACCAGTGAGAACAGGAGTCGATACATCGTCGTCGATTCTTTCAGGTGGCCCGCCGGTCTCCGCCCCGGCGTCGCCGTGGCGGTGGACGGTGTCACCACGGCGGTCGGTGGCGCCGTCGCCGTGATGCTCTGTCCCGGTTGCGGGTTGGCGGGGTGGCGGCCGGACGGAGGTGGATCAAAGGGGCAGGGCGCCATTCACCGCACAATCGTGAATACAGCGGATCGCAAGAACTGAGAGCGGATGCGGCCCTGAGGCGGTCGCCATGGAGATGTTCTCTCCTGGGCTTTTTATCTCTGTCCGGAGCTTTGTCCATATGGTTCGGCCGACGCGCGTGCGCGCGCTATCCATGCGGCGTACGACAATAAAGGGATGGTAATTATCTGCGCCCGGCTTATCGTCTCCGCTATTAACCCAAGGTCGTGGGGTATGCCAGGCGACATCCTTGCTGTCCGGTCGAAATCGAGTCGCCTCTAATGCATCGGCCGGAGATGGCAGAGGCACCGGAGGGACCATTTTCGCTATGAAAAGAGAGCTCATGGGCAAGATCATTACCTCGCGACGCCTTGCTGTGGCTGCCGTTTCGGCCGCCTTGGCCGGAGGCGCCGTGTCGCTGCCGGTGACCGCCGGCGCCACGGTCGGCCCGCAGGCCGTCCTGGCCGGGAGCGTGACCGCTGATCCGGCGCCTGGCCCCGCACAGAACGCCAGCGCCGATGGCGCCCCGGGGAGGGCCGGGAGGCAGGGCAGAGGTGCCCGGCAGGTGTCCCGCGAGGACGCCGAGGAGGAGAACGCCATCGGCAACGATCCCGTCGTCCGTAAGGCATTGACCGACAACGACGGCCCCGAAGACGACGCCCCGGCCCAGCCCGCGGCGCCTCCGGCCGGGGGACAGGACGCGGCCCCGAGTGCCCCGGAGGGCCAGGGCGCCGCTCCGGGCGGAGCTCAGAACACGGTTCCGCGGAACCCGCAGAGTGCCGCTCCGAACACCGCCGGGGGCTCCGCGCCACGGTCCGCTCTCCAGAGGCCGGCCGTGGATCGCCGCGCCGCCCAGAGCCCGACGATCCAGGGCCGTCATCACTCCGCCGTGCCGAGGGCCTCGGCCCGCCGGAGTGCCCATGTTCAGGGGCACCGCGCCTCGGCGCCACAACAGGCGGTCGCCACTCGCCCCGGCGCCGCCGCACCCGCGAATGCCGATCGGGCCTGGCGTGGGCTGCTCGGCCAGCAGTCTGCGAAGCAGCGCGCGGCGATGTGGGAGGAAGACTGACAAGACCTCCGATGGGCACGACGGCCCATCCGCGAAGCGCCCCGGGAGACCTACCTCCCGGGGCGCTTCGCGGATGCCCGCGTGCCACGGGTCGGCCATGGGTCGTACGCCCTGTGAGAGAAGCGGTCCCGGAGCCCCACGATCAGGCCGAGGGCCCCGAGGGGCGAGATCATCGATGCCACCACGGGCCCGTTCCGATCGCGTCCCACCGTGTCTTCGGGCGGCGCCGGATCGAGGGGCCGGGGGCCAGGGGGTGTTCGCCTGAGCCGGGCTCCGCCCGTGACGTGACACTCGCCGCGCGGCCCTTCCCATGCGGCCCTGTCGCGCGATGCCTGCCGCGCGATCCTGCTCTGATGGACGCACGTAACATGCGCGTAACACGCGGTTAACCTGAGAGAAACCGAAAACTAGCATCTTGAGGAGGAAACCCGGACAAACCTATCTAGGGATACCTGTGAGTACGCTAGCGAGCCTGGCCGCGGCAGTGGAGGAGCGTCCCACCCTGGAGCAGGTGGACGCGATGCTCGTCGCGCTGCTGCGGATGCCCCGTGATGAGGCCGTCGCCGGGTTGATCGACGATCTGCTCGACTATCGGGCCATGGCCGTGTCCGCGCCTCCGCCCGGCTGACCTCTCCGGACGGAAAGTGCCTTCCCCTGGACTGCCGCGGCTTGGGCGGTCTTAGCGGTCCATGGGGAAGGCACTCTCGCGTCGTGGCGTTATTGCCCGCCGACTCCCGGGCCGCCGGATCCCATTCCGCCGGTCTCGGACTGGCTGAACGGCCTGCCGGCCTGCTGCTGGCCTAGCGTGGACCCGCCGGCCTGGTACTGCTGGCCCAGTGCCGGCCCGCCGACCCCCGCGAGTTCCCGCAGCCGGGTCTCGACATATCTTTCACTGTGGTGCGACTTGTCCGCGATACGCTCAATGAGGTCGTTGACATTGCGGGCGAACTCAAGGTCGGACGGGCTCACCTCGCCGAACTGGTCAAGGATCCGGTAGCGGATCTGCTGCCAGTTCTGCCGCAGTTGCTGCTCCAGTTGCTGTGCCTGCTGATGCTCCATGCGATCTCCTCTTCTTGTGGACGAGCGCCGTAGATATACCCGGCTTCAGCAAGTCGTCCGGTCAATTCGTCGCCAAGGAACCTTTAGCGCTGAGGAACCTCAGCGATCGCCCGGCTTGATCCAGTCGAAGGTTCGCTCGACCGCACGTCGCCAGTTGTCGTACTCGTTCTCGCGCAGCCCCGGATCCATGCTCGGAACCCATCGAGCGGCCCGGTGCCAATTGCGCCGGAGCCCTTCCAGGTCCGGCCAGTGACCCACGGCCAGGCCGGCCGCGTAGGCGGCGCCCAGCGACACCGTCTCCACCACCATGGGCCGTACGACTGGGACATTTAGCACATCGGCAACAAATTGCATGAGGAGGTGGTCGGAGGTCATGCCCCCGTCCACCTTGAGCTCCTTGAGACCGAGTCCGAAGTCACGGTTCATCGCGTCCACCACCTCGCGGGTCTGCCACCCCGTGGCCTCCAGCACCGCCCGGGCGAGGTGTCCTTTGGTGATGTAGGAGGTGAGCCCCACGATGACGCCCCGCGCCTCACTGCGCCAGTGCGGTGCGAAGAGACCCGAGAAGGCGGGGACGATGTAACACCCGCCGTTGTCGTCGACCGTGCGGGCGAGGGTCTCGATCTCCGGGGCACTGCTGATCAGCCCGAGCCCGTCCCGGAACCACTGGACCAGCGCTCCGGTGATGGCGATCGAGCCTTCGAGGGCGTAGACCGCGGGCTCACCAGCGATCTTGTAACCGACGGTGGTCAGCAGCCCGTTGGCCGAGCGGACCGGTTCGGTCCCGGTGTTCATCAGGAGGAACCCCCCGGTGCCGTACGTGCACTTCGCCTCGCCGGGCGAAAAGCACGTCTGGCCGAACAGGGCCGCCTGCTGGTCGCCTAACGCCGCGCCGATCTGGACTCCCGGGATCACCCGGCGGGCCGCCCCGTAGGTCTCGATGGAGGATCGGATCTCGGGCATCATGGCCCGCGGGACGTCGAAGAACCCGAGAAGGTCGTCATCCCAGGCCAGGGAGTTGACGTCCATGAGCAGGGTGCGGCTGGCGTTGGTCACGTCGGTCATGTGGAGACCGCCGTCCAGCCCGCCGGTGAGGTTCCAGATCAGCCAGCTCTCCATGGTGCCGAACAGCACGTCCCCCCGCTCCGCGCGCTCGCGCAGCCCCGGAGTGTGATCGAGCAGCCAGCGGATGCGCGGCGCCGAGAAGTACGTCGCCAGCGGCAGGCCGCTGCGATCCGGCACGATGTGCGCGTCGCCCGCCTGTGCGAGCTTTTCGACGAGGGTGTCGGTGCGGGTGTCCTGCCACACGATCGCGCGGCCGACCGGCACACCGGTCCGCCGATCCCACAGGACCGTGGTCTCGCGCTGGTTGGCGATGCCGACGGCGGCGATCTGGTCGAGGGTCGCGCCGGCCTGGTCGAGGGCCTCGGGGACGATGCGCTCCAGGTTGCGCCAGATCTCGACGGCGTCGTGCTCCACCCACCCGGGCCTGGGGAAGTGCTGCTTGTGCTCCCGCTGTGCCACCGAGACCAGGCGCCCACGGCGATCGAACAGGATGCATCGGGTCGACGTCGTGCCCTGGTCGATGGACATGACATAGCGCTCAGCCATGGCGGCGCCACCCGCCGGTGGTCTCGGGGTGGACCGTGCTACGGGCGTGAGGCACCGAGATCCCTCGAGACCGCGCGTGCCGCGTCACGCACATGGCCGACCAGCGCCGGGTCCGGGACGCCCTTGGTGTCGCAGAAGCGTTCAACCGCACCGGACACCCCGATGGCCCCCACGACCAGGCCGCCATAGCCGCGGATGGGAGCCGCGATCCCGGCCTCCCCGACGGACATCTCCTCGACCTCGGTGGCCCAGCCGAGGTCGCGTACCTGGGCCAGCGCGCGCCCGAGCTCTCGCGGGCCGGTGATGGTGCGGTGCGAGAACGGCTCGAGCCCGGCCTTCTGCAGGTGGGCCGTGGCGTTGGAATCGTGGGCGAGCAGTGCCTTGCCGAGCGCCGTCGCGTGCGGCGGCAGCAGTGACCCCACGTCCATGGCCTGGAGCGTGTCGTCCGGCCGGAAGACATGGTGGACGACCAGCACCTTGCCGTCGAGCAGGGTGCCGATGCGCACGGCCTCACCGCTGCGGGCGGCCAGTGTGTCGGCCCAGTTGATGGCCCGTGAACGAAGCTCGTTGGCGTCCAGATAGCTGGTGCCGAGGTGGAGAAGGGCCGCGCCGAGCTGGTATTTGCCGGTCGTCTCGTCCTGCTCGACGAAGCCGACGCGCTGAAGGGTCCGCAAGATCCCGTGTGCGGTGCCACGGGCCAGGCCGAGTGAGCCGGCCACCTCCCCGGCCCCGAGGCGGCCGGCACTGCCTGCGAGCAGGCGAAGGATCGCGGCGGCTCGTTCGATGGACTGCACTGGGCCCGGCACAGTTCGCATCTTATTAATCATCTCGACACTCTGCCTACAATGTCGGCACCGGCCCGTTGACCCCCGTTCAGACTCCACTTACCCTCCTCCCAGCCGTGAGGTACCTCACACGCCGGATCGTGATCCGGCTCCACTCCCTATCGCCCGTTCGGACCGCGAGGTCCGGGACCGCGCCCCACCCCCATCGCTTGGCGAGGAGAACACATGGCGGAACCGAGAAGGATCCCAGGACTGGCCGGTGAAGTGGCCGCCGAGTTCGCCGGAACGATGATCCTGATCTTGTTCGGTGTCGGCGTCGTGGCGCAGGTCGCGGCCGGCGGTATCGGGGACCACGACAGCATCACCTGGGCCTGGGGTCTCGGCGTCACGCTCGGCGTCTATGTGGCGGCCCGGATCAGCGGCGCGCACCTCAACCCCGCGGTCACCTTCACCCTCGCGGTCCTCAAGGACTTCTCCTGGCGCAAGGTCGGGCCGTACATGGGCGCACAGCTCGCCGGCGCCTTCGTGGCGGCACTGATCGTCCGGTGGAACTACACCGAGGTGCTGGCCAAGGTCGACCCCGGCCACACCATCAAGACCCAGGGCGTCTTCTCCACCCTCCCGGGCAACGGCACCCTTCCGGTCAGCAGCATGGGCGCGCTGCGCGACCAGATCATCGGCACCGCGATCCTGCTCTTCGTCATCCTCGCGATCACCGATGCGCGCAACAGCTCACCGCTCGCCAACCTGGCGCCGGTGGTGATCGGCCTTCTCGTCGTCGCGATCGGCATGGCCTGGGGCACCGACGCCGGCTATGCCATCAACCCGGCCCGTGACCTCGGCCCCCGGCTGGCCTCCTTCTTCACCGGTTACGGCAGCGCGTTCCGTGACCAGTACGGCGGGCTCTACTTCTGGGTCCCGATCGTCGGACCGCTCATCGGCGGTGTGCTCGGAGGCGCGTTGTACAAGGGCCTGATCGGCCGGTTCCTCCCGGCCGCCGAGGAGGCCCCGGAGCCCGACCCGGTGTCCACCAAGACCGAGTACGAGACGGCCTGAACCACCCAACCCACCCTGTCCGAGGAGAGGACTCTGCATGGCTGATTTCGTCGGAGCGGTCGACCAGGGGACGACCAGCACCCGGTTCATGATCTTTGACCACGGCGGCAACGAGGTCGCCCGGCACCAGCTCGAGCACGAGCAGATCCTCCCGCAGGCCGGCTGGGTCGAGCACGACCCCATCGAGATCTGGGAGCGGACCCGGTCGGTGATCGCGACGGCCATGAACAAGGCCAAGCTCACCGCCGACGACCTCGTGGCGCTCGGCATCACCAACCAGCGTGAGACCACCGTGGTGTGGAACCGGCGTACGGGCCGGCCGTACTACAACGCCATCGTCTGGCAGGACACCCGTACCGACCGCATCGCCTCGGCACTGGAGCGCGAGGGCAAGGGCGACGTGATCCGGCGCAAGGCCGGGCTGCCCCCGGCGACCTACTTCTCCGCCGGCAAGATCCAGTGGATCCTCGAGAACGTCGACGGAGTCAGGGAGGCCGCCGAGTCGGGCGAGGCGATCTTCGGCAACACCGACGCCTGGCTGCTGTGGAACCTCACCGGTGGTACGGACGGCGGCGTGCACGTCACCGACCCGACCAACGCCAGCCGGACCATGCTCATGGACCTGGAGACCCTGGACTGGGACGACGAGCTGCTGTCGTTCTTCGGGATCCCGCGGCGGATGCTCCCGCAGATCCGGCCCTCGTCGGACCCGCGGGGCTACGGGTCCACCCGTACGTCCGGGCCGCTGGGCGGCGAGGTCCTGCTGACCGCCGACCTCGGCGACCAGCAGGCCGCGACGGTCGGCCAGGTCTGCTTCGAGACCGGCCAGGCCAAGAACACCTACGGCACGGGCAACTTCCTGCTGCTCAACACCGGCACCGAGCTGGTGCGCTCCTCAAATGGGCTACTCACCACCGTCTGCTACCAGTTCGGCGACGCCAAGCCGGTCTATGCCCTCGAGGGCTCGATCGCGGTCACCGGCTCGGCCGTACAGTGGCTGCGGGACCAGCTCGGGATCATCTCCGGAGCGTCCCAGAGCGAGGCCCTCGCCCGTCAGGTCCAGGACAACGGCGGCGTCTACTTCGTGCCGGCCTTCTCCGGGCTCTTCGCGCCGTACTGGCGCTCCGACGCGCGCGGGGCGATCGTCGGCCTGTCCCGCTTCAACACCAACGCTCACCTGGCCCGGGCCACGCTCGAATCCATCTGCTACCAGACGCGGGACGTCGTCGAGGCGATGCAGCAGGACTCCGGGGTCGTCCTCGACGTGCTGCGGGTGGACGGCGGTGTCACCGCCAACGAACTGTGCATGCAGATGCAGTCGGACATCCTCGGTGTTCCGGTCTCCAAGCCGGTCGTGGCGGAGACCACGGCTCTCGGCGCGGCCTACGGCGCCGGGCTCGCGGTCGGTTTCTGGAAGTCGACGGACGAGCTCAAGCGCAACTGGAACGAGGACCGGCGCTGGACGTCGGAGTGGAACGACGAGCAGCGCGAGCGCGGCTACGCCGGCTGGAAGAAGGCCGTCGAGCGCACGCTCGGCTGGGTCGACGTCGACTGAGCCGGTCCTGAGGCACGACGAGCCTCCGGGTGAGGCCGGCTTCGGCCTCACCCGCGGCCGCCGCGATCAGTCCGGCGTGACCGGGCCCGCATGCTCCGCCATGACGGAGAGCGGGCCCGGTCGTTCGGGTACGGAGCGGCACCTCGGCCGGATCGCCCCAGGGCCGCGGGACCTTTCCGTAAACGCTCGTCCGCGTTACCGTGGCCCGCCGCCTTCGTCATGTCGCCGACGGTGCCCGTCGGGTTCCGTAAAGGACGGCCAATACGTCATCCCGGGATCGCCGGTAACGCGCTCAACGCGTGATCCCGGGGTAGGAAATCCCGCATCGCGTCTCAGGTCACCGACCGGGTGATCGAAGTCCGGACCGCGCTTGAGACGCACAGGCATGAGGTGCATGGTCGAGAAACCGAAGGTGAGCGCTGATGGGAATGCTCGGCCGGACAGCCCGCCTTGCTGTCATGGCGCTTTCCTTCACAGCCGGGGGTGGCGTGCTTCTCTCGTCGGGGGCCCACGCCGCCTCCGCATCCGTTCACGCCGGTGTCCCTTCCATCGAGAGCAGCCTGGTCCTCGATCCCGGACCGGGGATCGCGGGCAAGGGGCGCAACAAGAGCTTCATCAACGGCCGCGTCAAAAGCCGCTTCAAGGGCCGCAACAATGCGACCAACCAGAACAGCCCCACCCAGAACCTGGGCAACCAGAACAACTCCTCCGTCAACGCCGGTGGGCAGCACAACTTCCAGTCCGGCCAGTGCGCACGGACCAAGATCTGCAAGATCGTCCAGAAGAGCGTGTTCGTAGGCGGAGCCGGCGGAGCCCACGGGGGCCGTGGTCATCATGGGATAGGAGGGCGTCCGGTCGATTTCAGCCGGTTCCGTCACTCCTGGAGCTCGAACTCGGGCTCGAGCACCTCGGCCTCGGTGAAGTCGAGTTTCTCGGGGATCGGCCTGAGGGCGGTCATTCGCTGAGATGACCCCGGGCCCGGAGGCGGCGCGCGTCTCCTGATGGCCGGGGTCCCGTAGGAGGTCCATGGACACGGCGTGGTGGGAAATCCCCCATCACGTCTCAGGTCACCGACCGAGTGATCGAAGTCCGGACCGCGCCTGAGCCGCACAGGCCCAGGTGCATGGTCCAGAAAATGAAGGTGAGCGCTCATGAGAATGCTCAGCCGGACATCCCGCCTTACTCTCATCGCCCTTTCGGTCACCGCCGCCGGAGGTGGTGTGCTCTCGGCGTCAGGCGCCCACGCTGCCTCCGCTCCCGGTCACGCCGGTGTCCCCTCCATTGAGGGTGGCCTGGTCCTCGACTCCGGACCGGGGGCCGAGGGTGACATCGAGGGCCATGTCCACGGCCGCGTCGAGAGCCGCATCAACGGCCGGAACAACGCGACGAACCAGAACAGCCCCACCAACAACCTCGGCAACCAGAACAACTCCTCCGCCAACTCCGGTGGACAGCACAGCTTCCAGTCCGGCCAGTGCGGGGGGAGTGAGATCTGCGAGATCGATCAGGAGAACGTGTTCGGCCACGGCCTACACGGGTTCGGCGGCCACCCCCCGGCATGGCGGCGTTCGGCCGCTTTGAGCCGGTTCCATCAGTCCTTGAGCTCGAGTGTCTCGGCCTCGGCGAACTCGAGTCCTTCGGGGATCGTTCTCAGTACGGTCGCCCCATCAGGTGACTCCGGGCCCGGAGGCGGCGCCATCCCATGACGGCCTGGCTCTCGTAGGACGTCCGCGGGCCCCGGGCGTGCACCGCCCCGGGGCCCATGGACACGGCTCGGGTCACAGCCCGCCCGCGACCGTCACCGGTCGTGGCCCTCGCTCCTGTCGTCGCGCCGGTCCCGGCCACCGTGGTCGTCGGTGACCTGAGTCCGGTCGTGACGACCGTGGTCGTCGGTGGTCCGAGTCCGGTCGTGGCGGCCGTGGTCGTCCGTGGCCCGGGCGTCGTCACGGCCGCGCCCGCCTTCGCCGCCGTCCTTGCTCTTCTCCCGCGCCACCGCTCCGGTGCGGGCGTCGACCTGGATGCGGTGCTCCACGCCTCCGGACAGGACGTCGACTTTCCAGACCGGCCGGCCGTGCTCGCGTTCGAGCTCGACCGAGTCGATCCGGCCTCCGGGGACCG
>DASYNF010000132.1:0-4153 GCA_036008685.1 Actinomadura sp. | reverse complement strand
ATGTGGCTGATGAGCTTGGCCCCGGAGATCACTCATGGGGCTCACTCCTTGGCCGGTCAGGCGGGGCGATCGGCAGTTGCCGCATCGCCGTGAGAGCGCCTCCACTGCGTCGTAGGGGTCCCCCGACCAAGCCCGGGGTCGCCAAGATGCTTGTCGGGCGCAGCGAACCCGAAGGGCGAAAAGGATCTTGCAGCGCAGGCTTTGCCCGGGCGACGACGTAGTGAAGCACGGCGAGGAGGGAGACAGCCCTTCCACCACCACCGCGGACACGATCAACCGAATCGTCGGCGTCGGTGGTGCTGTTTAGGAAGTCCGGGCGGGGCGGTGGGCCCGGTAGGGCGTGTCGGTGACCGGTTGCGGGTGAGGTCTCCGGTAGACGGATCAACGACGAAGAAGATCAGCATCTGACCGGAGACCTCGTTGACCAGCCTAGAACCTTCCTCTCCGGTACATCCCGTTCCCGGGCAGCGGAGGGTCACCTGGGGAGAACACTCGGGCTTCCCGCAGATGGACGTAGCCGGCGCGCTCGCTCTCATCGAGAAGACGCTGGTAGCGGTCGGACAGCCCCTGCATCGCATCCCTCGCTGCCAGGTACTCGTCCCGCTTGTTCACGAGCGTGTCTCGGCCCATCGCCGCGCCGAGCCCTGGCAGACCCGCCTGCTCGGCCCCACCGACCCGCTTGGCAACGACCCCGCCGCTGGCCGCGCCTTCGCCGGCGATGGGACCGGCCCGCCGTGGGGCTGGAGCGTCGCCGGTGTCGTGCTCATGACCGCGCGACCTGTCCGCGGTGCCGCAGCGGCCAGGCCGCACCGCCATCGGCCCGGCCGCCGGCGCGTGCTCGCTCATCCTCGTCTAGCGTGTGCCACCTTCGGCGGCCTTCGCCGTGACCTGCTGTGGTTCCTGGTCGCTGGTCCGGAGCTCGATCCGCCGGGGCTTGGCCTTCTCGGAGACCGGGATCGTGAGGTGCAGCTCACCGCGCGCGTAGTCCGCGGTCATCTTGTCCAGGTCCAGGCTGTCGCCGAGGAGCACCTGCCGGCTCAAGGTTCCGTAGGGGCGCTCGTCGACGATCACCTCGTCGCCCTCCTGGTAGGCGGGACGCCGTTCCGTGCGGATCGTGACGACGTTGCGCTCAACGGTGATGTCAACATCTTCAGGTCTGACCCCCGGCAGATCGAAGTAGGCAACGACCTGATCACCCCTGCGGAAGGCGGCCATCGGAATCGGCCGGGGTCCCTGCCTCTCCTCCATCATCTGCTGCGTCAACCGCTCAAAACCCGCAAGCGGATCGGACCTCATCAATGACATCGGTGTCCTCCTCCATCTCCATGCACTGCTCGCTCACCGCCGGCTAGGCGCTGCTGCGGTCTGCGCACCGGTTCCCGGCGATGCCCCGCAAGTCGCCGAGATCCACATCCCGGTTGGGCCGCCCACCGATGTGTGTCGGCGTCCCGGCCGTTGCCGGCCCGTGCGCCCTCGCGCAGATGCGATTGTTCAGGACGGTCCTTTCCTCAAGCCTGGTCCTCAGAGCGTGAGTCGGGGCCGCACGAGCCGACCTGTCAGGACCACCGGCCCCCGTGTGACGGACAAGGGTCTGCGATCAGCGATCGTCCCCAGATGCCACCGGCCTCCGACGCCCGTGCCCCGGCCCCATCCGAGCGCGGCACCGTCGGCGGCCCGCTGGCCGTCAGTCGGGGCGTCGCCCCGCCCGCCAACAGCGCCTTCTTCAGCAGGCGGCTGGGGACGCCCCCACATCAGTCCGCCGGCCAGCCCTCTGCTGCCTCCAGGATCCGCTTGGCCAGGACGACCGCGGACAGATAGGGCTCCTCGTCCACCGACCCGCCCGCGTTGATGATCTGCTCTGCCTTCTCGGCGAGGGCGTCGAGTAGGGCGGCGAGGGGTTCGGCAATGGACGGGCTGACCACCGTGATCCAGCGGGCGTTGGCGTGCACGGGCGGGGCGATGGAGTCCACCGTGTCCTCGAACACGTCCAGCGGGTCCTTCAACCTGGGGAGTACCGCCTCGCCGTCATCGTCTCTGCGCCGCACGGTCGGGAACGCGGCGTGCATCGGCGAGCGTTCCAGGGTCGTGCGGTACCGCTCCAGCGCGCCGATCGCGGCGGCCGGGTCGCCCCATCGCCAGGGCCCCGGGGTCGCCTTCCGCGCGGCCTGCCGCAGCACCTCGGCCGCCGCCCGCTGCCAGTCCGCGGCGCTCCACGCGTCCCGAGGACTGGCGTTTCGATCGGTCATCTCTGTCCCTTTCGTGCCGGAGAAGGAGCGGTCACCGAGGTCTCGTTCCCACGGAGGCGGATCGAGCGCCGCCAGACCAGGGTGGTGCTGGCCATGACGAGGATCAGCGCCATCAGGATGAGCAGTTCGATTCCTGGCGGATTCCAGCGGAACGAATGCTCGGCTTCGGCGGTCAGGATGAGCACCCGCCGGATGCCGGCGACCAGGCCCACGACCAGGAGGGGTTCGGGGTCCGGGGCACCCCGATGTTGGCTCGCGATGGCGACGGTGTGCAGCAGTTCAGCGACGATGAACAGCAGCAGGGTTCCTCGAGGACCGGGATCACGATCACCGGCAGGTTGTAGGGGCCGGCCAAGACAAGTGCGATGTGGCGCGCGGTGTCGGTGATCAGTGATGCCCAGCGCGGTGAGCAGGATCGCGACGACCACGTGGATGGCGTCTTCGGCGATCTCGACGGCACGAAGGGTGTGCCCCAGGAGCCCGCCAGGTCGGAGCGTCATACCGCATGCCCCCTGAGCCGGTGGGTGCGCGCCTACGCTGTCCGTCGTAGTGCCTCCAGCATGCCGTGCAGGTGGGCCACCGCGAGTTCGATGTCGTGGTACTTGCGTTGCCCGGCGCGTGATTCGGCGGCCAGCAGCCCGCAACGGTGGACCTTCTCGAAGTCGCCGTAGGGGAACTTGTAGCGGCCCTTGTTGTCCTCGTCTTCTTCATCGTCGATGCCGAGGTGCCACCTGGTGTACTCGCCGATGCCGTCCGCAGATCGACCTGCTCCTCCTCCCGGATGAGCAGGTCGGCCAGCACGGTGACCAAACCGGCGCCTTTGAGCTCGTCGGCGACATAGCGATGCGTGGGCTGTGCCGGCCACTACCGCTGCTGTGGGCGAACAGCACCGCCCCGCGCGGGGACTCCCGCGGCACCCCGAGGTCGGCTGCCAACACTCCGCCGGCGAACGGAATCTGCTCCGGTGGGTGGCGCCCGGGGCGCTCATGGTGCCCTCCCTGGGATGGGCGGCGCGAGGGCCGAGAAGGCGATCCTGCGGCTCTCGCAGAGTGCCGCAACGCGGACGAGCAAGACTTCGTCCCCGTGGTGCCAGATCTGCCGAAGGCGATGGGCGAGACGGTGCACGCCTGCGCTCCCGGCCCGGGAGTCCACGCTGCTGTTCGTGTTCGGCCTGCTTGCCGCGGAACCAGCCCGCCGCGGCAGGCAACGGCGTCGGGGGGTCAGCCGCGTCCCGAGGTCGGTCTCCGCGCCGTGGCCGTAGGTATCGGCGTTGCGGGGCGGAGGTGCGTGGCCGATCATCGCTGCGGCGGATGCACAGCCGGCCTGCTCGACGCGCGAGCCGTCGTTCCCTTCGTCGTCACCTTTCCAGTGGGAGGCCAGCCGGCCGCCGGTGGGCCGGACGAGACCTCCCAGAACGAGTTCGGTCGTGGTTGCCTACCAGTTGTGGATCCCGCCGAGCTGCTGAGCGCCGCGGCCGGGCGCACGACCTTGCTGGTCGCCCACCGGCTCGCGACCCTCGGGGACATGGACGAGATCGGCGTGCTCGACGCGGGGCGGGTCGTCGAGCACGGCACGCACGCCCGGCTCCTCGTGGCCTGCGGGCGGTACGGGCGGATGTGGGATCTCGAACGTGACCCGCGCGGTTCTGGGACCCCGTGCCGGCGCCGCAACCGGCTCGGCCCGGCGAGCCAGGGGCACCGGCTCCGCTTCGCGTCGGCAGGACCACGCCTGCGCCCCGCCACGCGGCCACGATTCGCACTGGGCCCGTGCCAGGTGCGCCAGGGCCCGCGCCGATCGTCCATCGGAGGCAGGGACAGTGAAAGCAGTCGTCTACAAGGAGCCGTTCAAGGTGGCCGTCGAGGAGGTCGAGGACCCCAAGCTCCAGCACCCGAACGACGTGATCGTGA
>DASYNF010000131.1:0-49134 GCA_036008685.1 Actinomadura sp. | reverse complement strand
ACGGGGGCGAGCCGCTCGAAGGTGCTCTTCCAGTCCCGGTCGGGCGCCGAGAGCAGGATGGCGTAGCCCCGGCCGTTCATGATGAACCCGCGGTTGAGCACGTGTGTCGGCGCGGACCCGTGGGTGAACTCCCAGTCCGCGATCTTCCTGCCGGTCGGGTCGGTCAGCGGTGCGCCCTCCGTGACCGCCTCGACCTTGATCTTCTTGTACCCGGAGTAGAGGTTGGAGCCGTTCTTGGAGAGCTTCTGCCAGTCCTCGAGCGCGCTCTTGTTCGGGCGACGGGTCTGGTCCACCTGGATGAAGGCGCCGTCCGGCGCGGTGTAGAACACGCTCGACGATGAAGAGTCCCGCTTCTCCGGGCCCTTCCAGTCCTTCGGGATCGCGATGGCGAAGCCGCTGGGATCACGGTGCGTCTTGAAACCCGCGGGGACACCGGAGGCGGCCGGGGTCTTCACGTCGGAAGGCCGGTACGACGTCGGAGTGGCCTGGGACGTCGAGGACCGACCGCCCCCGGGCCCCGGCGTGCCGCCGGCGGGGGACGTGCGCGAGCGTGGTGCGGCGCCATGGCCCGGGGACAGCGCCTGTACGGCCACGATGCCGAGCACCAGCAGCGCGACGAGCACGATGGCGAGGATGACCGTGGTCGTGGTGACCCGCATCCCGAGGAACCATGATCCGCCCGCCGGGCCCGGACCCGACCGTCCGGAGGCCAGGGTCGGATCCGCATCGGACCCGGGATCCACCGCGGCCGTGCCCGTACTCGTACCCGGGATCGCGGAGGTCCCGGCCGAGGGGGCGTCATCGCGCACCACGCCGGCCGCCTCGGCGGCCGCGGAGTGCTCCTCCGCCTGTCGTTGTCCTTCAGGCCGTTGTCCTTCAGACCGTCGTCCCACCGGCCGGCGGCTCCCGCGGGGACGGGACCCAGGGCCCTGCGGCCCGGCGGGTCCGGCCGCGGCGGATCCGGCGGATCCGGTCCCGATGGTGGGGCCCGCACCGGCGCCCTCGGCCCCGCCGTCCTCGGTGCCCGGCGGCTCCGGCACCGCGGCCGGGGACTCCGAGGGCGCGGGCCCTCCCGGGGCCTCGGCACCCGCCCCCGCGAGAGCCTCGTCCGAAGGCCTCGGGATCGGGCGCGTCCTCTGGGCCTGGCGGGCGTCCGCACGGACGATCTCGTCCAGCAGCCTCCCGGCCTCGTGCGCGTTCATCCGCTCGTCGGGGTCCTTGCGGAGGAGTCCCTCGACGACCGGCGTGAGCGGGCCGGCGTTGACCGCGGGCTCCGGCTCCTCGGAGATGATCGCCACCAGCGAGGCCATCGCCTCGGGACGGTCGTACGGCGACTTGCCGTCCACCATGGCGTAGATGGTGATGCCGAGGGACCACAGGTCGGAGGGCGGGCCGACGGTCCGCCCGCGGGCCCGCTCCGGGGCGATGTAGGCGGGCGACCCCATCACCAGCCCGGTCTGGGTCAGGGTGACGTCACCGGTGGCCGTGGCGATGCCGAAGTCGGTCAGGACGGTCCGGTCGCCCGAGCCCACCAGCACATTGCTCGGCTTGACGTCGCGGTGCAGGACCCCGGCCTCGTGGGCGGCATGGAGCGCGGCGAGCATCTGCCGGGCGATCCGGGCCGCACGGCCCGGGGGCAGCAGCCCCTCCTGCTTGATGACCTGGTCGAGAGAGCGGGACCGGACCAGCTCCATGATGATCCACGGCCGGCCGGCCTCCTCGACGACGTCATAGACGGTGACGACGCCGGGGTGGCCCAGGCGAGCGGCGGTACGGGCCTCGCGGAAGGTCCGCTTGTACTGGATCGCCCGTTCGTCGTCGCTCAGGCCGTGCGGGAGGATGACCTCTTTAACCGCTACGTCCCGGCCCAGGACCTCGTCGTGCGCCTGCCAGACCGTGCCCATGCCACCGTGCCCGACGGGCTTTCCCAGTCGGTAGCGCCGGGCCAGCAGGCGACCTCTGCCGGCGCGGGTCCCCTCGGGATCCATGGGGCCCGAATCCCCGGTCGACTCGTTAGGCATATGTTCGACCATATCGATATTTGACGACATCTCGGATGCGACTCGCAGGGCCCGGTCCCTACCCATGCTGTGGCCTGGCCGACACCGGCGCTCCCCTTGACCCGTTCCGGCCAGGGGTCGCGGATCGGGCGCCCGGGAAAGGACGACGCACACTCGAGCCGGTACGGATCCAGGCAGCCGGAGCCGGTCATCCGGAGAGACGTTCGTTTCCGGCCGGCCCCACCGGCGCGGGGCCCGGCGGTGCCGCTACGAGCGGCGGTTGTGCTCCTCGATCAGCGCCGGAAGCTCGGCCAGCGAGTCCAAGCGGAACCGGCAGCGCTCCAGCGCCTCGTCGTCGCGCTGGATATAGCCCCACGGACCGCGGCGGAGGAAAGCCACCTGCACGCCCGACTCCAGCGCGGGCCGGACGTCATTGTCGATGCGGTCCCCGACGTACAGCACCTCACCTGGAAGCCGGCCGGCCTCCCGCACGCAGCGGGCGAAGAACTCCGGCGCCGGCTTCTCCATCCCCCAGACCGCCGAGATCCCGACCACATCGGCGTCCAGGCCGAGGGCCGCGAACTGCGCGACCGCCTCCACAGGCTGGTTGCCGGCCACGCCGACGAACAACCCGAGCGCACGCAGCCCGGCCAGGCACGCGCGGGCGTCCGGATAGAGGTCCTCGGGGCCGAAGCCGTTGGGCATCCCGGCCTCGGCCCGGCGCTTCTCCTCGGTCTCGAGGTCGAACCCGGGCCGGAAGGCCTCGAAGAGGTCCATGTGGGACCCGCCTCCGGCCAGGATGGCTCCGAGCTTGGTGAGGAAGGTGTGCCGGGGTACGCCCAGCCAGTCGGCCCAGCGGCCGTAGATCTCTCCCTCGTTGACGAGCGTCTCCCCGATGTCGAAGAAGACCGCCTCGATCCGCATAGCCCGCCCTTCCCTCGCCCTGCCGATGTCCGGCCGTACGCCACCGCCGTCGCTACAGGTCCACCGACTCGCCACCGCGCAGGCGCCGGATGTCCGCGTCCGTCCGCTTGGCCTCGCCGCTCAGCATCGCATCGATGAGACCGAGCCCGAACTCGTTGAGCAGGCCGTCGTGTACGGAGTAGGCCCGGCGCGGTCGGATCTCACGCACGTAGGCGAACATCTCGGGCGCCTTCATCCATGGCGCGTTCGTCGGCAGGCACAGTGTCGGCACCTCGGCCTCCGGAATGGTGAACGCGTCCCCGGGGTGGAACACCTCACCGTCCACCAGGAAGCCGATGTTGTCCACCGGAGGCACGTCCGGGTGCACGATCTCATGCTTGTATCCGTGGACGTGCAGCTCGAACCCCGCCACGGTGACCGCGTCACCATGGCCGGTGACATGGACCCTGGCGCCGAGGTCGGACAGGCCCACGGCCACGGGATGGCAGGTCCAGACCTCCAGCCGCGGGTCGGCGGCCATCGCCTGGCGCAGGCGTTCGGCCTCGAAGTGATCGAAGTGCTCATGCGTGATCAGGACCGCCTCCGCACCCGCGAAGGCGTCCTCGGGGGTCAGTGCCCCGGGGTCGATGACCAGTGTCCGATCGTCCTTCTGCAACCGTACGCACGCGTGGCCGAGCTTGGTCAGCCGCATCGTTCTCCCTCCCTGGTGGCCCGTGGCATCCCCGGACGATCTTGCCGGTTCCGTCGCCGGTTCCGTCCGCCGGGCGATGCCGTCAGGGCCGATCCTGACATGGGCCGCCGGCCGCGACCGGAGCCCTCCTGCCACCGTACGACCCGCTCGTCGTCCGCGGCCGGGACCCCTCCGGGACGCCATCGCGATCACCGCCATGGTGATCGGTGCCATGGTCAACGCAGCAACAGCACCATCCCGAGAACGACCGCCCCTGTGGTCAGTGCCGTGAAGACGAGGACGGCCAGGCAGCCGAAAGGCCCCGGCGGGGTGTCCCGCCAGGTGCCGTAACGCTCATGGATCTGCCGCTCGAGTTCGTCCTCGGACTCGTCGGAAGCCACGACGGCCAGTCTGGCAGACCGGCTCGGGCATCGCGGGGAAGCACCGAACGGCCGACGACGCGATCACCCAGTGATCGTCCGGCGCGGGGCGCCGGGCGGCCGTCCGGCGCCGGGCTCATCCTCCTTCGGGGGGCAGGTCCCCTCCTCCGTCGGGAGGCAGGTCCCCGATGAGGAAGGCCACGTCCCCATGCTCGTCCACCTCGGCGTCCAGCGTCTTGTCGCTGAGCAGGTCGGCGGCCTCGGGCTCCAGATAGACCCGTGCGCCATTGCTCTCGACGACCTTGTCACCGGCCTGCGGGCCGGCGGCGACGGAGAGGCTGAGCGACCCTGATCCCTCAGGGCCGGCGGCGATGCGGAGACCGGTGTCGGGTGGCACCTCGGGCTCGTCGGACACAGAGCGGATCACTTGTGCAGCATTGTTGGTCAGCGTAAGCACGACCACTCCTCACATCCTGAGGGCCGGAAGGTTCCCGGCGCCCAGAACGGTCTTATGGGCAGGAACCCTGGCCCCCTGCCCCCGCTGAAGTGATCTAAACAGCGGAAACGGCCTGGTCACAGGCTCGGAAACCCTTACCGGTGCGGCGCGAGCGCCCGTACGGCATCGGCCGTGGAGAGCTCTCCGCCGGGCAGCAGGGCGATCACCGGGGTGCTCAGTCCGTTGTCCACGTACTCCTGTATGCGAGCGCGGCAGCGCTCCGGCGAACCGTGCACGATCAGGTCGTCGACGACCTCGTCCGGGATCACCTCGAGCGCCCCCTTACGGTCGCCCGCGGCCCATGCCTGGTGCATCGGCTTGAGCGCCTCACCGCGACCGAGCCAGTCGTGGAAGGCCGCGTAGACGGGGACGGTCATGTAGGCGGCGATGAGCCGGCGGCCGAGCCGGCGCGCCTCCTCGGCATCCTCGGTGGGGCAGACGAAGATCCGCGCGAGCAGCTCGGGGTCCGAGCCGAGCTCTGCGCGTACGGTCCGTACGTCCTGGGGCGCGAGCCAGTTGGTGATGGCGCCGTCGGCCTCCCGGGCGGCGAGCCTGAGCATCCCCGGGCGGAGTGCCGCGAGCACGATCGGCGGGGGCGTGTCCGGGACGATGTCCAGGGTGAAGCCCTTGACCGTGAAGGTGTCGTACTCCGCGGTCACCTTCTCCCCGCTCAGCGCGCGCCGCAGAAACCGCAGAGTGTCGCGGACCCGCTTGTACGGCTCCTCGAAGGGCGTGCTGTTCCACCGTTCGACGATCGCCGGCGAGGAGGTGCCGATGCCCAGGACGAAACGGCCCGGAGCCAGCTGTGCCATGGTCGCGGCGTGCTGGGCCAGCAGTGCGGGGCCCCTGGTGTAGACCGGCACGATGGCCGGGCCGAGCCGCAGCTCCGGAGCCCACTGTGAGGCGAGCGCCAGCGGGGTGAAGGCGTCGGAGCCGTTGGTCTCGGCGGACCACGCGTCGGTGTAGCCCAGGCCGGCCAGCTCACCGACGAGCTCGCGGTGGTCCGGCAGCGGCATCCCGGTGAGCGGGATGGTCAGGCCCCAGCGTGCGCTCATGAACTCGTCTCCCGTCGGTCGCAGGGGGTCGTCGGTCGCGTGGTCTTCAGGCGATGGAGGGGCGGATGATGGCGCCGCCGTCGACCACGAGGGTCTGCCCGGTCAGCCAGCTCGCGGTGTCGCCGGCCAGGAAGACGGCGGCGTTGGCGATGTCCTCCGGCTCCCCGATCCGGCCCAGCGGCATGAACTTGCTGATCGCCTCTTCGTTGTTCTCCCACAGAGCCCGGGCGAGCTGGGTCTTGACCAGGCCCGGAGCGATGGCGTTCACCCGTACGGCCGGGGCCAGCTCGAGCGCGAACTGCCGGGTCAGGTGGATCACCGCGGCCTTGGTGGCGTTGTAGTAGCCGATCCCGTGCTCGGTGGCCATGCCGCCGACCGAGGCGATGTTGATGATGGCGCCGCCGCGCTCCGCCATCGACGCCTTCCAGGCCAGTTGCGTCCACTGCACGATGGCGAACTGGTTGACCTGTACGGTCTTGGCCGCCTGTGCGGCGTTGATGTCGACCATCGGGCCGAAGTAGGGGTTGGTGCCGGCGTTGTTGACGAGCACGTCGATCCCGCCGAACTCGGCCACGGCGGCGTCGACGCACGCGCGCGCCTGCTCCTCCTCGCCGACATGCGCGGCCTTGGCCAGCACCCCCACGGAGGGGTGGGCGGCGCGGATCTCGGCGGCGACCTCGTCCAGCGCCTCCTGCCTGCGGGAGGACAGCACGACGTTGCAGCCCTCGGCGGCCAGCGCCACGGCGATCGCCTTGCCGATGCCTCTGGACGCGCCGGTGATCAGCGCGGTCTTGCCCTGGAGTCCGGTCTGCACGTGTCGGTCCCTTCCCTGATTTCCCCGTGTTCCTCGCACCGAACGGGGCTCGGCTTCACAGTAGCGAAGTGACCGACCAGTCGGTATGTCCCGGTCGAGGGAACCTGTCATTTCCTCCCCCAGGCTCCGCAGCTCAACGCGTGGTCGTCATCCGACGCCACTTCGCCGTTTCGGCGACCGGAATGACCTGAAGTGATCCCCAGGTACATGGAGTTGCAAACCGAGGCGGTGCTGATCCGCTCCTTCGAAGCGCAGCTCGTCCCTGGCCTCCTCCAGACCGAGGGTTACGCCCGGGGCGTGATGAACCCGGCACTGGCGTCCGAAGTACTGAACGAGCGGGTCGCCGCACGACTGGAGCACCAGGAACTCCTGCACTGCGAGAAGCCGCCGCACGCCTCCTTTGTCCTCGACGAGGCGGTCCTCCACCGCCCGGTCGGCGGACCTGAGGTGATGCGCGAACAACTCACCCGCCTGGCGGAGCTCGTCGGGTCCCCGCACATCCAGGTGCGCGTGCTGCCGTTCTCCGCGGTCACCTACGCCGGCCTGGACGGCAAGTTGACCCTCTTGCGGCTCGGCGACGGCACAGAGATCCTGTATCAGGAGGGACCCGGCATCGGCCAGGTGATCGAGGAGTCGGACACGGTGACAGAGTGTGCCGTACGGTTCGACCTGGTCACGGGGACGGCGCTGTCCCGCGGCGAGTCCGAGAAAAGGATCATGAAAGCTGTGGAGGACCTCACGTGACCGAGTTGGATCTCACGGCCATGCATTGGCGCAAGAGCAGCCACAGCGGACAGGGCGGCGAGGACTGCGTCGAACTCGCCGACCTCCCCAACGCGGTCGCCGTCCGCGACTCCAAGAACCCCGACGGCCCCAGGCTGACCTTCGCCGCATCCGAATGGGCCACGTTCACCACGGCCATCAAGGCGAACGGCCACGATCTGCCCTAGTCACACCGGGCCGAAGCCGGCACTCCACGATCCCGGCGGAACGTCGCTCGCGGGGGCGAACCGCGATCATGCGGCACCGTCCACTCCGCCGAAGGTGAACATCGCCGTCGGCTCGATGCGGGCGTAAGGGGCGTCGCCGGCCCAGCTCTCCCAGTCGTCGCCGTAGACCTCGATGAGGAGGTCGCGGAACGGCTTCGTCTCGGGCGCCGCCATGTCGACCTCGACGGCGCGGCCGTGCACGGTGACCTGGAACCCCTCTCCCCTCGTCACGCAGGCACTGACCTGCGGCCGGGCGCGCAGGTGCCGGAAACGCGCGGAGTCGGGCCCGGAACCGAACCAGAAGCGGCCGTGGAAGAACAGCCCGTCGACGGGTCCGACCCGGGGCTCGTGCCGGGCGGTGACCGTGGCCAGGTGAAGGATCTGGACACCACGCAGCTCATCGGCGAGCCGGGCCGCGTCGACACGGCGGTCCTCGGTGATGATGCTGCGCAGATGCGCTCCCGCACGGGCATGGCTGTCGTCCAGCATCCGTTGCAGCCAGATCAGGTCGGACGGGGTCTCGTACACGCGCGCTCCCATTGCAGGTTCATGAACGTATGTTCATTTATAAACGCGTACGGACACACTGACCATGCGGGAGGAGATCGCCGTCCTGCTCTCGGAGGCCGTCCGGGCCGGCGAGCTGGACCCCGACGTGACTGCGCGCGCCTCGCCCGTACGGTCCAGGTGACCTACAACGGTGCGCTCGCGTCTGGGCGCTCACCGGTGAGGGTGTCCTGGCCGAGGTGCTCCGGAGCGTGCTCGAGGACGTTCTCTGTCCACTCCGGCGGGAGTGAACCGGCCGGCCCCTGGGCAGTTCTGCGGAGTAGGCCACCACAAAGGTCGCCACAGTCACCACAGAGGAGGGGTGCCGAACACATGGAGCTGCTCGAGGCGTTCGACAAGGCGCTCGCGGAATTCGACGGACGGGTACATCAGGTGGAGGACAGGCAGTGGGATGCCACCACCCCGTGTACGAAATGGACCGTCCGCGATCTGGTCAATCACCTCACAGCCGAGCACCTGTGGGCGCCGTCGCTGCTGGACGGCGCGACGCTCGAGGAGGTCGGCGACAGGTTCGAAGGTGACGTGCTCGACGGTGATCCGGTGCGGAGCTGGGAGCGGGCGGCGGCCGAATCCCGTCTGGCGTTCCACCGGGCGGGCGCCCTGGACGGACAGGTGCACACCAGCGGCGGGCCCACACCGGCGCGAGAGTACGGCTGGCAGATGACCATGGACCTCACGGTCCACGCCTGGGACCTGGCCCGCGGCATCGGCGTGGAGGACGTGATCGACAAGGACCTGGCCCAGGCGGTGTACGACCGGTTCGCGCCCGAGGTGAGCCGCTGGCAGGGCCTCGGCATCTTCGACCCGCCCGTGGAGGTCTCCGAGTCCGCGGACACCCAGGACAGGCTGGTGGCGCTCCTCGGCCGAAGGCCGTGAGGCCTCATTGTCAAGCCGGATCGTCAAGCCGGATCGTCAAGCCGGATCGTCAAGCCGGATCGTCGAGCCGCATCCTGCGGCTGGAAGGCTCCTTCAGGACCGGATGGGCAGGACGTACTCCCGCCGGACGCTGGAACCGATGCGGCCGATGTCGGTGCCATAGATGTGCAGCGAGATGGTCGTGCCGTCATCGGGATTGCGCACACGGTGGATGTCGCCGGGCGGGGCGAAGCCGGTGACCGAACCGGCCAGGTTGGCGTTGTCACCCACCCGGACCAGGTGGTCGCCGGTCGGACAGGAGAACAACTCCTCCTGCTCGACGCCGCGGAGCACCCCCGCCACGCACCAGGTCACGTGGTCGTGAACGGGCGTCACCTGGCCGGTCCGCCAGACGACGGCGACGACCGAGAAAGCCCCGTCCGGCTCCACGTGGAGCAGATGGCTCTGGTAGGTCATCGGGTCTCCGGCCTGTTCCCGCGTGGTCAGGACGTCCGGCCCCGGAAGCTCCCGCCGCAGGACCTCGGTGACGAGTGAGGCGGTGCGCTCCCAGTCCGCGTGCCGGTCCACCACGGCACGGACGGCGCTCACCAGGGAGGTCAGCTGTGGCCGGGTCACCGTCGAATCGCTGATGGTCATGCCTTCACCCTGCCCGGCCAGGACCGATGGCTCTCATGCCGACCGATGACCGATCCCATAGAGCGCGTCGATAGGTTGGCCCTGTGCTGGACGTCAACCGGCTGCGCGTGCTCGTGGCGGTCGCCCGTACCGGCTCGGTGACGGGTGCGGCCCGCGAGCTGCACTATTCGCAGCCCTCGATCAGCCACCATCTCGCCCGGCTCGAGGCCGAGACCGGTGCCAAACTGGTGCAGCGCGCGGGCCGCGGGATCCGGCTCACCGAGGCGGGCGGGCTGCTCGCCGAACGCGGCGCCGAGATCCTCGGCCGCCTCGACGCCGCCTCGGCCGAGCTGGCCGCGCACGTCGGGCTCCAGCAGGGGCGGGTCCGCCTCGCCGCCTTCCCCTCCGCGCTCGGCACCTTCGTGCCGCTGGCGGCCGCACGGCTGGCCACCGATCACCCCGGCCTGGAACTCCGGCTGGTGGAGACCGAGCCGCCGGAGGCGCTGCGGATGCTCCGCGCCGGGCTGGTGGACGTCGCGGTGATCTTCCGGTACGACGACGACCACCCCGAGGACGAGGGCATACGCACCCGTTTCCTCATGGCCGATCCGACCTATCTCGTCACCCCCTCCCTCGTCACCCCGGCCGGCGAGGGCGCCGAGACGGGCCTGCTGGGGCTGGCCTCCCACCGCGATGGTCACTGGATCGCCGGGTGTGAGCGCTGCCGCATCCACCTGCTGGAGATGTGCGCCGCGGCGGGCTTTCAGCCTCGCGTCTCCTACACGACCGACGACTACGTCGCCGTGCAGGCGCTCGTGGCCGCGCGCCTGGGGGTCACCACGCTCCCCGGGCTCGCCCTCTCGGCCGCCCGCAATCCCGGCGTACGGGCAAGTGAGCTCGCGGACTCGGCCCGCTATGTCTCGGCCGCGACCTACGGCGAGCCGCCGGACCCGCCCGCCACGACGGCACTGATCGAAGCCCTCGCTCTGGCGGCACTCGGCCACGATCCGGCGGCGGCCGCCGTGCCGCGCAGGACTACGGCAGCTCGTGGATCTCGTTGATCACGCCGGGCATCCTCGCGTTGGAGCCCTCGACGAACTCCAGCAGGAAGCGCAGTTGCTCTTCGGTGAAGCCGGCGAAAGTCTCACCGGACGCCCTGGCGATCGGGTCGAAATAGCGGGCGAACCTCCCGACCGCGTCGGGCACCGGCTCGACGATGACGCGGCGCCGGTCGTCGGGATCGCGGGTGCGCTTGACATAGCCCGCCTTCTCAAGCCGGTCCACCACCGCGGTGATCGCCCCGCCGGTCGTGATGCCCATCGCCTGGGCCAGCCGGCCGGGGGTCATCGGACCGTCGAGGACCAGCAGGTTGACGCACTGGGCATCGGTGACGTTCATCCCGGCCCTGCCGGCGGTGGTGGCGTGCAGGAGCACGGTCCACATGGTGCTGCGCTGCAGTGCCCGCTGCAGCTCGAGCGCGAGCCGCGCCCGCTCCTGGGTCGACACGCCGCTCACCCTTTCCGGCATCTCGCCCTTGCGGCGGCTCGCGAAGAGAGAGGCTCTCCAGGCGAGCGACTCCGCTGATGAGATTCTATCGCCGCCGCGTGGGACGGGCGCTCACCGGCAACGGAGGCGACGACGCCACCTGGGCTCCCGGGCTCCGGGGGTTTAGACACGACCTGATGTGGGACAAAGGGGACAGATCTCGGTCTTTAGAAAGAAGTGGATCCCAATGGCCGTGCAGAGCTGGCGCAATCGCCGGCACAGCCGAGGTGGCAGGGGCGCCCCCGCCGAGTCCGGGGGGACCGGTGACGCCCGCCCGCGGCCCGGCCTCGATCCCCGGGCGGACCTGCAGGACCACAATTTCGTGAGCCGCCTGATCTGGCTGGCCGGCTGGATCGCCGCACTGATCCTGCTGGTCGGCATGGGCTTCACCTACGCCGGGGCGAACATGGACAACGGCCTGGTCATGGCGGTCATGCGCGCCGGTCGCTGGCTCGCCACCCCGTTCGAAGAGGTCTTCATGTACCGCGACCCGGCCAAGGAGCTGTACGCCAACTGGGGTCTCGCGGCCGCCGTCTATTACGTGCTCGGCCGCATGCTGTCCTGGCTCATCCGCCGGTAGCCGGCCCCGCACCCGCCCCGCACCGGCCGCGCGGTCCTTCCGGCCCATCGCCGGTAAGCGGATCCGCCGGTGGCCACCACGGCCCTGTCGCGTCAGCCGGTCGCGACGCCCTCCGCCGGATACCCGGCGTCGTAGGCGTAGGTGTAGCCGGGGTCGTTCCCGGCCGGGGCCATGTTCAGCACGCTGCCGAGCAGCCGCACGTCGACCGCCCGGAGCCGCTCGACCCCGCGGTGCAGCTCGTCCGCCTGGATCCGGCCGTGCCGGGCGACCAGCATCGCGCCGTCACAGCTACGGGCGAGGACGGGGGCGTCGGCGACCGGCAGCAGAGGAGGCGTGTCGATCAGGACGATGTCGGCCCGGCCACGAAGGTCGTTGAGGATCTTCCGCATGAACTGCGAGCTCAGCATTTCACCTGGATTAGGGGGAATGGGCCCGCTCGGCACCACGGACAGCGGCATGTCGTGCCATTGCTGGAGCACATCGTCCAGCTCCGCGTGTCCGACCAGCACACTGGTCAGGCCCGCCACTCCCTCGATGCCGAGGTATCGGGCGATCCGTGGCCTGCGGAGGTCCGCGTCCACGACGATGACGCGCTTGCCCGCCTGGGCAAGGGCGATCGCGAGATTGCACGTCGTCAGGGATCTGCCCTCCTCCGGCAGGGCGCTGGCGATGACGACGAGACGGACCGGGTCGTCGACGTCGAGGAACTGCAGATTCATCCGGAGAAAGCGGAACGCCTCGGCCCGTGGGGCATGAGCGGGGCCCTGGACGATGAGAGGCCGCTTCGACACCGAACCGTCATGACCGATCACGCCGAGGACGGTCCCGCCCGTGATGTCGCGGAGCTGATCCCCCGTCTTGACCGAGGTGTCGGCGTTCTCCCTCAGCAGACTGCCGCCGATGCCCAGGGCGAGCCCGGCGAGGAGCCCCAGTGCCAGATTGAGCAGCGGCCGCGGGCTCACCGGCACGACAGGTTCCTGCGCGCTGTCCACGACGGTGACCTTGACCAGCGGGCGGGCGTCACCGGAGGGCCGCTCGAGCTCTTCGACGAGACGCACGAACTGCGCCCCGAGAGCGTTCGCGAGCCTCTTGGCCCGGTCCGGGGAGCCGTCGGTCACCGTCGCCCGGAGCAACACGGTCTCCTCGATGGCCTCCGCCGAGATCTTCGCCCGGATGTTCTCGGCGGACAGGCCGACACCCGGGGTGGCCGCGAGCCCTCTGGCGATCCGCTCGCTCCTGAGCAGGTTGGCGTACGACTTCACCCGCTCCCGCGACAGCAGGCCGGCCTGGTGGCCGGAGGCGGGATCGGCCGTACGGTCGGCGGCCGACACGAACATCATGATCGACGCCTGGTACCGAGGCGTCTGCCGCATCGTGATGGCCACGGCGGCCGTCCCCGCCAGCACGACGCATACGGCGACGAGCAGCCAGTTTCTCGAGAGCAGGCGAAGGTACCTGACCAATTCCATTCCGCCTGCCTCCCGAGACGCCGCGGCATTCCAGAACCATCGCCGGCCCGTCCTGCGCGCCAGACCACCGAAGACACGTTAACGATCGACCGCGCAATTGTCCGCCAACGGCACGCTCGTAAAGCGATGAGCGCGGCCCGGCGTATGGCGACGGACAAAACTCTGCCAATACTTGGCGCGACATTCATTAAGATGCCGCGTTCACAAACGATCACCAGGAGTTATCTGTAGAGGCTCCGGAAGCTTTGGCACGGGAGGGACTCATGACGCGATGCCTTGTGGTCATCGGTCAGGGATATGTGGGTTTGCCGCTTGCGCTCCGGGCACTGGACGCCGGATTCCGGGTGGTGGGACTGGACACCGACGAGCAGCGCGTGAAGCAACTCGGCGCGGGCACCTCCTATGTGGAGGACATACCTTCCGAGCGGCTCAGGGCCGCTCTCGAGACGGGCCGCTACCTGCCCACGTACGACTACTCCCACGCCGCGGGCTTCGACATCTGTGTGATCACCGTCCCGACCCCGCTGCGGGAGGGGATCCCCGATCTGAGCTACGTCGAGGACGCCGCACGCGCCATCGCCCGGCACCTCAGACCAGGCTGCCTCATCGTGCTGGAGTCGACGACTTATCCCGGTACGACCGAGGAACTGTTGCTGCCACTGCTCGAGGAGCACAGCGGCCTGCACGCGCCCGGTGAATTCCGCCTGGGCTACAGCCCGGAGCGGATAGATCCCGGGAATCCCTCCTGGCACCTGCGGAACACCCCGAAGATCGTGGCAGGCCTCGACCCCACCTCGCTCGCGGCCGCTCATGAGTTCTACGCCGCTATCGTCGACCGGCCCGTGGCCGTGTCGTCGCTCAAGGTCGCCGAACTCATCAAGCTGATCGAGAACACCTTCCGGCACGTCAATATCGCATTGATCAACGAACTGGCCGTTTTCGCGGAGCAGCTCGGCATCGACATCTGGGAGGCCATCGAGGCGGCTTCCACCAAGCCGTTCGGCTACCTGCCGTTCCATCCCGGCCCGGGAGTCGGCGGGCACTGCCTGCCCATCGACCCGTCCTACCTCTCCTGGCGGGTGAAGCGGACCCTCGGTCACAACTTCCGCTTCGTCGAGCTCGCCAACGACATCAACGACCACATGCCCGACCATGTCGTGCGACGGGTGACGGAGGGCCTGAACACACGGTTCAAGCCGGTCAACGGCAGCCGGGTGCTGTTGCTCGGCCTCGCCTACAAGAAGAACACCGGCGACCTGCGCGAGTCACCCGCCCTCGCGGTCGTGGAGGCACTGCGGAAGCTGGGGGCCGACCTGCGGGCCGTCGATCCCTATGTGGAGCCGCTGCGCGTCCCCTCGGATGTCACGCTGGTACCCCTGGAGAGCGCGGAGCTCCGGGCCGCCGACGCGGTGGTGATCCTCGCCGATCACGACGTGTTCGACTTCGACCTGGTCCAGCGCGAGAGTTCGTACGTCTTCGACACCCGCAACCGGTGCGGTGGCCCCGTGGTCGAACGGCTCTGAGGGAGCGCGTGGTCGGGACCGGCCGGCCCCCATTGTCTTCACCACTGTCTCTGCCGGGTGGCGGGGGGCGACCCCCGCCACCCGGCAGGTCGCGGCCATCGAGTGAGCGCGGCCACCAGAAACAGGGAATGCGGATATCAGCCCACACAACCCGGAACAGTCCCTGCGGGAACGCAGTTGTTGGGATTGTCCTGAGTGATGGCGCTGGTCGTGAAGGTCACACTTCCGGGGTTGGCGGCGTTGGAGACGCCGCCGCCGCTCGCGGCGCCGTTGAAGGAGGTCCGGACAAGGGTTCCTCGCACGAGGCCTCCGGCACCGTTGTGGATGCCGCCGCCGGTGGCGGCGGCGATGTTGCCGATGACGTCGCTACGGAAGAGGAACGCCCGGCCGCCCAGCTCGTTGTAGAGGCCCCCACCACTGGTATTGGCTCTGTTGGAGTTGAGGCGGCTGAATCGGATCGACAGGAACCCGTCGTTGTAGATGCCGCCTCCGCCACCGCCGGTGGCGATGTTGTTGCGCACCGTGCTGCTCACGAGCCGCAACGCGCCGCTGTCGTTGGAGACTCCTCCGCCGTTGTCCGCCGTGTTGCCCGCGACCAGACTGTGGAACAGCAACACGCTGCCTCGGGCGTTGAGGATGCCACCACCGGTGGCGGAGCCCGCGTCGCCACCGGAGATGGTGATCCCACGGACATTGAGGACGGCCCCCGCGGCCACCTCGACGATGCGGAACGGCGCAACCGCATTACGCCTGATGACCGTGTTCTGGCCCTGAAGGGTGATGTTCCCGGTGATGATCGGCAACCCGTTCGGCCCGCGGGTGCCGTTCTGGGCCGCGGCGGTGAGGTTGTAGGTGCAGTTGCCGGCGAGCTTGAGCGTCTCCTTGGGCGCGGCATTGGCCGCCGTGATGGCCGCGAGCAGTGACGGGGTGCTGCATGACACGGACACCGCACGGGGCTGCGCGTACGCCACCGACGGCACCGCCGCCAGCCCTGTTCCCGCGAGCACGGCACCCGTCACGGCGCCGGCTCTCCTAGAAAATGAACCCATAAGGCTCCCCCCGAACAGAAATGGGCAATCCCCTTGCCCACGGTGAATTCTCCCTACAGCACTGCCCAAGGCAGTTAGGGGAACGGTGAGCAGGTTATCACGCACTGATCACGGCGGTTTCGAAGCACTTCCACCCGGCCGCGACACGACCGGAATCCCTTCAATTCACAGGTCCGAAGATAACGGCCGACTCGCCATCAAAAGACCCCAGACACCCCCGCCTTTTCTTAGGCGGCCCGAAAGGACCCATAACTCCCGGCCCCCGAGCCCATTTCTGCTTTCCGAGAGTGGTGCGTTGCACCGGCACCGGCCACTCTGTACGGTGCGTGATCAAGTCATTACGAAAAGCCACGGCCGGTGCGGAGGAGGACACAGTGAGCGACAGGCGCATCCGCGTGATGCGGGTCATCGCGCGGATGAACGTCGGTGGCCCGGCGCTGCAGGTCACCGGGCTCATGCGCGGCCTCGACACGGAGTTGTTCGACCACAGGGTCTACTGCGGCCATGTCGGTCCCGGCGAGGCCGACCATATGGAGCTCCGCGCCAGGGATCTGAACGTGCTCCGGGTGCCCACGCTCGGCCGCTCGGTCCGGCCGGTGGACGATGTCCGTGCCCTCGCCGGACTCGCCGCCGAAATGCGAAGATTCCGGCCGCACATCGTCCACACTCATACGGCCAAGGCGGGCGCGCTGGGACGCATGGCCGCTGTGCTCACCGGAGTGCCGGCGCGGGTGCACACCTTCCACGGGCATCCGCTGGACGGCTGTTTCTCGGCGTCGAAGACACGGCTGATCGTCCAGGCCGAGCGGGTCCTGGCGAGGTTCACCCAGGACCTGGTCGCGGTGGGCGGCAAGGTCCGCGACGACCTCGTCAAGGCCGGTGTCGGCCGGCCCGGCCAGTACCACGTCGTGCCACCGGGCACCGACCTCGGCCCGCTCCCGGATCAGGAGGCCGCGCGGCACGGTCTCGGGCTTCCCGCCGACGTCCCGGTCGTGGCGTTCGTCGGACGGATCACGGGGGTCAAACGACCCGACCGTTTCGTCGCGGTCGCGCAGGCCGTGCGCAGGCAGCTCCCCGACGTTCGGTTCCTGGTGTGCGGCGACGGGGATCTGCTGTCCGAGCTGACCGCGGCCTCCAGGGACCTGGACGGTTCCTTGCACCTGCTCGGCTGGCGATCGGACGTCGAGACCGTTTACGCCGCCGCGGACCTCGTGCTCCTGACGTCCGACAACGAGGGGATGCCGATCTCGCTGATCGAGGCCGGACTCGCCGGGCTCCCGGCCGTCGCCACCCGGGTGGGAGGAGTCCCGGAGGTGATCCAGGACGGGGTCACCGGCCTGCTGGCGAACGCCCAGCCGGGTGAACTCGCGGCCCACACGATCCGATTGCTGCGCGAGGACCGCTTGCGCCTGCGGATGGGCCGGCACGCCAAGGCATGGACGACCGAGCGGTTCAGCGCGGATCGGCTCGTCGCCGACATACGCGACCTCTACGCCTCGATCGCCGTGAACCGCGGCTGGTGGCCGGCCTCCATGCTCGAGCGGAAGGAGAGCCGATGAAAGTGATCGTCACCGGCGGCGCCGGTTTCATCGGCGCGAACCTGTGCCGGGAGCTCGCGGCCCGCCCGGAGACGATCCAGGTCGTCGCGCTGGACAACCTGAGCTCCGGCTCCGCGGCGAACCTGCACGGAACGGACGTGGAACTGATCGAGGGAAGCATCCTCGACGAGGATCTCCTCGAAGAGGTGGTGACCGGCGCCGACGCGGTGGTCCACCTCGCCGCCCGCCCCTCCGTGCCCCGCTCCCTGGCCAATCCCATGGCCAGCCACGCCGTCAACGCGAGCGGCACCCTGTACGTCCTGGAGGCCTGCCGCCGCCGGTCCATCCACGTGGTGGCCGCCTCGTCGTCCTCGGTCTACGGCTCCGTGCCCGGCCTGCCCGAGCACGAGGACCTGCCGACCCGGCCGCTCAGTCCCTACGGCGCCAGCAAGCTCGCCACCGAGGCCTACCTGCTCGCCTACGGCGCCAGCTTCGACCTGCCCGCCCTGGCACTGCGCTTCTTCAACGTCTACGGGCCGCTGCAGCCGGCCGGCCATGCCTACGCCGCGGTCGTGCCCTCCTTCATCGACGCCGCACTGCGGGGCAGGCCGCTCCAGATCCACGGTGACGGACGGCAGACCCGGGACTTCACCTACGTCGGCACGGTCGTCCGGGTGCTGGCCGAGGCCGTGATCCGCCGGGTGACCTCCCCCGTCCCGGTCAACCTCGCCTCCGGAACCCGCATGTCGATCCTCGAGCTCGCACGCCAACTCGCGATCATCGCCGACGTGCCGATCGAGATCCGGCACGAACCGCCCCGGGCCGGGGACGTCCGCGACTCGCAGGCCGCGGACGGCCGGCTTCGCCACCTGTTTCCCGATGTCCACCGGGTCCCGATGGACACGGGCCTGGAGCAGACCGTGAACTGGTTTCGCGGGCTGCCGGAGTACGCCGGGGAACGGATGCCGGCACGGCGGAGCGTCCACCCGCGATAGGGGCCCGGTCCAGGCCTGCTTCAGACCCGCCGCGACCCGCAGGACGCCCCTGTGACCCGGTCTAGTGGCCCGGTTCCGGGTCCCGGGGAAGCCCGAGGATGCGCTCGCCGATGACGTTGAGGTTCACCTCGGTGGTCCCGCCGCCGATGGTCATCGCCCGGGAGGCCAGCAGGTAGAACGTCCACCTGCGCCGGAGCTCGTCGCGGCGGCCGCCGCCGAGCGCGCCTTCGGCACCGAGGAGGGTGAAGCCGTATTCGGTGACGTCCTGCCCGTGCTCCATGGCGACCAGCTTGCGCACGTTGGCCGTTGCGCCCGGGTCCGTGCCGGACAGCTGCTTGAGGGTCGCCCGGAGCCCGAGCAGATGGAAGGTGTGCTGGTCACAGGCCAGCCGGCCGAGCTGATCGCACGTCACCGGGTCCGAGGTCAGCCGCAGGGAGCCCATCAGCTCGACGAGCTTGGGCACGTCCGCGCCGAGCTGGAAGGACGAGGTGAGACCCACACGCTCGTTGGCCAGGGTGGTGCGGGCGACTCGCCAGCCCTGGCCCACGTCCCCGACGACCAGCTCGTCGGGGACGAAGACCTGGTCCAGGAAGACCTCATTGAAGATCGCTTCGCCCGTGCACTCGCGCAGAGGCCGGATCTCGATGCCCGCCGAGGCCATGTCGACCAGGAAATAGGTGATGCCCGCGTGTTTGGGGGCCTCGGCATCGGTCCTGGCGATGCAGATGCCCCAGCCGGCGTCACGAGCCAGCGAGGTCCAGATCTTCTGACCGGTGATCTTCCAGCCGCCCTCGACCCGTTCGGCCCGGGTGCGGAGGCCCGCCAGGTCCGAGCCCGCATCCGGTTCGCTGAACAGCTGGCACCAGACGATCTCACCTCGCAGGGTCGCGGCGAGGAAACGCTCCTGCTGCTCGGGCGTGCCGTACCGCACCAGCGACGGCACCACCCAGGCACCGATCATCAGCGGCACGGGGGTCACCTTCGCCCGGCGCAGTTCCTGCTGGATGACCACCTGTTCCAAAGGCGTGGCCGCCCGGCCCCATGGCCTGGGCAGGTGCGGGGTGACCCAGCCGCCCGCCTCCATCGCGGCCCGCTGCGGCAGCCGATCGAGGTCGGCGAGCTCGGTGACCTCCGTCCGGATCCGCTGCCGGAGCGGCTCCGCCTCCGGGGGGAGCTCCAGCTCCATCGGGCGGCGCAGGCCGCCCACGGCCAGCTCGGCCACGGTGGCACGGTGGCGGGCCGAGCGCCCCGACAGCGCCCGGAGCGTGAGCGCGCGCCGGTAGTAGCGGTGGGCGTCGTGCTCCCACGTGAAGCCGATGCCGCCATGGATCTGGATGGCGTCCTCGGCGCAGGTCACCGCCGCGTCCGGCGCCACGGCGGCCGCGACCGCCGCGGCATAGGCCCGCTGGCCGGGCTCCTCCCGGGCCGCCCGGGCGGCGTCCCACACCGCGGCGCGGGCCTGCTCCAGCCGGACCAGCATCCAGGCGCACTTGTGCTTGACACCCTGGAACTGTCCGATCGGCCGGCCGAACTGCTCGCGGACCTTCGCGTAGGCCACCGCGGTGTCGACGGCCCAGCCGGCCACCCCGCAGGCCTCGGCTCCGAAGAGGATCGCGGCGATCTCACGGGGATCGCCGGCCGGGCCGAGGATGCGGTCCGGCCGCACGACGACGCCGCCGAGGGCCACCGTGTCCACCGACCGGGTGGGATCGAGGCTCTCCAGGGATCGGACCGAGGCCTCGGCGGCGTCGACGACGACCCATCGCTCCTCGCCGCCGGCCACGGACACCGGGAGTACGAGCAGATCGGCGAGAGCCGCGCCGAGCACAGGCTCAATTTCACCGCGCACGGTCAGCACGCCGTCCGTACGCTCGCCGACGAGGCCGCCGGTGAGGCCGACCGCGGCGGTGCGCGTGCCATCGGCCAGTCCGGCCAGCAGCTCCTCGGCCGTGCCCGACGCGCTGATCACGGCGCTCGCCAGAACGGTCGGCAGGTAGGGCCCCGGAGCGGCGGCCCGTCCCAGCTCCTCGAGGGCCACTGCCAGCTCGACCAGGCCATGACCCTGGCCTCCCTGTTTCTCCGGCAGGTGCAGGCCGAGGAGCCCCTGCTCGGCGAGGGACGGCCAGAATCCAGGTCGTACGGGCTCGGCGGCCTCCGCAGCCTCCCGTACGACCTGCGACGTCACATGCCTGCGTGTGAAGCCCCGCACCGAGGCCGCCAGGGCCTCATGTTCCTCCGACAGCCCGATCGCCATGGCCACCTCGCATAATCCGTGGAGCCACAGCCTATAGAACGCTATTCGGTTTCCCTAGCCGCGCGTCGAGCTGATCTTCCGTGCACGCGCCGGGGACTCAGGGGGCCACATGGAGATTTTCGAGGAAGTAGGTGATATCGCTCCAGAGCCTGCGGTGGGTGTTGGGCACCGCCAGATAGAGCACAGCCGGGCTCTTCCGGCCTGTGTCGATCACGGCGGCGACGGTGAGTTCACCGGTCGCCCTGACACCCGGCCGCTGGTACCGCAGGTACGAGCTGACGAGCCAGCCTTTGTGCCCGTCCACCATGAGCGGCTGCGAGGCGAAGGGAAGGCTCTTGTGCTGGAAGCCGTAGAGCCGGGCCTCGACGCTGCGGGCGAAGGCCACCGCCGCCGCCTGTTCCGTGCCCGGACCGCCGTAACCGCTCATCTCGGCCGGACTGAGGGAGCCGCTGAGCAGCTGCCCGTACCAGACCTGGGGGCCACGCCGCTCCGTCACCACGGCCTGCTGACCGGACCAGCCGAGCTGGCTGAGCCGGTTGGCCCTCGTGGGCAGCTGCCATGGCGCGCCGAATCGGGGGTAGACCAGGCCCGCCTGCGCGTCGGTCATCTGGCCGGCCGTCTTGCTCGGTGTGCCGGGGAAGCGTCTGAGTAGCTTGTCCGCCGGCATCGGCAGCCCGGGCGGGGGCGCCGCCTCGCTCGCGGCCCGTGTCGGCTGCGAAGCCGCGTCCGCGGAGCCGGACGTGTCCGCGGCCCCGTCTCCGGACATGAGGAAATACACGGCCGCGGCCACGAGCATCGCGATCACCAGCAGTCCCACACCCGCGAACAGCACGACGCGGGATCCGCGGCCGGGCTGGTCGTCGAAGCCGGTCTCGGGCGCGGACGCCCGGCCGTCCTCCTCACGCATCCACTCCGGGATGCGGATGTTGCCGCTGCTCGGCGTGCCCGGCTTCGGCGGAGTGCCGGCCCCCGGAAACGTCACCGGCGCGTAACGGGAGTCACCTGGTTCGGCATCGGCGCTGCCGTCGAACAGCGCCCCCTCCCAGCCGTCCTGCGCGGGCATGGACTCGCGCCGGCCCCCGGGATACGGCGCCTCCGGCCCGGACTCGGCAGAGGCCGCTGAGCCCCATCCCGGCTCCGAAGCCGTGACGCCCAGGTCCTTGGGCTCCTGCGCCGGGGACTCTCCCCGCTGGGATCCTCGCCTCCGAGTCCCTGGCCTCTCGGGCTCGAACCTCCCCGATTCCGGGCTCTGGGGCTCGAACCTCCCCGATTCCGGGCTCTGGGGCTCGAACCTGTCGGGCCCGGAGTCTTCGGTCCCCGGTCGGCCGAGGCCGAGATGCTCCGCACCGGGTCCTACCGGATCCTGTCCTGGTGAGCCCTGTCCTGGTGAGCCCTGCCCCACCGAGTTGTGTTCACTGTTCTGTTCAGTCGAAGGCCTGGCGGAACGCCACCTTGCGGAGTCCGGCTCCGCCGGGGCCGGTGCCGCCACCGGGTCCGGTGAAGTGGACTCCGGGGACGGCCAGTCCCGTGACGTGCTGTCCCCGGCGTCCTCCGGGGACCGGCTCCAGGACGGCTCGGTCCACTGCGGCTCACCCCACTGCGGTTCGCCCCACTGTGACTCACCCGACAGCGACCCACCGGACTGTGGCTCATCCCACTGTGACCCGCCGGGCTGTGGCTCGCCGGACTGTGGCTCATCCCACTGTGACCCGCCGGACTGTGGCTGGGCCCACTGTGACTCACCGGGCTGTGAGTCATCAGGCCGGGACTCTCCCGGCCGAGGCTCGCTCCAGTGGGATCCACCGGGCTGAGGCGCCGGCTCCGCTCCCGCGGGCCGGGTGCCGGAGGAATATGGCGCCGCACCACCCGGCTCCCCGAGGTCAGGGCCCGTGGACCGGGGGATCGCAGCGGTGCGGGAGCTCTTCTCCACCTGCGGCTCTGGGAAGACCAGCCGCCCCGGCGGCTCCTCCGGTTCGGACCAGGCAGGATCACCTGCCTCGGCTGGCTCCACCACGGCCATCGGACCTGTCGGCCTGTCGCCGGCGCTGTGGACGGTCGTGTCGTCGCTCGGCGCGTTCCAACGCTTGCCGAGCTCCCCCTGATCGGACATGCGGCACAGGTTACGCGAAGATCAAGATTCTCGCTCAGGGGGCGATCACACACAGGTCACAGCTTGTCGCCGGCTCCCGTCCCCCTCGGAAGAGGGCATGTCCTCCGAGCTCAGGGCCTGTTCACCGGCTCCACGGGACTCCCGGCACCACCGGCCGGACGGCTCCTCCGGCAAGCCGCTCCCGCACCAGGAGTGTGCCGCCCGCCACAGCTCCCGGCATGGCGAGTACGGCGCCGAAGGGGATCAAGAACAGCACCACGGTCGAGGCGCCGAAGCCGACCACCAGGAGCCAGTTCCGGCGGAGAAGGGCGAACCGTTCCTTCCTCCTCAGTCCACGCCGTTCGAAGGCGATGGCGGTGAGTTCGGCGGCCAGGAAGAACCCCGTCACGCACGCCGCGATCACCGGCACGACCGTCTGCCCGATGATCGGCACGAACCCCAGCACGAAGAAGAGCACGCCGGAAGCCAGCGCCATCGAGCCGATGATGACCGAATCCCCGAGCCCACGGAGCAGCTGTGCGGCCAAGGACCCCTGCTGCTCCGGCGGAGCCCCGCCGGCCGACTCCTCGACCCGTACGGCGATGCTCTCGTAGAACGGTTGGCCGATCAGCAGGGTGACGGCCGTGAACAGGATCACCGCCAGGAAGGCCGCGGTCCCGAAGACGGCCAGCGCCGCCAGGACTCTCACCGCGCTCCGCGGTCCCGGAGACCATGTGTCGGCGAACGGGGTCGCCCACGCCCCCAGATCACCGGCATAGAGCGCCAGGAAGACCAGCCCGGTCCCGAAGAGCACGAGCGTGAGGAGCGCCGGGATCAGACCGAACAGCCACTGCTTGGGGCGCCGCGCGATCCAGCCGAGTCCTCTCCCGAGGTAGCCCACGCCCGCGAAGAGGTCGCCGATCCCCTGCCGCTGTCCGACCTGTGGCTCATGCACACGCGGCAGCGTACTCGGATAGTGATCGTCTTGGCGGCCCGCGACCGCGAACTCACCCCGCCGAGAGCGGCCGCCGGGGACGGTGCGCCATAGGAGCCGCCCGGAGACGACCGCCCGGCGAACGACCCGGCCGGGAGACGCCTGTGGCCGGGAAAGGAGCCGGAAACGACAAAGGACCAGCGGCCGGCAAGCATCGCTTGCGGGCACACTGGTCCCAGTCTGTGGTGGAGGTGGCGGGAATCGAACCCGCGTCCTTCGGCATCGATACAGGGCTTCTCCGGGTGCAGCCTGCTCATCGTTTTCTCAGCCCCGGCACTCACGCAGGCAAGTCGCCGACAGGCTCAGCCGCTGTTTGTTTTCCCTACTTATCCCGCGACCGGATCAGCAGGTTGAGTCTCCTTACGATGTCAGACCCCGGGTCGGAGACGCTCCCGGGCTGACAGAGTCGCTACTCGCCTCAGGCGGCGAGGGCGAACTCAGTGCGCTTAGAGTTGGCACTTGTTGGTTTGCGGTCACAGGATTAACGAGGTCACGACCGCGACCCTCGACCCGCTTCCCCTGGCTCGTCTACCAAAGTCGAAGCCAGTCACCCCCATGTTCAGTTGTCAACCGGCCGCCGAAGCGACCGTACGACTTGACCGTACCTGTTCAACACCGGCGACGCCAATAGGATTCCCGCTGTGAACCTCCCGCCCCAGCGCCCCCTGGCGACCAGCGCCCTTCCAGGGACGTGGGTACGGCGGCCCGCCACCGCGAGCGATCCCTGCCCGATCGCGCCGAAGGCGCACTCCCGCAGATCCCGCACATCGCGCCGGAGGGCCCAGAGCGGGATGGCCGCTCGCACGTGATCGGATGTGGCCTGCGAGCCGCCAGGCGAGCGGGCCGCGGCCGAGCACAGAACATGAAGAGCCCCGGGGGTGCGTATCACGCACCCCCGGGGCCGACCGGCAGGGTCGGGCCGGTCCGGACGGCAGAGCCTCCCCCGAGACGAGGCTCTGGTCTCATCACGGCGACTGAGTCCGCAACCCCCCAAGCGGAAGCTCAGTCACCCCTAAAGACGCTCAGAGGGGCCTGGATGGTTGCGGCCACCGGGTAAAGGAATAACAAAACGGTAACGACGCCTCCGAAGGCCCTGCCCACAGGGCCTTCCGGCCGCGCCGTGGCCCCCACCCGGGGTACGGCCGGGCCGGTCAGCCCGTGACCATGAACCGGTGGGCCACCTGAGAGGCCGAGACCGGCCCCTCGATCGCCACCGCGAACGCGACGTCGCCGTGGAAGCCCACGTACCACGACACTGTCTTCTGCCGGCCGGCCTCGGAGTAGTTGACCGTGGCCGCCAGACCGTAGACGGTCGGGCCCCCCTTGACCTCGGCCGCCTTGGCCGTACCTTCGAACACCGACCGCCGGAGCATCGGGCGCAGGGCACGGAGCGTCGGCGGGTCGATGGACTGTGGCTGCAGGGTCTGCGGCACGGTGGGATCGTTCAGGAGCCGCGGCGGCCGCCAGGTGCCCGACGCGGCCGCTCCGGCCACCAGCGCCATGGACAGGGGGCTGACCTGCACCCCACCCTGGCCGATCATCACGTTGGCCTTCTCCGCGTCATCGCGGGGCCGCGGAACCGAGCCGGAGAAGGCGGGCACCGGGAGTCCCCATTGCCTGCCCAGGCCGAACCGGTCCACCTCCCGCATCAGGGTGTCCGTGCCGGTCTTGGTGCTCAGCCCGGCGAGGGTCGTCGTACAGGAGTAGGCGAAGTTCTTCTGCAGTGTGGCCCTGGGCCGTGCCGGTCCCGGGTTGGCGAACGTCTGTCCGCCGACCGTGGTCGTGGCCGGGCAGTCGGTCGGGGCCCCCGGTCTCTGGCCCGCGGCCAGCAGCGCCTCGGCCGAGATGATGCCGAAGGCCATGCCCGGGGGATAACTCCCCTGCAGCGCGAGGTCACGGCCGCCCGTCCCGTGGTTGGCCACGGCCACGATCTCGCCCGTGGGGGCGTACACCGCGACCAAGGACGCGGGCACCTTGAGGTCCTTGAGCGCGGATTCCGCTCTGAACTGCTGGGCCCGGTTGAGGGTCGTGCGCACCGGGCTGCTGGGCTGGCCGGCCCACTCCCGGAGCACCTCCCGCTTGCCCTGCGCGTCCTGCAGGACGACCCGTACGGCCGGGATGCCCGCGAGCCGGCGCTGGAAGAGCAGCTGGAGCCCGCTGACGCCGATCGTGTCGCCCGGCTGGTAGGGCGCGCCGACCTCCTGCAGCCGCTGGGCGGTCGCCGGCCCGAGCGAACCGACCAGCTCACCGGCCATGAGCGGAGCGATGGGCGCGTTGACCGCGCGATAGGCGAGGCCCTGGATCTGATGCAGCCGGACGCTCACCGCGGCGTGGTCGGGCTGCTGGAGCATGACCAGCGGGAGGAACTCGTTGGGCGGTGCCGAACGCACGCGGCCGATCAGCCGTTCGGCGTCCAGTTTGGTGATCTGTGCCACCTGGGTGATGGTCTGCTTGGGGTTGCGAAGCGTGCCGGGGAAGACCCCGACGACGTCGGCTCGCACCGTGCGGAGCAGGGCGTGGCCGCCGTCGTCCTGCACCGCTGCGCGCTTCGGCGACTCGGCCACGATGGCCAGGCGGTCGCCCTGGCCGAGACTCGGATGGACGATCGACGGGTCCCAGACGATCTTCCAGGTGCCGTGGACCCGGCGGAGGTTCATCTGACCGAGGTACTGCCACGGCTCGCCGTTCTCGCCCAGGTCCACCTTGACCTCGAACCGCGCGTCGGCCCGGTCGCCCTGCTTGTGGATCTTCCCCATCCGGAGCCGCATGGAGGCGGCGTCGAGCTGGCCGCGGATCTGGGCGAGCGCCGGCTCCACCACGGCGGGATCGCCGGTGGTGTGCTTGGCCGCCGCACGATAGTTGCCGACCTGCCAGGCGATGAGGAAGTCACGTACGGCCGGCAGTACCGAAGGTTCGGCGAAACACGCCGAGGTGCTCGAGGCGAGCAGTATCCCGACGGACGCCGTGGCGATGACCCGGCGAATCCGGCCGGGCCGGCCGCCGCCAGACCCACCCATAACAGCACGCCTCCCGATAAAGCGGCCCGGCATGAAGACGCCAGAGATCCGCCGTCCGAGTTCGTCCCACATCGCTACGCTCCACCGCGCCCGGCGGAGGACCGGCCCCGGTGCCGGGCCGCCCGGTCCATCTCGCGCTTGGCCTCGCGCTTGGCGATGTCCTGTCGCTTGTCGTGCGCGCGCTTGCCGCGGCCGACCGCGATCTCGACCTTGGCCTTGCCCTCCTTGAAGTACAACGACAGCGGGATCAGGGTCACCCCCTGCTCCTGGGTCATGTCGACCAAGCGGCCGATCTCCCTGCGGTGCAGGAGCAGCTTGCGAGGACGCCGCGGCTCGTGGTTGGTCCAGGTGCCCTCGGTGTATTCGGGGATGTGGACCCCCATGAGCCACACCTCGCCGTCGCGTACCACGGCGTAGCCGTCGACGAGGGACGCCCGTCCGGCGCGCAGCGACTTGACCTCGGTCCCCTGGAGCACCATGCCGGCTTCCCAGGTGTCCTCGATGTGATAGTCGTAGCGCGCTCGCTTGTTCTGGGCGACAAGCTTGCGTCCTGTCTCACGTGGCACGTAATCAGCCTCGGCCTCTCATAGGCGACAGAGTCATCGGCGGCGTGGCCAGCAGGGTGCAGAGCACGCGGCCCATGAGCCGAGCATGCCAGGATTGTACGCGGGTCAGATCTTCAGGTACCTGCGCAGTGTCAGGAACGAGGCCAGCGCACACAGCAGCACACCGACACAGACCGAGAAAATGATGATCTGGACGACGGAACCCCAGCTGAGCTGACTCGCGAAGGTCAGGTTGCCCTGCAGCCGGTCGATCAGGAAGACCTTGCTGCCGACCAGCAGGACGGCCGCGAACATGCCACCGACCAGGCCCGCGATCGCGCCTTCGAGGATGAACGGCAGCTGGATGTACATGTTCGAGGCACCGACGAGCCGCATGATCCCGGTCTCCCGGCGGCGGTTGAAGGCCGAGAGGCGGATGGTGTTACCGACGATCAGGACGGCGGCGACGACCTGGATGCCCGCGATCAGCACGGCGGCCCACTTGAGGCCGTCGAGGATCCTGAAGAACTTGTTCAGGATCTCCTGCTCGTTGACCACCTGGTCCACGCCGGGCCGTGTGCTCACGGCCGCCACGACGGCCTTGTACTCCTGCGGGTTCTTGAGCTTCACCCGCAGCGACTCCGGGATGTCTCCGACCTTGGTGCTCGCCAGCATGCCCGGCGTGTCCGAGAACTGCTGCTTGAAGCGCTGGAAGGCCACTTCCTTGGTCTCGTGCTGGACCCTGGCGACCTGCGGCAGTTTCTCCAGGTCGGACTGGATCGAGGCGATCTGATCCGGCGTGACCTCGGTCTTGTTGCAGTTGAGGCTGGCACTCGCCTTGGAGCACAGGAAGATCGAGACCTCGATCTTGCCGTTCCAGTAGCTCCTGGAGTTGGACACCTGCTTGTTGATGAGCAGGCCGGTGCCGAAGAGCGCCATGGCGATGGCGACGGTGATGACGAGGGAGATCGTCATCGTCAGGTTCCGGCGGAGACCGATCCAGATCTCCTGGAGCACGAACTGGGCTCGCATGTCGTTGACTGTCCTCGCTGATCGGTGGCCGGTGGCCGGTAGCCAGTGGTCTGGGCCCGGACTCGGCCGGGTCGGTCAGGTCAGTAGGCCTGGCCGTAGACCCCTCGCGACTGGTCGCGGACCACTCGACCGTCCTCGAGCTCGACGACCCGCTTCCGGAACGCGTCGACGATCGCGGCGTCGTGGGTGGCCATCACGACGGTGGTACCGGTCCGGTTGATACGGTCCAGCACCTTCATGATCCCGATGGAGGTCGCCGGGTCGATGTTGCCCGTCGGCTCGTCCGCGAGCAGGACCATCGGCCGGTTGACGAACGCCCGTGCGATGGCGACACGCTGCTGCTCACCACCCGAGAGCTCCCCGGGCATCCGGTGGGCCTTGCCCTCGAGTCCGACGAGGTCGATGACCTCGGGGACCACCTTGGCGATGAACCGCCGCGGCTTGCCGATGACCTCGAGCGCGAAGGCGACGTTCTCGAAGACGTTCTTGTTCGGCAGCAGCCGGAAGTCCTGGAAGACGCACCCGATCCTGCGGCGCAGGTGCGGGATCTTCCAGTTGTTCAGCCGGCTGAGATCCTTGCCGGCCACGTGAACATGCCCCTGCGAGGGCCGTTCCTCCTTGAGCACCAGGCGTAGGAAGGTCGACTTTCCCGACCCCGAGGGCCCGACCAGGAACACGAACTCGCCCTTCTCGACGGCGACGTTCACGTGCTGGAGGGACGGTCGGTTCTGGTTCGGGTAAACCTTGGTGACGTTGTCGAAGTGGATCACGGGTGCATCACGGCGTGCCAGTCTAGGGTCTGTTGAACGACGGTGTCCGCATTTAGGACTAAAGCCGCCGCGGGCCCTCCGGTTTGGCGGACCAGTTGGCCATGTCGCAGTCTAGAGGGGACACTGACATGGATGGTCCAACTTGGACGGAACCGGTCCTACTATCGAAGGACCTACAAGGAGGGCACGGGATGAGCTGCGAACACTTGATCTGTGCTCGATGCTCGAGTCCGGTCGTCGAGGGACGCTGTCCGGCCTGCCGGGCCGCCCGGGCCGAGGTGCACCATCACGGACCGGCCGTACCACCCGTAGTGATCCTTATCGCGCTGGTGCTGGCGTTCGCGCTGGCCCTCACCCTCGCACTCCGCCATCTCTCCTAGCCGTCTCTCCTAGACGGCCTCTCCGGGGCCGCCCTCCCAGGCCGGCCCGGACCACCCTCCCGGACCACCCTCCCGGCCGGCTCTCCCCGCGGCCCGGCGCCCACTCGGCGCCACCCCGGCCTTCACCCGCCGTTCCCGGGCACTTCATCCGCTCTTCCCCTGGTTTTCTCTCCTGGCGAGCCGATCCGCTCAGGCGGTCTCCTGCTGGCGCATCCAGCGGATCTCCGCCTCCACGAACCCATCGATTTCGCCGTCGAGCACGGCGCTGGGGTTGCCCGCCTCCACGCCCGTGCGCAGGTCCTTGACGATCTGGTACGGGTGGAGCACGTAGTTGCGGATCTGGGTGCCCCAGCTGCTGGTGCCCTTACCCCGCAGCTCGGCCATCTTGTCCGCCTCCTCCTGCCGCTTGCGCTCGAGCAGCTTGGCCTGCAGGACGGTCATCGCCGAGGCCCGGTTCTGCAGCTGGCTGCGCTCGTTCTGGCAGGAGACGACGATGCCTGAGGCCAGGTGGGTGATGCGGACCGCGGAGTCGGTGGTGTTGACGCCCTGACCGCCCGGGCCGCTGGACCGGTAGACGTCGATCCGCAGCTCGCTCTCGTCGATGTCGATGTGGTCGCTCTGCTCGACCACCGGCACCACGTCGAGGCCGGCGAAGGAGGTCTGCCGCCGGCCCTGGTTGTCGAACGGCGAGATGCGGACCAGCCGGTGGGTGCCGTGCTCGCCCCGCAGCGTGCCATAGGCGTACGGCACCTTGACGGCGAAGGTCGTGGACTTGATCCCGGCCTCTTCGGCGTAGGAGGTGTCGTAGATCTCCGTGGGATAGCCGTGCCGCTCGGCCCATCGCAGGTACATCCGCTGGAGTTGCTGTGCCCAGTCGGCGGCGTCGACGCCGCCCGCCTGCGCGTTGATGGTGACCAGCGCCTCACGTGAGTCGTATTCGCCGGACATGAGCGTACGGACCTCGAGCTGCTGGATGCTCTGGGTCAGTGAGCGGAGCTCACCCTCGGCCTCCCCGAGGACGGCCCCGTCGTCCTCCTCCCAGGCGAGTTCGAACAGGACTCCGAGGTCGTCGAGCCGGCTGCGGAGCGCCTCCACGCGGCTGAACTCGCTCTCCAGGTAGGACAACCGGCGCGTCACCTGCTGGGCGCGATCCTGGTCGTTCCACAGGTCCGGGTCCGCGGACTCCTCACGCAGCGTCGCTATGCCGCGTCGCATACCGTCGAGATCGAGCACCGCCTCGATGCCACTGAGCGTCGAGTTGAGCTCCTTGAGCTGTTCCTGGGGATCGATGGCTGCCACAAGCCCGAGTTTATCGGCGAGACGGCACCACTGGGCGCCGCGGACTGTCCCTACATGTCGGCTCGCTCCTCCCGGGATGGCAGAATCACGGGTCAGCGAGATGGATCATCACCAGGCGGGGGCACGGGAGTGAAGCGGAGGACGGTGAACAGGACGGCCCTGGCCGGCGTGGCGGTGCTGGCGGTCACCGGCGTCATCGGGTGCGCGCAGGAACGCAGGCCCCCGGCCACTCCGATCACCCTCGCCTCCGCCCCGGCACCGGAACGCCTGACCCCCGAGGTGGCCAGACGCGCGTTCCGGGCCTACACCGTCAACGAGGACGTGGCGCGCGCGAGCGGGGATGAGCGTCTGGCGCTGTCGTGGGCCGGAGACGGCCAGTCCCAGCTGATCGCCGCGGCCTTCCGCAAGGCCGCGTTCACCGGCGAGCCGGTGCCGCGCTATGGCTACGGCGAGCCTCGGCTCTATGTGCCGAGGCTCGACCGATACCCCCAGTGGTTCGTGGCGGTCACCGACCGCACCACGGGGAGCGGCCCCGGGGGCCCGGCGGACGGCCGGCGGCCCGCGGCCGGGACCGGGCCCGAGAACACCGCGATCATGGCGTTCCTCCGCACCTCCCCCGCCGACCGGTGGCGGCTCAGCCTCGCGACCCTGCTGAACAAGAAGGCCAAGATCCCGCAGGTCACGGTCGACCACGAGGGATATGCGACGCCACTGGCGACCTTCGACGGCGGTCTCGTGATCCAGCCCCGGGGGGTCCCCGCCATCCAGGCGACGCTCGCTGGCGAGGGCTCCGGATCCGTGGCCGTCTCCGTGATGCGGAAGGGCCCCTACACCACGGGCTACTACGGAGAGGCCCGCAAGGAGAAGAAGCGGGCGGAGGAGGCCGGTCTGGCCTACGACACGGTCTTCACGGCCTCCGGTTTCCCGATCTTCCCGCTGCGGACCGCGGACGGCGGCGGCCTGGTCCTCTATGCGCTCAGCCGTAACACCGTGACGTTCCTCAAGAACAGCCGGAAGGGCCACCTCGCCATCCCACGCGACGCCGCGCACCTGCTCGACACACTGGTCCTGAGGGACGAGATCAACGTGACCGAGACACTTCAGTTCAGCGCCACGGTGCCGGCCCAGACCACGGGCGAGAAATCCCCGCCCAAGGCGGAGGTCATCGCCCACGACGGCGCGGTGACCAGGGCCGTCACCAGGAAGTCGGCATAGGCGCCCACCGCCCCTCCCGGAGCCCGCACGGACGCCACGCGCGCGCCACACGGACCCCACGGCAAGGAATCCACGTAATCACAGGGTAACCATCCGATCACTCTGCGATGATGTCCCCGGTACGCACCATCGTCTTCCACCGGGGGGCTCTCATGCGTCTACGTCCGGCCGTTCTCGCGGCCCTCATCCTTGGCCTGTCCTCCTGCGGCGGATCGGGTGGCGAGCGCACCGCCGCCGCGGCCGCCCCGCCGCTCACCCTGAGCGGGGCGCAGGAGGTGCTCGGCAAGTACGAGACCACCAACAACCAGGCCAACAAGACCCTGGACGACAAGCTGCTCGCCTCGGCGGAGACGAGCCCACAGCTGGACATGGACAGCGCCGCCTACAAGCTGCGCCGGGCCACCAAGCAGAAGTTCACCGAGTTCACCTATGCGAAACCGGCCTTCTACATCCCCAAGCTCACGTCCTATCCGCGCTGGTTCGCCGTGGGCGCCACCTCCCGCGCGGCCGGGACCGGCTCCCACCGGGGGTCCGGTGGACGCCTGGCCTACGGACAGCAGCACGCGTTGCTGTTCCTCCAGGACAGGAGCGGGGCTCCCTGGCGGCTGGCCGCAGACCCCTACCCGACCGGAAAGCCCCTGAGCGGCATCGCGGTCGACAAGGACGGCTACGCCACCGCGGTCCCGTCCGCGGACCCGCAACTGGCGCTCCCGCCGGCCAGGATCGGCGCGGCCCACGCGACGCTGCTGACCAGCGGCCCCAAGGCGCCGGGTTCGGGCGGCATCGCCGCCGGCCCGCACACCACCCAGGCCTACGAGGCCCTCAAGACGGCCACCGGCCAGTTCTCCAAGCTCGGGGCCGACCTGAGCTCCCAGTTCGCGCCCAGCACCTCGCCGGTCTTCGCGTTGCGCACCACCGATGGCGGGGCGATGGTCTGGTACGTCCTGCGGCAGAACGAGCGCTACACCGCCAAGAAGCCGGGTGCCGTCAACGTCACCGGGGACCTGGTGGGGCTGGCGCCCGCCGGCAAGGTCAAAGACCGCCTCGAGACCACCGTGCTCATCCAGTACCTCTCCAAGGTCCCGGCACGCGACAAGGGCGCCGTGCAGGTCATCGGGACCTATCGCAAGGCCGTGCAGGCCACGGCCATCTGAGCCCCGTTGGACGCCGGTGTGCCCAGCGCCTCCTCGACCGCTGTGTGCTGGGCACACCGGCGTCCGACGGCACCCTGAGTGGGACGAACGGCCCGCTCACGGCTGTGCCCCTCACCGCCAGAGTGCGATGAGGGGCACAGCCGTACGTCACGCCGGCGCCCGCGTCACTTCGGGAGCGCGCCGGACGTCACGAGGGTACGGACGGCGCCGAGAGCGACCGACAGCGTCGCGAGGTCGAAGCTGTCGCTCTCCCAGATCTCCGACAGCATCTGACTCGCCCGCTCGACGGCCGCCGCGTTCTTGTCGGTCCACACGGCCATCCGCTCCTCCGGTGCCGCGCCCGGCTCACTCGTGGCGAGGACGTCGCGGGTCAGCGCCGCGTGGGCCGCATAGAGATCGTCGCGCAGCGCGGACCGCGCCATGGACTTCCACCGGTCCGGGCGGGGAAGCGCGATGACGCGTTCGCGCAACCGGGCGAGGTCGAGCCGCTCCGCGAGGTCGAAGTAGACCTCGGCGGTCTCGTCCACCGGACGTCCCGTCGCATGCGCCATCTCCACCAGGTCGAAGGTCGAGTAGGCGGGCACCATCATCGAGACCCGCTCGGCCAGCTCGCCCGGAACCCCCTGGCCGACGAAGCCGTCGCGGCGCTCCTCGAAGGCCGCGAGGTCCCGGCCGACCAGCAGTTTGGGGAGGCTCTGCGCGAGCGTCACCGCCCCCTCGGCGAAGAAGTCGATGGTCGCCCGGATGTCGAACGGCGGACGCCGGTTGTGCAGCAGCCAGCGGGTTCCGCGCTCCGTGAGCTTGCGGGCCTCGAGCCGCATCAGGAGCTGGGTGGACGCTTCCACCTGGTGGGACAGTTCCTCGACCGAACGCCAGAACCGCGGCATGTCGAAGACCTCACGGACCACCAGGTAGGCCCGTGCGATGTCCTGCGGCGACGCGCCTGTCTCCTCATTGAGCCGGAACATGAAGGTCGCGCCGCTGTTGTTGATCAGGTCGTTGACCACTCTGGTGGCGATGATCTCCCGGCGCAGCGGATGCCGGTCCATGGACGACCGGAAGCGCTCGCGCAGCGGCGAGGGGAAGTAGTCCACCAGCCACGACGCCAGATACGGATCATCCGGAAGATCAGAGGCCACCAGCTCGTCGCCCAGATTGAGCTTCGAGTAGGCCAGCAGCACCGCGAACTCGGGCCCGAACATGCCGAGCCCCGTCTGGCGCCGCTCGGCGAGTGCCTTGTCGGCCGGCAGGAACTCCAGCCGGCGTTTGATCTTTCCCTCGCGCTCCATCTTGCGGAGATAGCGGGCGTGGACGTGCATCATGGTGGCGGCCTGCTTGCGCGAGGCGGCGAGCACGATGTTCTGCCCGTGGTTGTCGTCGAGCACCAGCTCGGCGACCTCGTCGGTCATGTCGTACATCAGCTTGTCGCGTTGCTTGCCGGTCAGCTCGCCGTCCCGGACCACCTGGTCCAGCAGGATCTTGATGTTGACCTCGTGGTCGGAGGTGTCCACCCCCGCGGAGTTGTCGATGAAGTCGGTGTTGACCAGGCCTCCGCCCCTGGCGAACTCGATGCGGCCGAGCTGGGTGAGTCCCAGGTTGCCGCCCTCGCCGACGACGCGGCACCGCAGCTCGGTCCCGTCGACCCGGACCAGGTCGTTGGCCTTGTCGCCGACGTCGGCGTTGCTCTCCGAGGACGCCTTGACGTACGTACCGATCCCGCCGTTCCACAGCAGGTCCACAGGGGCGGCCAGTACCGCGCGGATCAGTTCGTACGGCGTCATCGCCTTGACGCCGCTCTCGATCCCGAGCGCCTCCCGGATCTGCCGCGTCAGGCGGATCGACTTGGCCGTGCGGGGGAACACCCCGCCGCCGGCCGAGATCAGCGAGGTGTCGTAGTCGGCCCAGGAGCTGCGCGGTAGCTCGAAGAGCCGCTTGCGTTCCGCGAACGAGGTCTCGGGATCCGGGTCCGGGTCGATGAAGACGTGCCGATGGTCGAAGGCGGCGACGAGCTTGATGTGCCGGGACAGCAGCATGCCGTTGCCGAAGACGTCCCCGGACATGTCCCCCACACCGACGACGGTGAAGGCCTGACTGTCCACATCGAGGCCCAGGGCGCGGAAGTGGTATTTCACCGACTCCCACGCGCCGCGGGCCGTGATGCCCATGGCCTTGTGGTCATAGCCGACGGAGCCGCCGGAGGCGAACGCGTCACCGAGCCAGAAGCCGTACGACGACGCGACCTCGTTGGCGATGTCCGAGAAGGTCGCGGTGCCCTTGTCCGCGGCCACGACCAGATAGGTGTCGTCGCCGTCGTGACGTACGACGCCGGGCGGTGGCACCACCTTGCCGTCCACAAGGTTGTCGGTGATGTCCAGAAGGCCGCTGATGAACTGCTTGTAGCAGGCGATTCCCTCCGCCTGGAACGCTCCACGGTCGCCGGGATCGGGGAGCCGCTTGCAGACGAAGCCGCCCTTCGCGCCCGCGGGCACGATGACCGTGTTCTTCACCGCCTGGGCCTTGACCAGGCCGAGGATCTCGGTACGGAAGTCATCCAGCCGGTCGGACCAGCGCAGGCCGCCCCGGGCCACCGAGCCGAACCGGAGATGCACGCCCTCGATGCGCGGCGAGTAGACGAAGATCTCGAACTTGGGCCGCGGCTGGGGCAGGTCGAGGATCCGCTCCGGGGCGAACTTGAGAGAGAGGTAGGGCTTGCGCCGGACGTCGCCCGAGATCGTGGGGTCGCCCTCGACCATGTAGAAGTTGGTCCGCAGGGTCGCCTGGATCAACGCCAGGTAGGCGCGCAGGATGCGGTCCTCGTCCAGGATCGCGACCTCGTCCAGCGCACCGACGATCTCCTCGGTGATGCCGGGGCTCCGCTCATCCTCACCTCCGGCCAGCGCGGGGTCGAGGCGGGACTCGAAGAGCCGTACCAGCAGCCGGGTGATCGGCGCGTTGCCGAGCAGCACCTGCTCGATGCGGCTCTGGGTGAAGGCGATGCCGGTCTGGCGCAGGTACTTGGCGTAGGCCCGCAGCACCATCGCCTGCCGCCAGGTGAGCCCGGCGTGCAGCACCAGCGCGTTGAAGCCGTCGTTGTCGATGTCACCGCGCCAGAGCGCGGAGAAGGCGTCCTGGAACAGCTCCTTGACCTCGGAGTCGTCCACATCGGCCGACGGCTCGTAGCGCAGCCCCAGGTCGTAGATCCACATGGGGTCGCCGCCGGCCTGGGCGATCCGGTACGGCCGCTCGTCGACGACCTCGACGCCCATGTTCTGCAGCAGCGGGAGCACGTGGGACAGGGAGATCGGGGACCCGAGCCGGTAGATCTTGAACCGGCGCTCGTCCGGTGCGGCGTTATCGGGTCGGTACAGGTTGATGGAGGTCTCGCCCGGTGCGGTCAACCGGTCGAGCCGATTGAGGTCCGAGACGGCCGTACGGGCGGGGAAGTCGGCCTTGTAACCCTCCGGGAAGGCGTCGCCGAACCGGCCGAACAGCCTGCCGGACCGCTCCTCGCCGCACTGCTCGACGAGCGCCTCGCCAAGGTCGTCGGCCCAGGACCGGATGGCGGTGGTGAGCCGGGCCTCCAGGTCCTCGGTGTCGACGTCGGGCAGCGGGGTGCCGCGTTCGCCTCGTACGACCACGTGGAGGCGGGCCAGCACCGACTCCGACACCATCGCGCTGTAGTCGACGGTGAGCCCCTGGAAGGCACCGCGCAGGATCTCCTGGATGCGCAGCCGGATGTCGGTCGTGTAGCGGTCGCGCGGCAGATACACCAGGCACGACATGTAGCGGCCGTAGTCGTCCTTGCGCAGGAACAGCTTGAGGTGCCGGCGCTCACGCAGCCTCAGCACCCCGAGCGCGATGGGGACGAGCTCGTCCACCGAGGTCTGGAAGAGCTCGTCGCGCGGATAGGTCTCGAGGATCTCGACCAGGTCCTGGCCGTCGTAGCTGTCCGGGCTGAACCCGGCCCGCTTGATGACCTCGTCGAGCTTGCGCTTGAGCATGGGAATGTGCGAGATCGACTCGCTGTAGGCCACATGGGTGAACAGGCCGAGGAACCTGCGCTCGCCGACCACCTCACCGGCGTCGTTGAACTTCTTGACCCCGATGTAGTCGAGGTAGCTCGGCCGGTGCACGGTCGCGCGCGAGTTGGCCTTGGTGAGAATAAGGATCTTGGGCTCGCGGGCCTTGGCCCGGACCTCGGGTGGAAGGGCCGCGAAGCTGTCGGACTTGGGCTTGTCCGAGCGCAGGATCCCGAGACCGGTCCCGGTCACCGGCTCGAGCGCCGTGCCGTCGTCGGTGAGCGTGTAGTCACGGAAACCCAGGAACGTGAAGTGCCCGTCCGCCAGCCAGTCGAGCAGCTCGACGCTCTCAGCGATCTCGGTGCCGGGCAGGGGCGGGGCCTTCTCGTTCAGCTCCATGGCGATCGTGCCCGCCAGCGAGCGCATCTTGGACTCGTCCTCGACCGCGGCCCGTACGTCACGCAGGACCCGCTCCAGGTCCTTTTCGATGGCCTCCAGCCGCTCCCGGTCGGTGATGCGGTCGATCTCGATGTGGATCCAGGCCTCGTCGAGCTCCTGATCGGCGTCCTTGGTCCCGCGGAAGCCCTTGAGGTGTCCCGCGACGTTGCGGTTCACACCCAGCTGCGGGTGCACCATGAGCTGGGTCAGGAGCTCGTGCCGGCTCAGCTCCATCGTCACCGAGTCGATGAGGAACGGCATGTCCTCGGTGACCACGTGCACGATCGAGTGCCCCGGGTCCCAGCCGTGCTCCTCGATGGTGGGTGTGAAGACCCGCACCTTGGCGCGGCCCTGCGGCCGCTCCTCACCGAGATGGCGGTGGGCCACCGCGGGACCGCAGAGGTCCGCGAGGTCGCGGCCGAGCAGGTCTTCCGGTGCTACGTGACGGTAGTAGAGCCGCAGATAATCGAAAGTGTCGTCCGCCCAGTCGGCTCGGGCTCCGGGAGTACGGGCGCAGCGCTCGGCGGCCCTCCGGAGTAGATCGTCCTTCGCCTCATCGAGCTTCGCGCTCATGTCCTGCTCTCCCCATGAAGTGACCTACCACACCGTTGTGGCATTGAGCTTCAGAGCGCCAGGGTAGTCGGGAATCCCCGCCCGGCGGAGCGTAACCGGAGAGGCTTGATGATCTTCTGAGGATCTTGCCGGCCGGCCCTCTGATCAGCTGATCTCCGGAAGCGCGGCCTCTCCTCGGCCCTCCAGCCGTTCCCTGGGGGCACCCGCCACGGTCGTCCACGCCCGGTGACGCGCGTCTCGAAACGCGATCCTGCGCCAGATGATCGACGACGGCACGTGGGCGAGGAGCCTCGAGACCCACCTCGGCCGCTCGGCCGGCCCGTTCCTGGAAACCGTGCCGGACCCTCGTCCCTGACGGAGTCTCTCCGGAGCGGCACCGGCCCACGCCGGCACATCGGCCGGCGTGGGCCGGCGCCGTCAGGCGCCCTGCCCCCGAGCGTCTCGCAGGTGGGCGGCGGCCGCCCGCTCCAGATGATCGAGGTCACTGCTGACGGTCGCGAAGGTGAAGCCGGCGGCGAGCCACCGGGCCGCCGTGGCACCGTCCGGGCAGTGCATGCCGCAGCCGACGCCCGCCCGCTCCGCGGCCGACACCACGGCCTCGATCGCCGTGTCGAAGACGTCCATGACCGCGGGATCGCCGGGCATCCGCCCGCCGAGCGCCAATGTGAGGTCGGCGGGCCCCACATAGACGGCGTCCAGCCCGTCGACCGCGCAGATCTCCTGGACATCGGCCAGCCCGCCGACGGTCTCGATCATGACCACACAGGCGACCTGCTCGTCGGCTTCGGCCGGTGTCGGCCCGACCCGCAGGCCCGAGCGCATGGGGCCATAGCTGCGCACTCCCCGGGGCGGGTAGCGGCACGCCCATACCGCGGCGGCCGCCTCTTCCGCGCTGTTCACCAGTGGCACGATGACGGCACGCGCGCCCGCGTCCAGTGCGCGCCCGATCCAGGCCGGGTCGTTCGAGGGCACCCGGACCATCCCCGCCGAGCCACCGGCCGCGTCGATCGCGGTCAGCGCGGCGAGCCACCCGGCATAGTCCAGGAGTCCGTGCTGACCGTCCACACAGACATAGTCGTAACCCACCCCCGCGATGCGTTCGGTCGCCACCGGATTGTCACAGACCACCCAGTAGCCGAGCAGCCGTTCCCTGCCACGCAGCCGGGCCGCGAAGTCCACCGCCGTGCTCATGTCACCTGCCAAGAGCCGTACCGCCATGAAGTGAGACCGATCAGACCCACCTTGCCATTGAACCCGAGGCGTCCCGCGAGCACATCCCCATGGCGTGATCTTGCAGATGTTCGCGACATGAGCGCCCGCTCCCGCTCCGTACCCGCGAACGTCTGCAAGATCACGCCGGGATCGGGGGCTACGGGGTGAAGTGGCGGAGGACTTCGGGGTTGGCCATGGCGTCGGGGTTGGCCGCGCGCTCGATCGGGGTCCCCAGCAGGATCTTGCGGACCGGCACCTCGAGCTTCTTGCCGGACAGGGTGCGGGGGATGCCCGGCACCTCCTGGATCTCATCGGGGACGTGGCGCGGCGAGAGCGCCGACCGCAACGCGTTGCGGAGCCCCAGCACGAGTTCGTCGGTGAGGGCGGCCCCCGGGGCCAGGGTGACGTACAGGATCAGCCGTCCCTCGGCGCCCAGCCGACCGGTGTCGACCACGAGGCTGTCGGCGACCTCGTCGAAGGCCTCGACGACCCGATAGAAGTCCGAAGTGCCCATCCGGACGCCGCCCCGGTTGAGCGTCGAGTCCGAGCGGCCGTAGATCACGCAGCCGCCGTCCGGCAGGATCTTGATCCAGTCGCCGTGCCGCCAGATCCCGGGGTACATGTCGAAGTAGGACTCCCGGTAGCGCTCCCCGCCCGGATCGTCCCAGAAGTAGATGGGCATGGAGGGCATCGGCTCGGTGATGACCAGCTCCCCCACCTCATCGATGACCGGCTCACCGGTGTCCCCATAGGCCTCGACCTTGGCGCCGAGGCCTCGGCACTGGATGATCCCCGCCCGTACGGGCAGGAGCGGTGAGCCCCCGACGAATCCCGTGCACACGTCCGTGCCGCCGGAGAAGGAGCCGAGCGCCACGTCCCGCGCCACGGCGTCGTACACCCAGGCGAAGCCCTCGGGCGGCAGCGGCGAGCCGGTGGAACCCAGGCCGCGCAGGCTCGAGAGGTCGTGCTCCTTGCCGGGCCGCAGGCCGGCCTTCATCGACGCCACGAGGTAGGGCGCGCCGACCCCGAAGTAGGTCACGCCGGTCTCGGCCGCGAGCCGCCACAGCGTGTCGCCGTTCGGCGCGCCGTCGTACATCACCACGGTCGATCCCACCAGCAGGCCGCCGACCAGGTAGTTCCACATCATCCAGCCGGTCGTGGTGAACCAGAAGAAGACCTCCCCCGGGCCGAGGTCCTGGTGGAAGGACAGCGACTTCAGATGCTCCAGCACCACTCCGCCGTGGCCGTGCACGATGGGCTTGGGCAACCCGGTCGTGCCGGAGGAATAGACGACCCAGAGCGGATGGTCGAACGGCAGGCTCTCGAAGGACACGTCCGGTGCGGAATCCGACGGTGCCGCGAGCTCCGCGTAGGTCATCGCGTCGCCCACCGGCCGGGCCCCGGGGTCCAGATAGGGGATGAGGACGGTGGCCGTGAGGCTGGGCAGCGCCGCCTGGATGTCCCGGACCACCTCCATCCGGTCGTGCGCCCTGCCGTTGTAGCGGTAGCCGTCGACGGCGACGAGCACCTTCGGCTCGACCTGGGTGAACCGGTCGATGACGCTCGGCGCGCCGAAGTCCGGCGAGCACGCCGACCAGACGGCGCCGAGGCCCGCGGCGGCCAGGAAGACGATCAGCGCTTCGGGGATGTTCGGGAGGTAGCCGACGACCCGGTCACCACGCCCCACCCCGAGACGGCGCAGCCCGGCCTGGGCGCCGGCCACCTCGCGTGCCAGCTCGGCCCAGGTGAGCGTACGGTCCGTACCCCCCTCGGCCCGGAAGATGACCGCCGGGCCGTCGCGGAACGCCGGATCACCGGCGCGCGCCAGGACGTTCTCCGCATAGTTGATCGTCGCGCCGGGAAACCAGCGCAGCGGGTCCGGGGAGGTGGGCATGGGACCGCCCGAGCGGACCCGGCCGTCGCCCCGGGAACCGTGGACCCCGAAGTAGGTCCACAACGAGTCCCAGAAGGCGTCGACCTCCGTGACCGACCAGCGCCACAGGTCCTCGTAGGACTCGGCGCGCACACCTCGGTCCCGCAGCCACCTCATATAGCGGGTCACGCGCGCGTCCGCGGTCGTCTCCGCGGACGGGCTCCAGAGCCAGGTGCCTTCCGTCACGGCGGCGAGCTCGTCATCGCCCGGCATAGCGTCTGCTCCCCATGTCGTCTCCTGCCCCCACTGCGGCGTTCCCAGCATCGGGGTCCGAGCCCGATGACGCAATGGTCAGGCGGGAGCCGCCAGCAGCTCTTCGATCGTGCGCACCACGAACTGGGTGTGGGCGAGGGTGGGCAGCACGACGTCGGCGCCGGCCGAGCGGAGCGCGGCCTCGTTCGCGGTCCCGGTGGCGACCCCGATCACCTTCGTACGAGCGATCCTGGCGGCCTGCACGTCCCGGGGCGAGTCGCCGATGAAGACCGCGGCGGGCTGCCCGATCGGCAGGCCGAACCGCTTCTCCACGTACTTCTCGGCGGTGCGGCTCCGGGCCACCCCGATGAGTGCGCCTTTGGGGTAGCTCTCGGAGCCGTAGCCGCCGACCTCGAAGTCGATGTACCTGTCCAGGCCCAGTTCGGTCAGCTTCAGGACCGCGTTGGGCCGGATCGAGCCGGTGAGAACGGACTGCACGACTCCGGGGAGCCCGCCGACCGCCGTGAGCGCCTCGCGCACGCCGGGCAGGACCCTGCCGTGGGACCGGACCTGCTTGCGGCGCGCCGCGAAGGACTCCCGCAGTGCCGCCATGAAGGCCGGCAGGTGGTCGTCGTCGGTGACGACGTCGTTGAACGCCAGCGTCTCGAAGATGATCTCCGATTCGGTACGGCCCGCGGTCGGAGCCAGGGTGACCAGGGGGCGTCCCGTCACTCTGCGGAACGCGTCGGCGTAGGCCTCCCTGGTCACCCTTCCGACGTCGACCAGTGTGTGGTCGATGTTCCACAGCACCAGACGGTGAATCGTCGACATACCAGTTCCCATGCATGAAGGCACCGGTGTCGCGGTGCGGGGGTGTTCCCATCGTCGGCCCTGGCATGTGGTCCTGGCAACCGCCCGGGGGAACCCGCGTGCGTGTTCGGCCGGTCACGCACGCGGCGGCCCGGGCGGGTGAAACCCGAGTTCAGCCCATGTGCGGATAGCGGTGATCGGTCGCCGGGACGAACGTCTCCTTGATCGCGCGGGTGTTGACCCAGCGGGTGAGGTTGAGCATCGAGCCGGCCTTGTCGTTGGTCCCGCTCGCACGGGAACCGCCGAACGGCTGCTGCCCCACGACGGCGCCGGTGGGCTTGTCGTTGATGTAGAAGTTGCCGGCGGCGAACCTCAGTGCCTCACCGGCCGCGGCGATGGCGGCCCGGTCCCGCGCGATGATCGAGCCGGTCAGGCCGTACGGCGCGGCGCTCTCCATCTGACGGAGCATGGCGTCGTAGTCACGGTCCTCGTAGACGTGCACACCGAGGATCGGGCCGAAATACTCCGTCGTGAAGATCTCGTTGGACGGGTCGGACGACTCGAGCACGGTCGGCTGGACGAAGTAGCCCTCGCTGTCGTCGGTTCCCCCGCCGACCAGCACGTTGACGCCGTCGGTGGCGCGCGCCCGCTCCAGGGCGCCGCGGTGCTTGGCGAACGCCCGTTCGTCGATGACCGCACCCATGAACACGGAGAGGTCCTCGGCCACGTTGCCCATGGTCACCGACTCGACCGTGGAGCAGAACTCGTCGCGCATGCCGTTCCAGAGGGAGCGCGGGAGATAGGCCCGTGAGGCCGCCGAGCATTTCTGCCCCTGGTACTCGTATGCGCCACGGATCAGCGCCGTGGACAGCACACCGGGGTCCGCGGACGGGTGGGCCACGATGAAGTCCTTGCCGCCCGTCTCACCGACGAGCCGAGGGTAGGACCTGTATCCGGCGATGTTCTCGCCCACGGTCCGCCACAGGTGCTGGAACGTGGCGGTGCTGCCGGTGAAGTGGACACCCGCGAGCTCGGGGTGGCGCAGCGCCACGTTGGACACGGCCTGGCCGTCCCCGGTCACCAGGTTGATCACACCCGGAGGAAGGCCGGCCTCCTCGAGCAGGCGCATGGTGAAGTGCGCGGCGAACTGCTGGGTGGGCGAGGGCTTCCAGATCACCACGTTGCCCATGAGGGCCACCGCGGTGGGCAGGTTCGCGGCGATCGCCGTGAAGTTGAACGGCGTGATCGCGAGGACGAAACCCTCCAGCGGGCGATAGTCCATCCGGTTCCACACGCCCGGGGACGACTGCGGCTGCAGGGCCTGGAGTTGCCGGGCGAAGCCGACGTTGAACCTCCAGAAGTCGATCAGCTCGCACGCGGCGTCGATCTCGGCCTGCTGCACCGACTTGGACTGCCCGAGCATGGTGGCGGCGTTGAGGGTGGCACGCCAGGGCCCCGACAGCAGTTCGGCGGCCTTCAGGAAGATCGCGGCCCGGTCGTCGAACGACAGTGCCCGCCACGCGGGGGCGGCCTCGCGGGCGGCGTCGATGGCGGCGCGGACGTCGTCGTCGGTGGCGTTGTGCAGCCGGCCGAGGACCTTGCCATGGTCGTGCGGCTGGACCACGTCGGTCGGGGAGCCGCCGCCGAGTCGTTGCCGTCCGCCGATCGTCATGGTCAGGTCGATCTGCTCGTCACCGAGCTCCTTGATCTTGGCCTCTAGCGTGGTGCGCTCCTGGCTACCAGGCGCGTAGGTCTTGACCGGCTCGTTCTCCGGTGACGGCACGTTGGTGACGGCGTCCATCAGCCCTGCTCCCCAATTCCGACAACGATGTCGATATGAACGCATCGTCGCACGTCGTCCGGCGGCCAGCGAATCCGCCACGACAGGCGTCGACGACCTTCGACCGTACCTCCGGCCGTACCTCGGCCGGACCGCGATCGGCCCTGGTCGCGGCCCCTCGGGTCCGGGAATCGCGGCGAAAAGCGGAAAAGAGCCGTGCCGCTGTCGACCGAACCGGCCCTCCAGGCCGTAGAGACGGCTGGAGCAACTCGACGGAAGGACAGGCGTGGGAGAGCGACCGGAGTTCGCGGACTATGTGGCGGCCCGATCCGCCGGGCTGCAACGGATGGCCTATCTGCTCACCCGGGACTGGGGGCGCGCCGAGGACCTGGTCCAGACCGCGCTGGCGAAGGCGTGGGCGGCGTGGCGGCGGATCGACGGCGACCCCGACCCCTACGTCTACCGGGTGATCGTGAACACCCACGCGGGCGGATGGCGGCGACGCTGGCGCGGTGAGGTGCCGACGGCCGAGCCTCCGGAGCGGGACGACGGCACGGACTTCACCGGCGGGGCCGACGACCGCGCCGTGCTGTGGGCCGCGATCGGCCGGCTGTCGCACCGTCAGCGGGCGGTGGTCGTCCTGCGCTACTACGAGGGGCTCACCTTCCAGCAGGTGGCCGACGTCCTCGGCTGTTCGACCGGGACCGCCAAGACGCAGTCGAACCGGGCCCTGTCGAGGCTGCGCGTCGACATCGACGTCCGCTCCATGGCCCTGGGCGGCGAAATGGTTCTCAATGGCGAAGGAGTGAAGTGACGATGGACGGCAAGAGGGACCACGGCATGGGCCACAGTGAAGACGATCTGCGGACCGTACTGTCCGAACACGGCAGGGCGCACCCGGTCCGCGAGGTGAGCCACGAGGACGTGGCCCGGCTGGGCCGCAGGATGCGGCTCCGGCGCAGGATCGCCGGCGCGGTCGTCACGGGGACCTGTGTGGCCCTCGCCGCCGCGGCACTGCCCCTTGCGGCCGGCCGGACCGGCTCCTCCCCGGCCGATCCGCTCGCGGGGCCCAACGCGCTCGCCGGCTCGGCGACCTCGGAGCCGAAACTGCCTCCGGCCCTCGACTCCTCCCTACCGATCCCACGGGGCCGTTTCCCGCTCGTTCATTCTGAGACGCACTCGGTGATGGGTAAGCGGGTACGGGTCACCTACACCCCGCAGAGCGTCTACACCATGCAGGTCGTCCGCTGCGCCGATCCACGCGCCTGGGTCGTCACGCGGGAGACCGGGAAGAACGGCGGGACCGCAGGATCCTTCGGACGCTGCGGCAACGAGGGCGCGGCACAGTACGACGACCAGTCCGCGGGCCCCGGCTGGGTCGGCCGGCCGCAGACCATCGAGGTATGGGTGTTCCCCTCGGACGCCCCCATCGTCGAGCCCAGAGCGGGGAACACGGCCGGCAGCTGCGGCCGGCCTGATCCCGAGCGCCCTCGAACGCCCGTCTGCATGGACGATCTGCTGGACGGCGATCAGGGGCTCGAACGGTTCGCCGCTCAGGTCGGCACCCGCCCGGGCGAGTGGGCGGTCGGGATCTATGACAAAGCCGTCCCCTAGAGCCGTGGAGCTCTCAGGTCAGGTCGCGGAGCTCCTGGGAGGCATACCACATGAGTTCGTGGCCCTCGGCGCCGTCGACCGTGAACCTGGCGTCGTCGTCACCGGCCTCGGCGGCGGGCAGGGCCGTGGCGGCCTCTCGGATGTCGCCCGCCGCATCGGGGTCGTCGACGTGCCCGGACACGATCCTCTTGAGTGGGACGGGTCCGGTGAGGCGTACGGCGGCCCGCTGTTCCTCATCGGTGAGGGCGGCGTCGCCGGGTTCGTGGCCGACGGCCTGATCCGGGAGCTCCACGGCCAGTACGACCCGGCGCGGTGGCGCGCCGGGGTCGCCGGCCAGCAGCCTGAGGGACTCCCGGGCGGCCGCCGTCAAGGCCGCGTACTCGAGTTCCTCCTGATCGGCGTCCGCGTACCACTCGCGCAGCGCCGGTGTGACGGCGTAGGCCGAAAGCGGCGCGGGCGTGATCTCACCGGCGGCGAGGACGCGGGCCAGTGCGGGAAGCGTGGACGGCAGATAAACGCGCATGCCTTCTCGAGGATGAGGAGTGGCGGGCCGTCCGGCCGAACCGGCCGGACGACGATCGGTTGAAGTCTGCCAGCTACGGAGCCCGGGCGCTCGCACGCCCCCCCTCGGCCACTCCCGGTGTCGCCGGAGGACCCCTCGGGCCATCATCGGTCCAGGGGCATGTGCGGGAGGGCCGCGAGGGCACGGGACGGGGCCGGATCAGCGGGGCCCGGGTCAGCGGATGCCGAGGCGGCGCAGCGCCAGTCCCGCGGCCCCCACAGCGCCGTCGCCGGCCCTTGTGGGTTCCACGGCGAAACGCTCGCGCAGTCCCTCGGACACGGCCTCCCCGACGGGACCGCTGCTGAGCACCGATCCCGCCATGACGACCGGCGGGCAGAGGGCGTGGATGGCCGGTCGGACGGCGTCCACGTCCATGAGAAGCCATTCGGCCGCCTGGTCGGCGATGCGGCGGGCCACCGGATCTCCGGCCGTCGCGGCCGCACAGACCACGGGGCCGAGCCGCCCCAGCGCCGCCGGGGGCCGCCCGTACACCTCCTTGATGATCGCCTGCGTGAGCGCGACGCCGCCCGAAGCGGCCGGACGCTGCAGGGTGGCGGCCGGAGCCGGCTGGGGCGACTGGGCCGCACCACCGCGGACGGAGGTCAGCGCCATGGCCCGGCTCGGCTCCCGTGCGGCGCGGAACCCATGGCCGTACCGCGCGGAGCGGGCGACCGGGACGCCGAGCGAGGTCAGCTTCGCGGTGCCGAGCAGGGCCCGCGGGACGGACTCGGTGAGCAGGGTCGGCGAGCCCCGGCCGTCATAGGCGGCGAGCACGGCCCGGACCGCCTCCCTGCCCAGCCAGACCGCCGAGCCCTCGTCGCCGACGAGCCAGCCGTAGCCGTCGGCACGGCGCTTGATGGCGCCGTCACTGATGGCGGCGGCCCCCGCACCGGTCCCGGAGAACACCACGATCCCCTCCGAGGCGGGTGAGCCCGCGGCGAAGGCCACGGCGATATCGGTGACGACGGCCGGCGATCCCCGCAGTCCGACGGCGCACCATGCGCGCCGTGCGGCGGCTATCGCGGCGGGACGGCCGGCGGCTCCGGCTCCGGCGATGCCGAAGACGCCGTTGAGGATGAGGGAACGATCCAGGTCGCCCACCGCGGCGCTCAGCGCCGTGGTGAGCGCACCCGCGGTGTCGCCCCCGGAGTTGGGGTTGGCACCCGGCCCGGAACCGGCTCCGGCGAGGGCACCACCCAATGTCATTACGGCACAGCGGGTACTTGTGCCACCCGCGTCTATGCCGACCACGAAGGGGCCGGCCAAATGGGTCAACACATCGAGACCGTAGACCCTTTCGAGATTGACACGATATGTACGCCGTAAGAAACTTTCCTGCATGAGGAAACCTGTCGGACAGGAGCCGGGGGACGGGGAACCGAGGGACGGGATGTCCACCACCGCGTTCGATGGGGACGCCCCCAGGACGTCCCCCCGCGGCACTCCACCCCTCAGCACGGTCGTGCGGGTGCGGTCACTGCTGCCCTCGCTGCCCCCCGCGGAGCGCCGTGTGGCGCAACGTGTGATCGACGACCCGGAGGCGGTCGCCAACTCCACCATCACCGAACTGGCCCACACCTGTGGGACCTCCGAGACCACCGTCATCAGATTCTGCCGGGCGATCGGATTCGCCGGCTATCCCGAACTGCGGCTCACCCTGGCCACCGAGGCGGGACGGGCCCAGATCACCACCGGCGGCAGGACCGTCGGCAGTGACATCAGCCCCGAGGACAGCCTCGAGCAGATCGTCGAGAAGGTGACCTTCGCCGACGCCCGGGCGGTCGAGGAGACGGCCGCACAGCTCGACATCAAGGACCTCGAACGCGTCGTCGACGCCGTCGCACAGGCACGGCGCGTGGACATCTACGGGGTCGGCGCGAGCGCCTTCGTCGCCATGGACTTCCAGCAGAAACTGCACCGCATCGGCCGGATCTCCCACGCCTGGTCCGACGCGCACATCATGCTGACGAGCGCCGCCGTCCTCGAACCCGGAGACGTTGCCGTGGGCATCTCGCACACCGGTTCCACGGTCGACACCATCGACGCGCTGGCGGTCGCCAAGCGCCGGGGCGTCACCACGGTGGCACTGACCAACTTCCCCAGGTCGGCCATCTCGGAGGTCTCCGACCTCGTGCTCACCACGGCGGCGCGCGAGACGACGTTCCGGTCCGGTGCCACCGCCAGCAGACTCGCCCAACTGACGGTCATCGACTGCGTGTTCGTCGGGGTGGCGCAGCGGACCTTCGATCCGACCCGCAGTGCGCTGGAGGCGACCTACGAGGCGGTTCGCGGCCGTACGGTACGGACTGACCGGAGGCGTCGGTGATCGAGCAGGATCGAATCGCACAAGATCGATGCGACATCCCCACGGAATGGCGTAACCCCCGCACCATGGAGGTGGACACTCTCCCCACCCTGGACGTGCTGCGCCTCATCAACGCCGAGGACGAGCGCGTGCCGCTCGCCGTGGCCGAAGTGCTGCCGCGGCTCGCCACGGTCGTGGACCTGGCCGTCGAGAGCCTCCGCGCCGGAGGCCGGGTGCACTACTTCGGAGCCGGGACCTCCGGCCGGCTCGCCGTCCTCGACGCCGCCGAGCTGCCGCCGACCTTCGGGGTCGACTGGGGCGACGTCGTCGCACACCACGCGGGTGGGCTGGGCGCGCTGTCCCAGTCCGTCGAGAACGTGGAGGACGACGCCGGCCTGGGGGCCCGTGACGCGGCCGAGGTCCGCCCCGGTGACGTCGCGATCGGCATCGCGGCGAGCGGCCGGACGCCCTACGTCGTCGGAGCGCTGCGCGCCGCCCGGCTGGCGGGCGCACGCACCGCCCTGATCAGTGCCAATCCGCTGACGCCCTTCGGCTCCGAGGTCGACGTGCACATCGGCCTGTCCACCGGTCCAGAAGTGATCAGCGGCTCCACCCGGATGAAGGCCGGCACGGCGACCAAGCTGGTGCTCAACGCCTTCTCCACCACCGTGATGGTCCAGCTGGGCCGCACCTATTCGAACCTGATGGTCAGCGTCAACGCGCTCAACTCCAAGCTGCGGGGCCGGCTGGTCCGGATCCTCACCGAGGCCACCGGCATGGACGCTCGAACGTGTGAGACGGCGCTGGCCGAGGCCGGAGGCGACACCCGGGTCGCCCTCGTGTCCCTGCTCGGCGGGGTGCC
>DASYNF010000130.1:0-1735 GCA_036008685.1 Actinomadura sp. | reverse complement strand
GCTGTCGGTGCGGGTGGAGGACCTGACGCTGATCACCGCGGCGATGGCCCGCCTGCGGTCGGCCCCGCCCTCGACGCTGCTGGGGCGCGAAGTCGCCTACGCCGATCTCGCGCTCGCGGACCCGCCGATCGACGCGGTGCGACTGCTCGGGGACGGCGTCCGGGTGATCGTGCGGCCCAGCGGTACCGAGCCCAAGCTGAAGGCCTATCTGGAGACGGTGGTCCCGGTGCACGAGGACGCCGGTCTCATCGCCGCCCGTGGGCGTGGCGAGGACGAACTGGACCAGCTGCGCGCGGAGATGTCCGCGACCCTGGCACTCTGATCCGCGCGCCGTCGGGCCCGCCCTGCCGCCGACAACCCGCCGACGCGGTGTGGTTGCTGCGGCCCTTTCGCTCTCATGGAGGTTGGCGTGGCCACTGCTGAGAACCAGGAAGAGAACCGCCGGACCCTCCTCCAGCAGGCGCTGAGGTTCGCCGCAGTAGGTGGCCTGGGCGCGGTCGTGGACCTCAGTACCTACCTGCTGGGGCTGCACTTCGGGTTGTGGGTACTGGCGGCCAGAACCCTCAGCTTCGTGTGCGGGACGACAACGGCGTACGTGCTGAACCGCCGGTGGACCTTCGGCGCCGAGGGGGGTGCGCGCCAGGCCACCGGGTTCGCGCTCCTCTACGGCACCACGTTCTTCGTGATCATTGCGGTGAATGCCGCGGCGCTGGCGGTGCTCCCCGAGCATTCGTGGACGGTGACGTTGGCCTGGGCGCTCTCGCAGGGATTCGGCACGGTCTGCAACTTCGTGATGCTCCGCCTGGTCGTCTTCCGCAGCTGACCGGCTCCGGTGGCCCCGCCGGCCACCGGTCGGTCCGGATCGACGGACTGCGGGGCCTGGCGGCCACGGAGAACGGCTGGAGCCGGACCTCCTGGCCCTGCCCGGCCGGTGACGGCCGGAAGTCGGCCGCACGATGCGGTGGTTGTCCACAGTGAGGGGTGCCCTGGGGCAGCCGGCCTGCGTAATCTCCCCGGATCCGGTGATCGATTCGGGGGTGGTGACATGGCGCGGCGATCGACCGTCGGCCTGCTGGCCTGCCTGCTCGCAGTCGGCGCCGTGCTCGGCGGCTGCTCGAAGACGCACGAGGCCAACGACACCCTGCCGAGCACCAGCGCCCCTGCCCCCGCCCCGACCGAGGAGGAACTTCCGCCCCTCGGCCCCGCGGACCTCCCTGTACCGGCCGAGGCCCGAGAGAAGACGCCGGAAGGCGCCGTCGAGTTCGTCCGCTACTACGTGACATTGACCAAACATGTCTCAGAGAACTCGCAAGATCCTGAGCCACTGCTGCAGCTGAGCGAGGAGTGCCGAACATGCACCCGGATAGCGCAGTCCATCGAGGCTGATCGTGCGGCCAACTACAGCTACCGCGAGTACGTCTTCCGATTCGACGAGTACGGCCCAGCGCTAATTGATGGCGACACGGCGCAGGTGGGATTTCTTTATGTGCAAGGCCCTATCACCGTCATCGACCAAGCGGGTCAGGTCGTAGCCGATCGCTCCGCCGCCAAGGCCCAGGAGTTGCAATCCGGGGCGGTCCTGCTCTGGAGACAGGATCTTGAGAGCTGGGTTATCACTGGGCTGACGGTCGGCTGACATGACTCGTCTAATCGTCGTGATACTTGCCGTCATCGCGTGCGCCCTGGCACTACCAACGCCGGCGTACGCATGCGTCGGACTCGACTGCGACGAGCC
>DASYNF010000129.1:0-8533 GCA_036008685.1 Actinomadura sp. | reverse complement strand
GAGGTCATCGCCCGGGCGTTGCCCGCCCCGGTCATCGCGAGACCGGAGGCCAGCCCCGGAAGACGGGTGCCGATCTCCCTGGCCATCTCCGGCAGGTCACGCCTCTTTCCGCCCGGACGCACCGCCGCCGAGTAGGTGACGGCCACGCGGGTGGACACCTGCGCCGAGCCGGCCGGGTAGTTCCGTACGACTTCCTGTAGGACCTGCCGGGCCAGTGGGGGAGCGCCGGGGTCGATGTTCGCCGCGACCTCCCGCTGGAGACGGTGCCCGAGGTCGGGTGCGGTCTCGATGGTCACCGAGGCCGCCACCAGCGCCGGCTCGAAGGACAGGCTGGACAGCCACGCGCCCCAGTAGGCCACCCAGGTGTCGATCTGCTCCGTGTCGACCAGCGAGGCGCCGTCGGCACCGCACTCCATCACCACGGTGTAGTGGCCGGTGGAGGGGACGGCCAGCAACCCGAACGGGTTGCCGTAGGCGTCCTGGGCGTCCACCAGCCGCGAGTCGGCGAGCAGCCCGGGCAGCCGGCAGGAGCCGTGGGCGGTGATGCCGAGGGGCCCGGACCGGTACAGGTGCCAGCCCTCCGAACGGCCCCGCCACCAGGCCAGCCGGGCGGTCATCGCCTGCAGGGCGTTGCGTCCGTGCCTGTCCTGGATCAGCAGCGGCACGAGGACGACCGCGACCACCACGGCGGTGATCACCCCGGCCCACACCTGGATCATCATGCCGATGACCACGCACAGCAGCCCGACCAGCAGGATCAGGGTGCCGAGCAGCCCCAGCTTGCCGATCCCGGGGGAGGCGGGTTTGCGCCAGTTGCCGTACGTACGGTCGGCGCTGTCAGGATTCGCCATCGGGCCCGCCCTTTCCAGTCGTGTCGTCGGCCGTACCACGTCCGGCGTCTTTGGAGTCGTCCATTGCCTTGGCCGCCTTGGCGCCCACCTGGACCGCGGTGGCCCGGGGATCCCCGTCATCCGGGTCCCGGCCCGGCGGAGCGGTCTGGTGCGTGGTGCGGTTTTCGGGGCGGTTGTCGGATAGGGGTGGCTGCCCCGGCCGGCCGGCCGGCTGCGAACCGGCATTCCGGCCGCCCTGCCCGGGACCTGGGATCTTGGAGCCCTCCGGCCAGAGGCCACCCCTGCCCGTCCCACGTCCCGCGCCGCCGCCACCGCCGCTCAGAGAGGGCACCAGACGGGCCCCCATCGCGGTACCGGTGGCGGCCGCGCCCGACCCGGCACCGCTTCCGCTGCGGGTGGGGGCCGAGACCATCGGCACCACGAACCGCATCAACGCCGGCAGCGCCGCCACGGCCATGATGATCATGATGATGCCGGTCAGCTGGGACAAATCACTCGGGTTCTGGATCGACTTGATCGAGAAGGCGTAGATCGTCGCCGCCACCGGTTTGTACAGCACGAAGGCGATCAGCCAGCCCAGCATCCTCCGCCACATCACGCGGCCCTCGGGGGTGAGCGCAGCGGCACCGGCGATCGGCAGGAGGCCGGTCAGCAGGCCCAGCATGGCCACCCGGACCAACATGAGCCCCATTTGGACAAGGCACGACAAGATCGCACAAAGCGCGACGACGATGACCAGTCCCGGTGCGAGTTTCGTGCCCGCGAGGGTGCTCATCCGGGTCAGCTCTCCGGCGAACTGATCGGTGCCGCCGAAGGCCTGCGCGATGATCCAGTCGGAGTAGCCGTCACCCGCCGCCACGGCCAGCGCGACGGCCGCGGATCCGCACCAGGTGACCACCACGAGCGTGAGGAGCCCCGAGGCGACGTCGCGCGCCGGTTCGCCTCTGCGCTGCCAGGCCAGGCGGCCCGCCGCCACCAGCACGCCGAGCACCGCGACGAACCCGACGAGGTAGTAGGTGTGGTCCTGAAGCCAGGCGACCGGGCTGCCCGCGCCGGTGGGATCCGTACGGCCCGTGAGGGTGGGGGTTTTGGACTTGGTCCACAGGCTGACCATCATCTCGAGGACCTTGGCCTCGGCGTCGGCGAACGCCTTGGCCATCTGGTCGATGGCCGACCCCGTGGTCGACCCCACGACCCCTTTGCCCGGGCACTGAGGGAAGTAGGAGTAGTGGTCACAGGCTCCTCCCGGGAGGCCGGAGCCAGGACCGGGCGTGCCTGTGGGAGTGGGCGTCGGGTCGGGCGTGGGCTTGACCGGAAGACCCGGAAGACCCGGAAGACCCGGAAGACGGAGCGTCACACGCCTCCCCAGACCACGAACCCATCAAGGGAGCCGATGTCCTGTACGGGCCAGGGGTCGCCGTTGGGTTGCAACTGCAGCTTCCAGTCTCCGTCGCTCCACATCACGGTGAAGGTGAAGGACCGCATTACACCCTGGGCGCCGCGGGTCACCATCTGGACGACGGCCGTTGCGGGCGTGTAGGTGACGAATCGGAACCCGGCGATCTGAGCCGCTTCACCGGGGGCGAAATCGGTCGATCCGGTGAACTCCGAACGTTTACGTATAAATGCCTCACGTCCTGGACCGGGCAAAACCTGGGTGGTGACGACCTTCCTCCAGTCGGGAGCGACGGCCATGCGGTCGGGGATATGCGAGACGGCGAGCAGCGCCCCGAGTGGCGTGTGCGCGTAACAGCGCGCTATGCCCCCGCTTTCCCCCACCATCGGTCCGGCCGTTACCGAGAACGGATAAGCGACCGCGTTGTACACCTGCCAGGTCACGCCTGGCGGAGGTGCTGAGGGGACTTGCTGGCTCGTGTCGGTGGGGTGGCATCCGGACGTGGCGGCCTGTGCCCGTGGTCCCGCGGATGGTCGCACCGCTGGAGACGCCGGCTTGGATGATCCGTCGGACATCACGACGGCGGCCGCCAGCACGAGGACCAGGACCAGGAAGCCGCCCGCGATGACGAAGCCGTTGCGGCGTAGTGCGCTGGTGTTGTGGTCCGAGCCCGGCCCGTTGTCGCGACCCGGCATCAGATGAGCAGGGCCACGATGGAGGAGGCCGATCCGGCGAGCACGCAGGCGAGCAGGACCCAGGCCAGGCCTGTGGCGTGCTCACCGCCCCAGCCGCGCTGGTGCATGACCGCCATCCGGCCCGCCACCAGGAGGATGCCGGCCACGCAGAGGGCGAACACCATCCACGCCACCCACTTGAGCAGCGTCAGGAGTTTCTCCGCACCGGGAGGGGCCACGCCGGACCCCGGATCCGGGACATTCGGCGCCGCTGCGCCGGCCACCTGATGGCCGAGGTCGCTTACAGCGGTGATGAGCAGGTCACGCATGAGGTCCTCCGGGAACAAGCTGGTGCAGATCGGCGGCGAGTGCCGAGAAAGGAGCGGGCAGCCGGATCTGGTCGGGGGGATCGCCGAGGCGCAACGCCTCCACCCAGGGCAGATCCCATACGCGTGGCACTCCACCGGAGATCAGCTCCAGCAGTTCCCGCAACGGCCGCGGCCGGCGGCCGGGTGCGTCGGCGATGACGGCCAGGCCGATGAGCCGGACGGTGGGGAGGGCGCCGGAGGCCCATTGGCGGGCGGCTCCCTGCGCGGCACGTAGGCCGCTGGCGTTGGAGCGTGCCACGAGCACCACGTTCGTGGTGGCGGGCGGATCCGGAAGAGGCCAGTACCGCCAGGCGTCACTGCCACCGGGGACCGCGGCGCTGAGGGTGGTGGCTCCCGCGCCGCCGTGACAGCCCAGAAACCACCAGGCGGGCAGGCCCGGGTAGGCGACCGGCCCGAGCGGCCGGGCCGGCAGATCGCCCGGCCGCGGCGGTGCGGGCGTGCCGGTCCGGGGTCGCACACCGGCACTGGGCCGTCGAGGCTGCGGCGGTGTGCCGAAGTCCACGGTGCGTGATGACACATCGTCGGACGACGAAACGCCACCAAGATTCTTTGTCAGAGCTACTCCCCCGTAGGGCCCATCCCTGATGATCCACTGAGCATGATCAAAATGGGACGATAGCCGGAGGTTTCAGGTCATCACAACCAACGTCGACAGGCGTTCGCCCTGCTGTGGGCATCCAGCCACACGAATTCGGGCGCTGATCGGTCCTGGCTGCTCGAGCACGTCATCTTCGGGGGGTAGAGCATCGTGACCCGGTATTGGCCGATGGGCCTTGCCATCGCCGCGTCCCTGATCGTCGGCGCCGGTGGCGCGCTGATCGTCCAGGAGGCCTTCGGCGGCGACAGGGCGGCGCAGCGCAGGCCCGCGGCGAGCGGCACCGCCGTGCCAGGGACGGGAGCCGGCATCGACGGCCTGCTGCCGGTCACCGGAGCGGAGCTGCGGTCGGCCACCGAGCTGGCCTGCCGGTTCGTCGCCGCCTACGGCACCTATCGCTTCGACGAGGATCCCAAGACCTACCTTCGCCGGCTGACCCCCATGGCGTCGCCGGACCTCGCGGCCGAGTTGCAGCGCGCCGCCGCCACCCCTGGGATCGTCGAGCAGCGGCGAGCCGACCATGAGGTCGCCACCGCACAGGCGACCGTCTCGGCCGCGCGCAGCGTCCAGAAGACCTCACTGGTCTACGTCATCACCGCCGCACAGAGGCGCGACACCATCGGCGGAACCCGCACCGAGACGACCCAGTACGCCGTGACCCTGACCCGTACGGGCAGGACCTGGCAGGTCAGCGGCGTCACGCCCGCCGACCTCGGCCAGGAGGGAGACATCGGCTGATGCGCTCCCCCAGCCCGCCCAGCCCGCCCAGCCCGCCCAGCCCGCTCCACCCCCTGGACCTCCTCGGCCGGCTCGGCGGATCCCGGCCGCGGCGCCCCGTCGTGATCGTCAAGGCCGTGGGCCGGCCCGACCGCGGCTCCGCACCGGTGGTCTACCTGGTGGCCGTCGCCGGGTTCATCATCGTGTTCCTCGCCGTACTGGTCCCACTGATGCTCGGCGACGCCCAGAACTGCGCCGGGCCGGGCCGGCAGCCGACCGTCAGCGCCGACGCCCAGAACGGGATCCCCGGCGACTACCTCCGCCTGTACCGGCAGGCCGGCGCGGAGTACGGGATCGACTGGAACGTGCTGGCCGGGGTCGGCAAGGTCGAAACCGGCCACGGGACCTCCCACCTCCCCGGGGTGCACGGCGGGGAGAACTTCGCCGGCGCGGGCGGACCCATGCAGTTCCTCGCCGCGACCTGGAAGTCCTTCGCCGTCGATGGCAACGGTGACGGAAAGAAGGACCGCTACAACCCCGCCGACGCCATCCCGACCACCGCCCGCTATCTCAAGCACAACGGCGCACCGGAGCGCACCAAGACCGCCATCTACATGTACAACCACTCCTGGGACTACGTGAACCTGGTGCTCTCGTGGGCCAAGCGCTACGCGGCCGGCGACGTCCAGATCACCCAGGCCGACACCTCCACCTGCCTACCCGGCGGCGGCGGACCCCTGCCCGGCGGGATCGTCGGCAAGATCATCTCTTTTGCGATGGCCCAACGCGGCAAGCCCTACGTCTTCGGCGCCTCCGGCCCGAACGCCTGGGACTGCTCCAGCCTGATCCAGGGCGCCTACCGGAACGCCGGGATCGCGATCCCGCGCACGACCTTCGAGCAGTGGCCGTTCGGCGTCCGGATCCCCGCCGGGGCCGAACAACCAGGTGACCTGGTGTTCTTCAACTCAGGCCCGGGCAGCTCCCCCGGTAATCCCGGCCACGTCGGCATGGTCATCGGGGCCGGCCGGATGGTCGTCGCCCGCTGCTCCACCTGCGTGCCGGCCATCACCACACAGCCGTACAGAACCCACGGTGGCCTGCAAGGATTCACCCGACCCCTGGCAAAGCCGGGCATTCAGGCCCAGGTCCACCAGCCGTGAAGTCATAGGAGCCGCCGGACTCCCCGCCCCGGGCCCTCTGCCACGCCGTACCCGAGACCTTCCACGGGCGTGATCTCGCAGTCGTTCGCGCCGGACGATCTCGCGGCGACGCCGCGGGCGCTTCCCGTACGGGCCGAAGAAAAGGCGCCGAGCGGGGTGGACCGGATCTCTTCGCCGGCGGCTCGGACCGGGCAGGCGCTGGTTCACGCGACCACCTTCCACGGGCGCATCATCTCGTTGTCCTCGTGCTCGAGGATGTGGCAGTGGTGGATGTACTCGGCCGGCACGTGGGGGCCGGTGCCGGGAATCTCCGCGATCCGGTGCGGCAGGTCGAAGGTCGCGATGATCCTGCCGACCATGCCCGGATAAACCTTGAAGGTGTCCTTCCAGCCCATCTCCTGCGGCTCTGGAGGGATCGGCTCGCCGATGAGGTACCTGGCCAGCACGGGCTTGGCACCGGGCCGGCGCCCGGCGGCGACCCATGCGTCGTAGTCCTTCTCGTACGCGGCGGTATCGGCCTTCTGCCGGTTGTGGACCTGGAACTGGACCAGGTGGACGTGCATCGGATGCGCGTCCTCGGTGGTGTTGACGTACGTCCAGATCTCGGTGGTGCCGAGGCGAGGTGTTTCCTCCACGTCCTCATAGAAGAACCTCCGGTTGATCTGCATGTGCACGGGATTGCCGGCCCGATCCGAGGTCTCGGACAGGACCAGTTCGCGCGGGGAGATCCCTGGCGTCGGACTGAGCGGCGTGATCCGTGGCAGTCTCAGCGCTTCGGGCCGCGTCGTACGATCCGTACCGGACAGGGGATCGGTGACCTGGAACCGCATGATCTCCGGCATCGCGGGCCCGCCGCCGCCCCCGGGGTAAGGGGCCGCCGCGTCGTTCATCAGGGTGACGTGCGATCCCTGCCGGAGCCGGCCGAAGTCGATGATCACATCCGCTCGCTCGGCCGGCGCGAGGAAGATCTCGGAGAGCTCCAGCGGGGGCCCGCGGAAGCCTCCCTCGGTGCCGATCAGCCAGAACGGCAGCCGGGTGCCGCGGTCGTCGAACCACATCCGGTAGAAGCGCGCGTCGGACCCGTTGAGGATCCGCAGCCGGTAGCGCCTCGGCTCGACGGCCAGGAAGGGGTAGGCCTTGCCGTTGACGACCGGCGTCTCGCCGAAGAACTCCGGGACCCACCGCGGGTGATAGGACGTGACTCCCTTGGCGGGGTAGAACAGCGATCCGTCCGGATTGAACGTACGGTCCTGTATCACCAGGGGCACCTCGTACGCGCCCTCCGGCAACCCGAGGCGCTCCTCGGCCGGGTCCCGGATGACGTACGGGCCGGCCAGCCCGGCATAGATGTTCAGCCGGGTGATCGCCATCGCGTGGTCGTGGTACCAGAGCAGGGTGGCGCACTGGTTGTTGGTGTAGGCGTAGACCGCCTCGTTGGAGCGCGCCCCCTTCAGCGAGGCGTACTTCGGCCCGTGGAGGCCGTCAGAGGTGAACCACCCCTCAGGTGAGCCGTCGAACTGGGGAGAGCTGAACCCCCCGTGCAGGTGGGGCACCGCCCACACAGCGGCCCGGTCCGGAAGGTCCCGCGGCATCCGGCCGCCGGGCGGGTCCGGCGGCACCCCCGGGAGGTTCTTCCACAGGGTCACGTCCATGGCGGATCCCAGCAGGTGAGCGGGCGGCAGCTCGTTGCGATACCTGACGACCACAGGGCGGTGTTCAGGGGTGACGATCGTGGGCCCGAGGTAGCCGAGGCCGATCGGCCTCGCGGGATCCGACGGGTTCGACGCCCAATATCCCCACGCGGCCGCTCGCCCGAGGTCCCGATGGAACCGCCATGGGCGCTGCCGCATGGTGAGCTCGTAGTAGTCGGCACGCGGATAGACGGACTTGCGCGGTGCGGCCACGGGGATCGAGGGGAGTGGGTCGACGTACTTTTCCAGCCGTACGGTCGTGGCGCCGGCTTTCGTGGACTTCGTGAATCCCGCGGCCCCTATTCCCGCCGCCGCGGCGAGTCGCGTGAATTCTCTTCTCGTGAGTCCCACCGCATGCTCCCCCGATGTGCGGTCGGTTTCTCTGCCTCCACGACTGTCGATACGAGCTCTTCGGCGTTCGCCAGTCTACTGCGATGAATCCGGACTAATACGGTCATGTCCGCATTCCAGGGGCTGCTTGACTCGCAAGTGACCTTCGCAGGCACTTGTTGATCTGGTCTTAGCCCGAGCACTTCGCTCGGGAACCTGTGGTGCGGTATGTCCGTCTCATCTCCGCGCTGTTCGTTACGAGGCGATCCGAGGGTTTGCGAGCGCCGTTGACGCTGTGTCCCCCATGCGCTACCTCTGGTCGGACGGGTGGAAGGGGCGTATCACGCATGGCCGGTGCCAAAGTCGACGTCCAGGCGGTGAACGCCGAGCTGAACGGGATCGCCGCCCGCATGGGCGAGGTCACGAGGCTCATGGGGCCACAGGTCTGGCAGGGGGGCTCGGCCGGCAACTTCACCGTCGACCTGCAGGGCCACAACCGGTCCCTGGGACAGATGATGACGCAGGTCATGAAGGCTGCGGCGGCGCTCAACAAGCTCCCCATGGTCATCGACGTGCCGGCCATGCCCTCCGTCACGCCCGCCGTCTCCAACGGGGTGGCCTCGGTCTCGCCGAGCGGATTGCAGCGGCTGGAGTCCGCCCTCCGCCAGGCCGCGGACGCCTTGCCGCGACACGGCCAGCGGATCCAGGCCCTGCTCTCGGAGGCCGGCCC
>DASYNF010000128.1:0-1831 GCA_036008685.1 Actinomadura sp. | reverse complement strand
GACAGGTCGCCGGCCCGCAGCCGCTTGGCCGTCAAGGACAGCCGCCCCAACTGCCGAGCCAACGTGACCCGTTCACCGGCGCGGCCGGTGCGCATCCCCAGCCGATTGCGCAACCAGGCCGAGGTGGAGGAAAACCCCCATCGGTGCACCTCACCGGAGGCATCCACCCGATGCACCAGCCGCGCCAGCGCCGCCTCACCCACATCCAACGCTGCACCCAGGCCCTCGGCCAGCTCCATACACGCCACCGCCGACCCCGGCGCCTCCCGCGAGGCCAGCTCCAAGGCGATCACCCCTGCGGCCTCCACCAGTTCCCCGGTGGAGGCCGCAGACGCCTCGGCAGCGATCCGTCGCATACCCGTAACACTAAGCGACCCCACCGACAAAAATCGAAGAAACGTTCGAATCGAGCCGGGAGGTCACACACCCATCACCACCAAGTCACGCCCCCATCCCACAGGAGACGACAGCAGGCCCTCGCCTTCGACTGAACAGGCCGTTGACCCCGCTCGGGCACGGCTGTTCCCAACAGTCGAGCTGCTCATCGAAGACTTCAACGGCCAGGCCCCAGAAACCAGGACCGGGATAGATCCTGCCATCCGTCTTCCGTTGCGGTTGAGCCTCCAGCAGGTGCGGATGACACAGCCGTGATCTTGCAGATGTTCGCGATCACGACCGGATGTACGCCCGGTCTCGCCCGGGACCGCCATTCCGCCGGCCGGAATGCGCGATCTCGGGCGTATGACCTGGACTGGGGACGGTCGCTCAGAATTCCATCCCCGCATCGGCTCCCATCTGCATGGTCGTGTTGGCGCCGTCCAGAGACTCCCGGATGATGTCGGCGTGCCCGGCGTGCTGGGCCGTCTCCCTGATGATGTGGAGCAAGATGTGCCGGACGGACCATGACAGGCGCTCAGGGGCGGGCCACCAGGGCGCCTCGGGCAGCGTGACCTTGTGGTCCAGGTCGGACAGCGCGGCGACGGCCTTGTCGGTTTCCTGTGCCGCCGCCTCGTACTCTTCCAGCAGCCCGGCCAGGGTCTCGTCGTCCCGCATCCGGAGATCGCTCCCGTCCATCGTGGACCAGTCCGGCTGATCGGGCCCCTCGGTCATGATCTGCACCCAGCTGCGCTCAACCGCGCACACGTGCTTGATCAGCCCTCCGAGGGTCAGCTCGCTGGCCGTGGTCCGCCTGGCGGCCTGCTCGTCGTCGAGCCCGCGGACCGTGATGCGAAGGGTGTCACGCTGTTCCGCCAGGATCCGCAGGATGTCGTCACACTCGCCGGTCATGGTCTTCGCCGTGACGGTGTTGTCCGAGGTCGCCATGGGATTACCTTTCGCTTTCGGTTCGGTAGGACCGAAGGTAGGAGGCATAGCGGCCATATTCCGTCCTCAATTAACCGCCGTTCGGGATTCGCCAGAGCCACGGCGGTCGCGAAAAGCTGTGATCTTGTAGTTGCTCGCGCGAACAGCTGCAAGATCACGGTGGAGGAGGCGGGCGCGCGGTCGGGATCGCTCGGCTCAAGGGCTCATGCAAGGGCCGCCGTCTCGGCGGCGGACGCGGCGCGGCAGAAGGCCAGTGGAACGAGAAAGGCCCTGGCCCGTGATCACGGGCCAGGGCCTTCGAGATTGTGGAGCCTAGGGGATTCGAACCCCTGACACCCGGCTTGCAAAGCCGATCATCATCTTGGGGGCTGACCTGGCAACTCCCTGACCTGGCACTCCCTAGATCATCTCCCGCGAGTGACCGTGAGTCCCCGCTGCTCCCCCTGCCAACGGGCACGCAACGGGCACGACCCTGGGCGCTGCCGGTCCTGACCGAGCGGCCTCATCC
>DASYNF010000127.1:0-5647 GCA_036008685.1 Actinomadura sp. | reverse complement strand
GCCGGACCGGCCGTCCTCCACCTTGGTCTCGATGTTGAAGCGGACCTTCTTGGCGCGGGCGTCGCGCACCAGCTGGAAGACGTCCTTCAGCTCGGCGATCCGGTTGCCCTCGATCACGTCCTGCTCCGGGTACCCCTTCAGCTGGGTAAAGCCGCAGTCCAGCGTCTTGATCTGGGCGAGTGACAGCTCGGCGACCCGGTCTCCGACATAGGGGAAATCGGCGTCGCCCGGGGTTGCCGGCGCGGTGTCGCGGCACTTGTCCGACTGGATGGTGTCGTCATGCCAGACGATGACCTTGCCGTCCTCGGTCAGGTGGGTGTCGAGCTCCAGCGTGGTGACCCCGAGCCTCAGCGAGTTGGCGAAGGCGGCGAGGGATTCCTCGGTCCACTCACCGCGGCCGCCGCGGTGGGACTGCAGGTCAAAGGAACCGTTGCGCTCCTTGGTTTTGATGTCGGCCGTTGCGGTTCCGGCAGCGTTCGACGACGGCGCGGCGCCGGCTTCGGCCTTTGACGCGGCGACGGCGGGGCTCGCCAAGGAGGCGATGAGCGCGGCGGCGGCCGCGGCAGTCAGGACTGTGCGCATGGGAAAGGTTCCTCCTGGGTGACGGTTACCGGCACTGCGCCGGTGACCGGACCACCGTAGGGAGGTTAGATGGACTGGCGGGTTCGGGGAGTTGGACCCGCGGTGAACATGAAGCGGCCGAGCGTCAGGAGTGGGCGTTGGCGCGGGTGAGAGTCCGGTGTTCTGCAGACTGCCCGGAGTGGACGCGTGTGAAGGACTGGCTGATCGGTGCAACGGGAAGGTCCTCCTCTTTGGGATGATGGCCGCTATCCTCTGGTGGGCGGCGAGCGACTCCGCAGGTGGGGACCAGGCAGGTCCTATGCCGCCGCCGGCGGTGGGCGACGACCGACCGCCGGCCGCACAGCCTCCCGCCGACCTGCGCGAGGACGAAGTGTGGCTCGCCGACCTTGCGCTGGACGCGGGGACAGTGGTGTCCGCGGGCTCGGCACTCCGCGACGTCCGCGCCGTCGGGCAGGACGTGGTCACGAGCCCGGACGGGCTGGTCGCTGGATGGCTGGCCGTGGTCGCGACTGTGCCGTTCGAGGCCGTCGCCAACAAGCTCGGTAACGGGACGGTGGTCCGTTCCGTCGACGGCGGCCAGGCCACGGTGGTTCGCACCGTCACAGTCCTGGGACGCGAACTGCGCGTCACCGCCACCGGCACGGTCGAGGCCAAGGGCGGCAAGCTCGTTGTCGAACCACGCTCGATCGACTTTGGCGGGCCGGCCTTCCTCTCCGATGCCACAGCCGCCGTCGTGCGCCGTTTGGTGACCATCGAGCACGAGATCGAGGGCTTGCCCGAGGGCCTCGCGCTTCAGGACGTGGCCGTTCAGGGCGCCGGCTTCCGCGCCAACCTCCGGGGCGAGGACATCAAGCTCGTCCCTTAACTTCATGAGCCGGTTTCGCTGCTTCTTAGCGCTGGTTGGATGCCGGTTACTCGGAACCGGGTTTCTGTTCCCGATCCCGGAGGTTCTTCTTGATCTCGTCGAACTTCTCCTTGATGACCCGTTCCGCCTCGGAGAGGGTTTTTCCGGCACTGCTCAGGGGATCCATCGGAAGGTAGACATTGTGGTCGACAGGCAGATCGTACTCGTCCTTCAGATGCGTGCCTCCGCCCACTCCCTGAAGAGACAGGTAGACCATGGCCTCCGTCCGGGCAACGCCGGCGAGAGTTCCGAAGACAACTGTGAAGTCGTTAGGTTCAAAACTCACAGTCTGGCCGATATGGCTGCGGTCCAGGTTGCCGGCTGGCACCGGCCTCTCGGACGGGCTTCCGCTGTAGCTCATGAACTTCTCCTAATGGTCGAGGACATGTACCACTGCAGTCTATCCACGGGGTCGTGAAGGCCCGGCGGTTCCGCTTCCGGGCGTATCACCTGCCCAAGTGGCATGCGGCTTTTCTTTCTTGGTGACGGCCTACGAAGCTCCCACGGAGCGGGCCAAGTCCCGTCAGTGGTCGTTTCTGCAGGGTAATTCACCAGTAACGGACGCGGGGTGTTATCGTGACGCAACCGCATAAAGCGTGACATCTTCCACGGGGGAAATAATGTTTGATCGTTCCAGTGTTATCGCGCGCCTGAAAACGCGCTCAAAGTCTTTTTGGATCGTGGCAGCACTGGTGCTGCTCCTGGTCGTCCTTTTTGCAGCATCTGCCGGGTTTGCCGGCGTCCTCATCATTCTGGGCATCGTGGCCCTCATCACTGGGCTGTATGCCTTGGTCTTCAAGCGTCGATCGTGGATGGGACTTCCGCACCGGAAGTCCGCCGGCGTGATGGCGGCAGCCGGCGTCGTTGCCTTGATGGTGGGTGGCGGTGTAGCCGGCGCCACCGCCAAACCCGACAGCGTCCCAGAGAAGTCCGCTGCGGTCGCCTCGCCTACGCCGTCGGCCAGTGCCACGCTGACTGCCACGAGCCCGGCCAACTCGCCCTGCACCACCTCAGGTGAGAGCCGGAAGTACAACGACCAGCTGTTTATCTGCACCATGGGCAGTAGTGAGCGCCTGGTCTGGATGAACGAAACGGAGTCCAAGAAGGTAGTGGCCCAGAAAGCTGCGGCCGACAAGGCGGCAGCGGACAAGGCAGCCGCGGACAAGGTTGCTGCCGACAAGCTGGCGGCGGACAAAGCAGCCGCAGACAAGGTCGCTGCCGACAAGCTCGCCGCCGAGCAGGCAGCCGCAGCCGCCAAGGCCGCGCCGGCCCCGTTCGTCGCTCCGGCTCCGGCTGCTCCGGCCCCCTATGTCGCTCCGGCTCCGGCTGCTCCCGCAGCTGTTTACTACAAAAACTGCACCGCCGCTAGAGCTGCGGGAGCTGCTCCCGTCTACCAGGGCTCGCCCGGGTACGGTACTCACCTTGACCGGGACGGTGACGGAATCGGCTGCGACAAATAGGCAGTGAAGTGAGGGGCCACCCGCTGGGTGGCCCCTCTCTTGCGTTTAAGGCGCAGTCGAACAGGACTCTGTAGAAACGCCCTCCTGAGCACTTCGCGCCGGGCTCGAACCACCGTTGGCGCGGCTCGCCCCCTTCATGATCGATTAGTCCCGCAGCACCCACACGGCGTTGTTCGGCTGCAGCCAGCCGTCCTGCTCCAGCGGCGCGGCGCTGAGCAGCACCGTTCCCGCCAGCAGCCGGACCGGCTCGTTGCCCATCGCGACGGCGACGAAGAAGTCCGTACTGCGGTCGCAGATCAGCAAGCTCCCCGGCTCGACGCGCCAGGTGCCGCCGTCGTCCGCAGTGAAGACGCCGTTCTTCCACAGCTTCCGGCGCAGCTCAAGTGCCGCGGTGACCAGTGCCAGCGTGGACTCCGGATCCTGCTGCTGCAGTTCGATCGCCTGGGTGCCCCAGCCCGCGGGCTGAGGCAGCCACGGCTCGGCCGCCCGCTCAACCAGCGAGAACCCATGGTTCAGCGCCGCGTCCTCTGTCCACGGCAGCGGAACGCGGGCGCCGTCGCGGCAGACTCCGCCGCGGGCGCACATCGGGTCCACCCGGGACTCGACCGGCACATCCACCTCGGGCAGCCCGAGCTCCTGGCCCTGGTAGATGTACGCCGGACCGGGCAGGCCGAGCAGCGCAACGAGGGCCGCGCGTGCCCGGGCAGCACCGAGCTCGCCGCCGCCGAAGCGGGTGGCGGAGCGGACGATGTCGTGGTTCTCCAGCGCCCAGGTGGGCGTGCCGCCATGGAGCTGGCGGGCGGTTTCGAGGTCATTGCCGACCGCGGCCCAGGCTGCAGGGTCCCAGCCGAGCTTCACGAACGCGAAGGCGAAGGCCTGCTGCATCTCGTCGGCACGGGTGTAGCGGGCGGCGCGGGCCGGCTCCAGGTTGACCTCGCCCACCAGCAACCTGTGCGGCTGGTACTTCTCGGCGAGGGTGCGCCAGCGGCGGTAGACCTCGTGGACTTCCTCCTGGTCCGAGACCTGCGGGTTGGACCGCAGCCCGTCCACCACGCCGCCCGCGGAGGGGGAGTCCGGCAGGCCCTCGGCCTTGAACAGGGCATGCGCGACGTCGATGCGGAGCCCGTCCACGCCCTTGTCGAACCAGAAGCGCAGGACGCCGTCGAAGTAGTCGCCGACCGCGGGGTTGCGCCAGTTCCAGTCCGGCTGCGCGGCGGAGAAGAGGTGCAGGTACCAGTCGGTGTCCGTTTCGGACTCCGGGTTGGCGCGGCTCCAGGCGCGGCCGCCGAAGACGCTTTGCCAGTTGTTCGGCGGGACGTCGGCGGCAGGATCGGCAGCGGGCACAAAGTGGAACATGTCCCGCTCCGGCGAGCCCGGGCCGGCGGCGAGGGCCGCCTGGAACAGCGGGTGCTCCGAGGAGCAGTGGTTGGGGACGACGTCGAGCAGGATGCGCAGGCCCAGCGCATGCGCCTGCTCAAGGAGCGACTGAAACTCCTCAAGAGTGCCGAACAGCGGGTCCACCCCGCAGTAGTCGGTGACGTCGTAGCCCTGATCCACCTGCGGGGAGGGCTGGAACGGCGTCATCCAGATGCCGTCGACGCCGAGGGCGGCGATGTACGGCAGCCGGGAGGTCAGCCCGGCGAGGTCGCCCACGCCGTCGCCGTCGCTGTCGGCGAAGGAGCGCGGGTAGACCTCGTAGATGACGGCGGACTGCCACCAGTTGGCGGCGGGGGTGAGGGCCGTTTCCTCGACCAGGGCGACGGGCGCGGACGCGCCCTCAGGCTGTGCGGCGACGGGCGCGGACGCCTCAGGAGCGCTCATTTGCTCGCACCCGCGGTCAGGCCTTCGACGATCCGGCGCTGGAAGATCAGCACCATGATCACGAGCGGGACGGTGACGATCACGCCGGCGGAAATGAGGATGACGCCCGCGGCCCGGTAGGTGCGCAGGGTCCGCAGGTAGCCGGCGATGTAGGCGGACTTGGCCCCAGTGCGGCCCAGCATCACGGCGTAGCCGCGTTTCTGGGCTTCCTCCTCCATGCCCTGCATAACCTGGGAGGCCAGGGCGTCCGACACCATGGGGCGAGGAGCCCGATCACGGAGGTCTGCCGGGTCTTGAGGCCCCGGGCAAGGCAGTCCGTTTCGTAGGAGAGGCTCTTGACCGCGGTTTCGACCCGTTCAGGGGTCTCGTCGGAGTAGCCCAGCAGACCGTTGACAACCCGGGAGCCGGTGGCCTGGGAGGCGCCGGCGTGCACGGCGACGTCCCTGATGGTTACCACTGGTTTTCCTTGGCCTCGACTGCAGTCTGGAGGCAGGTACGCAAACGGTTTCGTAACTTGCCTCATCAACAGTGAGGGGAGAGTTGCCGGAGTCGTGCCGTTTCGGAAACAACGCCGTCAGCACGGCCAGTTGGCGGTGCCCGGTCCGTCGTACAATGCGCTGGTGCTGCTCTGAGGCACCACCACGTGGACGGCGTTGCGCTCGATGGTGAAGTCGGCCGGCGTGATCGTCGCGATCTCGCCGTCGAGGTTCACCGGCATCTGCGGCTCGGTGACCAGCCGGACATGCCGGCTGGTCAGGTGGTGCACCCGGTCGTGTTTGACGAAGCTTCCGTCCTTGAGCAACCGTGCGATACTCACGTGCTCCCGGAGCGGCCCCGCCAGGATGGCGTAGATGTCAAGGATGTGATCGTCGATCCCTGC
>DASYNF010000126.1:0-31532 GCA_036008685.1 Actinomadura sp. | reverse complement strand
CCGCGCCGCGCACCACCTGCCGAAAGTCGAAGCGACGCACGACCATGCCGTACAGCATGAGACCGACCACGAAAGCAACCCGGCCGTGAAGAAGCACAGGGACACCACCCCGGTGGCCATCACCACCGCTCCCGCACCGGGTGGCACAGCGTGGGCCAACCGCTTGACCATCACGACACAATGCCCGTGCTCTCCGACAGTGGCCTCCTGTCCCTTTCTCAACTGCCTCCTGCTGTGATCCGACACGCCGGAGGCTTCCCTTGGTACTCCAGCTGTAGGTGGATGCCCTGCTGCATCGGGTCGGCTGGAGTGTGCAGGTGCCGACGCGGCGAGCGGCCGAACGCGATGAGGAGGCCATCGTGGCCTGGAAGGACCAGCAGTGGCCCGCCATAAAGGATGGCGGCGGACCTGGGGGCCTGGCTGTGCTTGGAAGACGAGGCCGGCCAGGGCCTGAGGCCGCCGCGGGCGCACGCCGCTGGTGCGGGTGTCGGCAGCAGGTTCGGGCCGGATCTCGATCGCCGCGCTGGTGTGCACCCGGTCCGATGAGCGGCCACGGTTGATCTGGCGGACCCGCATACACCGGGGCCGCAAGGGCGAGGCGAAGGGCTTCGGTGAAAAGGACTACGCGCACCTGCTGGATGAGGCCATCAGCAACTCGTCGGCCCGATCGTGCTGGTCTGGGACAACCTCAACACCCACCTCAGCCGCGCGATGCGCGAGTTCATCGCCGCCCGCGACTGGCTGACGGTCTACCAACTCCCGGCCTATGCGCCGGAACTGAACCCGGTCGAGGCAGCCTGGGCGCACATCAAACACAGCCTGGCCAACCTCGCCAAACACACCCTCGACCAGCTCACCGCCCTGGTCAAACGCCGCCTCAAACGGATCTAGCACCGCACCGGCCTCCTCGACGGATTCCTCACCAAGACCGGCCTGGACCTCCAACCGCCGTAACCCCAACGATTGAACGGCTCTAGCTGCACTCGCTAGCCAATACGCCGGTTCCGGTCGGTCAAACCACTCTTGGCTTTCAAGGCTGGCGAAGGGACTGCGGAGAACAACGAAATCCTGGTTGGTTGCTGAGTTGCCGGACGTCCGCGACGGAGACAGAGGCGATGGCGGCTGCGAGGCAGATAACTGTGCATCCCCAAAGGACCGGTCGTACCCCTACCGCCGCCGTGAGGGGGCCGACGGCAGCGTAGGCGACGGGGACCAGGACCGTTGCGATCGTGGAGGAGGTGGCGATCACCCTGCTGAACTCCTGGTCGGGGATCCATCGCTGCAGGAAGGAATTCCAGGTGATGAGCTGGAAGGTGCCGGCTGCTCCGGTCGCCACGGCCGCGGTGGCGATCATCGGTAGCGGCATGCCGGCCGCCATGCCGGCCAGCAGGAGCGCTTCGGGGACCACCGCCCCGCACATGATGAGTCCGACCCTGGTGGGGCGCAACAGGAGCGAGGCCACCGATCCGATGGCCAGCCCTATGCCGGTGGCGGAGCCGACCAGTCCCCACGCTACTGGCCCGTCGAGATACTGCTTGGCGTAGACGGGGCCGAGCACGCTGATCCCGGCCGCCCATGCGCCCGATGTGATGGCCAGTTGAATCGTCAGGACCAGCAGCCAGCCTCGTGAGGCGAACGCCGACCAGCCGTCACGCAGATCGGTCCACAAGCGTGGCCGTTCCCTGCGACCGGCCGGCACCCGCAGGGTCGCGAAGAGGATGGCCGAGATGGCGAAGGTCAGGGCGTCCCAGAGCAACACCCACCCGGGGCCCGCCACCGCGATGACGGTTCCGGCCACCGCGGGTCCGATGATGGCGACCGAGTTATTGGCCAGCTGCAGCAAGGCGTTGGCCTCGACCAGCACCGACCCGGCCACGATCTGCGGAACCAGGCCCTGGACCGCAGGTTGGAAGAACGCCCCCGCCGCCCCGCTGAGCAAGGCCAGCAGAGCCAGCTCCCACACTTCGGCCGCGCCCGTGAGCACCAGGACCGCTGAGACCGCCTGGCTCAGGCCACTGACCATCTGGCTCGCGATGATGATCGCGATGCGGGGAAGCCGATCGGCGAGCACCCCTGCCACCGGGCTCAACACCATGTAGATCACAGGCCCGGTGACCAGTACGACGCCGAGCGCGGTCGCTCCTCCCCCAGCGTTGAGCACCGCGAACGCCAACGCGAGCGGCGCAACCGTCGACCCCGTCACCGAGGAGAACCGGGCGACGAAGTACCGCCGATACCGCGGATTGCCACCAAGCAAGCTCACAGCCTGAGCCAGGCGCTCTTGCACGAATGGCCCCTTCCGCCCGTACGTCGAGAACCTGAGCCAACAGCATGAGCGTGTCGTCGAGATGAGCGATGCTTCCCCTCTGCTGAAGGGCCAGAATCAGCTATGACACCTCCGACGCTGGCCGTGGTCAGCGGACCTCCCGGTTCGGGCAAGACGACGCTGGCACACGAGATCGCGCGGATGCTCGGCTGTCCTGCGATCTGTCGCGACGAGATCAAACAGGGAATGGCACACGCCACCCCTGGGTTCGAGCCGGGCCCTGATGATCCGCTCAATCAACGGACGCTGGCCGCGTTCTTCGACGTCTTGGGGGTGCTGCTCCGGGCCGGCGTGACCGTGGTCGCCGAGGCCGCGTTCCAGGACAGGCTGTGGCGTCCGAACTTGGAACCGCTCGCCGATCTCGCGCAGATCCGCGTCATCCGGTGCACCGTTGACGCCGCCGTCGCCCATGACCGGATCGCCCACCGTGCCCAACACAGCACGCACCGGGCAGCACATGCCGATCACGACCTGCTGCAAGCGATCGCCGCAGGGGAGCACTCTGTTGATTCTTTTGTGCCGATCTGTCTGGACGTACCGACACTGATGGTGGACACCACGCATGGCTACGATCCGAGCGTTCAGGATGTCGTCGCCTTTGCCGGAAGGCCAACGGGAAAAGGATCACCTAGTACTGCAAAAGCAGGTCGTTAATATGACCTACAGGGGACTGGCCTCCATCCACGACGAGTAGGACCAACCCCTGTCGTTCCTCGACAGCCAGCGCCGCCCGCAGCCGGCCTCATCTACGAGGAGAAGACCACCTACAAGGCGCGCAGCGCCCGTGGGACCGCCTCCGATATGAGGGGCGGCTCCCGCCGATACCCTATGCCTGTGATTTCGAGCGGCCTTGACCAGCGCACACTCCGCGCAGCCGTCACCGATGCCCGCCGGGCGGAAGCCGAGTTCGACAACGCGCGTACCTGGTTGGAGACAGCGCTCAAGGGTCCGATGGATCCGATCGCGGCCGAAGTCTGGGCGTTCGATGGGGCCTTCCAACACGTCCTGCTGGTCAACCACCGCTGGCGAGGATGGGTACCGCCCGGCGGGACGGTCGAGCCCGGTGAGACACCGCGTGACGCCGCTCGGCGGGAACTCCTCGAGGAGACCGGCATCACCGCCGACCTACTGAAGCTTCCCGCAGCAGTGACCGTCCGGTCCTACCGCTCCGATTGGGCACCCACGCTCGGCCTGTCATATGCGGCCGTCGTCAACAGCTCGCTCCCTCTGGCCGGAGAGAGCCACCAGCCCGTGGCATGGATCCCACTGGATCACGACTGGGAAGGCGCCTTTCCTGAGGACCGGCCGCGAATCCGCGAGTATGCCCGGCAGTTGAGCTGCGTCCGGGCCGACACCGCCCGCTGAAGGCCAGCGGATCAGTCAAGGACGTCGACCCCGACGAGGTCGGCGTCCGCCATGACGATCAGGTGCTCGGCGACGAGGAGACGGAGCCAGACAGGCTGCAGTCCGGGCTCCGCCAGGATCTGGAACTGGTCGCCGGTCACCCACTGGGCGGTTAGCACCTCGTCCGGCTCGACGCGAAGCTCACCGTGCACGGTCGCTGATACAGCGTCCAGTGGTGACCCACCCCTTCAAGGCGGCGGGCGGTGGCACGGGTTGGGTCTCCAGGTCTCGCCGGGCTTGCGGACGTGGGGGACGCGAAGGCCGACTTCTTCGGCGACCTCGTTGCGTGCGGCGGCCTCCGGACTGCCGTGCTGGTCGACGTGGCTGGCGACCGGGGCCATGCCGACCCGACCACCCGCCGCCTCTACACGAATTAGCCGTTCAAACGATGGGTGGGCGTCCGGCGGTGGAGAGGCGGAGGACGGTGCGCCATTTCATCGGGCGCCGGTCCTGCAGGTGTCGTGCGGTGAGTCCTTCGCGGAGTCCGGCCAGTGAGGTCTTGAATGATGCGGCCGAGCGTAGGCGGTAGAGGGTGAGCAGGGTCCAGGTGGTGAGGTAGATGGGGATGAGTGGCCAGGGCAAGTTGCGGTAGGCGACCCAGACGCGGTTGCGGGCGTTCAGCCGGTAGAAGGTGGCGTGGCGGGCGGGGTCGGTGGCGGGGTGGTTGATGAGGATGTCGGGCGCGTACCAACCGGTCCTGCCGAGGTTCCACAGCCGCCAGGCCAGATCGATGCCTTCGTGGAACAGGAAGTAGTGGCCGGGCCACCCGCCGGCCCGCTCGAAGTCGGCCCGGCGGATGAGGACGACCCCTTCGGCCATGACGGTGACGGTGCCGGGGCGGCCGGCGGTTGTGGCACGCAGGCGGGGCACCCAGCGGCGCAGGGTGGTGTGGCCGTCGTGGTCGACGATCCGCGGCTGCACATAGGCGGCGTCGGGATGGCGGGCGAATTCGGTGGCGAGCCGGGCCAGGATGTCGGGGGTGGGGAGAATCGCGTCGTTGTCGAAGAAGAAGAGGAACTCACCGCTCTCGAGGGTCTCGGCCCCGACGTTGCGTCCCTCCGGGATGCCGACGTTCTCAGGCAGCGCGACGGTGCACACCCCGTCGGGGACCTGTTCGGGTGCACAGCCGTTGCCGACCACGACAACGTTGAGGTCCACTCCCTGCTGGGCGAGAAGCGAGGCCATGGCCTTGGGAAATTCCGCCGGACGGTCGTTCATGGTGAGCACGACGGCGTCGATGGACGGCTTGCCGGTCATTTATGGGTCCTTGCGGATGTAGGTGGCATCGTAGGAGTTCAGGCAGTGGTGGGGCTGGCCGGTGCGGGTGGCCTCGGTGAGGGCCAGGATGTCGGCCGCGACCTCCCGGGTGTGCGGTGAGAGCCGTTAAGGACGATCGGCCAGTGGTATTGCCGGGCGGCCTCCCGTAGGCCGGCGACAATCTATTCGGTGAAACGGCCGAACTCCACCGGATCGCGGCTGCGGCGTCCGGCCAGGTCATAGATGGGTTCTTTCCGCTCGCCCACCGCGTACCACCGGACCCGATCCTGTTCGGTGGCTTCCACCACGACAGCCGGCTCCATGGCCTGGCTGGAGCGGAAGACTGTAGCCACGGCCTTGATCAGGTTGGCGTACTCGGGTAGGCCGGACGGGCGATCCCGGTCGATCCGACGGACAGGGTGTCCGTCGTGCTGGAGCCGGGTGACGAGGTGGTGCACAGCGGCGCTTTTGCCGGAGCCGTCCGCACCTTTGACCATCACGAAAAGTCCGTCCATAGGTTCATTAGCGGCCATATTTATGACAGCTGATGGCCTTGTGAGTTCGCTATGAGCGCGCTTCAGCCTAGTGGTCGACCCGGGCCTCCTCCCTGGTGTTCGGGTATGGCGGCCGTCGACATGATGCTGACCGTCACGCTGGCCACCCACACCGAAGATGCCGATCTCGAGCGGATGGCGGTCTCGATCATCAAGGAGGCTTCAGCATGGTGGTCATGCTCAACGATCCGGACTTCACCCGGCACACCTATGTGGTCATCGACTTCGAGGCGCTCACTCCTGCTGGCCGGTCGGCCGAACCCATCGAGGTGGCCGCCGTGGCCGTGACCGTACGCGGCGACGAGCTGACAGAGACCGAACGGTTCCAGGCGCTCATCCGGCCACCCGCTGACGTGCCGGTCACCGATTTCGACACCCGCCAGACCGGAATCACCCCGGCCGACCTGCAGCGGGCAGAACCGGCCTCCACGGTTTTGGCCGCGCTGGATGCCCGCCTGACCTCCCCGCCGTATCGACTCGTCGCCCACCACGCCCCCACCGAGGCCGGGCTCATCGCCCACCAGCGCCCGCACTGCCCCACCTTGGCGGCCACCACTTTGCTCGACACCGTACGGCTGGCGCGGATGGCTTACCCCGAGCTGTCCTCACACCGGCTCGATGAGCTGCTGCGATTCCTGCACCTACCCCACCCGCCCAATCGGCACCGGGCGATGCCCGACGTCGAGGCCACCGTGGCGGTATTCAGACGGGTCATCGCCGACGGCACCGCAGCCGGCCACTGGTCGACTCTGCACGACCTCGACAAGACCGCAGGGATTCCTCCCAAGGTCTCCGCCAAGGCCGACACCGATGAGCAGGAGTCATTGTTTTGATCCCGCGCTGCCCTTCGGCCATGGGTGCCGGCTAAGGCTTTCAGGCCCGGCGATCCATGGCGAGCGTCTCCAGGACCTGGTCGGCAAGCTGTACGGTCGACAGCTCGCCATCGAGCAGCACCGTGTCCTGCGGGAGAAAATCAACGGCCGCCACACACCGCTCGACCTGGGCCAGCCGCCACTTGCGCACCTGCTCGTCACGCTCGAGATCATCCGGCCACACCCGCTGACCCTCGATCCGCTCACGCACCGTCTGCACGCTCACCTCCAAAAAGAAGTGCCGCACCATCACCTGACGCTGGGCCAAGGAGGTGAAGATCTCCGACAGATACGCCGGAACGACCACCGTCATCGGCACCACCAACGGACACCCGTAGCGGGCCAGCAACCGGTAGGCGGTGTCGGCCACCAGGTCACGCCAGACCGGCAGGTCCTGGAAATCCCCGCTCTCCGCCGGCGGCACCATGGTCCGCAGCATGAACCCGACCTCTTCGGGGTCAAACAGCCGGGCTCGCGGCCACCGCGCGATGAGCGCGTCGGCCAGCGAGGTCTTGCCCCCGCCGAAGGGCCCGTTGACCCACACCACAGACCCGAAGTCTCCATCCATCCCTGCACCGTAGAGGCCACGCAGCCCTCCTGCCTGCGATTCGAAGGCGCCCAGTCGTTGACCAGCCCTGCGACAAGCCGACCCCCTCAGCACCGACCGACGCCGCTGGACCGTGTCTTGCCCTCGCCGTCGCTTCAGGATCTGCGGGCCCTCAGCACAGGACGCGCCCCGTACGCCGGTAGCTCTTCGGTCAGAGCGTCTGCAGTTCTGTGCTCAAACCGGCCAGTTCCGTATCGGTGAAGGTGGTGTCGACCTCCTGCGCGGCGGTGGCGGGCTACGCCGGTAGCTTGCTGACGTACTCCTTCCAGTGGGACTGCTTGGCGGTTCCCTGGGACAGGCTGCGGATGCGGTCGTAATAGCCGGTGCTGTACGCGGGCCAGGATGCAGACAGCGTTTCGCGCAGCCGAAGTCGGGACTTGCTGACCTGTTCTCCGGCGGTGACGTCGCCCTTGGCCGGATCGGCCAGGACCAGCAGGTCGGTGAGCAGCTTGCGGAGTTCGGCCGACCATCCCTTGTGTGTGAGGCCCCGGTCGAAGCGCTGGTCGCCCTTCGACGCGGGCCAGCCGTGTTCCGCGCAGCCGGACTGGTGAACGGGGCAAGAGCGCATCCGGCGGGTGGGACGGAAAAATGAGGACGCGGCGGACACAGGTTGCCGTGGCCGGATGCGGCACGATCGGCGGCCGGCATGTCGAAGCCTGGGAGCAGGTGGCCCGCACTGGGGCCCTTGTGGAGATCACGGCTGTGTGCGACCAAGACCGGGGCCGGGCCGAGCATCTGGCGGGCATGGTCGCGCGGTGGCAGGGACGGCCTCAGGTCCACACCTGCACCGATGCGCTTCTCGACGAGCAGGCGGATGCCCTGGACATCTCTCCCCCGTCGTGCTGGCGCGCCGCAGCACCGCAGGTCTCCTGCAGGCCGAACAGCTCAGCGAGGCTACCGCCGACCAGCTGTACCTGGCCCTGCGGCTGGCCTCCCTGGAGCGGTACGCCGACGAGGACCGGGGACTGCCGTTCACTGTCGACGACATCTTCATGACATTCGACGACGCACGGACCCGCGCCGCGCTGAAGGTGCTGGACGAGATGGCCGACCGGTTTCAGATGATCGTGTTCACCCACCACGAGCACCTGGCCGACCTCGCCCGCGCGGAACTCCCATCGGAACGGATCCACCTGCACACGCTGCCGGAGTTCGTCCCTTCCGTCCCGGCCATCCCCCGACCCCGCGAAGAGCGCACTTGCCGGTCCTGCGGGGACACCATCCCCTACTCGGGCCGTGGCCGCCCGCCAGTCCAGTGCGCCGCGTGCCTCAGCTCTTGAAACATTGTGCCGTTGACGAGGTCTTTCGACGAAGCGGTGGCGGGTGCGTCGCCGAGCAGGACGACGAATGGAGGAAGGCCGCCGCGACATCGGCACCATCCTTTCTGAATGCTGCAAGACCGGCACCACCAACTCCGACACCAATGTTACTACCGATACATAGGTGCCAATTGGTGCGATATCTGCTTAGATAGGAATAGATCAAGAGATGGTCTTCTTATACGGCACCCCTCCGGACGCGGCCGCACGGCCACACCCGATTTCCGCTCTGACCTCGGAGACCGAACTCCTCATGCACCCACCACAGCCCCAGCCCAACCAGCAACCCCCCACCTATCCGCCTGGGCAGCCGTTCCATCCGTACCAGGGGAGCCAACCAGTCAACATCGTCAACGTGCATACCAACGTTCAACAGCCGCCTGCCTACGCGCCGCCCCCCGTCATCGTCAACACCACTTCCCACAGCACCGTCCATGTGATCCACCTGGTTCTGACCATCGTCACCTGTGGTATGTGGGCACCCATCTGGATCATCCACGCGATCATCATCGCCGCAACCAACAAGCCCAGGACCATCTACCCCGTGGCCCCGATGCCGGTCGCTCCCTTCATGCCCATGGCTCCCGCCCCAGGCCCAGGGTTCGCATCGGGGGTTCCGATGAACCGTAACCAGGAAGCACTGGCGATGGTCGCCCAACAGAACGGCCAGCGTGCCGAAGCCCGGCAACTCGCCGCTGCTGACCCAGTAAGCGCCAGGCAGCTCGGTATCGGTCGCCGTGACCTCCCCGAGCGACGGTACGACGATGGCGGCCTTATCGACATCAACCGCGTGCCCGCCGAGATCTTCACCCATTTCAGCGGCATCACCGCCGACAAAGCCGCCCACATCATCATCGTCCGCAACAGCCTCGGCGGCACGTTCTCCTCCGTCGAGGAGCTCATGGCCACGGCCGACGTCCCGCCGCACCTGGCTGACGAGATCGCCGAATACGCCATCGTCATCAGGTAGGACCGCTCCGTCCCATTAGCCGCCTCCACCATTGGGCTCGCGGCTGTCCACTCAGCTGCAGCTGCTCTGACTCGTCTGCAGTTCGACGTACCGGAGACCCTGTGCCGTGCCGGCGCGAAGCCGGACCTCCCGCCGCCGGAAACGCCCTGCTACCCGCGCGAACGCAACATCCACGCCAGCCCGCAGAGCAGCCGCATCTTCGGCGGGTCCGAGACCTCCCCGGCGATCAGGCGCGAAAAGGCGATGGTCAAAGAGCTGCAGGACCGGCTCCAGTAGCAGACCCTGGACGGGTGCGAGCTCCATGTCGGGGACACCTACCGGTCGCAGGACTATAAGGAGACCCCCTGTCAGCTCTTGAGTGCCTCCGTCTAAGCGCACCGCCCCAGGTCCTGGGGGTCGTCCTCGTAACGGCCACCGTCGGTGTCGTCGGATACCTATGGACCGGTGGGGACCAGTCGGAGGAGCCGGCCCCGGCTGCGCAGCCGTCGGTACAGGCATCCAAGCCTGCTCTGCCGAGCAACGTTCGCGTCCTCGGGGATGATTGACTCGGCGACCCCATCCACCCAGTATGCGCAGGTCGCATGAGATGACAGAGTTTTCGGCGCCTACAGGCACATCAAGAGTGGAAGCGACCGGAAAGCGGCAAAGGACCGCTACCGGATCGAGCCATCAGAGGCCGCCATGGAGGATCCGGACAACTACATGCGGGAGATCCTCCGGCCCCTACACGACGTCAGCCAACGCCGACCCGGATTGAAGGTGTGGCTGTTCAACTTCCCTGTGTCCTTCGCGATCGAAGAAACCGACGACGTCGCCAGGGTGATGCTGTACGGCCACGGCAAGCGCGGCACCGAAGGGCCGATCATCACCTTCGTCGAGGGGACACCAACCCACGCCTACCTCATCGAGCAACTCCGATGGCTCGAACGCCTCACCGAGGACGGCTCCCTGGAGCCGTGGGCGGCCAAAGGCATCACCGTCCGGCCGTTGGAGCTGTAGCTCAGCTTTCGTGTCCTGGGCCTAGTTGGTCAGCCCGGTCAGGGAGACGAGGTCCCAGGTTTTCCCATCCGGCCGGGGCTTGACCGTGCAGCTGAATTGGTTCCGGAGCAGCGCGCCGAAGGAATTTTGCGAGTCCACCACCCCGGACACGGTCCACGATCCGCCTGCCTCGGTCACGTCGTTCTCCTCGGAGAAATCCGCTGACCCCGGTGACTTCAATCGGTCCTTCACGAACCGTTCGCACATGATCTTCGCGTCTACATCGGTCGGGCCTGAGTTCTCATTGCCCAAAGCGGTGAAGGCCGCACAGCCGACCGCGACGAGACCGACGATGATGAGGCAGCCGGCCAAGGAGGCTTTCCCATTACCAGGCTGAGAGTTGTCAGGCTGAGAGGGGTGATCGCTCATGTTCAGTACCCTCACACCTTCGCACTGATCACATGAAACGTTCGTGTTAACTCAGCCGGTTTCGGACATACGCAGCAGCCAGTTCCGCAGGCTCGAGTACCCGCGTCGACGGGTTGCTCTCCGCCTTGGTGATGTCGGGCCAGTCAGCCTATCCATGTCCATGAGCCTGCAGACGAACCTGTCGACCTACGCCCTGTGGGCGCCAATATTGTGCGCAACCGCCCTGAACTGGGCTTTTCCGAGGGCTGGCAGGGAGCCTGATGATAGTCGTTGATCAGCCCAGCCCCAGTGGTTCGGCTTGGCCGACTCCTCGGCCGCCCCGGGCTACTCGCCAACCTCCAGGGCACGAACCCACGTTCGCAGCGCCTCGTGATTCACCCCCAGATCCTTGGCGACCTGGGCAACCGGCCGCCCCGACGAATGAACCAACGCCACCGCGTCAGCCTGAGACTCCGCCGGGTATTTGAACGCCCCAACAAGGACTCCTCTCCCCGAACCACTCATGATCCAGGTCTCGAGGTGTCCACCCACAAGGGGGAAGGGCCGATCAACACACCAGCGTCAAGTGGCGCTGGCAACCGAGTCTGAACAAGGCCCAGGCAGCTCACGGAACGTCGCATGAGGTGACGTAGTTTTCGGCACCGACAGGCGTGCCGATCGACCCACGGACCTGCGTGCTGCTGGACATCGCCGGCAGAGTGCACGCACGCAGAAGGCAACCGCTAACGGCCACGGTGGAATCTGACAACCGGACGACGGATGGCGTCAAAGCATGGCATCCTGCCACCTAGACCATGATCCGCATGACCGCAGGGGAACTCCTGTCGCCCGGGACGGGGAGAAACGCAATGCCGTACACCGCTGAAATCAGCCGCACAAGTCCGAGCTGCTTCATCTTCCTGGTCGACCAGTCGGCCTCCATGAGCGATCCGATCGGCGGGGAGGTCCCCCAGCAGAAGGCCGACGTCGTCGCCGACGCGATCAACCGCCTCCTCACCGAGCTGGCGGTGAAGTGCGCCAAGGAAGAAGGCGTCCGGGACTACTTCCACGTTGCGGTCATCGGCTATGGGACTTCGGTCGGATCCGCTTTCAGCGGGAAGTTGGCCGGGCGCGACCTCGTACCGCTGAGCGAAGTCGCCGACAACCCCGCGCGCGTCGAGAGCCGGGCCAAGAAGATCCCTGACGGAGCCGGAGGCCTGGTCGAGACGACCACAAGTTTCCCACTGTGGATGGAACCCGTGGCCAACGGGGCGACGCCCATGTGCCGGGCCTTGAGCTATGCAGAGTCGCTGGTGACCAGATGGCTCGGCGAACACCCTGGCTGCTTCCCGCCCATCGTCCTCAACCTGACCGACGGGGAAGCCAACGACGGGGAACCGCTCACGCCTGCTGCGGCCATCCAGAGCCAGGCGAGCGCCGACGGCGCGGTACTGCTGTTCAACCTGCACGTTTCAGGGGCCGGCGGGGTTCCTGTGACCTTCTCGGACAGCGACGTGCAACTCCCCGACTCGTTCGCCAAGCAGCTCTTCTCCATGTCGAGCCTGTTGCCGTCCCATATGCGGGCGTACGCATCGCAGCAGGGCTTCACCACGAGCGACGCCACACGAGGCTTCGTCTACAACGCCGACATCACCTCGGTGGTGCAGTTCCTCGACATCGGAACGCGCGCGACCGACCTTCGGTGAAGTAATGCGCGGGAACCTAGCCATCTTCAAGGTGCCTAAGGACGGCAGCACCGAGGAGGAGTACGAGGACGCCGCCTGCTGCGTACCGGAGCCGACCGACGACGGTGAGGTCTCCGGTGACGGCCTTCGCGTGGCGGTCGCCGACGGGGCTTCCGAAAGCCTGCTCGCCGGCCACTGGGCGCGGTTGCTGTCCGGCGAGTTCATGGACTCGAAGGTTTCGACGGTGAGCGAACCACAACAGTTCGCCGCCACCTTCATCTCCGCGGCCAGCCGCTGGGACGCGACCGTGGCGCGGTACGTGACGGAGCGTGCGGCCCGTGGAAAGCCGATCAAGTGGTACGAGCAGCCCGGGCTCGATCGAGGCGCATATGCAACGCTGATCGCCACCTACTTCAGCGACACGCTCATGGACGCCCGGGCCGTTGCCTGGCACGCAGCAGCGCTCGGAGATAGTTGCCTGTTCCAGGTTCGCGACGACCAGCTGACGACGATGTTCCCCATGACCGCCTCGGTCGACTTCGGGACCAATCCAGATCTCCTCTGCAGCAGGGGGCAGGACGAGGGCCTCGTGGCGGAACGAGTCCGCTTTACCTCGGGGACCTGTGAGGAGGGCGATTCTTTCTTCGTCTGCACCGACGCCCTCGCCGCCTGGTTCCTCAACCGTTGCGAGGTCGGTGAGCGGCCGTGGATCGAGCTCACCGATCTCGGATCCACGGAGATGCCCACATTTGCGGAGTGGGTGGCCGCACAACGTTCGGCCGGCCTGATGCGTAATGACGACGTCACCCTCGTCCGGGTGGATATCTGGTGAGCGCCACGGGGTTCAGGCGGTTCCCGACCGGTGCGGAATACGTCGACGCGTTGCAGAACACGAGGGTGTGCTTCGAGGACTTCGATCTCAAGGGTGCCGAGCCCGACTTCGACAAGCTCGGCCGGCCGAAACCCATCTCTGGGAACTTCGCCAGCGTCTTCGCACTCACCTCGGGTGCCGGCGACAGGTTCGCGGTCAAATGCTTCACCCGGGAAACGCAAGACCAGGAGATGCGCTACCGGGCGATCAGCGATCACCTTGCCCCCCTCAGGCATCCGTGGAAGGTGGGGTTCGAGTACGTCCTACGTGGGGTCATGGTCGCGGGAACCTGGTATCCCGTGCTGAAGATGCAATGGGTGACTGGAGCGAGCCTGACCCGCTGGATCGATGCCAACCTGCACGACCGGGTTGCCCTCGGGCGGTTGGCCGAGAACTTCGCCGAACTGATCGAGCAACTCGCCACCGCCGAAATCGGCCATGGCGATCTGCAGCATGGAAACCTGCTGGTGGCCCCCGGCGGATCGCTGCGGCTCGTGGATTATGACGGCATGTATGTCCCGGCGCTGGCCGGCCTGCCCCCCGCCGAGATGGGGCATCGCAACTACCAATCCCCCATGCGGGGGCAATCGGAGTTCGGCCCGGACATCGATCGTTTCTCCGCCTGGGTGATCTATCTGGCGCTGGTGGCCATCGCTGCGGAACCATCCCTCTGGCAGCAGCTACACGAACCGGATGGGGAATACCTGCTTCTCTCAGAAGGCGACTTCAAGAACCCCGCCACCTCCATACGGTTCCCGGTGCTGCTCTCTTCCGCCATACCCGAGATCAGGGGCGTGGCCGCCGAGGTGCACGATCTGGCCACCAGTCCGACGAGCAAGCTGAAAGCGCTGAGCGCGGCGAAGATCACCGTCCCCTCAGCAGCATCGGTCCCGCCGGTCTCCTTCGCCTCCCCTGCCGCAAGCACGGCCCAGACTCCGCGGAGCTCGCAGGGTGCCCTACCTTCCTGGATGGCGGGGCACATTTCCCAGCCACCGGCACAACCGCCTGTGGTCTTCAGCGGGCGTCGCCCATTGCTCACACTCGGCCTGCTCATCGTGACACTGCTGGCGTCTGCGCTACTGCTCATCCCCGGACTGATAGGTCCGCTGGCAGCATTGGGTGGGCTGGGTGCCGGGCTCACTGGGCTCAGATTCGGTTATCGGCGCCGACCGGAAGTCACCGCCGCGCAGGACGTCAGGCAACGCCGTGCCCAAGCTGCCCAGCGCCGCCGACTGCAGGAGGGTGGACTGAAGAAACTCGAGCAGGAGCAAAGGAAGCTCAATCGCCATGCGGCGAAGACCACCGAAGACTTCGCAACGCACAGAAGGACCCTGCAAGAGCGTTTCGTCAAGGACGAACAACGCGCCAACCGAGAGTTGCAGGCTCGGCTGATGCCGATTGAGCGGCAACTGCGCGATCTGACGGCCACGCGGCAGCGAGATCTCAGCACCGCCCTATCCCGGATGCAAGACGCCTATGTCCGTACGAGACTTGCGCGGATCACCATCGCCAGCAGCCCACCGCATGGAATCGGCCCGACGCTCATCGCCAATCTCAGTGCCGCCGGTATTCGTACCGCGGCCGATTTCACCGGTATCACCTTCGACTTTGGCAGTCACCAGAGCGCCATTGCCTATTTCAATCTCACGGCTTCCACCCGCGGGGTCAGGGTGTCAGGAATCGGAGAGGTTAAAGCCCAGACTCTGGAAGCATGGCGCAGGACGCATGAGGACTACGTACGCAAATCACAGCCGACTTCTCTGCCCGCTGCGGAACGGCAGGCCATCCTCACCAGATTCCTCACCCAGGAGCAGCAGCTCAAATCACAGAAGGCCGCCAGGGAGCAAGAGGCCGCTACAAAGCGGGCCACTGCCGGCCAGAATCTGGCGACCCAGCAGGCTCAGCTGACTACGGAGGAACGCAGGGCGGGCGCCGCGACAGCGCAGTCACGGGCCAACTTGAACCAACACATCGCCACTGCAAGAGCCGCTTCAGCGTCAGCCGAGCAGGCTCTTACAGTTGTCGGGGCCGAGGTCACCAGATACCAGAAGATCACTTTTCTTCATTTCCTGCGGTTCTCGCTAACCGGTTGATCATTTCGTCCTCCTGGCAGCCATGGTGGTGGCCCCGTCTTGGACGCCCAACCCGCAAGTTCGTCATTACCAAAGATCCTGATGCCCATCTGACCGGCATATGTAGTCGCTTGCCTCGTGAACCCCGAAGTGGTGACGACCACCGCAACCTGCGCCCGGTGAATCGCGAAGCAAGTGCCGCCGAACCGCTGAAGATCAGGGCCGCTTACCTGGTTTCCGCTACGATAACGCTTTGCCTGAATCACCAAGCGGGCTCCTTGCGGAGTCACCGCGATCACATCGGCACCGAGATCCCCCGCACCTCCAACGACCCGAACGTCCAAGCAGCCATCTCGTTCACACAGGTACGCAAGGGCATGCTCGAATTCTTTCGCACCCTTCTGGTGATAGGTCGCGATCTCGCGGGCCCGCATCGCCTGGACCTGCTGCCGGTGAGCCAAGGCTGCAGCCTGCTGGGCGCGCTGCCGCCACCACAGCTTTCCACCCGTGGCGCCAAGCCCGGTTATCGTGATGAGGACGAACACCGCAGCGACCGAGTGGCGCCCAACTTCCGTCACGGCGACCTGAACAACGATCGCTACACCGACCATAAGACCAACAAAAACGACCAAGACTGCCTGTCGTTCGTTGCTCTTTCGTGACCGCCGCGCCAATCAGGACCTCCTCTTCGGTCGCTATGGACCAACTGCGGGATAGACAGCTGACCAGGACCTTCCGAATCGTACATCACCGATCCTCACCGGCCACCAGGCTCTTGACTCGTAGGTGCACTGGATGTTGAAGTGAAGTCGGTTTCGACACCGGGGGTAAGAGTGACGCGACGGACGGATCGCGAGAAACGAAGAGACACCCTGCTCGCATGGTGGGGCGCGATCGCAACCCTCCTGGTGCTGGCATGGCAGATCGGCGAGCTGCAGTTATGGGTCCTACCGGTGCTCACGTGGGTCCTGTATGAGCTGTGCTACTGCCCGACCACCTGTGGAGTGGAGACCGTACGCGGCCATCCGTGCCGTAAGCGCACAAGAGGGCGGCTTTATGCGTGCGCGGCCGAACCGAGCCATCGTGGTCTTAAATGGGAGGCCATAAAGGGGCTGATGGGCATCCGGAAGTCGGCTGCCCCACCGATTAGGACAGCCGCGCAGAACACCAGGCCACCACAGACCACAGGCTCGGTGGCGGCTCCCGGTCCGGCGACCCTGGATCCCCGGCAGAGCGCCATGTTCTATCTGACCGTGGTCGCAACCATCGCCGGCGTTATTCAGACGATCTGGGCCCTGAAAGGCTAGCGCGCAGTCCTGAAGAAGGTGACGGGTGTCACGATCTCGCTAATCTCCTGGGCACACAGGAGAATCCTCGACCACACCTGTTGTTTCGGTTCTGAGCCGGAGCCCCTCCGCCTTGCGAGACATGGGAGCGATGCAGATCCGGCGCTGAAGCCCGGTTCGGGCCCTGGTTGAAGAATCGGTGCCGAGCCGCAAACCTCCGACAGTACCCGGTCACGGCTCACGACCCTGGCGTCCAAAACGGCTCCGCTTCCACGACCTAGGCGGAAGCCCTGTCACAGGCCGCCCGCGCAGGCCGAACTTCGGCTGGCCTCCTACACCGCCGCGCATAGCGCGTACGGCCGGGTGCAGGAAGCCTCCATCGTCCTCAACCTGGCCGTGCCACCCCGGTCAGAAGACGCACCAGGAGGGCCCTGGCGGCTGAGCGCGCTGGAGATCAACAACCCGAGCCGGTTCTGCCTCCGTACCGCCGCCTTTGACGGCCGTAGCCGCTCACAGGCCGTAGTCGAACATGACAAGGTCCAGGCGTTCGCCCTGCACAGCGATGCGCTGACCGTGACCGCTCAAAAGGGCTGAGCCCGAGCGAGCACAGGCAAGGCGACATCCCCAAGGGCAGCCGTGACCTGGCCGGCAGCAGGCGGCGTACCGACGGCATGTCCCATCGATACCGATCTTGCGTTTGCGAAAGCCACATGTCTCACCTGTACTGATCAACGCCGATGCCGAAACAGCAGAAGCCTTGGGCAATGCACTACGTCCAGTTCAGGACCAAGCGAAGAAACTGGTTCGTCAGCTCCGGGGTCATGGGCGGACCTCCGAACAGCGCAGCCGGAGCAAGGCCTTCAAGACCGCCAGCGGAATTCGCTGATCCTGTGGGACACCAGAAGCTGATTTCGGTCGCTGACCTAGGGCGTGTTCATGTGTCTAGTTCGAAGAACCGCAGGTCCCAGCAGTTCTCCCTACCGGCACTCCCCTACGGCTCCGCTCCGCTTCCGCGCGGGAAGCAGCGGAGCACACACAGTCCTGAATCCTCCTGTTCTCTCGTACTCGTCGATCAGGCCTCCGAGGACCTGGCGGCGTTCGATCCGGCCGAGCGGCAGGCGGATCAGGTCTGCGCCACCGGCGGGAGCTCGAAGGCCGACCGAGAAGAAGTCACACGCCAGCGTGCTCACTGCGTGGGGGCGAACGAAGTCGCGCCACCGGTCATAGGCACGCCGAGGTGCAGGGCCCAGACCATCCCACTTCAAGGTCCGGCGTATCGTCGCACCGCTGACCCTGTACCCGAGACTCTTCAGCTCGCCTCAAGATCCGGCACAAATGGCCAGGTCACAGTAGCCGGCCGACTGTTCGCCCCCACACGCAACGGCAACGCCTTATATGACAGCGATCGTTCTACTCGAAGCGGGACGGGTCTCCGGCACCTCTGCGGAGGATCTCGGGCTCGGCCTGCGAGAAGTCGATAACCGTCGTCGGCACGGCGCCGCACTCGCCGGAGTCGATCACGGCGTCCACCACGTGGTCGAGCCTTTCCTTGATCTCCCAGCCTTGTGTCATGGGTTCGGTCTCGTCGGGCAGGATCAGTGTGCTCGACAGCAGCGGTTCGCCGAGTTCGGTCAGCAACGCCTGCGCAACGACGTGATCGGGGATCCGAACGCCCACGGTCTTCTTTCTGGGGTGCAGCAGCCGCCGCGGCACCTCCTTCGTCGCCGGCAGGATGAATGTGTAACTGCCGGGAGTCGCCGCCTTGACAGAGCGGAACAGCGCGTTACTGAGCTGGACGAACTGGCCGAGCTGAGCGAAATCCCTGCACACCAACGTAAAGTGATGGACCCTGTCGAGGCGGCGGATCTCCCTGATCCGGTCTATGCCCTCCTTATTACCCAGTCGACACCCAAGTGCGAAGCACGAGTCCGTCGGGTACGCGATCAGCCCGTCCGCACGGAGGAGGTCGACCACCTGACGGAGGGCCCGAGGTTGCGGGTTGTCCGGATGCACGTCAAAGTACTTTGCCATGTATGGGAGCTTAGAAGCGGACGCTCCGGCACCACGACCCGCGATCTGAGCACTGCGCGGTTCATCTACAACCGCACACCTAGCCACCGGGCCACGAACCCGCAGGCTCCTCGGCGTGAACGAAAAGCCGGGGCGGCTCACTATGGAACCGGCCGGGCCGCGCGAGCACCGACAAGGAGATCCAGAACCTGGTACTGCGGCTGGCGCGGGAGAACCCGGCGTGGGCAGAAGACACCATGGAGAGCCGACCGCCTCGGTCGCCAGATCAGCGAAGCGACAGTGCGCAGGATTCTGGGATCGAGATTGTCCGAGCCATCCGCAGGACCGGTTTCCTGACCGCCGCAACTGTCGGTGACCGTCCTGGTGGGCGCAGGTCCTTCTGGGGGCGACCTGGCGGCGCAGCACAGCGTTCTCGTGACGCGGAACGAGCAACTCGAGGTCCTTGGACACCTCGTCGCGCCAGATGACCGCCACGAGGCCGAGCAACCACCCGGCGACTAGATAACAGCGGGGAGAACACCATCTCGCGATGCTCTCAACCCGAGCAGCACTTCAGCAGCAAAACCGCAGGCCACGACCTAGAGCCGAATATCCGAGCGGCACAGGATGTGCGTCCTGTCCTTTGCCGGCGACAGCGGTGTACCCCGGCGCCTTCATGCACCTGCGACCACAAGGTCGAGTACGCAAGGAAGTTCGTTCTTCAGCTTCGCTGTTTCCTCATCCATTCCGGACAGTAAACACAACAGGGCGCGTTGGAAGACGCCGTCGAGCATGACGTACGCCGCGGTGGGTGAGGTCGCCGGCTCACCGCCGGAGAGCTCTGCGTAGCGGCTGACCACACGCCAGATCATGGCCTCACGACGCTCGTCGATCTCGAGCACGTCTGTGCGGAATGACTCCTCGAACAGGCTCTGGTTGCGCAGGTCGTACCAGAGGCGGTGCAGCGGGGCGTCGGATGCCAGCGTGGCGAAGAACATGTCGACGAAGCCGCGCCGCAGTTGGTCCGCAGTCGTCGCGTTGGCGACCACTTCGTCGTAGCGGGTGACGCAAACGGCCTCGTACTGGCGCACCGCCTGGGTGATCAGGTCGCGCTTGTCCGCGAAGTAGTAGTGCAGGACGCCATGGGAGAACTCCGAGTTCTGCGCGATCTCCCGCAGGCTCGTTCGAGCGTAGCCCAGGTCCGCGAGGGTGTGCAGCGTGGCGACGGCGAGTTCCGTTCGCCGCGCCTCGAACTTGTCGACCTGGCGGCGGGCTATCCGATCCTGCTTCGTCTCGGCGACCTCGGTCACGCGCTCGTCCTGTCGGCTGGCTGCGGCCCGCGGCTGCGGCACCCGATCGCAGCCTATCTCCTGCCGGAAAAGCCCAGTCTTGACAAGTGTCCAAGAAACTCTTGACGACTGTCCAAGCGTTGCTACTGTGTGACCCACGCCGCACGCTCGACCTTTCGAACAGGGCGGATCAGCGATCTCACGGAGGAGATTCCGGATGACGAGTTATGACTTGACCGGCAGAAAAGCCCTGGTCACGGGGGGTGCGCGTGGACTCGGCGCCGGTATGGCCGAGGCGCTGGCCAAGGCGGGGGCGGCCGTCGCCATCGGCGACGTGCTGGAGGACGCCGGAAAGGAGACCGCGCAGTCGCTGCGCGACGCGGGCGCCACGGCGGAGTTCGTGCCGCTGGACATCACCGAGGACGCGAGCTGGGCCGAGGCGATCCCGAACGTGGTCAACGCACTGGGTGGGCTCGACATCCTGGTGAACAACGCGGGCGTGGAGGTCACCAGCCTCCTCGTGGATCTCGACCCGGCCGGCCTCCGCGCGATGCTCGAGGTGAATGTGCTCGGCACCGCGCTCGGCCTCAAGCACGCCTTCCGCGCCATGCGTCCCGGAGGCCCGGCGGGCAACGGCGGCGCCGTGGTCAACATCTCCTCCGTCGCCGCGACGATCGCGTTCCCCGGTATCGGGGGCTACTCGGCGACGAAATCCGCCATCGACCGGCTCACCAGGGTCGCGGCCGCCGAGTCGGGCAAGCTCGGCTACGGGGTGCGGGTCAACTGCATCTACCCGGGCCTGACGCCCACCGTGATGGGTAACCAGCTCGCCGTGCAGTGTGCGGAGATCGGCCTCTTCCCCTCCCCCGAGGAGGCCGCGAAGGCCGTCGTGGAGCTGACTCCGCAGGGGCGTCTCGGGCAGGTCGACGACATGGCCGACGCCGTGGTGTTCCTGGCCTCCGACGCCGCCAAGTACATCACCGGGGCAGGGCTCCCGGTCGATGGCGGCATGGGCATGTGACCGGCTTTTCACGAGGACGGAAGGGAACGTTCGTGGCTACTGACAAGCGTGTCGTTGTTTATGGTGCCTCCGGCTACACCGGACGGCTCATCTGCGAGTACCTGCGCGAGTACAACATCCCGTTTCTGGCGGCAGGCCGGGACTACAAGCGCGTGAAAGAGGCCGTCGACGCGGTGCCCGGCGTGGAGACCGTCGAGCATGAGGTCGTCGAGGTGGAGCACAGCGTGGAGGCGCTCACCGAGCAGTTCCGCGGCGCCACGGTCGTGCTGAACACGGTCGGCCCCTTCGCCCGCTACGGGCACGAGGTGGTGCAGGCCTGCCTGAACATCGGCGCGCACTACACCGACACCAACGGCGAACAGAACTGGATGATCGACGCCGAGGAACGCTACGGAGCGGAGTTCGCCGCGCAAGGGCTCGTGCTCTCCCCGGGCCTGGCGCAGATGTACACGATCGGGGAGATCGCGGCCAACCTCTGCCTGGAGACGCCTGGCCTGGACACCCTGGACATCGAGGTGTTCTGGAAGGGCTACCCGACGGTCGCCTCCACCAACACGATCCTGACCAACGCCGCGTTCGCCAAGGCGTACTACCTGGAGCAGAACGAGTACGTGGAGTGGCCGGCGGACGGCGGGCTCTACGAGCTGGTCGTGCCGGGACAGCACGAGCTCGGCCTCGCTCTGCCGTGGGGAGGCACGTCGCATCCCGTGTGGTTCAAGAAGGACCCGAGGGTGGCCAACGTGCGTGCGCTCGGTGGCGTGTTCGACCGTCCGCTGATGCAGGGCGTACCGCAGATCGTCACCGCGGCGCTCCAGCAGATGGAGGGACTCTCGCTGGAGGAGAAGTACCGGATCGTCGACGAGCAGTCGGCGCAGGTCCGCAGCGAGATGCCGCCGAGGGAGAATCCCCGCATCAACACCTCGCTCGACTCGGTGTACGCCTCGGGCCCGCTGGGCCGCGCGCACTGCGTCATCCACGGCAACTGCAACTACAAGCAGACGGCCCTGCTGAACGCGCACGCGGCGGCTCATCTGCTGCAGCAACAGCCGAGGAAGGTCGGTTTCGCCTCCAGCTGCCAGGCCTTCGGGCACCGCGAGCTGCTCGGCACGCTCCGCTCTTTCGGTCTCGTCCTCGAGCCGATCCTGCAGATCCACCACTGACCCACTGCGCCGGCCGCCCCGCGGGGCGGCCGGCGCGGTTCTGAACCCGACAGCGAGGTAGCGGTGCAGCTGGCCGACTATTTGGACAAGGGCGCCTCTCTCGGTGGCGATTCTCCTTGCCTGACAACGAATGGTGAATCGCTCACCTACGCCGAGGTGCAGCGGCTGTCCCGGCGGATCGCCGGGGCTCTGCACGGGTCCGGGGTCGCCCGGGGCGACCGGGTCGCGGTGCTCTCGGCGAATGACCCGCTCGCCCTCACCTGCGTGTTCGGCATATCCCGCGCCGGCGCGGTGTGGTGTCCGGTCAACCCTCGCAACGAGGCCGCGGAGAACCGGCAGCTGCTCGATCTGTTCGGCTGTCGTTGCCTGTTCTTCCAGAAGAAGTTCGCGCCGCTGGTGCAGCGGATACGCGGCGAGCTGCCGGAGTTGACCACGCTGGTGTGCCTGGACGGCTCGGTCGACGGCGCGATGACGTTCACCGAGTGGGTCGAGCGCAACCATCGCGACCCGGACGAGGTCTCGTCGGCCGGCGACGAGCTGTGCATGCTCGCCGGGACCGGTGGCACCACTGGGAAGCCGAAAGGGGTCCGGCTGACCGGGCACAATCTGGAGACAGCGACCGCGCTGACGCTGATGAGTTACCCGTTCGGCGAGCGACCCCGCTACCTCGCCCTCGCCCCGCTCACCCATTCCGCCGGCGTGCTCACCTTCCCGATCATGACACTCGGCGGCGAGATCGTCATCATGCCGAGTCCGGACCTCGGTGAGTTCCTGCGGCTTGTCGAGCGACACCGCATCACGCACGCGTTCCTCCCCCCGACTGTCATCTACGGCCTGCTCGACCATCCCGATCTCGACTCGACGAACCTGGAATCGCTGCGTTGCCTGTGGTACGGCGCCGCGCCCATGTCACCGACGCGCCTTGAGGAGGCACTGACCAGGATCGGTCCGGTGCTCGGGCAACTGTTCGGCCAGACGGAGGCGCCGAACATGATCTCGACGCTCGCCCCGGCCGACCATTTCCGCGGGGACGGATCGGTTGCCACGGAAAGGCTCTCCTCCGCGGGACGGCCGACCCCCCTTACCCAGGTTGCGGTGATGAACGAGGCCGGCGCCTTGCTACCGAGGGGCGAGCGCGGTGAGATCGTGGTACGCGGCCCGCTGGTCATGGCGGGGTACCACGAGGACCCGGAAGCCACAGCCGCGGCGAGCAAGTACGGCTGGCACCACACCGGTGACATCGGTTACCTCGATGAGGAGAACTACCTCCACATCGTCGACCGGGCCAAGGACATGATCATCACCGGCGGGTTCAACGTGTACTCGGTCGAGGTGGAGCAGGCTCTGATGGCACATGCCGCGGTGCAGGACAGCGCTGTGATCGGCCTCCCCGACGAGAAATGGGGGGAAAGGGTGACGGCGGTGGTCCAGCTGCGTCCCACGGAGCATACGACGGCGGACGAGCTGACCGCCTTCGTGAAGGCACGGCTCGGCAGCGTAAAGGCTCCGAAACAGATTGAGATCTGGCCTGACCTTCCGCGCTCGAAGATCGGCAAGGTACTGAAACCGGAGATCAAGAACCGGCTGACGGAAAGTTAGACGCCGAGCGCCCCACGTCCGGTTCGCCGAGGTCGGCAACGTGGGGCGGCTCAGCGCGTCAGCCGGTTCAGGTGCATTCGATCCGGGGATGCTGAATGCCGGCCCGGCGATACGGGTGCTGTGGTTGCTCGGTGGTTGCTCGTATGTCACGGAACGGAACGGCGCGACATGGCACAACCCGGCATCGGAATCGGCGGAATCACGCGCGAACCGGCACAGACCGACAGCGAGCGCACCGATCTGATACGGCAGCATCGGACTTCTAATCCGACGGTCGGGGGTTCGAATCCCTCCGGGTGCACACCGTCTGACCTGGGCTTTCTCTGGATTTTGCGGGGAGCCCGGTGGTTGTTTTGGGGTTGTTTGTGACCCATGGTTGGTCGTTGGTTGCTCGCCTGTCGTGATCTTGTGGCCGCGCGCTGATCGGATCTCATATTTCGGTGATCGTGGCTGTCGCAGATCACTTGGGATCGGCCCCGAGGTGCCGGAGGTCCAGCTGGCCTCGTTCCGGTGCGCTCATGCTGTGGACGTGAGCCACTCCGGTAGCCGGTGCGCCGGCTCCGTCGGCGCACCGAACTCGTGCTTCCCCGGGCGCTGTGATCCTCATGGCGTGACTTGACGCGCGGGACCGAGTCGAGCGTTCATGCCGTACCCCCTGGGCAGTAGGCCGGCCGGGACCGGCACGCGGTTACCCCCAACCGCGTGAGGAGGCGGAGGCGGCTCTCAGCCGAGGCCACCGCCCAGGGCGCCCAAACGCCAGGGCCTTGGCTGTCCAGAACTCGGGTGACCCGCTTAGCGGGATCTTCGGCACTTGATGTGATGGCACGGTAGGTCTGGCTTGATCCATGGAGGTCACGTCCCGCCCGGATTCTGAGGCAGCGGTACATCTGGCTGCGGCAGCTGTGCGGTGGCCGACATCCGCCACGACGGCGGCGCAGGCCCGTTCCTGGCGGCCACCGTCTTCCTGTGGCGACCGCACGAGGATCCGGTTTGGCGAACCGGTGACATCAACCTCCCCAGAACACGGACTGAAGACCTTGATGCATCGGCCCAGATGTTCCGTCTCCTAACCGAGGAAACTCCCGACGCTTACTGGGCCTACGCTGCCGACTACTTCGAGGTCACACTCAACCCTGGCGACGTCAGGCAGATCTTTGAGGACCGCCATCCCACCGCCGACCTCGTCCGACGCATCAACGCCGACACTGACCTCACCGCCCTGACCAAAACGCTCCAGGCCACCCGCCGCAGGCCACGCGTGAGCATCGCGAGACAAAGGCCAGCAGGTCTGTCGCATGGGGGCATTACAGGGCCACGCCCGTTGCGACACTGCGGCTACGCTCGCCTTCGTGGATCGCTACTCCTGGCTGCCGGATCACCAGCAGCACGTCCTGTACAGCCTCGCGCATGCTGATGACCTGATCGCGCGCACCGGCCGAATCCTTTACGGCTACACCGAGCGGGGCACGCTGGACCTGGAGAACGTCGCTGTGGGCGGCACCGCCCGCTTGACAGTGACCGGCGTAGTACCCATTCCCCAGGCCGTTCCGCGGCTGACCGCCGACGCGCTCAACCAGTTGCGGTCCACCCTCGAACACGTCGTGTACGCCGAGGTTGTGCACCAAGTCGGGCGCCCGTTGAGTCCTCAAGAAGCTCGTAGCATCGAGATGCCCGCCGCTGCTACCACGGACGACTTCGACACGTGGCTGAAGCATCGCCATCGCAGTAGGCTGCCTCCGCTGCAACCCAGAGCGACCCTGCGCGCACGGCTTCGTGACCTACAGCCGTTCCAGCGTCGAGAATCGGAGGAACACCCTCTCCGGATTCTGGTCGAGCACACCAACTGGTCGAAACACCGCACACCATCAGTCGCCGCCACGCTCATCGGCGCGGTGATTCCTGACGGACCAGCCGAAGGCATCTTGGTGTCAACTAGCCAGAACCGTCCAGTCGAGATTGGCGACGTACTGGCAAGCGGTCCAGCGGACCTGAGAGTTCCCCTGGACATCTGGCCCCAGATCTCGATTCAACGGCCGCACAGCGAGTCGTGGCACATCCTGCTTCGCGAACTACGCGACCTCGAGGAGTGGGTACGCGAGGTGGCGCTTCCAGTGCTGATTGCAGGTACAAGGAATGTCCCGCCACTGCCGCCACATCTCGACACCACAGTTGGATATGGGGACTTCCGTGCCGCTCTGGCTGCGGCCAGCCCAACACCGGCCGCAGCCCGCGCGGCGATGGACCTGCAGGTTGGAGTAGCGCGCGATGGCCTCGCCAGGACCATCGCGCTCCACCCGGAGGGTAAGAAGAACATTGACGCCATCAAGAGATGGGTCGCCGCGCTCAGGCCCGACGAAGTGCTCCAGAAGGTCGCGAGCCTGCAACTACCCGATCTGCTGCAACTCGATACCGTTGTCCGAACTATGATCGCTGACGCACGGAAGGCCGCTGGGAAGCAGTGAGACCCGGCAACCCGTTGAGGGTTGCCTTGCGAGCGGCCGTATCGAGTTCCGAACGCACTCACATGCCGTACTGTGTGCGCTTGCCGATTGACGATCTTGAGCAGGGCTCAAGATCGTGCCACCGTCACGCGCTCGTGCCGATAAGCGGATGCAGTGAGCTGGCACTACAACAACGGGTCGTTGCTTCGGGTAACGCGTGCCGCCGGTGCTCCTGGGGGCCTGGGGTCGCCGGAGTTCGGGTATTCCGGACGGCGAAGGGGGTCTGGGATCAGTTTTCCCTGTTGCTAGTTGTCGGTGTCTTGCGTCGGGACCAGGAGCTGGGCGTTGGCATGTTGCCGTTGACGATGAGGACGGTGACGAGGCTTGGGGCCTCTGGGTTGTCGAGCCCGTGTAGGCGTGGCTCCAAGGTGAACAGGTAGTTCTCCGCTGTGCCGATGGGCAGCGTCTTCGGGCTCATGTCCAGGATGGTCAGGATTGATAGGCGGGCGCCGTCGGCAGCGGCGTACTGCGTTGGCTGGCCCATGTATTTCGGGGCGGTCTCGGGGGTGACGGGTGTTTTGCGTTCGACTTTAAGTTCAGCGGTGATGCCGTCATGACGTACGTCGAGGTATCCGAGGCCGAGTGGGTTACCGCGGTCGACCCGGCCACCGAGTTCGGGATCGGCGAGTAGGCGGTTGTGTAGGTCGTTATGGAAGGCCCGCTCAGTGATCTTCGTGCCGCGGCGGTACTTCTTGTCCCATGTCATGCGTAGCCCGACGCGACAGATCGAAGTGAGCAGCCGGCAGAATGCTTGTAGCTGGTCGGCGTCGTAGCCCGCGCGGGTGAGACTTTCGTAGAGGGCGAGAAGCCGCTCGTCGAAGACTGGGTAGTCGGTGGCGCGGTCGCGGGTGTCGTCGTACGGACGTAGTCGCAGTTCCCTGTGCCCGGTGATGTCGAGAGTCTGGGTGACTGATTGCCCGTCGCGGTGGCCATGCCATGTGAGTCGCATGAGTAGTGGCGGGGCGGGTTGGCCGGGGCCGAGGGCGAACCGCAGGACGAGTGGACCACTTTTGGTGTAGGTCTCTCCGTCGCCGGTGTGGTCGGCGCGTCCCCAGGTGAATTCCGGTGTGGTGATTTCCGCGGGAGTGAGGTGAGTGAGGAATTCGCCATCGAGCCGGTCGGCCCATTTGGGCCAGTGGTCTGTCTGGACCTCGATCGCGAGGTCGTAGATGCGGCTGGGGCGCAGCACCTCGGGACCGGTGACCAGCTGTCCATCGAGCGACGCGAGAACGACGGCGACCGGTCTGGACGCCTCTGGGGTAGGTTCGCTGCCTGCGGCACCGGAGCTGCGATGGGCGATAAGTCCGTCTGGCGGCGTTCGGCGGCGTGGCCCGGTCACAACCGGCACCGGAATGGGTAGCAGCGCCCAGCTCGCGAGTATGGGGTTGGCGGGAGCACCGGGCTGCAGGTCGGCAACGGCCGTCATGCGTGCGTGGAGCGGCGCGGCGAGTGGGTCGGCTGGGTCGAAGCGTTCTGTGAGTTCGGCGGCGATGAGGTCGGCGCGGCGGGAGGCAGCGGTCGCATGGGCGATGATGGCATCAGTTTCGGCATTGAGCGCGGCTGCATCGGCGCGGAGTAGGTGAGCGGCGACGTCGCACGCCGATGCGACAGCGCGGAGGTAGGCGCAGGTGTCGGTCCCGCGCTGGGACGCGGCGGCGAGTGCGGCCCCGGCGGCGGCCAGGGCATCGGCGCGCCGCCGTCGCGCCAGTGCCGGCTCACCAGTACTGGCCCCTGGGCTGCCAGAGTTACTCAAGGCGAGCAGCCGCCGAATTTCCACAGCGGACGTCGTCGACGCGACCAATCTGCGGACGGCGTCGCTGTCGCTTTCGTCTGTGAGTGCCTTTGCCGCGGTGGCGGCGCGTGCGGCCGCATCTGTCCAATCACGCTCTGCCGCCGCTGCGGCATCGGCCTCCGCGGCGGCCTGGATGAGCTCGATGAGCAGTCGGTGCGATGCATACGCTGGTTGGTCAGGGGTGGCTGCAAGGACTGCTGCCATGACTGAGGCGGCGTCATCCGCGCGTGCGGCGCGCCAGGCGACCTCGGCGAACTCGGCGGCGCTAAGCGGAGCCGCCGGTGACAAAGCGAGCGCCGCCTCGGCCAATTCGGTGTTAGGGAGGTCGGCAAGGCCCGGGCCGCACGCGAGCAGCGCACAGAGTTCCTCGTCAGCGCGGGCGTTCCACCGGTCGTTGATGCTCGGGTCCGCTGCCTGCCGCAGCCGAAGGCGTGCCATCTGCGAAGACCGGACGGTCGCCGGTAGCCATGTGTGGCGCAGCGTCTCCTGCAGGTCGAAGCCATCAAGGTGCGCGGCGACCGTGAGCGCGTTGTGTTCGATCGGCCCCCGCAGCGATTCGTCGACGTCGCGGGCGAGCCACACTGCGGCTGTGATCGCATCCTTCACCGCGTCGGTCTGCCTGGACGGATCGATGCCGTTAAGCAGCTGGAGTGCATGAAGGAGTAGCGACTGGTGCGTCGTCTCCGGCCAGTCAAGGCGGGTGGCAGCGCGTGTCACCGCTCGCGCAACCGCTACGTACCGATCATCGATGAGCACGGGTAGCAGGTCGTGCAAGCTTGATGGGAGCTGGTGGGCCGCAGCGATCTCGACCCACGCGTCGATCGCGCGGGCGCGCAGCAAGACATCGGTATCGACGAGGTAGCTGTGGAGTACGGGCAGAATCGTGCGGAGACACCGGGGTTCGTGGCCGTGCTGGCGCCCGATCTCGCCGAGGGTGCGGAGCAGCCACCAGAGGAGGTCGGTGCCACGCTCGGTTTCACGCTCATCGGCGACGAGGTCGGCGATCGCCCCGCAGACCACGGCCGGGTCCGCTCCGGCGACAGCCTCGACGGCGCTGAGCACGCGGCTTGTCGCCCCGCCGATCGCGCTGTCGCGGCCCATCCGCTCGAACATCCGTAGCATGGCCGGCTCCCCAGACAGAACGTCCAGCCCATTAGGCGGAGGCTGCCGAGCGGCCTCAACGAGCGCAAGAACCGTACCGAGCAGCGCAGGCAGGCTCGGCAGCATCGCGAGTGGGTTCTGCTTGGCCAGCTCCTTGACGAGCTCGGCGGCCCTAGTACGGACCCGGTCACCCCAGTCACCGCCGATCCGCCCCAGGGCGACCTCCAGCAGCGTCGCGGCCACCTCAGTCCGGCGTGCCGGATCTGGCATCGGGTCGCCTGGCTCTCGCCAGTGAGGCTCCGCCCTGATCATGTCGGCCGCTCGCGAGAGCACATGCACGAGCCGCTCCCGCAGCTCCTCTCCGCCGCGGCCGCCGGCCGCTTCCACCGCGCCCACCACGCCGCCGAGACCGAGCACCAGCAAGACGGCCAGCGTGCGCTCGATTGCAGGGCATGCCGCATCGTTGTACTCATCGTCCGGTGGCACCGCCAGGTCCACGACAAGAGCGTCCACCAGTCCGGCGGCGAGCTCGGAATGGGTAGTAGCCAGGGCACGGACGGCGCCAGCGGCAGCCGCCCGGTCGAACGCCGGAACCTCCTGCGGCGTCGGCATCGGCGATGGCAGCAGCAAGGCAGGCCGAGAGGCTGGGGCCGGCAACATCTTCCGCAGCACGCGCACCAGCACCTCAGGCGCGATGTCAGCGGCCGCTAGCAGTCCCGTCGGATCGTTCGCCTGGTTCGGCCGGGACCGGCCGAACTGGTCCAGCATCGGCGCACCCGCCAAGCGCACCAGCGCGGAGCACACCGGTTCGTCGACGAGGCCAGCGGGCACCTGCGCGGCCAAATCTGCGAAACACCGCCCAGCCCACACCGCGGGACCGCGGCGTAGCGCTGCGACCGCCGCCCGAGCTACGTCTTCACGGAACTCCTCGCGCGATCTCGCCAACCGCCGCAACACGTCGAGCAACTCATCGACTCCGTCCGTCATCTCGATAAGTTCGACCGCAGCCCTCACCACCTCCGGGGAGAACAGCTGTGGCGCGCGGTCGGCGAGCGCGGCGAGTCTCGCCTGGGCGGCCTCTCGGTCAGCAGCGCCATCAGTTAGGCCCGGGTCGCGATCCAGACAACCGATGTCTGCGAGCGCCCCCACCATCGCCTCGGCACTGCGCGCCGCGAGCGCCCGCCGCTGCTCCTCCCGCTCCGACCACTGCGCCCGAACCCGCACGAGTCGTTCGTTCTCGCGAGCCGCCGCGGCAGCAGCCTCCGCGTCACGGCTCTCCACCATCGTCGCCAAGTTCGGCAACTCGCCAGTCGGACGCCGCAACTCGCATCCGACACAGTGCTCCCGGAAGAACTCGGTAGCGATCCACCACAGGTTCGACGCCATGCCGCCATGCGCGACCGGACACCGAATCTGACGCATGTCGATTGGCAGCCCCGTCTGCGCCTCCACCAAGCCGCGACCGCCAGAAGGAACGAACTCCATGCTCAGGCAATGCCGACGTGCGAGCTCTACCGTCTCCTGGTTCTTCTTGCCCAGCTGCACGGCATCGTTCCAAAGACGCTCGACCGATTCGCTCACCAGACCATCATCCCGCGCCTCACTGACAGTTAGAGTCTTCACTCCCCTCAGGCCAGGCAATTGCTGGTTGAACGCTGTCCAAGCGACCTCTCATGCCGCGATGAGGGTCAAGGGGGTTTCGAACCTGCCTCGTGCTGCACATATCTCGTTAGTTCCGGTGTTGCCCACGCCTGTGCGTCCTCGAAGCTGCATCGCCACCAGTGAGAGTACAAATCTGATGAGCATGTAAGCGACCGTGAGAGGCATCTCGCGAGGATCCCAGCCACAACGCTCCCCCGCAGGCAAACCTCCAGGTCAAAGCTCTGGCCGAGTTTTCGAGCGGCACACCATAATCTCCGCATCCTTCGACGCCTGGCTACGCCCCAGCAACACCAACCAGCCGAAGACCCGAACCATAATCAGATACGGCAGACGAACAGACACGGCCTGCGATCCTGCCCACTCTGCCAAAGCGCAGATCAGACCCACTGCGACGAGTTCTGGAGCGGCACAGGCCGCCAAGGACATCACCCACCCCCGCCAGCTCACACTCTGACCACATGACCACCCATCATGCTGGGCCGGGCACACCAACCCTCACCGGGCAGACCCGTGCTGCAACTCGATGTGATCCGACGGCGTCAGACCAACTCCAGGCCGGAGTCGTTGTAGTGCCGTTCGTATTCGGCAAGGGCACGACGTAGGTGACACTGACCGTAGACGAGTAGCCGGTCGGTGCATTCGTGTCGCGTAGCCCCGATCCACCGCTCGGCGATCGTGTTCTCCCCAAAAGCTCGTATCGGAGGTTGGATGACCGCACGCCGAGCGAGGTGAACACCCGATCGAAGACGCGAGTGTACTTGGCGTCGCGGTCACAGATGAAGAACCTG
>DASYNF010000125.1:0-4220 GCA_036008685.1 Actinomadura sp. | reverse complement strand
GCCCTTCATGCCGGGGAGACCTTGGCGACCGTGTCGCTTACGACGGTGGAATTCACTCGTGAGGGCGATGGCACCCGGCTGACGCTCACCCAGCAGGGCACCTTCCTCGATGGTCACGAGGAGCCGGCCTGGCGGGAGCAGGGCACCAGCGATCAGCTTGCCGCCTCGGCGCGGAACTACTGTCCACGAGCGGCCAAGAGCAGGCGACGATCCAATGACGACGGGCAGTCGTTCACCAGCCCGCCGGCACATGCTCGCGCTGCTCGGTACGGCCTTCTTCATGACCATCCTGGACGGCACGAGCCTGCTCACCGCCCTGCCCTCAATCGAGCGGGACCTGCGCCTTGATGGCCCGACCGTCCAGTGGACGGTGACGGCATACGCGCTGGCCTTCAGCGGACCGCTGCTTCTGTGCGGCCGCCTTGCGGACCTGCTGGGCCGCCGCCGGATGTTCCTGGCCGGGATGGCGCTGCGGGTGCCGGCCTCGCTGCTGTGCGGGCTCGCGCCTTCCGCCGAGGTCCTGGTGGCCGGCCGCGCGCTCCAAGGCCTCTCAGCAGCGATCATCGCTCCGGCCGCGTTGTCCATGGTGATGAACGCCTTCACCGAAGGGGCCGAGCGCAACAAGGCACTCGGTGTCTGGGGCGGGATCGGCGGGTTCGGCGCCACCGCCGGACTGCTGCTCGGCGGGCTCATCACCGACACGCTCGGATGGCAGTGGGTGTTCTGGGTCAACGTCCCGGTCGGGATCATCGTGCTGGTCCTCGCCCCGGCGCTCCTGCGCGAGAGCCGCGATCCAGCACGCACCCGCTCCTTCGATATCGCGGGTGCGCTGACGGTCACCCCGGCACTCGTCTTCCTCGTGTACGCGATCACCACGGTGCCGACGGCGGGCTGGGCGAGCGGGCGGACCGTCGGGCTATTGGTCACCGCGGTCGCACTGGCCTCGGTGCTCGTCCTGGTCGAAAAGCGGTCCGCGGCCCCGCTCGTGCCGTTTCGGGTTCTGCGCTCGCGCATGCTCATCGGCGGCAACCTGCTCATCCTCATCGCCGGCATGGCGGTCGACGGCATGCTCATCACCCTCACCTCCCATGTGCAGCAGGTACTCGGCTGGTCGGCGGTGCGGTTCGGCCTGGTGGCCGCGGTGATGACCGTGACCGCGGTCGCCGGCGGGCTCGTGAGTCAGCGGGGCGCGACAAAGCTCGGCGTGCGACGGGTGGCCGCCGCCGGGACCGTCCTGCTCGGCTGTGCCTGCCTGCTGCTCACCCGGATATCAGCCAACGGCTCGCTGGGACTCGTGCTGGCCGCCCTGCTCGTCTTCGGGGCTGGGATGGGCGCCGCGGCCGTCTGCTCGCAGATCGCCGCACTAACCGGCGTCGCCGAGAACGACTCCGGGCTGGCCGCGGGCCTCGCTGACACGTCCTTCGCCGTCGGCACCGCCCTCGGCGTCGCCATCTGCTCGACCGTCGCCGCCACTCACACGTACGCAGCCGGCGGACTTACACCGCTCGCGCTCACCTCCGGGCAGCAGGCCGCGTTCGGCGCGGCCGGCGCCTTCGCCGCTCTCGGGCTGATCATCGCGTTGACGCTGCTCGGCAGGCGATCCGGCCGAGCCCAGACCGAGCCGGCGAGCATCCCCGTGAGGTCGTCCAACCGTGATATGCCGCCCGGGAACCTGGCCGGCCTCGCTCGATGATGTCCAGGCCGTGTTGGGCATGTGAGGCACCGGGTGGATTACTGGTCAGGCGGGCCCTGGAGTCTCGCGGCGATGGTGGGGCCTTCGTGTTCGAGCCAGGCTTTGGCCCGGGGCAGTCGGTCTTTGAGGCCTTCCTCCCAGAGGCGCCGGAACACCGGGTCCACCTCGGCGGCCGCCCGGGCGGTGCGGTGGAAGCGATGGACCATCCGCGTTGCGAGGGGCACGAGCTCCTGGCGTTGCCGGCGGGTCATGCCGTAGGCATCGGCGAACACCGCGACGCGGTGCGGAATGTCGGCATCGACAAGGGCAGGCGTCCGGTCCTTGGGGTGGAGCAGTGGCGCCCAGTAAAAGAGGGCGTTGGCGATGTCGTAGACCCTCGTGGTCGGCCTGGCGAGATCGAAGTCGATGAGTGCCGCAGGGAGCCCGTCGCGGAAGACCACGTTCCCGGGACAGTAATCACGATGGCTGACGAGTTCGCCTTCGTCGTCGACGAGCGGGATCCCCGCTGTTCCGGAGATGGTCCACCAGATCGCGTTCGCCGGCGGAACCCAGCCCTGCGCGGCGTCATGGAGCCGGCGGATGAGGCGGCCCAGAGCTTTCAGGACGTCCTCTCCTGTCACCTCGGCCGGCAGCGGCTCCCGTGGGACCTCACCAGGGACGAAGGACAGCACTTCGCGGCCCTGTTCATCCATCCCCAGGGGCATGGGAGCGGCCGAGAAACCGGCGCTGTGCAGATGTGCGAGGTAGGCCTGGACCGTAGCGGTGAACGGCCTGACCGGCCGGCGGACGGTGTCCCCGATGCGCACGATGCCCTGGGTGACGCCATCCCCGAGAAGCGGTTCCTCGGTCTGTGCTGTGGGGTCGCTATCCGGATCTGTCATCGGGCCTCTCGGTTACGGCGGAGCTCCGGTGACAACTGCATTTGTTGTCAGGCGACGGTGATGGGGATCTCGAGGATACGGGCCGCTTCTCTACCCCGTACCCCGTCTCATCCCCGTGCCAGTCCAGCCCCGCTCCAGGCGGGCGTCACCAGGCCGGTTCCGCTCGGGCGGGAGGTCAGATGTCGCGGAGGAAGACCTCGGCTTGGCGGCGGAGGGCCGGAGGGGCGACGGACCAGATCGGGGTGCGCATCACCTCGCGTAGCTTGACCTCCTTCACCTCCCGGGGGGCGTCCTTGCGCAGGCCGACGTGCTGCCACAGCTGGTCCAGGTCGTCGTAGGGGAGGTCCCAAGAGACACCGATGGTGGACTCGGAGGTACCGGGCGTCGGCGGGGGCATGACGTAGACCTCGTCGGCGGTGGCGGCGGGGGTGATCTCGACAAGCGTGAGACCGAGCCGTTCCACGGCCTCGCGGAGCAGCACCCGGTGACCTTCGACGGTGTCGGCCGAGGGCCGTTCCCCGTCGAAGAACAGGGCGAGCACCCAGCCGGACTCGCCGGTGCGGGCGAGGTCCAGGACCAGGCGGGTGCCGGTGTCGTCGGTGAAGGAGCGGTGCGCGATGCTCCTCGCCGCCCCGGGACCCTCGGTGCGGGGGGCCTGTTCGAGCCGGAGCGTGCCGAGCAGCCGCCGTAGCTGGTCGGATGTCAGCTCTCCCTGGGATAGCACCCGGAGCGCGGGCCAGAGCATGGCGAAGGCTCCCTTCTCTTCTTCGGCTTTCTTCGGGCTAGGGACAGGCGGGGCCGGTGTGCGCTTGGGGAGGGATGCGTCCGCACTCATCAGGACGCGCGCCAACGTCCGTTGGTTCCAGTGTTACCGAGATCAGGTCGAACGTCTCTGGGAAGCGGACGGAGCCCCCGGACGGGGCCGGTGGCCTGGATATTGAACTGGTAGCGGCCCAGGAAGTCGATGTGCCGGTCCTTGAGCGGGGAGAGTCGGGCGACGTCCTCGTCCTTGAGGCCGTGGCCCTCCGCGCGGAGCTAGATGACGGCGGCGTCCAGATAGCGCGTGGTCCACAGGACCACGGCGTTGAGGACGAGTCCCAGACTGGCGAGCTGGTCCTCCTGCCCGTCCCGGTACGCCTGCCGGATCTGGCCCCGGCCGCCGGTAACCGCTCGCGGAAACCGGACAAAACGCCCGCACGGACGGGTGGAGCACTTCCGAAAGCTACCGGCGGGTAGGGCACCTCGGATGATCTTCGAGCTCTGAAACCCGGACGGGCCCCGCCGCTAGTTTCGGTTCCGATATCGCCGAGGGGCCTGCGAGGCCACTGCGGTCGCGGCCCTCACCGTTCCCTCGTCGAAGACGACGGGCCGGGGAGGTCGGCGGCCGGTGATTGGGCCGTCGTGGCGGTTGTGGTGCAGCAGGTCGCGGTGCAGCCGGGCCCGCAGCTGGTGCACCCGTCGGCATCGCCGGCGGCGGCCGGGAGGGTGAGCGGGGCGCAGCAGGTGTCCCCGCGCCAGGCTTCGCGTCCTTCCTTGACGGCGACGGCGGCGATGACCAGGGCGGCGATCGGGTCCGCCCATGACCAGCCGAGCAGGCTGTTGACGGCCAGGCCGACCAGTAGCACGCCGGACAGGTAGGTGCACAG
>DASYNF010000124.1:0-66847 GCA_036008685.1 Actinomadura sp. | reverse complement strand
CACCGTGTCCACGCACTCGCGAAGCTCCTCGAGCCCGCGCTCGGCCTGGATCTGCCGCTTCCTGCCTTCGAACTTGAACGGCTTGGTGACGACCGCGATCGTCAGCGCGCCGAGCTCGGTCGCGAGGCTCGCAATCACCGGCGCGGCACCGGTGATCGCCAGCCTCGCCAGCGAGCTCGGGGCGCTCACGGTGGCGGTCGTCACCAAGCCGTTCAAGTTCGAAGGCAAGAAGCGGCAGATTCAGGCCGAGCGCGGCCTCGAGGCGCTGCGCGACTGCGTCGACACCATCATCACCATCCCGAACGAGCGCCTGCTGACGATCATCGATCGCACCACCTCGATGACCGACGCCTTCGCCACCGCCGACGACGTGCTGCGGCAGGCGATCCAGGGCATCTCGGATCTGATCCTGGTGCCCGGCCTGATCAACCTCGACTTCGCCGACGTCAAGTCGGTCATGTCCGGAGCAGGGTCGGCGCTCATGGGCATCGGTTCGGCGCGCGGGGACGACCGTTCGGTCGCCGCGGCGGAGATGGCCATCTCCAGCCCGCTGCTGGAGGCCAGCATCGACGGCGCCCATGGGGTGCTGCTGTCCATCTCCGGTGGTTCGGACCTGGGCCTGTTCGAGATCAACGAGGCGGCGCAGCTGGTCTCGGACTCGGCGGCTTCGGACGCCAACATCATCTTCGGTGCCGTCATCGACGACGCCCTGGGCGATGAGGTCCGCGTCACCGTCATCGCGGCCGGCTTCGATGAGGGGAGCCCCTCCAAGCCGGCGCTCCCGGCCGCTCAGAATCAGCGAGTGGGAGAGGACGCGCGGCAGGCCCAGCCGGCCATCGCGCCCTCCGTGGTCGCCGAGTCGGCGGCGCCGCGGCCCGTGGCACCGGCGGCGGATCCGCCCGGAGGGGACGGAGAGCCGCCGACCGGCGGGCCCGGAGCCATGGGGCGGCAGGCCGACCCCGGCGACGATGAGGCCGGGGCGCGCCCTAAGGTGCCGCGGCCGGCGACAGAGCCGCCCGCGGCGAGGGTCACGGCCAGCGAGCCGGTCCGGCGCCGTCCGGTCGTCTTCGACGAGGACGACGACCTCGACGTTCCCGACTTCCTCAAGTAGTGGTCCGGCACGTCGACCTCGGTCAAGGTATCGGTGCGGCCTTCACCGGTCGTGAAGGCGGGTTCAGCACCGGTCCCTACGACTCGCTCAACCTCGGTGGCGCGGTCGGCGACGAGCCCGAGACCGTGCGGCGCAACCGGGACGCCGCCGGCGAGGCGCTCGGCGTCGATCCGGGCCGCACCGTCTGGATGCGCCAGGTCCACGGGGCCGGGGTGGCCTTCGTGACGGGCACGCCGGCGACGGCGCCCGACGGCGCACCGGAGGTCGACGCCATCGTGACCACCGCTCCCTCGGTGCCGCTCGCCGTGCTGGTCGCCGACTGCGCGCCGGTGCTCCTGGCCGATCCGGTCGCGCGCGTCGTCGGCGCGGCGCATTCCGGACGCCCGGGTACGGCGGCCGGAGTCGTCCCCGCGCTCGTCGCGGCGATGTGCGAGCGCGGCGCGGTGCCCGGCCGGCTCCGGGCGGCGATCGGTCCCGCGGTCTGCGGCGGTTGCTATGAGGTTCCCGCGGCTCTGCGGGACGAGGTGGCCTCCATCGTCCCGGAGACCTATGCCACCACCCGGACGGGGACCCCAGGGCTCGACATCCGCGCCGGGATCGCCGCCCAGCTGCGCGGCGCCGGCGTCACCGCCGTGGACTCGGATCCGCGGTGCACCATGGAGACCCCGGCGCTCTATTCCTACCGGCGCGACGGACTGACGGGCAGGTTCGCCGGCTATGTCTGGCTGAGGCCGTGACCGCCGTGACCGCCGTGACCGCTCGCCGCCCGCTCGCCGCCCGGCCGCTCGCCTGGGCCGGCGGTCCGGTAGACGGACGGGCGCGATGAACCCCGGAAAGGGACGCGACCGCGAGGACGAGCGGGCCGACCCGGCCGCTCAGGTGGCCCGGGAGCAGGAGCTCCGGCTCAATCTCGCCGCGGTACGGCGCCGGCTGGCGGAGGCCTGTGCCGCGGCCGGACGTGACGCGTCCGAGATCACCTTGGTGGCGGTGACGAAGACCTTCCCCGCCTCGGACGTCCGGCTGCTGGCCGGGCTCGGTGTCACGGACGTGGCGGAGAACCGCGACCAGGAGGCCGCGCCGAAGGCCGCGCAGTGCGCGGATCTCCCGTTGACCTGGCACTTCGTCGGGCGACTGCAGACCAACAAGGCCCGATCGGTCGCGGCCTACTCCGATGTCGTCCACTCAGTGGACCGGCCACGGCTGGTCACGGCTCTGTCGGAGGGCGCCGCGCGGGCCGGCCGTACACTCCGCTGTCTCGTCCAGGTGTCCCTCGAGGAGGATGCCGCCGGGCGCGGCGGCCTGCCCCCGGCCGAGGTCCCGGCGCTCGCCGACGCGGTCGCGGACGCGGACGCGCTCGTGCTCGGCGGGGTCATGGCGGTGGCCCCGCGTGGAGCGGACCCGTTGCGGGCCTTCACCCGGCTGGCCGAGATCGCGACGACACTGCGGGCTCACCACCCGGAGGCGGTGATGGTGTCCGCAGGCATGAGCGGTGACCTCGAGCAGGCGATCGCGTGTGGCGCGACACACGTACGTGTCGGTACGGCGTTGCTCGGCGGCAGACAGGCAATCGTCAGGTAATGTCCCCCGAAGCGAGCCCGGCCGGTCGGGTGAGCTCACCGTTCCAGGAACCAGCCGACGAGCGGTCGCCGGAGAACAGGCTCGCACCACAGGGGCGACGGAGGGACATATGGCCAGCGCGATGCGCAAGATGGCGGTCTACCTCGGCCTTGTGGAGGACGACCGCTATGACGACTACGACGAGTACGACCTCTACGACGAGGCCGCGGACCGGCATCGCACCGGCGAGGAACCGGCCGGTCAGACCACCAGGGCCACGGACCCGGCCGATCGGGATCATGGTCATGTCCCCTCTCCCGTAGAACGGCGCTCCGTGGCAATCTATGACTCGGGTGCCACGGACCTGGCGCGTATCACTACGCTGCATCCGAGGACCTACAACGAGGCGAGGACCATCGGTGAGCACTTCCGTGAGGGCACACCAGTGATCATGAACCTCACCGAGATGGTCGACAGCGACGCCAAGCGGCTCGTCGACTTCGCGGCAGGTCTGGTATTCGGACTACATGGGAGCATCGAACGTGTTACGAACAAGGTGTTCCTCTTGTCACCGGCCAATGTCGAGGTGACTGCGGAGGACAAGGCCCGGATGGCAGAACGAGGATTCTTCAACCAGAGCTGACCGCCACATGCGAGAGTGCCCGTGACAACTGTTGGAGCCGTGCTCAGCGCACTGCTGTACCTCTTCCTGCTGTTCCTGATCGGGAGGCTGGTGCTGGAGACGGTGCAGTCCTTCGCGCGCCAATGGCGACCCACGGGGGTGGTGCTGGTATTGGCCGAAGCCACGTATACGGTCACCGATCCACCGTTGAAGCTGCTCAGGCGGTTCATCCCGCAGGTCCGCCTCGGGAACGTAGCGCTGGACCTCAGCTTCATGGTGCTCTTCATCGTGGTCTACATCATGATCATCTTCGTGGAGAGGCTCTGATCGGATACCGTCCTTTGGGACAGACTCCAAGTGCGCCAAGGAGACGAACATGCCGTTGACACCCGCTGACGTGCGGAACAAGCAGTTCAGTACCACCCGGTTGCGGCCGGGATACGACGAAGAGGAGGTCGATGCCTTCCTCGACGATGTCGAGGCGGAGCTCGACCGGCTCATCCAGGAGAACGAAGAGCTGCGCGCCAAACTGGCCGAGAGCCTGCGTGGCAAGGTGCCCACCATGGCGGCTCCGATCGTCGAGCCCAAGCCGGACATCACGTCCCTTCCCGAGCACTCGCGGCCCGAGCCCGAGCCGGAGCCGATGCGCGGCCTCAGCACGCAGCTGAGCACCGAGGACAACATGGACACGGCCGCGCGGGTTCTGGCGCTCGCGCAGCAGACCGCCGACCAGGCGATCGCCGATGCCCGCCGGGAGGCCGACGAGACCCTCGGCCGCGCCCGCCGGGAGGCCGAGGAGATCATCGGCAAGGCCCGCCGCCAGGCCGACCAGGTCGTCGGGGAGGCACGCGCGCGAGCCGAGTCGCTCGACCGCGATGCCCAGGACCGTCACCGTCAGGTCATGGGGACCCTCGTGCAGCAGCGTGAGGAGCTCGAGCGGGAGGTCGACCACCTGCGCGCCTTCGAGCGTGAATACCGCAGCCGGTTGAAGCTGTATCTCGAGGGACAACTCCGTGACCTCGAGGCCGGCGGCAACGAGGTCGGTGCGTTCACTCCCTCGGTCACGTCCATGGGTCAGCAGACAGGGCCCCAGACAGCGCCGCAGAGCCCGATCCAGCATGTCGACATGCGCAATGGCCAGCCCAGCGGCGGACCCTCCGCCACCGGTCCCACACCGTTCCCGCCGCCGCCGGCCGAGCTGCCGCAGCACATCCAGCACACCCCCACGGGCGCTTTCCACGGTGCGGGCGACACTTCTCCGCACGAGCGGCGCTGAGACGATCGAATCGCGTGGAGCATGGAACCGCATGGCGAGCGGACCAGCTCGCTGTGCCCGTCGGCCGGGACCCGCAGACGATAGTGTCTGCCCGACGGTTGCGCCGTGGACGACCTTGATGTCATCCCGATGGCGCTCGTGACCGACGACGGCTACACCGGGCCGACGGTTGGCCTGTAGAGGGAGAGAGACCCTGTGATCATCCTGAGTGGCGTACTCGTTGTGCTGGCGATAGCCCTGCTCATCGCGGGCATCTTGTTCGGCAATTCGGGTACCGAGGTCCTGGGCCACGATGGGCTGACCCTGATCCATGTCTCGATCGGGATCAGTATCGTCTCCGCCCTGTGCCTGGCCCTTGGGGTGTTCCTCCGCCGCGGCGAACTCTTCGGCGCGTCCGGCTCCTCCCAGGCGGGAACGTCCAAGGCGGCCAAGAACGCCCGCAGGACGGCCGGCAACGACGCCGCCGTCCCGGGCGCCGGCCCCGACTGGCCCGGTACCGAGGACACCGCCACCATCCCCGCCCCCAGGGCCGATGTGCCGGCCGACGCGGTCACCTACGTCGTCCGCGGCCGCAAGAGGTATCACCTGGATTCCTGTCGCCAGCTCATGGGACGGGACAAGGAAGAACTGACCTACGCAGAGGCCCGGGAAGAGGGCTTCAGCCCGTGCACGGCCTGCATGCCGGACACCGCATTGGCGGCGCGCGCCGCGGTCGCGGCGGAGCGGAGCCGTGACACGGTGGAACGAGCGGGGGCCGTGACCCGCCGTGGCCGGGTCGCCGACTCACCGGGGCGGCAGGGCGAGGCGCCCGCGGCCGCCGCTCCCATGGGGACGGCGGATACGGGGCTCGACAAGCGTGACGGAGACCACTCCGTCTCGGGCACAGGCGCCTTCGCCTCACACCAGACCTATCCCGATCTCCCCGCCGCGACCGATCCCTGGAGCGACCCGGAGGCGGCGCCGTCCGCCGGCCGGCCCTCCGGCGACGACTGGTCCGCGGGACCCGGTTGGGACCGGTCAGGCTCCCGCTGGACGCCGGCGGCGGGCCGGTCCGGCCAAGACGATGTGGCGGATGCGGCGGCCCCGGCCGATGCGGCCGCCACGACAGGACATGCGGCGGCCCATCACGATAGGGGCGCGCTCGCGGACAAGGCCGCGGAGACCGTCGCCGACGGCGACGAGGACAAGACCCAGGATCAGCCGATACGGCCGGCCGAGCGTGCCGCGACGGCGGAGTTCGAGGCCGTCGACCCGGCCGGCGAGCACTGGTCCGACCTGGACCCGGACCGGGGCACCGGCATCGGCGCCCGCTGGGACGAGGCCGGCGAGGCGGACAAGGACGACGAGGGCACGGTGGCCGAGGCGCACATCGGCACGGCCGGCCGGGAGCCCGAAGGGCCGGCCGACGCGCGTACCGGCACCACGGCCGACGCGGAGATGACCGCGGACCTCGACGAGGACGCCGGCGCGCACGTCGGCACGGCCGCCGATGCGGACACCGCCATCGCAGGACCGGCGGAGGCCGAAACGGCCGGAGACGACGGACCCGCGGCAGGGACGGCCGGTGACCGCACGGGGCCGAGGACCGACGTCGACGAGGCCGACCAGGACGAGTCCCACGACGCGTGGCCGGAGACCTCCGCGGACGAGCCGTCCGCCGATGACGCGGGCTCCGAGGACACGGCCGAGGACCCGGGCGGCGAGGCCGAGTGGCTCCCGGAGGCCGATGGGGACGACGGGCCGCAGGTGAGGATCCTGAGCGGCACGAAGCGCTACCACCGTGGCGATTGTGCGCTCATCGAGGACATCGGCGACGACGACGAAGACCTGGAGACCCTGCCGCGAGCAGAGGCCATGGCGCGCGGCTGCACGCCCTGCCTGGTGTGCCGCCCGGACGAGAAGCAGGACCGCCACTGAGGCAGGCCCGGCGGCCTGGCCCGGCCCGCGGCGGCCTGGCCGTCCCGGAGAGGGACACGGCCGTCCTGGACCCTGGCACGGCCTTTGTGAGCATCGCGGGATGACGTCGCGGAGCGGGCGCGGCCGTCCTCAGGCGCCGTTCACCCGTTTGACGTCCACGCCGCCGAACACGGTCATCCCGGTCAGCCGGATGATCGGTGCGTCCGGATCGAGTGGGCCGTCTCCCGGCATGGAGTTTCCGCCGAAGACGGCGGCCATGGAGTCGATCATCCGCACACCGGGCGGAACCTTGATCGAGACTCCGCCGAAGACGCACACGATGTTGACCGTGACCTCCCGCTGCGACAGCACGGCCCGGCGGAGGTCCAGATCCACGCCGCCGAAGACGGCCAGCACATTGGTGTGCGCTTCGACCAGCCAGCGCCCCTCGCGCTCGGCGCCGCCGAAGACGGCCACGATGCCGGAAGGCTCCCGGCTGGGAGGCGGCGGCCCGACCTCCTTGCGGATCCCGGCCGCGGGCTGTGACGGAACGGGCGGCGGTCCGTCGCCGGAGGGCAGATCCGACACGATGGGAGCCAGGTCGGCGTAGGTCCGCGCCGCGTAGACGAGGTCTATCCGCTGGGAGTGTTCCTGCGGGGTCAGCCGCCCCTCGGCCAGGGCCTCACGCAGCCGGTCGGCGACCCGGTCGCGGTCCGTGTCGGACGCCCGGATCGGTGGCCGGTCGGGCCGATCGCCCTGCGGGGCCTTCTCTGGATGGTCCACATCCGCATCATGGCGCATGCGATGTGTCTCGACCAGGTCGTCCCAGGGGATCCCGTGGTCGTTCGCGGCGGCACCGCGAACAACCGCGGGATCACGCCAGGTGAGGGGGGTCGTGCGAGCACGGCCCCCCTCACGGGGATCAGGCGGACGCGCGGAGCCAGAAGGTGAGGGGCAGGTCCTCGGCGCGGTGTGCCCGGAGGTCCTCGGCGGGCCGCCGGGTATGCAGCTCCACCGCCAGCACCTCCCGTGCCACCTCGGTGCCGTGCTCGCGCAGTGCCTCGGCCAGCTCGGGGTCCTGCGTGTCCAACCAGAGTTCGATCCGGTCGGTCACCTCGAGTCCCGTGGACTTGCGGGTCTCCTGGACGAGCCGGATGACCTCCCGGGCCAGACCGGCCCGGCGCAGCTCCGGCGTCACGGTGAGGTCCAGCGCCACGGTCTCGCCGGCCGCGCTCTCCACCGCCCAGCCGGTCCGGGGCCGTTCGGTGACGATCACGTCGTCCGGCCCCAGCTCGGCGTCGCCGACCTCTGGGACCGCCACGGTGACCGTTCCGGTGGCACGCAGCGCGCTCACCAGCTCGGCGGCATCCGCGCCGGTCACGGCCTTGGCGACCTTCGGGGTGTTCTTCCCGTAGCGCCTGCCGAGCTCCCGGAAGTTCGGCTTGACCTCGTAGTCCACCAGATCGTCGCCGCCCGCCAGCGCCGTGGACAGGTCCTCGAGGTGGGTGACGTTCAGCTCCTCGGAGATCTGGGCGCGCAGTTCCCGGGGAAGCCCGGCCCAGCCCGCCGCGCCGATGAGCGCGCGGCCCAGGGGCTGACGCGTGCGGACCGAGGAGGCCGCGCGGGCCGCCCGGCCGAGCTCCACGAGCCGGCGGGTCAGCGCCATCTGCCGTCCGAGGGTCTCGTCGAGCAGGTCCTCGGCCACCGTCGGCCACGTGGCCAGGTGCACCGACTCGACCTCGTCCGCGGGCCGGATGGCGTCCCACACGTGGTCGGTGATGAACGGCACCATCGGCGCCATCAGCCGGGTGAGCGTCTCCAGGCATTCGTACAGCGTCGTGAACGCCGCCGCGCCCTCAGGAGTGTCCGGGCCCTCCCAGAACCGGCGCCGCGACCTGCGCACGTACCAGTTCGACAGGTCGTCGATGAACTCGGCGAGCCTGCGGCCCGCGCGGGCGGTGTCGAAGTCCTCCAGTGCCGTGTCCACCTCCCGTACCGTGCGGTGCAGCTCCGCGAGCACCCACCGGTCGAGCAGCGGCCGGTCGGCGGGCGCCGGCGCCTCGGTGACGCGATCCGGCGTCCAGGGGCGGCCACCGCCCTCGCCGGCGGCGTTGGCGTAGAGGACGAAGAAGGACGCGGTGTTCCAGTAGGTCAGCAGGATCTTCCGGACGATCTCCGACAGCGGGCCGTCGCCGACCCGGCGCGCGGACCACGGGGAGCCGCCCGCGGCCATGAACCACCGCAGCGCGTCCGCCCCGTGCTTGTCCATGAGCGGGATCGGCTCCAGCACGTTGCCGAGGTGCTTGCTCATCTTGCGGCCGTCCTCGGCCAGGATGTGGCCGAGGCAGACGACGTTCTCGTACGACGACCGGTCGAACACCAGGGTGCCGACGGCCATCATCGAGTAGAACCATCCGCGGGTCTGGTCGATGGCCTCGGAGATGAACTGCGCGGGGTAGGACTGCTCGAAGGTCTCCTGGTTGCGCAGCGGCGCGCCCCACTGGGCGAACGGCATCGAGCCGGAGTCGTACCAGGCGTCGATGACGTCGGGCACCCGCCGCGCCTCCTCGCCGCACTCGGGGCAGGGGAAGGTCACGTCATCGACGTACGGGCGGTGCGGGTCGAGCGCGGTGAGGTCCCGGCCCGCGAGCTCCGACAACTCGGCGAGCGAGCCGACGCAGGTCACGTGCTCGTCCTCGCACAGCCACAGTGGCAGCGGGGTGCCCCAGTAGCGGCTGCGCGACAGCGACCAGTCGATGTTGTTGCGCAGCCACTCGCCGTACCGGCCCCATTTGATCGACTCGGGGTGCCAGGAGGTCCGCTCGTTCTCCTCGATCAGGCGGTCCTTGATGCGGGTCGTCCTGATGTACCAGGCCGGGAGCGCGTAGTAGAGCAGCGGCGTGTGGCAGCGCCAGCAGTGCGGGTAGCTGTGCTCGTAGGTCTCGGCGCGGAACAGCACGCCGCGCGACTCGAGGTCCCGCACGAGAGCCTCGTCGGCCTCTTTGAAGAAGACCCCGCCGACCAGCGGGACCGACTCCTCGAACCGGCCGTCCGGCCGGATGGGGTTGACCACGGGCAGCCCGGCCGCCCGGCAGGCGGTGAAGTCGTCGGCGCCGAAGGCGGGGGACATGTGCACCAGTCCGGTGCCGTCCTCGGTCGTCACGAAGTCGGCGAGCAGCACCCTGTGGGCGGGGCCCGCCCCGTCCTCGGCCTCCGGGAAGGCGACGAACTCGAACGGGCGCTGGTAGGTCACGCCCTCGAGCTCGGTCCCCGGGAGCCGGTCGACGGTCTCCCACGCCTCGCCGAGGACCCGTTCGGCCAGCGCCTCGGCGACCACGACCTGCTCGCCGGTCTCGCGCTCCCTGGCGACGACGTAGGTCACCTCACCGTGCACGGCCACCGCGGTGTTGGACACGAGCGTCCAGGGCGTGGTGGTCCAGACGAGCAGCGAGGCGCGGCCGGCCAGGGGACCCGACGTGATCGGGAACCGCACGGTCACCGAGGGGTCGGCCAGGTTCTCGTAGCCGCCGGGCTGGCCGAGCTCGTGGTCGGACAGCGGGGTGCCGCAGCGGGGACAGTACGGGCTGATGCGGTGGTCGCGGACCAGCAGTCCCTTGTCGAAGATGACCTTGAGGGACCACCAGACGGACTCCACGTACTCGGGGTCCATGGTGCGATAGGCCTGGGACATGTCGACCCAGTAGCCCATCCGCTCGGTCATCTCCTCGAACGCGTCCACATGACGCAGGACCGACTCACGGCAGCGGGCGTTGAACTCCGAGACGCCGTAGGCCTCGATGTCCTTCTTGCCGGACAGGCCCAGCTCCTTCTCGACCGCCACCTCGACGGGCAGGCCGTGGCAGTCCCAGCCGGCCTTACGGGTGACGTTGTACCCCTTCATGGTCTTGAAACGGGGGAAGAGGTCCTTGAACACCCGGGCCTCGATGTGGTGCACGCCGGGCATCCCGTTGGCGGTGGGCGGGCCCTCGTAGAAGACCCAGCGCGGGCCGGACTCGGTGCGCTGCAGGGATCGTTCGAAGACCTTGTTCTCCTGCCAGCGCCGCAGCGTCTCGCGCTCGAGCGCGGGCAGGTCGGTCTGTGCTGGCAGCGGACGCAGTGTCCTCTGGCGCGCTTCGGGCACGACGTCGTTCACGGCGGGCGGACCTCCACGATAGTTGGATCATGGACCCGGAGGGACGAGGCGGAGGCCCCGCGGTACCACCCTCCTTGACCATGCGCGCATGGTCCGCTTCATTCAGGTCTCGGCGGCCGGGTCTACTGGGTCCGTGCGGACCGTTCCTCCGGCGGCTCCGGGGTGATCAGACCGCCGGGCATGCCCCCGGGCTCACACCGTCCCCGGATCGCTCGTCGCTGCGCACGGCGGCAGGTGTCCCCATCAACGCCTTACCGACTGCAACGATTGTACGTGTACTCAGCGCTCGGGCCGGACCGGTTTTCCGGGGTATCGAGGACGGGGAGGGTAGATGGGAATCAGGGTTGCGATCCGGGTGCGGCCGGGTGCGGCCAGGGCCGGTGTCGGCGGGGCGTACGGCGAGGCGCTCGTGGTGAAGGTGGCGGCCCGTGCCCTGGAGGGCCGGGCCACCGAGGCCGCGTTGCGGGCCGTGGCCGAGGCGCTGGGCGTTCGGCGCCGGGACGTACGGCTGCTCAGCGGCGCGACGAGCCGGAACAAGATCGTGGAAGTGGACGGGGACGCCCGGCGGCTCACCGTGGAGATCGACCGCCTCTTGGGTTCCTGACGTGTGGTCACTGGGCATATGCGGCATGTGACAGACGTTGGAGCGTGTTCACGCGTTTTCTGGGTCGCGGATCGCCGCTGTCCGGATGGACGTGGAAGGACGTTTTCGCGTACGACCGGGTTGTTCGCCGTCCCGCGGAGGGAGATCTATGCTTCCCGCACTGCCTGTCGACAAGATCAGCGCGAAGGGGCCGGACATGGCCAGCGCGGGGAGGGACACGTCGCAGTCCGAGAAGACGTCGCGACGCACCCGTGTGCCCCCGGGCGAGGTCAACCGGCGTGGCCCCGGCAAGCACTCCGGAGGCCCGCCGAGCGCCGATGAGGCCGCCGGGCAACTGCCGGTACGGGCAGGCGAGGAGCGGTGGACCGTCGAGGAGCTCGCGGACGTCCGCGGCCGGCTCGAGGATGAGATCACCAAGCTGCGGGACGGGATCGCCCGGGCCGAGTCCGAGATCGCCGACCGTATGGGCGACAACAGCGAGGGTGCCGGGGACGACCAGGCGGACACGGGGGCCAAGACCTACGAGCGTGAGCATGAGATGGCGCTGACCTATAATGCTCGTGACCTGCTGGCCCAGAACGAGCGGGCGATGGCCCGCATCGACGCCGGGACGTACGGTATCTGTGAGTCCTGCGGCAAGCCGATCGGCAAGGCGCGCTTACAGGCCTTTCCACGTGCGACCCTATGTGTGACATGCAAACAACGCGAGGAGCGTCGCTGAACGACGCCAATAACCCCAAGGAGACCGGCGCCGTGCCTTCGCTAGGGCTCCCCGGCGGCGAGCCGGCGCGCCGCCGTGTCGGTGTGCTGGTGACGGTGGCCGTGCTGGCGCTCGCCATGGACCTGGTCTCAAAGATCGCGGTCGTCGCCGAGCTGGCGGACCGGCCGCCCGTCCGCCTCTTCGGTGGGTTGCTGACGCTCCGGGTGACCCGCAACAGCGGTGCGGCCTTCAGCATCGCCACCGGTCTGACCCTGGTGCTCACACTGATCGCCATCGGTGTGATCGTGGCCATCCTGCGGACCGCTCGCCGGCTGCGCAGCCTCCCATGGGCGATCGCGCTCGGGCTGCTGCTCGGAGGTGCCGCGGGCAACCTCGTCGACCGGCTCTTCCGCGCACCCGCTCCGCTCGAGGGGCATGTGGTCGACTGGATCGAGATCCCCCACTGGCCGGTCTTCAACCTGGCCGACTCGGCGATCGTCTGCGGCGGTGTGCTGGCGGTGATCCTGGCCTCCCGCGGGCTGCAGCTGGACGGCACCCGCACGGGTCCGGAGCCCGCGGAAGCCCCGGCGGAGAGCCGCGCCGACGAAGAGAGATCCTGAGGCGATGACCGAGAACAGAAGTCTTCCGGTCCCGGACGGCCTCGAGGGCGAACGGGTCGACGCGGCCCTCGCCCGCCTGTTCGGGCTGTCACGGAGCCGGGCCGCCGACGTCATCTCGACCGGCGACGTGCTCGTCGACGGCCGTACGGTCGCGAAGTCCGACCGGTTGCACGCCGGGGCCTGGCTCGAGGTGACCCTGCCGCCGCCGCCCACGGCCCCCATGCCCGTCGCGGAGCCCGTGCCGGGGATGGGGATCCTGTACGAGGACGCCGACATCATCGTGGTCAACAAGCCGATCGGCGTCGCGGCGCACCCGACGACCGGCTGGACCGGCCCCACCGTGATCGGCGGGCTGCTGGGGGCGGGACATACCGTGGCGACCAGCGGCGCCGCCGAGCGGCGGGGCATCGTCCACCGGCTGGACGCCAACACGACCGGCGCCATGGTGGTGGCCAAGAGCGAGGCGGCCTATTCGGCCCTCAAGCGCGCGTTCAAGGAGCGGCGGATCGACAAGCGCTATCACGCGCTCGTGCAGGGCCATCCCGACCCCTTCCGCGGCACCGTGGACGCGCCGATCGACCGCCACCCGTCAGGTGACGGCCGATTCGCCGTGGTCGCGGGCGGGAAGCCCTCGGTGACGCACTACGACACCATCGAGGCGTTCCGGGCGGCGACCCTGCTGGACGTCGACCTCGAGACCGGCCGCACGCACCAGATCCGTGTGCACATGTCCGCGATCCGGCATCCGTGCGTGGGGGACATGCTCTACGGCGCCGACCCGACCCTGGCGGCGAGGCTCGGGGTCACCCGGCAGTGGCTGCACGCGGTCAAGCTGGGTTTCGAGCACCCGACCGAGGGCCGGTGGGTGGAGTTCGAGAGCCCCTACCCCGACCAGCTGGCCCGCGCGCTGGAGGTCGTCAGCGCCGAGAGCTGACGCCGCGCGGCGCCGGCCCGGCCGACCCGATCGTGCCGGTGCCGTCAGCCGAGGCCGTCAGCCGAGGCCGGCGAGCCGCAGGCCCGCGGCGACCCCGCCGGCCGTGACCAGCACGACCAGGAAGGGCGCGCGCAGCAGCAGTGCCACGACCGCGGCGGCAAGGCCCGCGAGCCGGGGCCCGTCGACCTCGAGGGCCTTCCCGTGCACCAGGGTCTGCACGGCCACGAGCGCGGTCAGCAGTGCCACCGGGACGAGTTCGGTGAAGCGCCGCACCCTCGGATCGGCGATCACCCGCTCCGGCGTCACCAGTCCCGCGAGCTTCAGCGCGTAGCAGCCCACCCCGGTGGCGATCACCGCGATCCAGATCCCCGTCATCGCCCGTCCTGCCCGTCCTGCCCGGCCGTACGGTCGCGGCGCAGCGCGCCGGCCATCGCCGCCACGGCCGCGAGCATCACCGGCGCCCCGGGCGGCAGCACCGGTGTGGTGACCACGGCGATCACCACGGCCGCCAGGGCCACCATGCGCTCGGTGCCGCCCTTGCGGAGGAGCGGCCACAACAGGGCGAGGAAGACCGCCGGGCCCACGGCGTCCAGCCCGTACCGCTCGGGATCGCCCAGCCGGGACGCCCCCACAGCGCCGAGCAGGGTCGTCAGGTTCCACACCACGTAGAGGCTGACGGCGGTCGCGGCGAAACCCGCCCGGGCGGAACGCGGGTCCGGCTGAGTGGTCGCGACGGCGGTGGTCTCGTCGATGACCACGTGCGCGGTCACGAGCCGGCGGAGGCCGCGGACCCGCAGCAGGCTCGCCAGCCGCAGTCCGTACAACGCGTTGCGGCCGCCCAGCAGCACGGCGCCGAGCACACCGGCGATGAGACCGCCGCCTCCGGAGATCACGCCGACCAGCGCGAACTGCGAGGCTCCCGTGAAGGCCAGCAGGCTGAGCGCGCACGCCTGCGCCACGGTGAGCCCGGCCGCGGCGGCCGCCGCTCCGAACGCCAGCCCGGACACCCCGACCGCGACGCCCACACCCAGACCGTCGCGGATCGCGGCCGCGCGGGCCTGACCGGCGGGCGCCCGCGGCACCTGAATCGTCGTCATGGGCCGGCGCTAGCCCTGCCGCCGGGCCGGGTCCCGAACGCTCTCGACCGAGGGAACGCTCATCCCCGGCCTCGTCGGTAGGCCCGGGTGGCGCCGGTAATGTGCCTGCTCGCCAGTCATGCCTGACATCTTATGGAGCATGCAGAAGGTCCGTTGATCTCCGCCCCCGATGAACGCGGGCTCGCCGGCATCCCGCACACCCGGACGCGCAAGCCCCTCGTCTAGGAGGCGCGGGTGGCGCCCGGGTCCTCCTGCTCGCCCAGTGCGCCCCGGCCGGGCGTCAGGTCCTCGGTCTCGCGCACGCTGGTGCGCCCGGAGGGATCACGCTCGACGAACACGGCGTCGTGCAGCCGGACCTGCTCATGCCGCTGCAGACGGAGGGCGGCGAGGAGGAACTCATTGGCCTTGAGCGGCTCGTCGAACCCGATGGCGATGAGCTTGTGCTCGGGTTCTGTCACGTTCTCTCCCTGGGACGTGGCGGCCTTTCGGCCACTTTAGCGGTGCACGTCTCGGCTGGTGAGATCGAAGGTCCGGGGTGGCGACCGCTCGCCGCGGCGGTTACGATCTGTGACATGGATCGTCATTATCACGGATTTACCGAGCCGGCTTCGGGGGCGCCGGTCCACGGGACCTGAGCGACGACCCGAAGCCGGCGAGAGGCAGAGCTCCAGCGGGATGCTCTGCCTTTCTGATGTCCAGACTGATGTCCAGACTGATGTCCAGTCTGAGGTCCGGCACAGCAGCGCGGGTGCGCGAGAGGACGCGGCCGGCCCGGCCCCTGGGACCGCGCCGCCAGAGGAAAGGAAACGGGGTGCCTGACCAGGACATCGCCACATCGGCCGCAAACCTCTCGCAGGTGCGGGCGGAGATCGACGAGGTCGACGCCGAGCTGGCCATGTTGCTCGAGCGCCGGGCCACGCTGGCCCGGCTCGTCCAGAGGCTCAAGCCGGTCGGCGGCTTCGCCGGCCGGGACCCGGAACGGGAGCGGCGGGTGGTCGAGGGCATGGCCCTGCGGGCGCCGCGCCTCGGCCCGGACCGGTTGGCCCGGATCATGAACGCGGTGATCGAGGCCGGGCTCGAGGTCGCCGAGGAGGAGCGTGGCCCGCGCGCCGGCTGAGGCCCCAGCGTCCCGGCCCGGGGTCCGCATGGGTGCCGGCCGGTCCGGCCGGCGCGTGATGCCGAACCGGTCCGGATCGTCGAACACCGCCCGGTTCCCGTTGGCGGAGGCGACCCCGCGGGGACGCGAAGAGAAAGTGATAAACCGATATAAACCGGATTCAAACTGACATCCGGAGTGTCGGGTCCCGGGCGGCCCGCCCGCCACGTTAGGCTCACAGGACCGCGTCGCCCGCGGGCCCTCGATGCCCCAGACGACGATCTTCCCCCGGTCCGACACTCACGCGTGCCCGCGCACGTGGGCGGTCGCATGTGACAAACAGGAGGCGCTGCGCGCATGGCCGACTCGTTCGTACATCTACACGTACACACCGAGTACTCCATGCTGGACGGGGCCGCGCGGCTGAAGCAGATGTTCGCCGAGGTCGAGCGGCAGCAGATGCCCGCGATCGCGATGACCGACCACGGCAACATGCACGGGGCCCAGGACTTCCACCGGAAGGCCACGGACGCCGGGGTCACGCCCATCATCGGGATCGAGGCCTATGTCGCGCCCGAGTCCCGGTTCCACAAGAAGCGGATCCAGTGGGGCGAGCCGAGCCAGAAGCGCGACGACCTCTCCGGCGGCGGCCTCTACACGCACAAGACGATCTGGGCGCGCAACAAGACGGGGCTGCACAACCTGTTCCGCCTGACCTCCCAGGCCTATACCGAGGGCTTCGTCTTCAAATACGCCCGCATGGACACCGAGATCATCGCCGAGCACGCCGAGGGCCTGATGGCGACCACGGGATGCCCGTCCGGTGAGGTGCAGACCCGGCTGCGGCTCGGGCACTTCGACAAGGCCCTCGAGGCGGCGGCGCGCTACCAGGACATCTTCGGCAAGGACAACTACTTCCTGGAGATCATGGACCACGGCCTCGACATCGAGCGCCGGGTCCGCGACGGGCTCATCGAGATCAGCAAGCGGCTGGACATCCCGCCGGTCGTGACCAACGACTCGCACTACACCCACGAGAGCGAGGCCGCCGCCCACGACGCGCTGCTCTGCGTGCAGGTCGGCAAGCAGCTCGCCGACCCGGGCCGGTTCCGCTTCGACGGCAGCGGCTACTACCTCAAGACCGCCGACGAGATGCGGGCCATCGACGGCTCCGACATCTGGGCGGAGGGTTGCCGCAACACGCTCCTGGTCGCCGAGAAGGTCGACGCGTCGGGCATGTTCGAGTTCCACAACCTCATGCCCAAGTTCGACATCCCGGAGGGTGAGACCGAGGAGAGCTGGTTCCGCAAGGAGATCGCGCTCGGTATGGCGCGCCGTTTCCCGGACGGGGTCGACGAGGAGCACCAGCGCCAGATCGAGTTCGAGATCGGCGTGATCCTGCAGATGGGTTTCCCGTCCTACTTCCTCGTGGTCGCCGACTTCATCATGTGGGCCAAGAACAACGGCATCCGGGTGGGACCGGGCCGTGGGTCGGCGGCCGGCTCGCTGGCGGCGTACGCCCTCGGCATCACCGACCTCGACCCGCTGCCGCACGGACTGATCTTCGAGCGGTTCCTCAACCCCGAGCGCGTCTCCATGCCGGACGTCGACATCGACTTCGACGAGCGCAGGCGCGGCGACGTGATCCGCTACGTCACCGAGAAGTACGGCTCCGACAAGGTCGCGATGATCGCCACCTTCGGCACCATCAAGGCGAAGGCGGCGGTGAAGGACGCCGGCCGTGTCCTCGGCTTCCCCTACGCACTCGGCGACCGGATCTCCAAGGCCTTCCCGCCCGCGGTGATGGGCAAGGAGATCCCGCTGTCGGGCATCTTCGACGAGAAGCACCCGCGGCACGGCGAGGCGGGGGAGCTGCGCAGGCTCTACGAGGAGGAGACCGACGTCAAGCAGGTCCTGGATCTCGCCCAGGGCCTCGAGGGACTGATCCGGCAGACCGGAGTCCACGCCGCCGGCGTCATCATGAGCGCGGAGACGCTCACCGACCACATCCCGATCATGCGCCGGGACAGCGACGGCGTCATCATCACGCAGTTCGACTACCCGACCTGCGAGTCGCTCGGCCTGCTCAAGATGGACTTCCTGGGGCTGCGCAACCTCACCATCCTCGATGACTGCCTGAAGGCCATCAAGCTCAACAAGGGCCTGGACCTCGACCTGCTCTCGCTGCCGCTGGACGACCCGAAGACCTACGAGCTGCTGGGCCGCGGCGACACGCTGGGCGTCTTCCAGTTCGACGGCGGGCCGATGCGGTCGCTGCTGCGGCTGATGAGGCCCGACAACTTCGAGGACATCTCCGCGGTCGGAGCGCTCTACCGGCCCGGGCCGATGGGCGCGAACTCGCACACCAACTACGCGCTGCGCAAGAACGGCCAGCAGGAGATCACCCCGATCCACCCCGAGCTCGAGGAGTCCCTCGAGGAGGTCCTGGCCCCGACCTACGGCCTGATCGTCTATCAGGAGCAGGTCATGGCCATCGCGCAGAAGGTCGCGGGCTACTCGCTCGGCTCCGCGGACCTGCTCCGCCGGGCGATGGGCAAGAAGAAGAAGTCCGAACTGGACAAGCAGTTCGTCAGCTTCGAGGCCGGCATGAAGGAGCGCGGCTTCTCGGCCAAGGCCGTCAAGACCCTGTGGGACATCCTCCTCCCGTTCTCCGACTACGCCTTCAACAAGGCGCACAGCGCCGCCTACGGCCTGGTGTCCTACTGGACCGCCTACCTCAAGGCCAACTACCCGGCCGAGTACATGGCCGGGGTGTTGACCTCGGTCAAGGACGACAAGGACAAGAGCGCTCTCTATCTCAACGAGTGCCGCCGCATGGGCATCACCGTGCTGCCCCCGGACGTCAACGAGTCCGACGCCGACTTCACCCCGCGCGGCGACGACGAGATCCGTTTCGGCCTGTCGGCCATCCGCAACGTGGGCGGCAACGTCGTCGAAGGCATCATCAAGGGCCGCAAGGAAAAGGGCCGCTACACCGACTTCAACGACTTCCTCCGCAAGGTGCCGCCCATCGTCTGCAACAAGCGGGTCGTCGAGTCACTGATCAAGTCGGGCGCGTTCGACGACCTCAAGCACGAGCGCAAGGGCCTGGTCATGGTCCACGAGCAGGCCATCGACACCGTCATCGACATCAAGCGCAACGAGGCCATCGGCCAGGACTCCCTGTTCGGGACGATGGACGACGACGGTGGCGCGGACTCGACCCTCGACGTCGACGTTCCGCCGGGGGAGTGGGACAAGACGACCCTGCTCGCCTTCGAGCGCGAGATGCTGGGCCTGTACGTCTCCGACCACCCTCTGCTCGGGGTCGAGCACATCCTGGCCACGAACACGGACTGCTTGATCGCCTCGCTCACCACGGACGGTGACCGCCCCGACGGCCAGATCGTGACGGTCGGCGGGCTGCTGTCCGGGCTGCAGCGCAAGGTCACCAAGCAGGGCAACTCGTGGGCGATGGCGACCCTCGAGGACCTCGGCGGCGCCATCGAGGTGATGATCTTCCCGTCGTCCTACCAGCTGTGCTCCACGCTGCTGGCCGAGGACGCGGTTCTGGTGGTGAAGGGACGCCTCGACAAGCGCGAGGACGTGCCCAAGATCATTGCCATGGAGGTGACCCAGCCCGACCTCACCGTGAGCGACACGGGCGGTCCCTTCTCGGTCACCATGCCGATCGGGCGCTGCACCCCGCCGGTGGTCGAGCAGCTCAAGGAGGTCCTCGTCACGCACCCGGGCAAGAGCGAGGTCCACCTGCACCTGCAGAACGGACCCCGGACGACCGTGGTCCGGCTCGACGACAAGCTCCGCGTCAGCCCGTCCCCATCGCTGATGGGTGATCTGAAACAGCTGCTCGGCCCCGCCTGCCTGAGCTAGGCGGACGCCCCGCCGCGGTCCTCGGGAGGCCTCCCGCGCTCTGTCCCGCGTGGTGGCCGCCGTTCCCGGCACCAGCCGCCCTGCGGGTCGGCGCGCCCGAAGGCGCACTTCCCGCGGGAGGCGCAGCGGCGGTTGCACGGGCCCACCCCGGTGGCCCTGGCGGCGGCGATGGCCCGGATGAGGGCGGGGTCCATTCGGCTCAACACGGGCTCCCTGAGCGGGCGGCGATCCGCCTTGTCGCGTCCCGCGGGACCGATGGTCCGGGCGGGCGTGAGCCGGCCGGTATCAGCGGGCGGATGGTCCGCCGATACCGGCCGTCGGTCGCGGCCGGCCCGGCCAGAGCCCGGGCCGGCCAGAGCGCGGGCCGGCCCGGGCCTGGGCCGCGGCGTGGAGCCGGCCGGACGCGGGCTAGGCGAGGGCCGGCTCCTTGTGGAACCGGCCGTCCTTCATGATCGCGGTCAGCCGGTCGCGGTCCTGCAGGACCCCGATGTCGGCGAGGGGGTCCCCGTCCACCAGGAGCAGGTCGGCCAGATAGCCGGAACGGATCTGGCCCAGTTCGCCGGAGCGGTCCATGATCTCGCCACCGAGCTTGGTGGCGGACAGGATCGCCTCCATGGGAGTGAAGCCGAGCAGCTTCACGAAGTGCTCCAGGTCGCGGGCGTAGGTGCCGTGCGGGGTCCAGGCGAAGCCATAGTCCCCGCCGGGCAGCACCCGGACACCCCGGCGGTGCATCTCCCGCAGCCCTTCGATCGCGATCTCCAGTTCGCGTTTGTAGCCGACCTGCTCGGCCAGGTCCGGGGTGTAGCCCCAGGGAGAGGCGTCCTCGAGGGTGGCGATGAGCCAGTTGATGCCGGGGGCGACGAAGACGCGGTCCTTCTGCCGCTCCAGCTCGTCCATGCCCTCGTCGTCGATGAAGCTGCCGTGATAGATGATGTCCACCCCGGTGCGCAGGCACATCTTCACCGACTCGGCACTGCGGGCGTGGGCGCAGACGCGGACGCCCCGGCGGTGTGCCTCTTCGACCGCCACGGCGATCTCCGGGTCGGTGAAGTAGGTGTCCTCGGCGCGCTGGGTGCCGGTGATCTCCTCACCGGACAGGATGAGTTTGATCAGGTCGACGCCGACGCCGATGAGCCCGCGTACGGTCTTGCGCATCTCGTCGACGCCGTCGACGAAGTTGGTGATGCTGGGGACCAGGGCCCCGCCGGTGCTGGCGATCTCCCGGCCGTTGGCGAGGTAACGCGGACCGGGAAGGTCCCCGGCGTTGATGGCGTCGCGGATGACGACGTCCAGGCGTTGCTTGGCGGAGGCCGCTCCCACGCACATGGTGTAGCCGTGGTCGAGATAGGTCTTGGCGCTGCGGGCGGTGAGCAGGGTGTGCTCTTCCACGCCCATCTCGCCGAGCGCGTCCAGGGACGTGCCGTTGTTCCAGCTGAAATGGGTGTGGGCGTCGCAGAGGCCCGGCATGAGCGTGCCACCGCGCCCGTCGATGATCCGGCAGTCGGCCGGGCGCCGGGTGGCGCCCGGCCGGCCGGCCGCGGCGATGTGGGAGCCTTCGACGAGCACCTCACCGTCGAACGGCTCGGTGCCGGTCCCGTCCAGGATCCGTACGTTGGTGAACAGGATGGGGGTTTCCGGGTGCATCGTCGCACCTCCATGCGGAGTGGGCATGCGGAGTGGGATGGGGCGGGCCGGATGCCCCGGCGGGTGAGCCGGGGCCGGTCGCCGGACGGGGCGGCGCCGGAGATCAGGGGAGACGTCCGGAGAGGCCGGTGCGGATGGTCGGGGATCGGGGTGCCCATGGCCGGAGGGGCCGGGGCCGGTGGTCAGAGGAAGTCGCGGATGGCGTCGGTGACCTGCTGGGCGGCCTCGACGGCGGTCCAGTGCCCGACTCCGCCGATCACCTCGTACGAGGAGCTGGGCAGCTCCTGGAACATGGCCTCGCTGGTGGCGGGCGGGCTCACCTTGTCGTCGCTGCCCGTGAGCAGCAGGACGGGAATCTCGATCTTGGACAGCTCGACCGCGGTCGCCGCGGCGAGGGCCTCGCAGTGGGCGGCATAGCCGTTGGGGTCCTGACGCATGAGCATCTCGCGGACGAACGCGGCCACGGCGGGCCGCTCCCTGCGGGTCTCCGCAGAGGTGGCGGCGCCGACGATGGCGTCCGCCACGGCCTCCATGCCCTGCTCCCGGACGGTGGCCGCGCGCCGGCGGGTGGCCTCCTTGCCCTGCGGCGGCTGCTCACGGACCGGGCCGAGCAGCACGGCCCGGTCGACCCGATCGGGGCGGGTGGCCGCGAAATGCTGCACCACGATCGTGCCCATGCTGTGGCCCACGATCGTCGCGGAGCGCAGTTCGGCCGCGTCCAGGACCGCCTCCAGGTCGTCGGCGAACGACTCGATGGAGGCCGGGCCGGTGAAGGGGGAACGTCCGGCGCCCGGCAGGTCGAAGCGGACCACGGTGTGGCGACCCGCCAGGGCCGCCGCCTGCGGCTCGTAGAAGTTCGTCGTCCCGCCGAGTCCATGGACGAACACGACGGCGGGGCCCTGGCCGGCGCGTTCGAGGAAGATCTCGGTGCCGTTGCGGAGCTTCATATGATCTCTCCCTTGGTGGTGTGGTGGGCCGGGATCGGCCGCGCTCAGGCGACGCCGTTGCGGAGTGTGCCAAGGCCCGAGATCGAGATCTCGATGACGTCGCCGGCGCTCAGGAAACGAGGAGGGTCGAACCCGATGCCGACGCCGGCCGGGGTGCCGGTGGCGATGACGTCGCCGGGCTCGAGGGTCAGGCCGGCCGAGATGGTCTCGATCAGTTCGGGTATGCCGAAGACGAGGTCGGCGGTGCCGGCCTTCTGCCGCAGCTCGCCGTTGACCCGGCATTCGACCTGCAGGGCCGTGCCGTCGACCTCGTCGGCGGTCACCGCGTAGGGGCCCATGGGGCAGAACGTGTCCAGGCCCTTGCCGAGAAACCACTGCTTGTGATCTCGTTGGCGGTCCCGGGCCGTCACGTCGTTGACGATCGTGTAACCCCACACGTGCCGCAGCGCCCGGGAGGCGGGGATGTCGCGGCCTCCCGGACCGATGATGACCGCGAGCTCGGCCTCGTAGTCGAGCTCATGGGCGACGTCCGCATGCCTCTCGATGAGCGCGCCCGGTCCGATCACCGAGCTCGGCGGCTTGGTGAACACGACCGGACGCGCCGGGAGGTGCCCGCCGTCGGCGGAGGCTCCGCCGCTGGCGTCATAGCCGCTCGCCCCGAACTCCCGCGCGTGCTCGCGGTAGTTCTTGCCGACGCAGAACACGTTGCGCCGGGGCCTCGGCAGAGGAGCGAGCAACTCGACCTCCGCCAGCGGGCGCCCCGGCGTCGTGCCGGCCCGCTCGATGCGGGCGGCGGCGTCCTCCCATCCCGCGATCACCTCGACCAGATCCGTGGTGCCGAGCAGGCCGGTCAGATCGCGGACCCGGTCCCCGGAATCGACCGTGCCGATTCTCTGACCGTGCTCCGACCGGTACGTCACCCATCGCATTGGTTCAACCAATCTTTCTTTGGTCCGTGATTGGGTTCACCGTAGGTCGGGGGAAAGAGACGTGTCAATGGTGTGATCAAGCAGTGATTTCGCCGGATCCCCGGGTCCGCCCAGTCGATCCGGGGGTGGCCCAATGCAGACCAATCGCCGATTCAGCTACCATTGGGCCTCGGATCCGGTGCCGGAGCGACGCGGGGAGGCGGGCGGGATGACCGATCGGCTTGCCGCCGCGCCGAGGCACGCGGCAGAGGACTCCACGCCGGCCGAGGCGTCCGGAGTGCTCACGACCGAGCTCGAGGCGGCCCGCCGGCGGCCGTCCGGCCGGATCCCGCCCGAGCGGGAGCTGGCGGCACGTCACGGGCTCAGCCGTACGGTCGTCCGCAGATGGCTCGACCGGCTGGAGCGGTCCGGTCAGATCACCCGCCACGTCGGGCGCGGCACCTTCGTGACCCGGGCCCGGCAGGCCGAGGCCGCGGACACGAGTCCCGCGGAGATCCTGGCCGTACGCCTCATCGTGGAGCCGCAGATGCTCGGGCTGGCCATCGCCAACGCCACGGCCCGGGACATCGCCGAGATGCGGCACTGCCTCGCGGAGAGCGAGGCCGCCGGGTCCTATGAGGAGTTCGAGCGCTGGGACTCCGGGCTCCACGCCGCCATCGCGGCCTCAACCCACAACACCCTGATGATCCGCCTGTTCACCGTCATGAACGAGGCACGTCACGATCCCCTGTGGGGCAGCGCGAAGCGCCGATCCTTCACGCCGCAGCGCCGGGCCGAATACGAACAGGATCACCGGGAGCTCGTCGACGCGATCGACGATCGCCACCTCGACCGGGCGGCGACCGTCATGCGCCGCCACCTGCAACGGATCCGCACGGCTCTCATCGGAACGCACACCTGACCCGGGACTCATCCCCCCGGGTCGGTGCCGCCGCTCGCCTCTCCGGGCTTCCCGAGGGCGCGATCACAGGTTCATGGCGGTGAGTTCTGTCTCCCAGCCACTGAATCGGCCCGACTCGTCGAACCCGGCGGTGGCCGTCCCGCCACCCGGCAGGAACGTCTCGACGGAGGCGGGCGTCTCGCGGTAGGCCACCTGGTGATGACTGAGGAAGCGGGCCAGCGTCAGGCGGTGATCGGTCGGGAAGAGCGAGGTCGCGTTGAAGACCAGCCTCGCTACCTGGACGGGGTCCCATTCCGCGCGGGGCACGCGGGGGTCGTCGACGTGGAGGTAGGCCGAGCCGCCTGGATAGCCCGCGCCGATGTAGCCGCCCCCGCCGAGGAGCCCGGCCGCGACCACCGCGACGAGTTCACCGCCGTGCGTCGCCGGACCGCCATAGCCCGACAGGTCGACCTCGGGCGTGGTGAGCTCGCCGATCCCGAGCCGCTCGCCCACGGTCCGCAGGTCGAGGATCGGCGCCACCGCCGGATGCTCCGGGCCGAACTGCGTGTTGGCCCAACCCCAGAGCCAGGTCTGCTCCTGCTCGGCGTAGCTGCCGAGCAGTGACACCCGGACCGTCACCCCTCCGCTGCTGTAGGTACGGGCGGTGAGGTCGGCGTTCCAGTCCTCACGGGGGAGGAGCTCGGAAAGGGTCTCCTGCTGTTGCAGCACGACGGCGGTGAGGGCCGCGCCGAGCCGGAGGAAGGCCTGGCTGAAGGGAGGGAGACCGGGTGAGGTCACAGGGGTGTAACCAGACATGTCGGGCACATTATCCCAAGTAGGGGAGGGGCGTGGCGTCGTCGATCACCAGTATGCGGGGCGTTACGCTGCCCTACACAGGAGACCATGCTTTGGAAGCCCGGTAGGAGCGTGCGAGTGGTCCGGCGGCGGTGGGGCTGGGCCCCGGGCAGGCGATGGGCCAGGCCCCTGCGGATCTGGATGACGACCTCCCTGATGGTAGCGCTGCTCGGCCCGCCCGCCGGCCTGCTCTGGGCCGCGATCTCGCCGCCGGTGCGATACGTCATCGTGGACGGCGAGGCCCTCCTGGCCGACCCGGAGACGCAGGCTCTGATCGGTGCCGAAGGCCGGTTCGCGGTCATGACCGCACTGGCCGGACTGGTCTGCGGCGCGATCGGCTATGCGGCCGGAGGACGGCGCAGGGACATCCCTCTGGTCCTGGGCCTGGCGGCGGGGGGCCTGGCCGCCGGGCTGCTCGCCTGGCGGGTCGGGCACCTCGTCGGGCCGGACAGCCTGGAGCGCCTGACCCGTGGCGGTGCGGACGGCAGGATGGCGGTGGGCCCGGCCGACCTGCGGGCCTTCGGCGTCCTGGTGTTCTGGCCGCTGCTGGCCGTCGTCGCCTTCGGTCTCCTCGAGGCCACGGACGTGGCCGGGCGGGCTTCCGGTCTAGGACCGGGCGATGCCGGCGGCGAGCCCGGAGGTCAGCCGGATCAGGTCGGCGGGAGCCAGTTCGATCTGCAGGCCGCGCCGGCCGGCGGAGACGTAGATGGTGGCGAACCCCGACGCTGAGGAGTCCACCACCGTCGGCAGCCGCCTGCGCTGACCCAGCGGGCTGATGCCGCCCACGACATAGCCGGTGCTGCGCTCGGCCGTGGCCGGATCCGCCATGCGGGCCCTCTTGCCGCCGGTCGCGGCGGCGAGGGCCTTGAGGTCCAGGGTCGCGGCCACCGGGACCACGGCCACGGTCAGCCGGCCGTCGACCTCGGTCAGCAGTGTCTTGAAGATCTGTTCGTACGGCACCCCGAGCGCGTCGGCCGCCGCCTCACCGTAGGAGTCCGCGGCCGCATCGGGTTCGTACGGATGGAGCGTGAACGTGATCGCCGCCTTGGCGGCGGCGACGGTGGCCGGGGTCCCCTGGCCCCCGGATGCCCTGGCTTTTCCCATGCGCCCATCCTGCCGTGGACGGCCCGATCGTGGACGGTTCAGTTGAGGTGCACGCCGCCGTCGATGAACCGTGTGACCGGAACCGCCCGCACGGCGTCGAGCAGCCGGATCTCGCGGAGCAGGAGCTCCTCTTCGAGCCGTAGCCGGATCACCGCGTCCTCGGCCTCGAACAGCCGCTGCTTGTCGCCCAGGTCCAGGACCGCCACGGCGGCGATGAAATGGGACAGCGCCACCGGATCCGCCGGGAGCTCGATGGGCTCGGTGATCTCGGCTCCCGCGGTCGCCAGCCGGTGGCGGTAGAGCCGGAACAGCGCCGTCACCCGCCGGGCGATCGGTGCCGGATCCGTGCCCGCCCGCTCGGGGAGGAGCTCGGCGCGGGTCCTGAGATAGGGCAGTGAGTCGTCGACGTCGTGCAGCCGGAACCGCCGGCCACCGACCGCCAGGACGTCGAACCGGCCGCCGTCCAGAGCGGTGACGTCCCGCACCTGCGCCACGCATCCCAGCCGCGCCAGCCGCCTCGCGGCTCCGGCCCCCACCTCGTGCCCGAGCTCGATGGCCACCACGCCGAACCGCCGGGGCTCAGGGCCGTCCAGCAGATCGCGGATCAGGAGCCGGTAGCGCTCCTCGAAGACGTGCAAGGAAAGCGGGAGCCCAGGGAAAAGGACGGTTCCGAGGGGGAAGAGGGGCAACTGCTCGGTCCGGCTCACGAGGCCAGCGTACGTGGCCGCGGTGGACGGGGCACGTCCCGCTTTGTCCCACATATTCGTGATCTACAATGTAAAGGGCCCGGCCTGCTGCCGGAGGTCTAGAGTGCCCGGCATGAGAATGCTGGTCGTCGACGCCTTCACCGACCGCGCCTTCGCCGGCAACCCCGCGGGCGTGTGCCTGCTGGACCAGGCGGCGGACGCGGCCTGGATGCAGTGGATGGCGGCGGAGATGAAGCACTCCGAGACGGCCTTCCCCCGCCCGCTCGACGGCACGGACGCCGACTTCGAGCTGCGCTGGTTCACCCCCGCGGTGGAGGTGGCGCTCTGCGGTCACGCGACGCTGGCCGCGGCCCACGCGTTGTACGAGACCGGAGCCGTCCCGGCCGAGCGCCCGATCCGCTTCCGGACCCTGCACAGCGGAGTGCTGACCGTACGCCGGGACGAGCGCGGGTGGATCGAGATGGACTTCCCGGCGTGCCCGGCGGAGCCCGCGGAGGCCCCCGAAGAACTCGGTGAGATCCTCGGCGTTCCGGTCTCCTGGACCGGGCGCAACCGGCAGCGCGACCTCCTCGTGGAGGTCGCCGGCGAGCGGACGGTCCGGGACCTCGCCCCGGACCTCGAGGCGTTCGCCCGTCTCGGCGGACGGGGTGTCATCGTCACGGCCGCCGCGGACGGCCCTCGGGACACCGGCCCTGGGGATGGGCGCGGGGGCCGCGGGGACCGAGCGGACGCGGGCCCCCGGCACGATTTCGTGTCCCGGTTCTTCGGCGCCGCGGTCGGCGTCGGCGAGGATCCGGTGACCGGATCCGCCCACTGCGCACTCGCGCCGTACTGGGCCGAACGGCTCGGCCGCGACTCCCTGGTCGGTTACCAGGCCTCCGCGCGGGGAGGCTACGTGGAGGCGACCGTCCATGGAGACCGGGTCACCTTGGCGGGCCCCGCGGTCACGATCCTCGACGGCGTCCTGCGGGTGTGATGCGTCTCGGATGGTGAGGCGTTGCGCGGCACAGCGGACGTAGTTCGTAGACTGAGCGGGTGATCTCCCGTATCGACCTGCGCGGTCGCCTGCCCGAGGACCTGCGCTCCGTGCTGCCCCGCGCCGACCTCGACGTCGAAGCCGCCCTCGAAAAGGTGCGGCCCATCTGTGAGGACGTGCGCCGGCGCGGCTCGGCGGCCGTACGGGACCACACCAGGGCTTTCGACGGCGTCGAGCCGGAGACGCTGCGGGTGCCGGCCGACGTGATCCGCGAGGCCCTGAGAACGCTCGACCCGGCGGTACGGGAGGCGCTCGAGGAGAGCATCCGCCGCGCCCGCCTCGTCCACCGTGACCAGCGACGCTCCGACGTCACCACGGAGGTGGTCCCCGGTGGCACCGTCAGCGAGCGGTGGGTGCCGGTCGGCCGCGTGGGGTTGTACGTGCCGGGCGGCAACGCGGTCTATCCGTCCAGCGTCGTCATGAACGTGGTCCCGGCGCAGGAGGCGGGGGTGGGCTCGCTCGCCGTGACCTCCCCGCCGCAGGCCGCGTTCGGCGGCCTGCCGCACCCGGCGATCCTGGCGGCGTGCGCGCTCCTCGGCGTGGACGAGGTCTACGCCGCCGGTGGCGCGCAGGCGATCGCGATGTTGGCCTACGGCACCGAGGACTGCCGGCCGGTCGACCTGGTGACCGGGCCGGGCAACATCTGGGTCGCCGCGGCCAAGCGCCATCTGCGGGGCGTCGTCGGCATCGACTCCGAGGCCGGTCCGACGGAGATCGCCGTCCTGGCGGACGCCACCGCGGATCCCGTGCACGTCGCGGCCGACCTGATCAGCCAGGCCGAGCACGACACCCTGGCCGCCGCGGTGCTCGTGACCGACTCCGAGGAGCTGGCCTCCTCGGTGCTGAAGGAGCTCGAGGCGCAGGTCAAGGCCACCAAGCACGTCCAGAGGGTCACGGCCGCGCTGTCCGGCCGGCAGTCGGGTGTCGTGCTCGTCGACGACCTCGACGACGGGCTCCGGGTGGTGGACGCCTACGCGGCCGAACACCTGGAGATCCAGACCGCCGACGCGCGTGAGGTGGCGGCGCGGGTCCGCAACGCCGGAGCCGTCTTCATCGGCCCCTACGCGCCGGTGTCGCTCGGTGACTATCTGGCCGGGTCCAACCACGTGCTCCCGACCGGGGGCTGCGCCTGCCATTCCTCCGGGCTGTCCGTACAGTCCTTCCTGCGCGGCATCCACGTGGTGGAGTACGACCGGCCGGCCCTCGCGGAGGCCACCGGCATGGTGGTGACCCTGGCCGAGGCCGAGGACCTGCCCGCCCACGGCGCCGCGCTCAAGGCCCGTTTCGACTGGGGAATCCCGCAATGACCTTTCTCGCTGAGCGAGCATGGCGATGAACATCGACCTCCCGATCCGTGATGATCTCCGCGGCCGCGAGCCGTACGGGGCGCCGCAGCTCGATGTGCCGGTGCGTCTCAACACCAATGAGAACCCGTACCCCCCGTCGCCCGGCCTGGTGCAGGCCCTGGCCGACGCGGTGGCCGATGTCGCCGGGGGCTTGAACCGCTATCCCGACCGGGACGCGGTCGAGCTCCGCAAGGACCTCGCCGGCTATCTCGGTCACGGCCTCACCGCGCCGCAGGTGTGGGCGGCCAACGGGTCCAACGAGGTGATCCAGCAGATCCTGCAGGCGTTCGGCGGGCCGGGCCGGAGCGCGCTCGGCTTCGAGCCCTCCTACTCGATGCATCCGACCATCAGTCACGTGTCGGGGACCCGGTGGATCAGCGGCGAGCGGGGGGAGGACTTCGGGATCGACCCGCAGGCGGCGATCGGGGCGATCGATGAGCACCGGCCCGACGTGGTCTTCCTCACCTCGCCCAACAACCCGACGGGCACGGCGCTGCCCCTGCCGGTGATCCAGGAAGTCCTGGCGGTCGCGCCCGGCATGGTGGTCGTTGACGAGGCCTACGCGGAGTTCCGGCGGGCGGGCACGCCGTCGGCCCTGTCGCTGCTGCCGGACCACCGGCGCCTGATCGTGACCCGGACCATGTCCAAGGCCTTCGCCATGGCCGGCACCCGGGTGGGCTACCTCGCGGCCGACCCGGCGGTGGTCGACGCCCTCCAGCTGGTCCGGCTTCCCTATCATCTTTCGGCGATCACCCAGGTGGTGGCGCGGACGGCCATCGCCCACCGCGACGAGCTGCTCGGGGCCGTGGAGGCGTTGCGTCGCGAGCGGGACGCCCTGGTGGACTGGTTGCGCGGGTCGGGGCTCACCGTCCCGGAATCCGACGCCAACTTCGTCCTGTTCGGACGGTTCGCCGACCGCGGACGGGTATGGCAGGGACTGCTCGACCGGGGCGTGCTGGTACGCGAGGTGGGCCCGCCGGAGTGGCTGCGTGTCACGGTCGGGCTGCCCGAGGAGATGGCGGCGTTCCGCACCGCCCTTAACGAGATCATGGGGGAGAGCGCATGAGCAGGACCGGACGGGTCGAGCGGGGCACCAAGGAGACACAGGTCCTCGTCGAAATCGACCTCGACGGCACCGGTCAGGTGGACGTGGCCACCGGCGTCGGGTTCTTCGATCACATGCTGACCCAGCTCGGTAAGCACGGATCCTTCGACCTGACCGTCAAGACCTCCGGCGATCTGCACATCGACAGCCACCACACCATGGAGGACACGGCCATCGCGCTCGGCCAGGCGCTGCGGGAGGCCCTCGGTGACAAGGCCGGCATCCAGCGGTTCGCCAACGCGTCCGTGCCCTTGGACGAGGCGTTGGCCCAGGTCACCGTGGACGTGTCCGGGCGCCCCTACATCGTGCACACCGAGCCGGAGGGGATGGCCCCGATGATCGGCCCGGACTACGACACGACGATGACGCGCCACATCCTGGAGTCGCTGGTCTCCCACGCGCGGATCTGCCTGCACGTGCACGTCCCGTACGGGCGCAACGCCCATCACATCGTCGAGGCCCAGTTCAAGGCGCTCGCCCGGGCGCTGCGCGACGCCGTGGCCTTCGACCCGAAGGCCAACGGAGTGCCTTCCACCAAGGGCACGCTGTGAGCTTCGCCGGTCTGGACCTCTCACCTCTGGCGACACTGCTGCTGGGGGTGGGGCTCTTCTTCCTGACCGGTGTGGTCATCTTTTTGAAGCAGGGCATCAAGTCCCTGGCCTTCGTGGCGTTCGTCGCCGCCGCGCTGGCCCTGACCGCGGGAGTGCTGAGGCTGTGACCGACCTGTGACCGACATCGTCGTACTCGACTATGGGTCGGGCAACCTGCGCTCGGCCGAGCGCGCGCTGGCAAGGCACGGTGTGAACGTCACCGTGACCGCAGACGCGGACACGGCACTGAACGCCGACGGGCTCGTCGTGCCCGGTGTCGGGGCCTTCGCCGCCTGTATGGAGGGGCTACGGGGAGTCCGGGGTGACTGGATCATCGGCCGGCGGCTGGCCGGGGGCAGGCCGGTTCTCGGCATCTGCGTCGGCATGCAGATCCTTTTCACCAAGGGGGTCGAGCACGGCGTGAGCACCGACGGGTGCGCCGAATGGCCCGGCACCGTGGAACGCCTGGACGCGCCGGTGCTGCCCCACATGGGCTGGAACACCGTCGAGGCTCCGGAGGAGTCGGTGCTCTTCCGGGGCATGGATCCGCAGACGCGGTTCTATTTCGTGCACTCCTACGGAGTGCGGCGCTGGGAGCTCGAGCCGGGCCGGTTCACGCCGCCGGCGGTGACATGGGCCCGTCACGGCGATCGGTTCGTCGCCGCGGTGGAGAACGGGCCGCTGTGCGCCACCCAGTTCCACCCGGAGAAGTCCGGCGACGCGGGGGCCGAGCTGCTGCGCAACTGGCTCTCGACGCTCTGAGCGGGCACCTGCTTGCGGCCGGGCACTCGCTGCCGGACACTTGGTGGCCGGGACACTTGAGCGGACATCTCCGACCGGGCGGTGAGGCATGAGCAAGGAGCGGGCCAGGCTGCGCGCGGCGCATGCGGCCGAGGCCGAACGGCATCACGAGGCGCTGGCCGAGAGCCGGCGCCGGGAGGCCAGGTGGCGGGAGCGCCGGCGGCGGCTCAAGAACCTGTGGCCGGCACGCGTCCGTCATGCCCGGCAGGGAGGCATCCGGGCTCGCCGCCACAGGACCCAGAACGCAGGTGTCCTCGTGCTGTTCCTGCTCGTCCAGTCGGCGGCGTGGCTGCTGTTCCCGTCCTGGACCGCACGGCTCGCCGTCCTCCTCGGCTCCATTCTCATCACCCCCGTGGTGGTCACGCTCGTCTTCGACCGGCGCACCTGACCGGACCCCACAGGGCCCGGCCTCACCGGCCCCGGGCGTCAGGGATCCGTCAGGATCCCGGGCAACCCCGTCAAAGGCGCGTCAACACAGGTCAGAGCCCCTCTGGCGAGAAGCAGAATCGTCGGTGTGCTCCCATCGAGGACCCGATGGCGGCGACCGCGGCTGTCGCCGCCGCACAGATCCCCCGATCCCTCTGAGCGCCATCGGCTGACGGTCGTCGGCGGGCTCGCCGCGCTCTCCCTGGACGCCATGGCGTCCGTCGCGTACGGCCCCGAAGCCATCGTCCTCGTGCTGGCCGCGGCCGGCGGCGCCGGGCTCGGCCTCACGCTGCCGGTGACGCTCGCGATCGCAGTGCTGCTGGCCGTACTCGTCTGCTCCTACCGGCAGGTGATCGCCGCCTTCCCGGAGGGCGGCGGATCGTACGGCGTGGCGCGTGAACACCTGGGGCGGCGGCCGGCCCTGGTGGCGGCGGCCTCGCTGATCGTCGACTACGTACTCAACGTGGCCGTCTCGGTGGCCGCCGGAGTGGCCGCGCTGACCTCGGCCTTCCCCGAGCTTCTGCCGTACACCGTCTGGCTGTGCCTGGCTGTGCTGACCCTGGTCACCGGCGTCAACTACCGCGGCATCGCGGGCAGTGCCCGCGCCTTCGTTCTCCCGTGGCTGATCTTCGTCGGCTCCATCGGCATAGTCGTCGTGGCCGGGCTGCTGCGGCATGACGCCGCATCGGTGACCTCGGCCACCGCACAGGCGCACACGCTGCAGACGGCCGGCGTACTCCTGCTGCTCCGGGCGTTCGCCAATGGCTGTGCCGCCCTGACCGGAGTCGAGGCGATCGCCAACGCGGTTCCGTCCTTCCGTGCCGGCCGGATCAAGCGGGCCCAGCGCGCGGAGGTCGCTCTCGGTGCGCTCCTGGCCATGATGCTCCTCGGCATCGCCACCCTGATCGGGAAGTTCTCCATCCGCCCGGTCGCGGGCGTCACCGTGCTGTCTCAGGTCACCGAGGCGGCAGTGGGCCATGGCTCCGGCTTCTACGTGGTCCAGTTCTCCACCGTGGTGCTGCTCGCCCTCGCGGCGAACACCTCCTTCGGCGGCCTGCCGGTGCTGGCCCAACTGCTCGCCCGCCACCACAACCTCCCGCATCTGTTCGCCCTGCGGGCCGAACGCCAGGTGCACCGGTACGGCCTGGGCTTCCTGGCACTGACGGCCGGCGCGCTGCTCGTGGTGGCCGAGGGGCGTATGAACGCCCTGGTGCCGATGTTCGCCATCGGAGTCTTCGTCGGCTTCACCCTGTCCCAGGCCGGCATGGTCCGGCACTGGCTGAGGGCACGGTCGAGTGGCTGGCGCTGGCGGGGAGCGCTCAACGGCTCCGGCGCTCTGCTGACGGGAGTGGCCGCCGCGGTCGTGACGATCTCCAAGTTCGGAGCGGGCGGATGGATCATCATTCTGGCGATCCCGGCTCTCGTCGGGCTGATGGAATGGGTCAATCGGAACTACCACGAGATCGGTGAGGGTCTGGAACTGGGACGCACTCCCGCGCCGCCGCGACCTCGACGGTCCCTGGTCGTCGTCCCCGTTTCGAGGGTCGACCGGCTCACCCGCGAGGCCCTCGCCGCCGCGCTCTCGTTGGGCGACCGGGTGGTGGCCGTGCACGTCGCCTACGCCGACGAGGTCGAGGAACGTCGCCGCTTCGTCGCGGAATGGGAGCGCTGGCATCCCAAGGTGGATCTCGTCCTGCTGCACGACGCCCATCGCAGGCTTGCGGCACCCATCGTGGAGTACCTGCGAGGCCTCCGGGAGGCGCACGTCTTCGTCCTCATCCCCGAGGTCGAGCCTGATCACGTGTGGCAGCGGCTCCTGCAGAACCAGCGCGGCCAGGTGCTGGCCCGGGCGCTGCGCCGGCACACCGACGTCGTCGTCTGCCGGCTGCGATTCCGGATCGGCCCGCTGTCGATGCGCCGACCGGCCGCCGTGCCCGGTCCGGCCGGTCACGGCCCCCGGCCGCTCCTCAGGGGCACTACGGCCCGGCGTGCCTCCTGACCATCCGCCCGGCATCTTCCCCCGGCCCGCGGTGGCCCCTCGGAGTGAACGGGGGTACGGGCGACTGGAGAAGTTCGAGACTCAGCTGGGAACCGAGACTTGAGCGAAGGCTCCTTCGGCGAACAGGTCGTCGTATGTGAACGATGCTCCCAGCTTGCGAGCCAGGCTCGGGGCGCGCCTTCGGGTTCTGCTACAGGTCCAGGTCGTTGTTCTTGATCCGCTGGACCAGGGCGGCGAACCGGGTCGGCTCAAGGGTGAGGTGGCCGCTCCCGGGGTTCTTGCTGTCCCCCACGCCGACGGCGTCAGGGAGAGCGGCGACTTCGACGCATTCCCCACCCGAATTCATGCTCCGGCTGCTCTTGCGCCATATCAGGCTCGTCACATGGCCTCCATGACTCGCTTGATCAGGTCCCGTGATGGACCCTCGGGCAGTGCCTGCTGCCCGATCCGGTCGTAACGTAGTGCAACTATGAGGCTACCTCGGTGACATTCGGGACAAGCCTGCCTCCACCCGGGGCCTCCACATAGGCCACCTCCCCATTCGGCTCGGTCATCTTCAGGATCATGAATGATCCGTCCAGGCCGGGGTGATGTCCGACGGACTTGGGGACCACACGTATGCCGATGTTCGGCCGCTCCGAGAGGCCGAGGATATGGGCGAGCTGGGCCTTCATGACCGTCGGCCCACCGCACGGCAACTCCAGCAGGGTCTCCGAGAGCAGGATCCACAGCACGGGAGGGTCCTCGCGGTCCAGGATCGCCTGCCGGGCCAGGCGGCCTTCGAGCGCCGCCTCCACGTCCTTTACGCCGCCGGTCATTAGGCCAGTCCTGGCGTAGTCGGCGGTCTGCAGCAGACCGGGGACGAGACTTAGCCGCCAGATCTTGACGACGGAGGCTCTGTCCTCCAGATCCAGGTAGTGCTTGAACCAGTCCGGATCATGGCCGAGCGTGGCGTACCAGACGAGCAGGGAGAAGATCCCACCTGTGTCCCATTTCCGGTCGATGGCCTCGGCCTGAGTTGCGTCCATTCTCATCTCGCCGGTTTCCAGCCGTGAAACTGTCGACTTCGAACAGCTCAGAATCTCACCCATCAGGTCGCCGGTGAGCTTCCGCCGTTGACGGCAGAACCGCAGGTAAAGGAGATGAGCACCAACGCGCTACATCACGGCCTGCGGGCCGGGTCCTATGCCCCGGCCGTCCCGGCCGAGCTGTGGATCTGGGCCAGGGTCACCCCGGCGCCACAGCTGGTGGTGACCGTGTTCGACACCTGCCGGAGCTCCTGGCCGGACACGACCCCTCGCGATCTGCTGGACGAGCACGGCAAAGGCGTCGGGATCGTCGGTGTGGTCGCTGACGCGTGGGGAGCGCATCTGTCCCGGTCCCGGTTGGATCCCGGGCGGGCACCCGGCAAGGCGGTCTGGAGCGCTTTCACCCTTCCCGGCCCCTGGTCCGACGCCGGCCTGAGCGTCCCGCCCGCCATCGCCGCCCGGCACTTGGCCGCCACGCTCGCCGCACGCGGGATCGACAATGTCGGCCACCGTCACGAGCACGGCGTCTCCCTGGTGAGCGTCCCGCTCGCCGGCCACAGCGCCCTGAACGTGTGGGTCGAGCCCCGCAGCCTAGCCTTCACCGACCCCGCCGGCACCCGTGTCCGCCGCCCCCTGGTCGACCTGCAGGATCTGGCCGAACACCTCGTCCGCCGGACTGAGGAAAGCCGCGAAGGGCGGTAGTGATGTCCGATGACGCCACCGCCCGGATCGCGCATACCTTGGTATGCTCGCGTTATGTCCGCCACCACGCGCATCACGGTCACGCTTCCGTCGGAGCAGGTGGCCGAACTCAGGAAGCTCACCGATAACGTCTCCGGCTATGTCGCCGAAGCGGTGTCCCGTCAGATCCGTCACCAACTCCTGGGCGAGGATCTCCGGCGCCACCAAGAGGAGAGCGGAGCTTTCACCGAGGAGGAACTCGCGGAAGCGCGGGTCAAGATCTTCGGCGCCGCGGACTCGGCGGGGCGGTCAGACGCCGCGTGATCGAGCATATCGAGACCGTTGTCCTCGACTCTCAGGGTCTTTCCACATGGATCGCTCAGGATCGCAAGATCCTGGCCATGTTCCAGGTGTTCCACGACATGGGAGCTGACATTGTGATCAGCGCCAATACCATCGTGGAGGCATGCCACTCCAAAACGAACATGCCGCGGCTGCACTGGGCTCTGTCGCGGGTCAAGGTCGAGCCGGTGACCGAGAACGCCGCGAAAGCAGCGGTGGAGCTGCTCAAAGAAACGGGCCTGCATGGTCACAGGTACGCCATCGACGCCACCGTCGCAGAAGCCGCGCTTCGCCAACCCGGGCCGGTGGCGATGGTGACCTCGGATCCCGGTGATATGGCCAAACTGTGCGGCAACCGCGTCCGGCTCATCGGAATCTGACCTCTACCCGTACCGCAAGCAGATCGCAGGCCGGCCGTCCTGCGATATACCTACGGCCGTACCGCCACGCGGTCACTGACGTGCGGCGAACGGCGGTATGTTGGTCTTGCTGGCGCCTAACCATGGCAGCCGGCAGTGATGGCGGCCTCTGTTCCTTCGCCGGGTCCGGAGGCCGCCTCCTTAAGGTCTCGGGCGCCTCGCCGTTCACGGTCGCCGTCCACCGCGGGCCGCCGGCGACGGACCGGGGGCCGGGTCACGACAGGCGCGGCGACCAGGCTCGATAGGCTTCGGGCATGACACTGACGCTCCTTCCCGCGGTCGATGTCGCCGATGGCCAGGCCGTACGCCTGGTCCAGGGCGAGGCCGGGACCGAGACCTCCTACGGAAGCCCGCTGGAAGCCGCCCTCGCGTGGCAGCGGTCGGGTGCCGAGTGGATCCATCTCGTGGACCTGGACGCCGCTTTCGGGCGCGGCTCCAACGCCGCGCTGCTCGCCGAGGTGACCGGACGGCTGGACGTCAAGGTGGAGTTGTCCGGTGGCATCCGCGACGACGACTCGCTCGAGGCCGCACTGGCCACCGGCTGCGAGCGGGTCAACATCGGCACCGCCGCACTCGAGAACCCCGAGTGGTGCCGCAAGATCATTGGCTCGCACGGCGACAAGATCGCGGTGGGGCTCGATGTACGCGGCACCACCCTCGCCGCCCGGGGCTGGACCGAGGAGGGTGGCGACCTGTGGGAGGTGCTGGCCCGGCTCGAGGCCGACGGCTGTCCCCGCTACGTCGTCACCGACGTCACCAAGGACGGCACGCTCCGTGGGCCCAACGTGGACCTGCTCCGGGAGGTGTGTTCCCGCACCGACAAGCCGGTGATCGCCTCCGGGGGCGTCTCGTCGCTCGAGGACCTGCGTGCCATCGCCGCCCTGGTCCCGTACGGCGTCGAGGGTGCCATCGTCGGCAAGGCCCTCTATGCCGAGGCCTTCACCCTCGAAGAGGCCCTGAAGGCGGTTTCATGACCGCGCCGTTCCGGGCGGAGACCGGTGGCGACCCGGGCCCGGCCGGAGGCGGACCCTCGAGCGGGAGCACCGCCACGGCCGTCGCGGTACGGGTGATCCCTTGCCTGGACGTCGACGCGGGACGCGTGGTCAAGGGCGTGAACTTCCAGAACCTGCGCGACGCCGGAGACCCCGTCGAGCTCGCCCGCCGCTATGACGCGGAGGGCGCCGACGAGCTCACCTTCCTGGACATCACCGCCTCGAGCGCGGAACGCTCGACGATGTACGACGTCGTCAGCCGGACGGCCGAGCAGGTCTTCATCCCGCTGACCGTGGGCGGTGGCGTGCGATCCGTCGAGGACATCGACCGGTTGCTGCGGGCCGGTGCCGACAAGGTGTCCGTCAACACCGCCGCGATCTCCCGTCCGGAGTTCCTGCGTGAGGCGGCGTACCGCTTCGGATCCCAGTGCATCGTGCTCTCGGCCGACGCCCGGAGAGCGGCCGGCACTCCGTCGGGATACGAGGTGACCACGCACGGCGGCCGTAAGGGCACCGGCATCGACGCCATCGAGTGGGCGGTCCGCGCCCAGGAGCTCGGCGTGGGCGAGATCCTGCTCAACTCGATGGACGCCGACGGCACCAAGTCCGGATTCGACCTGGAGATGCTCCGGGCGGTGCGGCGGGCGGTCAGCGTGCCCGTGATCGCGAGTGGGGGAGCAGGGGCGCTGGAGCACTTCGCACCGGCCGTCGACGCCGGTGCGGACGCGGTGCTCGCCGCCAGCGTGTTCCACTTCGGTGAGCTCAGCATCTCCGCCGTGAAGGACTCTCTGCGGGACGCCGGTCACCCCGTCCGTTAGGCGGACACCCTGACCGCGGCACCGTCTGTCCGTGGCCCCCGGAGGCCGTCGAGGACGGCCGGCACCGGAGTCGCCGGTTCCCGGGCCCGATCCCGGCCGGGTCCATCCGCCTCCGCCCGCGGTCCGCGCTGTGCGCCGGACCGCGGGCGGACCCGTGTCTCAGCCCATGGTGCCGCGGGCCAGGTGACGGCCGATCACCATGCGCTGGATCTGGTTCGTGCCCTCGAAGATCTGCATCACCTTGGCCTCGCGCATGTAACGCTCGACCGGGTAGTCCCGGGTGTAGCCGTTGCCGCCGAGCACCTGCACGGCGTCGGTCGTCACCTTCATGGCGGCGTCCGTCGCGACCAGCTTGGCGATGGAGGCCGCCCGGCTGTAGGGAAGTCCGCGGTCCTTTCGCCTGGCCGCCTCCAGGTAGGTCGCCCGCGCGGACTCGACGGCGGCGGCCATGTCGGCGAGCAGGAAGGCGAGGCCCTGGTTGTCGATGATGCGACGGCCGAACTGCTCCCGGTGGCCCGCGTAGGCCACGGCCTCGTCGAGCGCGGCCTGGGCGAGGCCCACGGCGCACGCCGCGATGCCCAGCCGCCCGGAGTCCAGGGCGGACAGGGCGATCGGGAAACCCTGCCCCTCCTGCCCGAGCAACGACTCGGCCGGGAGCCGGACCCCGTCGAAGTGCAGCTGGGCGGTCGTCGACCCGGTCAGCCCCATCTTCCGCTCCGGTGGCCCGGCGGTCAGGCCGGCCGGCGCACCGTCGATGAGAAAGCAGCCGATGCCCCGCGGCCCTTCATCGGACGTACGGGCGAACAGGACGTAGAAGTCGGCCTCCCCGCCGTGCGTGATCCAGGACTTGGTCCCGTCGACCACGTAACCGTCCCCATCCCGCAGCGCACGGGTCGCCAGCGCGGCCGCGTCCGAACCCGCCTGGGCCTCGGAGAGGGCGTAGCCGCCCAGCAGCTCACCGGCGAGCAGGTCCGGGAGCCTCTTGCGTTGCCGTTCCGAGCCATAGGCGGCGAGCGGGAAACAGGACAGCGTGTGCACGCTCACCCCGACGGCGATGGACAGCCACACCGCCGCGAGCTCCTCCAGGACCTGTAGATAGACCTCATAGGGCTGCCCGCCACCACCCTGCTCCTCGGGATAGGAGAGCCCGAGCAGCCCGGCCCGGCCGAGCAGCCGGAACATCTCGCGCGGAAACTCGGCCTCCTCCTCCGCCCGGGCGGCACGAGGGGCGAGCTCCACGGTGGCGATCTCACGGGTGAGCGCGAGCAGTTCCTCGGCCTCTGAAGACGGAAGAACACGATCGACGGGCATGGCATCCCTTTCGTTGTGCGGCCTGGCCGGGCTTCACCGGCGCAGCCGGGACGTCTGCCGAACAAGCTACGCCGGGGGGATCAGCCGCCGCCCTGGGCGATCTTGACCACGACCTCGTCCTTGGTCGCCGACTGGACCGAGACGTTGAAGCCGTCGGCCTGCCGCTCACCGTTGACCGGGACGGTCACCGTCTGACCCGCGATCTTGAGCGTGACCTGATCGCCCTGCACCCCCACGAGCTCGGCCTTGATCCCGAGCACGGAGGCGTTGGCGTTCACACCGCGGTCGAAGGTCACGGTGCAGGAGCCCACCGAGCAGCTGGTGTTCGATCCCTCGCCACCGCAACCGGCCGCGGTGCCGAGGGCCAGAAGGGCGAGGAGGGCCGTGGCGGAAAGGCCTCGGATCTTCGGGGGGACCATGTCCGCGAGTCTACGGCTGGACTGTTTCGCATGGGCAATACCGGACATGTCGCCGTGAGTGACATCCCCAGCGTCAGTGACATCCACGTTCCCAGGAGGAGAGCATCATGCGCGCCATGACGGTCGTACCACTCGAGGAGGGGTCGTTCCGGGTCACCGAGGTCCAGGACCCGGTGCCCCGAGAGGACGAACTCCTCGTCGAAGGCCTGGCGCTCGGTGTCTGCGGGACCGATCGGGAGATCGCCGCGGGCGAGTACGGCTGGGCGCCCCCCGGTGAGGAGCGGCTGATCCTCGGGCACGAGTCGCTGGGCCGGGTGCGGGAGGCACCGGAAGGCAGTGGGTTCGGGCCGGGTGATCTTGTGGTCGGGATCGTCCGCCGTCCCGACCCGGAGCCGTGCCCGGCGTGTGCCCGGGACGAGTTCGACATGTGCCGCAACGGTCGCTACACGGAGCGGGGCATCAAGGAGCTGCACGGCTACGGCTCCGAGCTGTGGACCGTGGCGGCGCGCTATGCGACGCGCGTCGACCCGGGGCTCGAGCGTCTGGGCGTGCTGCTGGAGCCGGCCAGCATCGTCGCGAAGGCGTGGGACCACATCGAGCGCATCGGCTCGCGGGCCTGGTTCGATCCCCGCCGGGTGCTGATCGTCGGCCCCGGCCCCATCGGGCTGCTGGCCGCTCTTCTGGGAGTCCAGCGCGGCCTCGAGGTCCATGTGCTCGGCCGGCGCGAGACGGGTCTCAAGCCCGATCTGGTGAGGGACCTCGGCGGGACCTATCACACCGGCTCGGTCGCGGACGCCGGGCGGGACGTCCGGCCCGACATCGTCATCGAGGCCACCGGCGTGCCGCAGGTGATGGTCGACACCATGGGCGGCACCGCCGCGGCGGGCATCGTGTGCCTGACCGGAGTCCCGCCGGCCGGCCAGAAGGTCGAGTTCGACGCCGGCACGGTCAACCGTGAGATCGTCCTGCAGAACGATGTCGTGTTCGGCTCGGTCAACGCCAACCGGGACCATTACCGGCAGGGGGCGGACGCGCTCGCCAAGGCGGATCGCTCCTGGCTGGATCGGCTCATCACCCGCCGCGTGCCCCTCGATCGCGCGGCCGAGGCGCTCGAACCGGACTCCGACGATGTCAAGGTCGTCGTGGAGCTCGGCGCCTGAGCCGGATGAGACGCCGGCGGGCGGTCGAAGGACTCGGGGGCCGGGTCGTGTCCGGGACCGGTCAGAGCCGGAGCGCCGCCGCGGAACGCACGTCGGGATCTTCGGCGGCGCAGCCGCGCAGGCGCCGGATCCGCAGCAGGTTGTCGGCTTTGGGAGGGGCGCCGGCGACGGCCGTCTCGCGGACGTCCTCCTCGCAGTCCCACAGCCCCTCCGTCGCGTAGGCCTCCGCCGAATGCGGGGCGGTCCGCGCCAGAGCGGTGAGCAGACGTGGCCGCAAATACGAATACGCGGTCTCCGCCCAGGTGCTCTTCAGCAGGGGCACGGCGATGCCCGACCGCAGCCGGCCGAGTCCCTCGATGGGGCCTGCGGCTGCGCCCCAGCTCCGTTCCCTGACGGCCGCGTCGAGGTCTTTCAGCAGAGCCGGCACATCCTGCTCGGTGCCGTGCCGGGCGAGGACGGCCATGCCGACGTCGGCGCAGCCGGGGCGATGGGCGGCCCAGACGCGAGCACGGGGGAGGGCAAGGGGGCCGAGGTCGCGTATCGCACGGCACATCGCACCGCCATAGCGTCCGCGCTCCCCGGTCAGCAGCTCTTCGGCGATATCGAGGAGGCCGGGACTGCGTCGCCGGCCGAGCTCCAGAATCGCCGCGACCGCGGAGTCCCCGCGTCGCCTGGCCTGGTCGAGGAGTTCGGCGTCGGAGCTGCCGGAACAGTCCGGGCGGCGTGTGCACTCGAGCCGGGGCCGGCCGCCGTGACGGCGCTCGGCCACGGCGGCGGCGATACGAGGCTGGCGCCGCATCCAGTCCTGGACCACCGCGTTGTCCGGTTCGATGACGAGCCAGCGGAGGTCCTCGTCATCGCACCGCGTGGCCGCCACCTCGTCCAGGCCCGCGGCCAACACGGGATCGCCGACCTCTGCGAGGGCATGCAGGGCGTCGTACCAGTGCGCGCCCTCCTCGGCATATCGCCGTAGCGGTCCGGCGGCGTCCCGGCGGCTGAGTCGCAGCAGGTCGGCGAGCACCTCGACGGCGAGGCCGTCACGCCGCGGCTCGGGGTCCCAGCCGTCGGTGCCGTCCGCGTCGGAGCCGGCCAGATGTTCGGCGATGGGGCCGACCGGGAGTTCGAGGTCAAGGATGAGACGGGCGTAGAAGAGGCTGCGGGACTCCACCTGAAGGTCCCAGCGCGGATCACGCCGGATGCAGTCATAGACGAGCTCTCCGGCACCAGGTGTCCCCGCCGCCCGCCGCGCCCCCCGTCCCAGCCCTCGCTGCAGCTGTCCGTGCAGCGTGTCCGCCGATTGCACCACGAGCTTGTCCATGAGTGCAGGATGCGCACTCGACCACATATCGGGCAAGCTCTTTAGGCCGGTGATCTGGTCGGATCCACTGTGAAAGCGGCCACTCCGGCCACCCCGGCGTGGCCGGTGCGACCGCGCCGGTGGAGGCCTGGGCTGACGGAGCGCGGCGTCACCACCACCTGGTGGCCGGGCGGGTCCCCGGAGCGGTCAGAGACCGCGTTGTGCCGTCCAGGAGGCGTGCAGGGCGGCATAGATCCCGGGCCGCCCCACCAGCTCGGCGTGCGTCCCCCGCTGCACGATACGTCCGTCGTCGAAGACGATCACCTCGTCCGCGGCCTCGGCCGTGGACAGGCGGTGTGCGATCGATATCGCCGTACGGCCTCGCGTCACCCCTTCGAGCGCGCGCTGGATCCGTACCTCGGTGGCCGGGTCGACGGCCGACGTCGCCTCATCCAGGACCAGCAGATCCGGGTCGGCGATGTAGGCCCGGGCGAGCGCGACGAGCTGCCGCTCGCCGGCCGACAACGACTCGCCCCGCTGGCCGACCGGGGTGTCCAGGCCCCGGCGGAGTCCCTCGAGCCAGTCCGCGAGGCCCAGCTCGGTCAGCGCCAGGACGATGTCCTCGTCGCTCGCGTCCGGGCGTCCGTAGCGGATGTTGTCCCCGAGTCCGGCGTCGAACAGGAATCCGTCCTGCGGGACCATCACGATCCGCTCACGCAGCGACGAGAACCGCACCGTGTCCAAGGGGACGTCGTCTATCAACACCCGCCCCGACGTGGGGTCCATCAGCCGGGTGAGGAGTCTGGCGAAGGTCGTCTTGCCCGAGCCGGTCTCACCCACGACCGCCACACGAGACCGCGGGGCGATCGCGACGCTGACGTCGCGCAGCACCGTGGGCCCGCGGGACGGCTCCGGCTCCGCGGCGCCCGCCCCGTCCGCTGCCGCGTCGGCGGTGGTGCCCGGATAGGCGAAGGAAACGTCCTCGAACCGCACCTCGATGGGCCCACGAGGCAACTCCCGGCCCTGCGGACCCGGGTCGGCCACGTCCGGGGAGGTGTCGAGGACCCCGAGCACACGGCGCCACCCGGCGATGGCGTTCTGCGCCTCGTTGAGCACCTCGGTGGCCACCTGCATGGGGCCGACGAACAAGGTCACCAGGAAGAGGAAGGCCACCAGGCGCCCGGCCGTGAGATGTCCTCCGACGCCGAGGAGCGTGCCCCCCACGACGACGCCGCTGGTGGCGATGGCCGCCACCAGCTCGCTGGAGGGGAAGGTCAGCGCGACCAGGCCCTGTGCCCGGACCTGCGCCCGCTGGTGGCGCGCCACCGACTCGTCGACGCGGCCCGCCGTGCGGTCCTCGGCGCCGTACGCCCGGATCACCGAGGCGCCGACGACGGACTCGCTCACGGCGGACAGCAGATCGCCCACCTGTTCCCGCACCCCCGTGTAGGCGCTCGAGATCAGGCGCTGGAAACGGCGGAGGGCGAACGCCAGGGGCAGAAAGGAGACCCACACCAGGAGCGCGAGGGGCCAGGAGTAGATCGCCATGAGCACGCTGGCGACGACCAGCTGTCCCAGCGACACGATGATCATCAGTCCGCCCCACTGCATGAACTGGCTGATCTGGTCGACGTCACTGGTCACCCGCGCGACCAGCGCACCACGCCGCTCGCCGCTCTGGGTCAGCATGGACAGGTCGTGAACGTGCCGGAACGCGCGGACACGGAGTGCGGCCAGGCCGGTCTCGGTGGTCTTGTAGAGCCGCACGTTCATGGCGTAGGCCGACAGCGCGGTGAGGAGCACGGCGGCGGCGCACACCAGCACCGCCGTGCGGACGAACGCCACGTCGGTGCCGCCGCCGTGCCCGGCGGCGGGGCGAAGGCCCCGGTCGATCGTCTGTTGCACGGCGATGGGGACCACGACCCGCCCCACCGTGGCCATGAGGGCGAGGCCCAGGGTGCCCAGCAGCCCGGCACGGAATTCGGGGCTGAGCCGCAGTCCCCGGCGCAGCGTGCTCAGGGCGCCCTCTCGCTGAGCCATGTCGTTGAGTGTCGTCATGCCTTTGCTCCGCCCGTCCTGGAAGGCCTGCTGACCGAGCCCCCGCCCGTCCCGCGCGGGCGCCGCTCCGGCGCGCTCACGTCAGGACCTCCTCGTCCTCGTCGGCGATCTGCGCCGCCCGCCGTTCCTCGTCGGCACGCTCGTAGGCGGTGACGAGGTCGCGATAGCCGGTCGAGCGTTCCAGCAGCCGGGAGTGCGTGCCACGATCCATGACCCGGCCGTGCTCGAGATAGACGATCTCGTCGGCGAGGGCGATCGTCGCCTTGCGATAGGCCACCACCACCACGGTCGCCGCGGACTCCCGCAGCCCCTGCAGGATGCGGGTCTCGACCTGCGGGTCCACGCTGGAGGTCGCGTCGTCCAGGACCAGCAGGCGGGGCCGCCGGATCAGCGCCCGGGCCAAGGCGAGCCGCTGCCGCTGTCCGCCGGACAGCGTCGCGCCACGCTCGCCGACCCGGGTGTTCAGCCCTCCCCGCAGCGCGGCCACGAAGCCGTCGGCCTGCGCGAGGCGAAGCGCCTCCCACACCGCCTCGTCCGGTACGTCCAGCCCCAGCGTCACGTTGCCTCGGACGGTGTCGTCGAACAGGAACGCCTGCTGCGGCACGAGCGCCGCCGTGGCGGCGATGCCGCCCTGGCGCACCTCTCTGACGTCGAGGCCGTCGAGCAGTACCGTGCCCCCGGCCGGGTCCACCAGCCGTACGAGCAGGCTGGTCAAGGTCGATTTGCCCGACCCCGTGGGGCCCACGACCGCGACGGTACGGCCGGGGAGCGCGGCGAAGGTCACATCGCTGAGAACCTGTCCGTCATCCTGTCCGTCATCCTGTCCAGGGCTGCCGTAGCCGAAGCGGACCTCGCGGACCTCCAGTCCGGCCGCCGTCTCGCCCGCCAGCTCACTCGTCCCGTACGGCAGTGAGCCCCCGGCGTCCAGGACCCCGCGCACCCGCTCCCAGCCGACCACGCTGCGCGGCACCTCGGCGAGGACCCAGCCGAGAGCCCTGATCGGCCAGGCCAGCAGGGTGAAGAGATAGGAGATGTGCACGAGGTCCCCGGCCTGGATGGCACCGTGCTGGAGCCGTACCGAGCCGACGAGCAGCACGGCGAGCACACCGAGGTTGGGCATCGCCTCCAGCATCGGATCGAACAGCCCGCGGACCTTTCCCACCGCGACGTTGGCGTCCCGGAGATCGTGGGCGCGGGTGGCGAACCGCTCCGTCTCGGCCTGCTCCCGGCCGAGCGTCTTCACCACCAGGCCGCCCTCGAAGCTCTCGTGGGCCACTTCGCTGACCTCGGCCCGCAGCTGCTGGGCTCGCGCGGCGATGGGGGACAGCCGTCGCTGGTAGATGACGTTGAGGACCGCGATCGCCGGGAAGACCAGAAAGCCCACGACGGCGATGGTGACGTCCGTCGCGAGGATCGAGGCCGCGGCGATGACCAGCATGAACAGCACGCCGACGGCCATCGGCAGCGGCGCGATGGGGGCCCACACGGCCTCGACGTCGGCGTTGGCGTTGGACAGCAGCTGGCCCGTCGGATGGCGGTGGTGCCACGCGAGGGGGAGGCGGAGATACTGCCGGGTGACGGCACGGCGGTAGGCGGCCTGGAGGCGATACTGCATCAGGCCCGCGAAGAACCGGCGACCCGCCACGCCCAGTGCCTTGAGCAGTGCGACGCCGGTGATGGCCAAAGCGCCGGCGGCGAGCGTTCCCGCCTCACTCCGGCCGTCCCGGAAGGCCGGAAGCACGATGTGGTCGGTCGCCCATCCGAGAACCCAGGCGGTCGCCACCGTCATGGCCGCGTAGACGGCGCTGGCCGCCACGGACAGGGTGAAGACCTTGGGCTCGGCCCGGATGGCGACGGCCAGAACCCGCATCCCCTCGCGAAGGATGTTGGGTTTGGAGCCCTTGAGCACGTATTCCTCCGGAAGGTGTGGTTGCGCGCTGCTCATGCCTATCATCCGGGGAGCCGCGCTTATTCCCCGTGGGGACGCCGCCCGCGATGGTCCGGGGCGCGCGGGAGCGGCGGCACGGCGAGGGCTTACGATCACGGCATGAGCGCCACCGCGAATCCGGGCGCCGCTTCCGGGCCGACGCCGAACCCGGCCAGGCAGGAACGGCTGGCCCTGTGCGATCTCATGGCCGGGCTCGGGCCGGACGCGCCCACCCGCTGTGACGGCTGGACGACCGGAGATCTCGCCGCCCATCTGGTGATCCGGGAGTACCGCCTCGACGCCGGTCCCGGGATCCTGTTCCGGCCGCTGGCCGGCTACACCGAGCGGGTCCAGTGTGCGATTAAGGGCTCGACCACATTCCTGGAGTTGCTTGACCGGATTCGGCAAGGGCCGCCCAAAACCTCGATCTGGGGACTTCCGGGCATGGACAAACTGGGTAACTTCGTGGAGTTCTTCGTGCATCACGAGGACGTCCGTCGCGCGCAAGCGGAGTGGGAGGTGCGCTCACTTCCCCAGGAGGCCGAGGAACTGCTGTGGCGGCGACTGAGAATGGCACGTTTTATCCTCCGAAAGGTACAGGTGGAGGTGACCCTGGTCCGGCCGGACGGCCGGACCATACGTGTCAGCAAGGGTGACCGGCAGGTCCGGGTGCACGGTCCCGTCGGGGAGCTGACACTGTGGGCGCTCGGCCGTGCCGACGTCGCCCAGGTGCGCTTCACCGGCGACGCGGACGGGCTGAAGTCCCTCGCGGACACGCGGTGGAGCCTTTAGCGGGAGGGTTTCCGGGGCCTCCGGGGTCCTGCCCTCGATGCGCCTCAGGCTCGCGTGGCCGGCCGGTGGTCATCCGCGGAACGGCTGTGGATGGCCGGGCATTTGTTCGGCTTGTCCCGTTCTGTACAGCGGCTTGGACGGATTGAGGCGCTATTGTCAAGCCCTTTGAGGGACCAGTCTCCCGGCCCGGGAATCGCGCTTCTTCTGTTTCCCCGCTTTACGCGTCACCGGTGATACGGTGAGGGCTGTCGGTTGCAGTCGTGGTTCTCGTTCGTTTGACTCAGACGCCCGCGGACTGATGGCAGCGGGCGTTTTGGTTTTTCCGGGGCCGTTCCCGGAAAGACGAGGGCGTTCCAGCGTGACCGCACTGGGTTCACGAGGTGTGCACCCAAAGTTTTGCCGCAAGGAGAAAGACATGGCCCAGCAGGGCACCGTGAAGTGGTTCAACGCTGAGAAGGGCTTCGGCTTCATCGCTGTCGACGGCGGTGGCCCGGACGTCTTCGTGCACTACTCGGCGATTCAGTCCTCCGGCTACCGGTCTCTCGATGAGAACCAGCGTGTCGAGTTCGAGGTCACACAGGGTAACCGGGGGCCGCAGGCCGACCAGGTCCGCCCCCTGTAAGTCTCCGGTCGTCCGGACAAGGGCCCGCACCGATCCTGGTGCGGGCCCTGTCCGGACTTCGGGGTCATGCCGACAGCCGGCCTCGGTGATCCGATGGCGGATCCCCTGGATGCACCCGGCACAATAGAGCGCATGTCCGCACGCCCGTCCGACCTGGACTCCAAGATCGCCGATCGGCTCAAGCGCACCTCCGACGGCCTCGTGCCCGCCATCGCCCAGCAGTACGACACCGGTGAGGTGCTCATGCTCGGCTGGATGGACGACGAGGCACTCCATCGCACCCTGACCACGGGACGCTGTACATACTGGTCCCGCAGCCGTCAGGAGTACTGGGTCAAGGGGGACTCCTCGGGGCACCAGCAGTGGGTCAAGTCCGTGGCGCTCGACTGCGACGGTGACGCCATCCTGGTCAAGGTCGACCAGGTCGGAGCCGCCTGCCACACCGGTGACCGCACCTGCTGGGACGCCGACGTCCTCCCGGCCGCCATCGGTGAACGACCCGAATGAACGCCCGTCGTGAACGCTCGTCGTGAGCTGACCACCGCGGCCCTGCTGTGCGCCGTGGGCGCGGGGTCGGCGCTCCTCGCCGGCGGCCGCTCATGGGCCACGGTGCGGGCCCGGGATGCCATCACCCCGCTGAGCCAGCATGTGACCGGGCATGAGCTCACAGCGGCCGCGGTCGCGTTCGGCTGGGCCGGCCTGGCCGGGCTGGCCGCGCTCTTCGCCACCCGCGGCTGGGGCCGCGCGGCTGTGGGCGCACTGCTCGCCTCTCTCGGAGCGGGGATCGTCTACGCCTCCACGACGGCGGTGCGTCATGCCCACGTACTCCAGGTGGCCGGGGACAAGAGCCCGTTGATGCGGGTCGGCGGCGATACGGCCGTGCACATCACCGCCTGGTGGACGGTCTCGGCGGCCGGTGGCGTGCTGCTGTGCCTCGGGGGCCTGATGACGCTGGTACGAGGCTCCCGATGGCCCGGCATGTCCGCCCGCTACGATCGCGCGCCCGCCGCTGAGGGCGCCGCCGCGGACTCCCGGACCGGGGCCGTCTCCGCGGCCCGGGACGCCCAGGAGGATCCATCGGCGCTGTGGAAGTCACTGGACCGCGGCGAGGATCCTACGGAGATCCCCGATACCCGCGACGATGCCGCTAATCTGAGCCGTCCCGGCAAGCGTCATGGCGCCGGTGGCCCCGGTGGCCCCGGCGATGGCGATGACGGAGACAAGCGCGACGACAAGGAGCGTTGATGCCCGCCCCGCACCGCACCACACCCGCGGTGCGGTGCGCCCACGCTCCCGAACGGGACTAGAGGCCGCCATGGGCGATGGCGGCGGTCTCGTGCTGGTGATCGAGCACGACCCCGGCGTCGCCGAACTCCAACGCCTCTATCTCGCCCGGGAGGGCTTCACCGTCCGGGTGGAGAACGATCCGGAGCGGGCGCCTGAGACCGCGGCCCGGATCCGTCCCGATGTCGTGGTGCTGGACCTGTCCGTGCCCGGTCTGGCCCCGGCTCCCCTCTACAGGCGGGTCGCCGAGATGGCGCACCCGGCCACGGTCATCTGCGTGCTCGGTCCCGGCACCATGGGCTCCGTGAGCGGGGCGGTCTCGAAGACCCGCGTCCCGAAGTGCGCCGATGCCCCGCGGCGTGCGGCCAGGGACGCCGCGGCGGCGGGCCGGCCATGCGAGAGCGGTCCCGGACCCGATGACCAGGGTCTCGGGGAGTGGATCCTGACCAGGCCGTTCAGCCCTCGCCTCCTCGTGGCGGCGGTCGGCGGTGCGCTGCGGCGGTTCGAAGCGGGTGAGCCCGCCGGTCTGCTCCGGATCGGCGGCCTGACTCTGGACCCCGAGACCCGTTCGGCCGGCGTCGGGGACCGCCATGCCGTGCTCACCGCCACCGAGTTCGACCTGCTGGCCTTCTTCGTCCGCAACCAGGGGAGGGTCTTCACCCGTGAGCAACTGCTGGACGCCGTATGGTCCCCGGGGGCGAGTGCCGGTGCTCGTACGGTCGACGTGCACATCGCTCAGTTGCGGGCCAAGCTCGGCGAGGACAGCCCGATCCGGACGGTCCGGGGCGTGGGCTACGCGGCCGGGACCTGATCCGCCCACGGCGTCCGGCCGCGCCACCCGGCCGATGGGGGCCAGGGACGTAGGGTGGCCGGGTGGCTGACTCCCCGGTCCAGGCGGGCCCACGGCGCCTGCGGGCGCTCGTCCCCCCGGCCGTGCTCCTCGCGGCGGCCGCGGCCGCGGCCGCCTGTGCCGGTCTCGTGGACCCCGGCGAACCGGGCCACTATCCCACCTGTCCGTTCCTGTGGGCGACGGGGCTCTACTGCCCGGGCTGCGGATCCATGCGCATGGTCCACGCACTGGTCCACGGGGATGTGGCGCGGGCGTTCGGGTTCAACCCGCTGGCCTTCACGCTGCTCCCGGTGATCGGCCTGCTGTGGATCCTGTGGGCCGTCAGCGCGGTGCGCGGAGTGCCGCTGAGGGCCCCGGTCGTACGGCCCGCGGCGGTCGGAGTCCTCAGCGCGCTCCTGGTCGTTTATTGGGTTGCCCGAAACCTGCCTTTCGGGCAAGCACTGGCTCCCTAGTAGGGTGGCCGCCGCAGTCCTGACGGCGTAACGCGTGTGCTCGGATCTCACGGCCTCCCGGGTGCGGAGGCGGGTCAGGCGTCCGGATACGATCGGTGGACGCAAGGACCGCTCACCGCTGACGAGGAGACCCGACCAAGTGGGCGACGTGACGAGCCGTCAGGCGAGGAACGGAGCGAACACATTGGGACAGCAGATCCAAGGGCGCTGCGACGAGCCGCATGGCGAGGTGGGCGTGTGAGCGTGCTCGACGACATTCTGGACGGGGTCCGGGCCGATCTGGCCGAACGGCAGCGTGTCATCTCGCTGGAGGCGCTCAAGGAGAAGGCCTCTCACGCGCCTTCTCCCCACGACGCCATCGGCGCCCTGCGGAGCGAGGGCGTGTCCGTCATCGCCGAGGTCAAGCGGAGCAGCCCTTCCAAGGGAGCGCTCGCGGCCATCGCCGATCCGGCCGCGCTGGCCCGGGACTACGCCGACGGCGGCGCCAAGGTCATCAGCGTCCTCACCGAGCGGCGCCGCTTCGGCGGGGGTTTGGACGATCTCGCGGCCGTGCGCAGCAACGTCGACGTCGCCGTGTTGCGCAAGGACTTCATCGTCTCGTCCTACCAGCTGTGGGAGGCACGCGCCTACGGCGCCGACCTGGTGCTCCTCATCGTCGCCGCGCTCGAGCAGCCGGCCCTGGTGTCCCTCGTGGAGCGGGCGGAGTCCCTGGGGCTCACCCCGCTCGTCGAGGTGCACACCGAGGAGGAGGCGTCCCGGGCGGTGGACGCGGGAGCCAAGGTGATCGGGATCAACGCCAGGGACCTGCGCACCCTGGAGGTGGACCGTGGGGTCTTCGCCCGCATCGCCCCGCTCATCCCCAAGCACATCATCAAGGTCGCCGAATCCGGGGTCCGCGGTCCGCACGACCTGCTCGCCTATGCCTCGTCGGGCGCGGACGCCGTGCTCGTGGGGGAGAGCCTGGTCATAGGCAAGGATCCGCGTGCCGCGGTGGCCGACCTGGTCGCGGCCGGCGCGCACCCGGCGCTCAGGCAGGGAAAGTAGGATCCGACCATGCCGCAGCCGCGTGAACGATGGCGGGTCTCTCCGTATCCCAGCTGACCGGACAGGCCTTTTCGAACTCGACAGGACAAGATCAATGAGCATCGACGCCGCGCGGCGTGGTTCCGCCGTTCCTTCCGAGAGTGGGCACTTCGGCCGTTTCGGCGGCCGCTTCGCTCCAGAGGCCCTCATGGCCGCCCTGGACGAGCTCACGGCCGAATACCTCAGGGCCAAGGACGACCCCGGGTTCCGGGCCGAGCTCAAGGAGCTGCTCGACGGCTACGCGGGCCGGCCCAGCCTGCTGACGGAGGCACGGCGCCTCGGACAGCACGCCGGTGGGGCGCGGATCCTGCTGAAGCGCGAGGACCTCAACCACACCGGCTCGCACAAGATTAACAATGTCCTCGGGCAGGCACTGCTCACCCGCCGCATGGGCAAGAAGAGGCTCATCGCCGAGACCGGCGCGGGGCAGCACGGCGTCGCCACCGCGACGGCGGCGGCGCTGCTGGGCCTCGAGTGCGTGGTCTACATGGGTGAGGAGGACACGGTCCGGCAGGCCCTCAACGTCGCCAGGATGCGGATGCTCGGCGCCGAGGTCGTGGCGGTGCGGGCCGGTAGCCGCACCCTGAAGGACGCCTGTAACGAGGCGTTCCGCAACTGGGTGTCGACGGTCGAGGACACTCATTACTGCATCGGCTCGACCATGGGACCGCACCCGTTCCCCATGATGGTGCGAGACTTCCAGCGGATCATCGGGGTCGAGGCGCGCGAGCAGGTCATGGACCTCACGGGCGACCTGCCCGACGCGGTCGTCGCGTGCGTCGGAGGCGGCTCCAACGCGATCGGGATCTTCCACGCCTTCATCCCGGACGAGGATGTGAAGCTCTACGGCTTCGAAGCCGGCGGGGACGGCGTCGGCACCGGAAAACACGCCGCCACGCTGGTCGGCGGATCGGTCGGCGTCATCCACGGCATGCGCACCTATCTCCTGCAGGACGAGGACGGCCAGACCCTCGAGACCCACTCGATCTCCGCGGGACTGGACTATCCCGGGGTCGGGCCCGAGCATTCGTGGCTGCACGACACCGGCCGCGCGAGCTATCGGGAGATCACTGACGGCGAGGCCATGGAGGCGTTCTCCCTCCTCTGCCGGACCGAGGGGATCATCCCGGCGATCGAGTCGGCACACGCGGTCGCCGGGGCGCTGAAGGTCGGCCGGGAACTCGGTGCCGGCGCGACCGTCCTGGTCAACCTGTCCGGCCGGGGCGACAAGGACATGCACACCGCCGCACAGTGGTTCGGGCTCATGGACGAGGGAGCGGGTCAGTGACCGGGGGAGCCACGCCTCAGGGGCCGAACGGGGACAACGGACACGCCGCCGGAGGCGGCGTCGCCAGGGCCTACCGAAAGGCCAGGGCCGAGGGCCGGTCGGCCCTGGTGGGCTATCTGCCCGCGGGATTCCCCTCGCGAGAGGGAGCGGTCAAGGCGGCGAAGGCCATGGTCGAGGGCGGCTGCGACATCATCGAGATCGGCCTCCCGTACACGGACCCGCTCATGGACGGCCCGACCATCCAGGACGCCGTACACCGGGCCATCGTCGGCGGCATCCGGGTCTCCGACGTCCTCCACACGGTCGAGGCGGTCGCCGAGACCGGCGTGCCCACACTGGTCATGACCTACTGGAACCCGGTCGACCACTACGGGGTCGAGGCCTTCGCCCGGGATCTGAAGTCCGCCGGCGGCGCCGGGCTGATCACTCCGGACCTCACGCCGGAGGAGGCCGGGACGTGGCTCGCCGCGGCCGACGAGCACGACCTGGACAAGATCTTCCTCGTCGCACTGAGCTCGACCGACGAGCGGATCGCCAAGATCACTCAGGCGTGCCGGGGATTCGTCTACGCGGCCTCCCTGATGGGCGTCACAGGGGCCCGCAGCGCCGTGGACACCGGCGCCGCCCTGCTGGTCGAGCGGACCCGCAAGGCGATCGCCCAGCGCGGTCCGGACGCCGCCGATCTGCCGATCGGGCTGGGACTCGGCGTGGGCACGGGCGACCAGGCGGCAGAGGTGGCCGGTTTCGCCGACGGCGTCATCGTCGGTTCGGCCTTCATCCGGAGGCTGCTGGACGCGCCCTCCGAGGAGGCCGGGCTCGCGTCCGTGCGGGAACTCGCGGCCGAGCTGGCCGAGGGAGTACGCAGGGGCCGGTGACGGCCCCTGCCGGCGGCCCTGCCCGGGGGCCCCGCCGCCGGGCGGGGCCGGCCGGTGCACGGGACTCCGGCGCCGACCATGGACACCCCCGGATCGAGATCGGGTTCTGACAGCGCCCTTATGTCACGCCGCGTAAGGTACGTCGCGCCGGGCCCGCATGGCGTAGGACCGTGTGTCCCGGCCCATCGACGAGACGAGGAGACGATGGCGACGAAGGAGACGACGGTGGCACAGGACGCCGTGACGGCCCCCGGTGACAGCGCCTGGTCACGGGTCCGGCCCTGGATCACGATCGCCTGCCGGCTCGGACTCGCCGGCGTGCTCGCCTTCGCCGGCTGGGCCAAGGCGACCGAGCCCCCGGCCCTGCAGAAGCTCGCCGTATCCGCCTACGACATTCTCCCGGATAGTCTTGTCGGGCCGGTCGGGTTCGGCCTCCCCATCCTGGAACTGGTCCTGGCGGCCCTGCTGGTGGTCGGGTTCGGCACCCGCTTCGCCGGGGCCCTCGCCGGTGTCCTGATGATCATCTTCATTGCGGGGATCATCTCGGCGTGGTCGCGGGGACTCTCGATCGACTGCGGTTGTTTCGGCAACGGGGGCACCGTCCAGCAGGGCGAAACACGCTATCTTCAGGAGATCTTGCGGGACACCGGGTTCCTGGCCATGGCGGCCTGGATCGCGGCGTTCCCCCGCAGTAAGTATGCGCTGGACCGGACGCTCGGGCTGTACAGGGACTGAGCCGGCGGCCGGAGCCGTACGGTCGGCCGGAGCCGAGTGGCGGCAGGCCGGCGATGAACGGGCAGTGATGAATCCGAAGGAGACCAGATGAGCAAGGCCGCACGGGCGCGTACGGCCCGGGACCGGCTCGCTGAGGAGCGCAGGCGTCAGGCCGAGCGGCAGAAGCGCGTCCGGGCACTCATGATCACCTTGAGCGCCATCGCGGTGATCATCGTCGTCGTGGTGGGCGTGGCCGTCTTCCAGTCCAAGAAGAACCAGCCCTCGGGCTACGCGGGCGCGCTCGCGCCGCTGTCCCGCCAGACGGACGGTTCGATCGTGATGGCCAAGGCCGGCGTCACCGGGCCGGTCCTCGAGGTGTTCGAGGACTTCCAGTGCCCTGCCTGCAAGACCTTCGAGGAGTCCAACGGCGACACGGTCAAGCGGCTGGCGGCCGAGGGCAAGGTCAAGGTGATCTACCGGCCGTTCCGGCTGTTCCCGACGGAGCCGATGAGGTCCAACTCGCAGCGGGCGGCCAACGCCGCCGAGTGCGCCCCCGCGGACAAGTGGATCCCCTACCACGACGCCGTCTACAAGAACCAGCCGCTGGAGAACCAGACCGGGTTCAGCAACAAGGACCTGATCAAATGGGCCAAGGGCGTCGGCGTCAGCGGCCCGGCCTTCGAGAAGTGCGTCAACGGCGGGGAGAAGAACTCTCTGGTCGATCAGGCCACGAGCTACGCCACCACCGCCGGGGTCGAGGGCACACCCACCCTGTCCCTCAACGGCAAGAAGCTGGACAACGGCTCGACCTACACCAAGTCCGGCCTGGAGAAGGCCATCCTCGAGGCCCCGGCGACACAGGCGCCGTCCCCGAGCGCCACACCGACGAAGAAGAACGACAAGTAGTCCGCTGTCCGTGCCGCGCCGCAGGCCCCGAAGTGACGGGGACCCGCGGCGCGCGCGGCGTTCCGGAGGGTAGCGTCAACGGTCATGCACCCGCTCGCCTACATCCCCAGCCCGTCCGAAGGCGTCTGGCACCTGGGGTTCGTGCCCATCCGGGCCTATGCCCTGATGATCATCGTGGGCATCGTCGTCGCCGTTTGGCTCGGTGAGAAGCGCTGGGTCGCGCGCGGCGGCTCCCCCAACGCGGTGGTCGACATCGCGGTGTGGGCCGTGCCGTTCGGGCTCGTCGGCGGACGGCTCTACCACGTCATCACCGATTATCAGCTCTACTTCGGCGAGGGAAAGAACCCTGTCAACGCCCTCATGGTCTGGCAGGGCGGTCTCGGCATCTGGGGGGCCATCGCCCTCGGCGCCCTCGGCGCGTGGATCGGCTGCCGTCGCCGGAACATCCCCGTCGGCGCTTTCGCCGACGCCCTCGCGCCCGGCGTCGCGCTGGCCCAGGCGATCGGACGCTGGGGCAACTGGTGGAACCAGGAGCTGTACGGGCGGCCACTCCACGCCTGGTGGGCGGTGAAGATCGACGTGGCCCATCGGCCCCAGGACCCCCGATACGCCGACATCGCGACCTATCACCCGACGTTCCTGTACGAGTCGCTGTGGTGCACGGGAGTCGCCGTTCTGGTGATCTGGGCCGGACGGCGGTTCAGCCTCACCCACGGCCGCACGTTCGCGCTCTACGTCGCCGCCTATACGATCGGCCGCTTCTGGATCGAGTCGCTGCGCATCGACACCGCCCATCACGTCATGGGGATGCGGCTCAATGACTGGACGGCGCTGATCGTGTTCCTCGGCGCGGCCGGTTACCTCCTTGCCACCCGCAGGCGGCACGGCGCCGAGAACGTCACCGTCGAGCCCGCTTACGCCGGCGGGCCCCCCTTGCCGAAGACGACCCCGTCCCCCGAGCCGGTGGCGTCGGGGGTTCCCGTGGTGGCCGGATCCGGTCAGCGGGCCGCAGAGGTCTCTGAGGAGCAGAGCCCCGAGGAGCAGAGCCCCGAGGACCAGAGCCCCGAGGACCAGAGTCTTGAGGACCAGGATGCTGGGACGGAGACTTCTGGGGCAGGTCCTGAGGCCGACGGTCCCGAGCCGGCGCCGGGGGCCGAGCCCGCCGGGTCCCCCGAGCGGGCATCCGGTTCCGGCACCGAGCCGGCCGAGGCCTTGGCGGAGGACCGGCCCCTGACCCCCCACGCGGGAGACGACGGCGCGGACGGCGCCGAGCAGGAGGTCTCCCGGAAAGTCACCAAGGAGCCGTCGTGAGCGCCACCACAGCGGACGCCGAGATCCATCACGAGCACAAGGACGTCACCGGCGGCTGGCTGCGGCCGGCCGTGTTCGGCGCGATGGACGGACTCGTCTCCAATTTCGCCCTGATCGCGGGTGTGGCCGGCGGCGGGGCGCGGCAGGAGGTCGTCGTGCTCGCCGGACTCGCCGGCCTGGCCGCGGGGGCCTTCTCCATGGCGGCAGGGGAGTACATCTCCGTCGCCTCCCAGGCCGAGCTCGCCGAGGCGGAGATCGAGATCGAGCGGCGGGAGATCGCTCGCCACCCGCGCGCGGAGCAGGCCGAGCTGGCCCGGCTCTATGAGTCCCGGGGGCTCGAACCCGAACTCGCGGCCGAGGTCGCGCGGCAGCTGTCGCGCGACCCCGAGAAGGCGCTGCGGATCCACGCGCAGGCCGAACTCGGCGTCACGCCGGGAGACCTGCCGTCACCGTCGCTGGCCGCCGGTTCCTCTTTCCTCTCGTTCGGGGTGGGGGCCTTCCTGCCGGTCCTGCCGTATCTGTTCGGCGCGGTCAGCCTGCTGCCCGCGGCGCTGATCGCGGCCGGTGGCCTGTTCGCGGCCGGTGCGATCGTGGCCCAGATCACGGCCCGGTCGTGGTGGTTCAGCGGGCTGCGTCAGCTGGTCTTGGGCGGCGTGGCCGCCGCCATCACCTTCTTTGTCGGCTCTCTCATAGGGGCGAGTGGAATCTAGCGGGCACAAAACCGGGAGGAACCGGGTGTTTGCCCACGCGGTTCGTCGCCCGAGCGCTAAGCTCCCTGCACGTGAGTGACGTCCGCGCCCGCGGATGCGCTCGGTATCGGCACGGCGCGACGTCCTTTGAGGCATCGGCGATGACAGACCCGCCGAGTGGGCGGAGCGAACCGGAGGAATCGTGAGCGATACGAGCTCGCCCATGAAGACACGGCAGAGCGAGGAAGAGGAAGGCGACTTCTGGCCCGGTGACAAGCCGAAGGCGTCTCGCTCCAAGCGGCTGATCGCTGTGATCCTGGCCGTGGTGGCCGTGGCCGTGGTGGCCGTGGTCGTCGTCACGCTGACCATGGGTGGTGGCGGGGACGATGCCGCCGGAGCCGAGGCCGGAGCACCGCCGACCGTCTGGGTGGGCACCCCCGCCAGCGAGGGAACGGCCAAGCTCAATCTGCGGACGGCCGATCGGCGGCCGCTGACCGAGGGCGAGGTCTTCACAGGTGACGTCAAGACGGTCTCGCACGGGAAGTACGGCTTCACCCTCGCGGGCTCGGAACTGTCCGCGGACTGCCGTGCTGTGACCTGGGGCAAGACTCTCCAGGACGACCTTCGCAAGTACGGCTGCACGCAGGTCGTGCGGGGCGCCTACCTGAGCCAGGACAAGCGCCACGTGGGCCAGTTCATCGCCCTGAACCTCGACCGGCTCGAAGGCGCGGACCAGGTGGTCCGTGACCTCGACCCGCAGACCAAGGCCGGGTTCGTGACCCCGCTCAAGGCTCCCGGGATCTCCACGTTCGGTAGCGGCTTCAGCGCCGCCTACGGTCAGTCCTTCGGGCACTACGCCATCATCAGCTGGGTCCAGCGCAACGGCGGGGGCCGTCCCGATTCCATGAACGAACTCCTCGACGCCAGCGTCGCGGTCGATGGAGCCAACGACTTCGTCTGGCAGCGCCTCGTGCTGGCGGGCGGCTGAGGCCGCGTGTGAGCACCGCCACCCCTGGCCTTCTCGCATGCCCGCGGCGTTCCGCCGCACCGGCTCATCCTTCCGGAAAGCAGTCCTCCCCGACGTGAGCAGACAGCCGAATCCGCAGCGCGGCCGCAGGGCCGTACCGGTCTCCAGGGGCGGCCGCGGTGGCCCGGCCGGCCGGAACCGGTCAGGCCGGGCCACCGCCCCGCGCGGCACCGGCGCGGGTGCCACGGCACGGAGCGGCCGTCCCGCGGCCGGGCGGACCCGGGCGGACGTGCGGACCGGCCCTCGGCCGGCCTCCGCGGGGACCGGGGCGCGGGCTCTGCACCGGGTCATGGCCATGCCGCCGATCGCGTTCTTCGGTGCGGCGGCCGCTCTGCTGGTCATCGTGCTGGTGATCGTCGCGGCCATGGTGGCCGGTGGCGGCGAGGACGCCACCCGCGCCCGGTCCGGCCCGGGCCGGCCGGTGGGCCACGGGATCTCACCGTCCTCGTACTCGGATTCGCCCTCCACCGAGGTCTTCACGTCGATCGACCAGCGCTCCGAGGACCCTCGACCCCTCACGGTCGACGAGGTCTTCCCGTCGTCGGCCCGGACTCTTCCCGGCCCTGGTGGCAAGGGCAGGCTGACCCTCGGCGGCAAGCGGCTCGACATCGGCTGCGCCGAGGCGGTCTGGGGAATGGGCGTCGGCGATGTGCTGGGCAAGGGTGGGTGCACCCAGGCGGTGCGCGGCGTCTATACGGGTGACCGGTACGGGATGACGGTGGCCGTCTTCAACATGACGGCGGCCGAGGACGCCGACCGCCTGGCTCGGGTGCTCGGTGAAGGTGGTGGCTTCGTCAAGCCGCTGAACGGCTTCGGCCGGGGCTTCAGCATGGCCCGGGGGGTGGCGATGGGACACTACGTCGTCGTCGGCTGGGTGGAACGTATCGACGGCAAGGGCGATGCACAGGATGAGGCTCTGCTGTCCCTGCTCGTCGAGGCGGGCGGAGCCAAGGCCGTCCTCGGCCGGGCGGCGCGGTCCCGGTGACCACCAGGGAACCGGAGGCGAGTTCCCCCGCGTCCAAGGGACGTACGAAAGGAAAGCGTTGACGTGAGCTACCCCTATCCTTCCCATGACCCGTCCCAGCAGCCGCCCGCCGGACCGCCCCCCGGGGGGCCGGGCTATCCGGGGCCAGGAGGCTGGTCCGGCGCGCCGCAGGGACAGGTGCCTCCGGGAGGACCTGGCTGGGGGCCCGCGCCGCAGGGACAGATGCCTCCGGGAGGACCTGGCTGGGGGCCCATGCCGGGAGGTCCGGGCCGCCCTCCCGGCCCTCCGTACGGCTCTCCGCCACCGAAGTCCAACACCGGCCTGATCGTCGGCCTTCTGGCCGGGGCCGGCCTGCTCATCGTGGTGGCCCTGGTGGTCGTCGTGGTCGTGGCCCGCGGAGGGAACGACTCCAAGGAGCCCACGGCGTCCGGTGGCCGTTCCCCCAGGGCGGGCTCGAACGGCGGCGTGGTCCCGGCCGGGCAGCTCAGGCCCAGTGACTATGACGACAACGCGTCATGGAGCCTGTGGAACCCTTTGGACGATCGGACCGATGATCCTGACGCGATGACAGTGTCGGAGGTGTTCGACGACCCCGAGTCGCGCAATGCCGAGGGCAGCGACAAGAAGGTCTACAGCCTCCAGGGGCTGGGCCGGATGGACACCGACTGCGCACAGGCGGTCTGGGGCGACGGCCTCAAAGCGGCGCTGCAGGGCTACGGCTGCACACAGGTCGCTCGTGGTGTCTACGCCGACGAGACCAAGCGGATCGCCGGTCACGTCGCGGTGTTCAATCTGAGGGACGTCACGAGCGCCGACCAGTTCATCAAGGATCTGGACCCGGCCCAGGGCAAGGGCTTCGTGACGCCGCTACCGGGCCAGAGCTCTCCCCTCGACCGCTTCGGATCCGGCTTCACCGGCGCGGACGGGGGCGCCTACGGCCACTTCGTCGTCGTCTCCTGGGTCGGCTTCACCGACGGAACGAGCGGTGATTCCGCGAGCATCGACACCATCGCGCCGCGCTCCGCGGTGGAGCGGGCGGCGAAGAACTTCCTGTTCCCCCGGCTGACCAAGGCCCGTTGAACCCTGACCTACACTGATCCCCGATCTGCGCGGGGCCCGGGCCGAGGCGGCCCGGGCCCCGATGTGATTCTTCTTACATCCGCTTATGGGTGGATTGCCGGATTTTGAGGATTCGTTGTAGTTCTGGAGCATCTGACCGTAGTAACCGGGGTAGACCCCGGACAGGTGTGCTGTCGCGGGCGCCCTGAGCGTCGCTCTCGCAGGGCCGGGTTCACCCCGGCTTTGCGTCGCCGTTACGAAACGTTTGGACACGCAATGAGGCGTAGAAGTTTCGCAATCAGGGCGATTCGGGGATGATCGCGGCAGTGAGGTAACCTCTTCAACACCGCAGCAGGGCCAACGCCGTCCCCGACTGCACTGACGTAGCAGCAGTGACACGATGACGGGAGGGTCGATGACGGCTGCCGCCCTCACTCCTGGCCTGCCACAACGCCAGGGGCTCTATGACCCGGCCAACGAGCACGACGCCTGTGGCGTCGGCATGGTGGCCGACCTCGCTGGACGCAAGAGCCACGACATCCTTGAGAAGGCTCTGACCGTCCTGCGCAATCTGGACCACCGAGGCGCCAAGGGTGCCGAACCCGACGACGGCGACGGCGCGGGCATCCTGACCCAGATTCCGGACGCCTTTTTCCGGGAGGCCGTGGAGTTCGCGCTGCCCGAGGCCGGCGCGTACGCCGCGGGCATCGCCTTCCTTCCGGCCGATGCGTCGGACCGTTCCACAGCGGTCCAGACGATCACGACGCTGGCGGCGGAGGAGGGGCTCAAGGTCCTCGGATGGCGCGAGATGCCCTTCGACGGCCGATTCTGCGGGCCGACCGCCCGCCGGGTGATGCCGCACTTCGCCCAGCTGTTCCTGGCGGCCGAGGACGGATGCGGCGGGATCGACCTGGACCGGCTCGTGTTCTGCATGCGCGAGCGTGCCGAGCAGGACACCGGGGTCTATTTCCCCAGCCTCTCCAGCCGGACGATCGTCTACAAGGGGATGCTCACGACTCCGCAGCTGGAGCCGTTCTTCCCCGATCTGTCGGATCGGCGGTTCACCAGCGCCATCGCGCTCGTGCACTCCCGGTTCTCGACCAACACGTTCCCGGCCTGGGCGCTGGCTCATCCCTACCGCTTCATCGCCCACAACGGCGAGATCAACACGGTCAGGGGAAACCGGAACTGGATGCGGGCGCGCGAGGCGCTGCTCGCCTCCGACGTGATCCCCGGAGATCTGTCCCGGATCTACCCGGTCGTCGACATCGAGGCCAGTGACACCGCGTCGTTCGACGAGTGCCTCGAACTGCTGCACCTCGGCGGCCGGTCGCTGGCGCACTCGGTGCTGATGATGATCCCGGAGGCCTGGGAGAACCACACCGAGATGGACCCGGCCCGCCGGGCCTTCTATGAGTTCCACTCCACCCTCATGGAGGCCTGGGACGGCCCGGCCAGCGTGACCTTCACCGACGGCACCGTGGTCGGTGCCGTGCTGGACCGCAACGGCCTGCGTCCCGGGCGCTTCTGGGTGACCGAGGACGGCTTCGTCGTGCTCGCCAGCGAGTCGGGCGTGCTCGACATCGACCCGGCCACGGTCGTCCGCAAGGGCCGGCTGCAGCCGGGCAAGATCTTCCTCGTCGACACCGCGGCCGGCCGCATCATCGAAGACGATGAGATCAAGGCCGAGCTCGCCGCCGAGCACCCGTACGCCGACTGGCTGCGCGACGGTCTCGTCCGCTTCGAGGAACTCCCGGCCCGCGAGCTGGAGACCCCGAGCCACGAGACCCTCGTCAAGCGGCAGCAGACCTTCGGCTACACGCAGGAGGACGTGCGGGTCCTGCTGACCCCGATGGCCCGTAACGGCGCCGAGCCGCTCGGCTCCATGGGCACTGACACGCCCATCGCGGCGCTGTCGGACCGCCCGCGGCTGTTGTTCGACTACTTCAAGCAGTTGTTCGCGCAGGTCACCAACCCGCCGCTGGACGCCATCCGCGAGGAGCTCGTCACCTCGCTGCAGTCCACGCTCGGACCCGAGGGCAACCTGCTCGCGCCCGGCCCGGACTCGTGCCGCCGCCTGGTCCTGTCCACGCCGATCCTGGACAACGACGAGCTGGCCAAGATCGTTCACATCAACGACGAGGACGCCCAGCCGGGCTTCGCCCCCCACGTCGTCCACGGTCTGTACGACGTGAACGGCGGCGGAGAGGCACTGAAGGCGCGCCTCGCCGAGATCTGCGACGAGGTCTCAGAGGCCATCGCCTCCGGTGCGCGCCTCATCGTGCTCTCGGACCGGGGCTCGGACTCCACCCGGGCGGCGATCCCCGCGCTGCTGTTCACCGGCGCGGTACACCACCACCTGATCCGGGAGAAGACCCGCACCCAGGTCGGCCTGGTCGTCGAGACCGCCGAGGCCCGTGAGTGCCACCACATGGCTCTGCTCATCGGCTACGGCGCCTCAGCGATCAACCCCTACCTCGCCATCGAGACCGTCGAGGAGCTCGCCGGGACCGGGACGATCCCGGGCCTGGACGCCGTGAAGGTCGGCCGCAACCTGGTGAAGGCCTACGGCAAGGGCGTTCTCAAGGTCATGTCCAAGATGGGCGTGTCCACGGTCGCTTCCTACACCGGCGCACAGATCTTCGAGGCGATCGGCCTGGGCGAGGAGGTCATCACCCGGTGCTTCACCGGGACGACCTCCCGCCTCGGCGGAGTCGGCTTCGACGTCATCGCCCGCGAGGTCGCCGAGCGGCATCACCGCGCCTACCCGCGCAGCGGCAACGAAAGCGCCCACCGCACTCTCGAGGTCGGCGGCGAATACCAGTGGCGTCGTGAGGGCGAGCCGCACCTGTTCAACCCGGACACGGTCTTCAAGCTCCAGCACGCCACCCGGTTCCGGCGCTATGAGATCTTCAAGGAGTACACCTCCCTGGTCGACTCCCAGGCCGAGAAGCTCATGACACTGCGCGGCCTGTTCAAGCTGCGCGAGGGCGCCCGGCCGCCGGTGCCGATCGACGAGGTCGAGCCCGTCTCGGAGATCGTCAAGCGTTTCTCCACGGGTGCGATGTCGTACGGCTCCATCTCCGCGGAGGCGCACGAGAACCTCGCCATCGCGATGAACCGCCTCGGCGGCAAGTCCAACACCGGCGAGGGCGGGGAGGACCCGGAGCGGTTCGTCCCCGACGGCAACGGCGACCTGCGGCGCTCCGCGATCAAGCAGGTGGCCTCCGGCCGGTTCGGCGTCACCTCGGAGTACCTGACCAACGCCGACGACCTGCAGATCAAGATGGCGCAGGGCGCCAAGCCGGGTGAGGGCGGTCAGCTGCCCGGCCACAAGGTCTACCCGTGGATCGCCAAGACCCGGCACTCCACGCCCGGCGTGGGCCTGATCTCACCGCCGCCGCACCACGACATCTACTCGATCGAGGACCTCGCCCAGCTCATCCACGACCTCAAGAACGCCAACCCGTCGGCGCGCGTGCACGTCAAGCTCGTCGCCGAGGTCGGTGTCGGCACGGTCGCGGCGGGCGTGTCCAAGGCGCACGCCGACGTGGTGCTGATCAGTGGCCACGACGGAGGCACCGGAGCCTCGCCGCTCACCTCGATCAAGCACGCGGGCGCCCCTTGGGAGCTCGGCCTGGCCGAGACCCAGCAGACCCTGCTGCTCAACGGCCTGCGCGACCGCATCGTCGTGCAGGCCGACGGCCAGATGAAGACCGGCCGCGATGTTATCATCGCCGCGCTCCTCGGCGCCGAGGAGTACGGCTTCGCGACGGCGCCGCTGGTGGTCTCGGGCTGCGTCATGATGCGGGTCTGCCACCTCGACACCTGCCCCGTAGGCGTCGCCACGCAGAACCCCGAGCTGCGCAAGCGGTTCAACGGCAAGCCCGAATTCGTCGTCAACTTCTTCGAGTTCATCGCCGAAGAGGTACGGGAACACCTCGCGGCCCTCGGCTTCCGGTCCCTCGACGAGGCGATCGGGCAGGTGGAGATGATCGACACCCGCGAGGCCGTCGGCCACTGGAAGGCCGGCGGGCTCGACCTCACACCGATCCTGCACCGGCTCGACCTGCCCGAGGGCACGCCGCTGCGCCAGATCAACATCCAGGACCACGGCCTGGAGAAGGCGCTCGACAACACCCTCGTCCAGCTGGCCGAGGGAGCGATCGAGTACGGCGACCCGGTGCGGCTGGAGCTTCCGATCCGCAACGTCAACCGGACGGTCGGCACCATGCTCGGCCACGAGGTCACCAAGAAGTGGGGTGGTGAAGGCCTGCCCGACGACACCATCGACGTGACCTTCACCGGCTCGGCGGGCAACTCGTTCGGCGCCTTCGTGCCGCGCGGCATCACGCTGCGCCTCATCGGTGACGCCAACGACTACCTCGGCAAGGGCCTGTCCGGCGGGCGGATCACGCTCCGGCCCGACCCGGAGTCCCCGTTCGCGGCCGAGGAGCAGATCGCGGCCGGCAACGTCGCCCTCTACGGCGCGACGTCCGGTGCGCTGTTCCTGCGGGGCGTCGCCGGTGAGCGCTTCTGCGTCCGCAACTCCGGCGCGACGGCGGTCGTCGAAGGCGTCGGAGACCACGGCTGCGAGTACATGACCGGCGGCCGTGCCGTCATCCTCGGCCCGACCGGCCGTAACTTCGCGGCCGGCATGTCCGGCGGCATCGCGTACGTCCTCGACCTCGCCGAGGAGCGGGTCAACCCGGAGATGGTCGACCTCGGCCCGCTCTCCGACGAGGACCGCGGTTTCCTGCGGGAGATCGTCCAACGGCACTTCGACGAGACGGGGTCCGCGGTGGCCCAGAAGCTGCTCGCACACTGGGACACCTCGGTGGACCGGTTCACGAGGGTCATGCCACGCGACTACAGGAGAGTGCTGGAGGCCCGCGCCAAGGCGGAGGCCGAAGGACAGGACGTCGACCACGCGGTCATGACCGCGACACACGGGTGAAGGGGGAGAAGCCATGGCCGACCCGAAGGGGTTCATGACGCATCCGCGCGAGCTCCCGCCGCGCCGCCCGGTGGACGTGCGGATCCGTGACTGGCGCGAGGTCTACGAGGACTTCGCGAAGCCCGCGCTGGAAAAGCAGGCGAGCCGCTGCATGGACTGCGGCATCCCGTTCTGCCATCAGGGCTGTCCGCTCGGGAACCTCATCCCGGAGTGGAACGACCTCGTCTACCGGAACGACTGGCGAGAGGCCATCGAACGGCTGCACGCGACCAACAACTTCCCGGAGTTCACCGGGCGGCTGTGCCCGGCGCCGTGCGAGACCGCCTGCGTGCTCGGCATCAACTCCGACCCCGTGACCATCAAGCGGGTCGAGGTCGAGATCATCGACCGGGCGTGGGACGAGGGCTGGGTCCAGCCCCAGCCGCCCGCGGTCAAGACCGGTAAGAAGGTCGCCGTGATCGGATCCGGTCCCGCCGGGATGGCCGCCGCGCAACAGCTCACCCGCGCCGGCCACGAGGTCGTCGTGTACGAGCGGGCCGACCGCATCGGCGGGCTGCTCCGCTACGGCATCCCCGAGTTCAAGATGGAAAAGCGCCACATCAACCGCCGGGTCGCCCAGATGGTCGCCGAGGGCACCGAGTTCCGGACCTCGGTCGACGTCGGCGTGGACATCACGGCCGACGAACTCCGGCGGACCCACGACGCCGTGGTGCTCGCCGGCGGGGCCACCGCCTGGCGTGACCTGCCCATGCCGGGCCGGGAGCTCAAGGGCATCCACCAGGCCATGGAGTACCTCCCCGCGTCCAACCGGGTGCAGGAGGGCGACCACGAGCAGCCGGAGATCACGGCGGCGGGCAAGCACGTCGTGGTGATCGGCGGCGGTGACACCGGCGCCGACTGCATCGGCACCGCGCTCCGTCAGGGCGCCGCCTCGGTGACCCAGCTCGAGATCATGCCCCGGCCGCCCAAGGTCCGGCCGGACACCCAGCCGTGGCCGACCTACCCGATGCTGTTCAAGCTGGAGAGCGCGCACGAGGAACTGGAGGACAAGGGCGGCGAGCGCGTCTACGCCATGTCCACCCAGGAGTTCGTGGGCGACGAGGACGGCAACGTCAAGGCCCTGCGGATGATCGAGGTCGGGGGCCCGCAGACCGGGTTCAAGCCCATCCCGGGCACCGAACGGGAGATCCCGGCCGAACTCATCACCCTGGCGATGGGGTTCCTCGGCCCCCAGAAGGCGGGGCTCATCGAGGAGCTCGGGGTCGAGCTGGACCCCCGGGGCAACGTCAAGCGGGACTCCTCGTACACGACCTCCCTGAACGACGTCTTCGCCGCCGGTGACATGGGCCGCGGTCAGTCGCTCATCGTCTGGGCGATCGCCGAAGGCCGCGCCGCGGCCGCCGGCGTCGATCGCTTCCTCACCGGCCGTAGCGAGCTGCCCAGCCCGATCCTGCCGACCGCGCGCCCGATCGCCTGAGCCACCCGCGGCTCCGACGCGTCCGGTCACGGCCGCCCCCGTCCCGGCGTCACCGCGCCTGGCCGAGTCCGCGCGACCGCGCTCGGTCAGGCCGCGCG
>DASYNF010000123.1:0-16593 GCA_036008685.1 Actinomadura sp. | reverse complement strand
CGATGAGGGCCCGTGCGTACTCCGGGATCTGGAGCAGGCCGGGGACGACCAGGGCCTCGTACGACTTGATCACGTCGGACCTGGCCTCGATATTGAGATGGTCCTTGTGCCAGTCCGGGTTGTGGCCCAGTCGGGCAAAGTGGAGCAATCGGGCGAAATGCCCGCCTGTATTGAAGTGCTTGTCCAGGGCCCGGGCATGGGCGTCTTGGATCTTGTACTCCCCGGACTCCATCCGGGAAACAGTCGCTCGGACGACGTTCATTATCCTGCCGAAGTCTTCGCCGTTCATGCCTGCTCGTTGGCGATGAAAGCGCAGGTCCCACGCTATCCAGGCCCACATCGAGGACAGGGGATCGGGTGACGGTCGGACGGGCATGTTGACCCTCCGCTGTTGTTATCCGTTGTGGAAGTTGTGTCACAACAGCGACAGGTTAGCCCGAGACTGCGACGATGCGCAGGAAATGAGAGACACAACTCGGGAGACGGCCGAGGGTGGCATGAAATGGGCACAATAATGGCTGCAACGGGAAAAACTCGCCTTGAGGTTAATCTGACGCCGATTCCCCAAGCGGTGGGCATCGCCCGGATCTTCGTACGCCACCAGCTCCTCAGCCTCCGGTATGCGGATCTGATCGAGGACGCCTGCGTGATCACCTCCGAGTTGATGACCAACGCCGTCAACGCGACGGCGTCGGATGATCCGAAGAAACAGGGCCGCATACGGATGTACCTCGGGCCCCAAGACGGCCGGCCTCTTCTCGAGGTCTGGGATTCGTGCCCGTGGATGCCGGCCTTCCGGGAGCCGGACTTCGTCGCCGAGTCCGGGAGGGGCCTGCACATCGTCAGATCACTGGCCGCCGGCCTCGGGTGGCGCAGGGACGAGGAACGAGGAGGAAAGACCGTATGGGCACTGCTCGGTCCAGAGGGATCTCGTGGGTCAGGTCCTCACGGTCGCGCAACCCCATGACCTGGCCACCAGGGGCAGGGCCGGGGCCGGAACGGCGCGGCGGCCTCTCCTCGTCCCTGGTGGTCAGCCGGACACGGCCGGCGGTGGTGAGCCTCGCCGGCTTCCCCCCGGTCAGGAGCGAATAAGCCTCCCGCCACCGGCCGTGTCCTCCACATCGAGGATCCAACGGAACACGAGATCATCCCGGCGTGTCGGCCGAGGGGATCCAGCGGACCGGCTCGGCTTCCTCGACACGGACCCCCAGGTCCGAGGGTGCGGGCCGGGAACCCGGTAACTAGGCTCGAAGTACCGGTGACCGAAGGAGGCCTGCCATGCCTGTGATGGGAGTGGCCAGGTTCGAACGCTTCTTCCGCGTCGCGGCCGGCGTGGACATAGACAAGAGCGATCTCAGGCGCTTCAACGACTTCATCGACGAGAAGCTCTACCATCTGCTGCTCATCGGGGCGGCCACGGCGAAGGCCAACGTGCGTGACGTGATGGAACCGCACGACCTCCCCATCACCAAGGGGCTGCAGGAATGCGTGCACGACTTCCGGGAGCTCAAGGAGGAGGTCGAGGTGGAGCCGTTGCTGGAGTGGCTGGCCAGGTATCCGCCGCTGGACGCCTCTCCGAGCGACGAGACCGAGTCCCGGCTGCCCGAGATCGTCGGCGGACTCTCGGTGGCGCTGGCGCGTGCCTTCAAGATCATCGATCCGGAGGTGAAGAATCCGCGGACCGAGCAGTGGGATCGCGTGACCCGGATCTTCGACCTGCTCGTCTGAGGGACCCGCGAACAGGACCACAGATCCCGTGTCATTGATCACGATATAAGGGACATCGGTCATCCGGATGAGAGATCATGTCCCATGGTCTCTTCCGCGCGGCCGCCCGTCTCACCGGCCCGCCCGGGTGCGGTGGCCCGCAGAACCGTGCTCCTCGCGGGGCTGTGGTCGGCCGGAGGCTGCGCGCTGACCGAGACGGGGGCGGGCCATCGCCACGAACCGCTCCCCATCGCGACAGGTGGCGCCGACGGCGTCTATTACCTGTACGGACGGCGGCTCGCGTACTGGATCGACCGCGGTCTCCCCGAAGTCCGGACCTCGGTGGACTCCACCACCGGGTCGGTGGACAACCTGCACAGGCTGAGTGCGGGCCGGGACCGGCTCGGCTTCGTGGCGGCGGACGCCGCCGGGGCCGCGGCGCCCGGAGCCCCCGGGCGGGCACCGATACGTGCCCTGGCCCGCCTCTATGAGGACTACGTTCACCTGGTCGTGGCCGCCTCCTCACCCGTACGGTCGATGGCCGATCTGCGCGGCCGCCGCGTGTCCCTCGGCTCGAGCGGCTCGGGCGTGGAGCTGGTGGCCGGCCGGGTGCTGGCCGCCGCCGGGCTGGAACCGGGCAAGCACCTGACGCCGGCCGGGATGGGGCTGGAGGACTCGGCCGCCGGGTTGCGCCAGGGGAGGATCGACGCGTTCTTCTGGTCGGGCGGCCTTCCGACGGCCGGGATGACCCGGCTGGCCGGGCAGATGCCCATCCGGCTGATCCCCATCGGCACGCTGGCGCCGGTGATCCGCGAGCGCAGCGGACCTTACTACCGCGCCGCCACGATTCCGCAGGGGACCTACCCCGGGGTGGACGCGACCCTGACCCTGGCACTGGCCAACTACCTGGTCGCGCCCGCGTCGCTCGATGAGGAGCTCGCCTACCGGGTGACCGAGATCCTGATCCGCCGGCGGGACGCCATCGCCGTGGGCGTGCCCTCCGCGGACCTGCTGGACGTACGCGACGCCATCCAGACCGATCCGATCCCGCTGCACCCGGGTGCCCTGCGCTACTACCGCTCGATCAAACAGTGACGACCGGCGGAGGCTCGGCGGCGATCGTCATCGTCACCACCAGGCCTCCGCCGGCGCCGGCGGTGACGTCCAGGCGGCCTCCGCCGGCCGTGAGCAGCGTGCGCGCGACGGCCAGGCCGAGCCCGGATCCGTCCACGTTCTGGTGACGCGGACTGCGCCAGAAACGGTCGCCGATGCGGGCGAGCTCCTCCGGGGGCAGCCCGGCCCCCTGATCGGTCACCCGGATCTCGGCACCGTGGCCGGTCTCGGAGACCTCCACCCGTACGGCCGATCCGGAGGGAGAGAACTTCAGAGCGTTGTCGATGACAGCGTCGAAGGCGCTGCCGAGGCCGGTGGCGTCGGCGCTTCCGAGTACCGGCCCGTCCCACATGCGCAGGACCTCGATGGCCCGGTGGTCGGCGACGACCTGCCAGGCGGCCACCCGCTCCTCGATGAGGACGGTCAGGTCGATCTCCTCGACGGTGGCGCTTCCCTCTTCGGCCAGCGCGAGCTCGAGAATGTCCTCGAGGACGCGGGTGAGCCGGTGCGCCTCCTGGCGGACGCCGTCCAGCTCCTCCTCGCGGCCGGGCGGCAGGGTCATGGCCAGCTCCTCCAGCCGGAGCATGACGGCGGACAGCGGATTGCGCAGCTGGTGGGAGGCGTCCGCGACGAACGCCCGCTGGCGCTCCATCGCCGACTCGACCCGCTCGACCATCTCGTTGAACGACGTCCCGAGGCGCCGGAGCTCGGGGGGTCCGCCCGCCGTCGCCACCCGTGCGCCGAGCCGGCCGGTGGAGATCGTGTGGGTGACCGCGTCCAGGGCCTCGATCGGCCGCAGCATCCAGGTCGCCAGGACGTGCGCGAGCATCAGGCAGGCCAGGAGCGCGACGGCCTCCGCCGAACACAGCAGCAGCCAGCCGTACAGGACGGCGGTGCGCATCCGCCCTGTCGGGGACACGGTGACCACCGCGCCGACGACATCGCCGGACTGCATCACCGGTGCGGTGACCGTCAGCGTGCGGTGGCTCCACGGCCAGATGGTCCCGGCGTCGGCGCTGTGCCGCCCCGCGTAAGCCTGCCGCAGTGCGACGCCAACGTCACTGGAGCGGTTGCCGGGATAGCCATCGGTGGCGATCCACGGCCGGCCGTCCCGTCCCACCACGGCCGCTGAGATGCCGTAGACCTGGTGATAGCGCGTGAGCTCGGCCCCGAGGGCGGCGGGCGGCGGCCCGGGTAGCGCACTCTCGGCCAGCGCGGCGAAGTGCGAGGTGTCGTCCACCCGGTCCTGGAAGAGCGCGTTCTGATGCTCGCGCAGGATGCTCGTCGCCAGGGGTACGCCCAGTGCGAGGAGGATGCAGGCCATGAGGGTGAGCAGGACCCAGGTCAGTCGTGCGCGCAAAGCGGCCTCAGCGCGCCGAGCCCTGGGGCCGCGGGTTTCCGGCCGGCCGCCCGCCCGAGGCGCTGATCCGGTAGCCGACCCCCCGCACCGTCTCGATGACGCCGGGCACCTTGAGCTTGGCCCGCAGCGAGGCGATGTGCACCTCCAGGGTGCGCTGGTTGCCCTGCCAGGTCGTGTTCCAGACCTCGCTGATGATCTGTTCGCGGCGGAAGACCACACCGGGCTCGCGGGCGAGGACCGTCAGCAGGTCGAACTCCTTGCGGGTCAGGTTGGTCGGGACCCCGTCGACGCTGACGACACGGCTCAGGTTGTCGAGACGGATCCGCCCGGCGATCAGGACGTCCCCCGCGGACCCGGCCCCGTCCGCGCCGTGTTCCGGAGCGGGCCGTCGCCGGGTCACGACATGGATCCGCGCGATGAGCTCGCCGACGTCGTACGGCTTCACGAGGTAGTCGTCCGCGCCGAGGTGGAGGCCGTGGATCCGGGACCGTACGTCCCCGCGCGCGGTGACCATGATCACCGGGACGTCGCTGAGCGCGCGGATGCGGCCGCACAGCTCGAATCCGTCATGGTCGGGCAGGCCGAGGTCCAGCAGGATGACGTCGGGGCCGTTGCCCAGGCGGTCGAGCGCATTGCCCGCGGTGTGGGCCAGGTCGACGTGGAAGCCGTGGCGCCGGAGCACCGAGGACAACGCCGCGGCGACGCGGACGTCGTCCTCCACGACGAGTAGTCGCACCAGCGCTCCTCTGCGGAAAGGTCGGTTCACGGGGAGACGCGCGGTGTGCGTCACGAGCCTCATGATCCATTGCTGACGACTCTAGTGAGGTGCCGCGTCCTCTCGCCCCCCGGGGTTCGCGGGGACGAGAGGACGCGGATCGGGGTCACGCGACCGGAGCGAGGTCTCCGGCGGCCGTCTCCGCGGTGGTCTCCTTGGCGGCGGTCTCCTTGGCCCTGGCCTCGGCGGCCACCTGCCGTGACGGCCCGGCCCATCCGCTGCGGACACCCCACGCGTAGAACGCCAGCGACGTCACGGCCACCACGGCCATGTCGACGCCGTAGGGGATCAGGTCGTACCCGCCGAACTGCTTGCTGCCGAGCGCCGAGAGCAGCGCCATCCAGCCGAGGTAGACGATGAGCCAGACACCGGCCTTGAGGTGCGGAGCGAAGCCCCGGAAACGCTCCTTGCAGCAGTAGTAGACGTAGATCGGCAGGCCGAGGACGATGATCAGGATGACCTCACCCGAGAGCGGCCACTTGGACCAGTACAGCAGCAGTGAGGCGAAGATGAAGCCCGCCGGGGCGATGACCTGCAGGGCGGGCGCCCGTACGGGCCGCTTCAGGTCCGGACAGGTCCGCCGCAGCACCATGGCGGACACCGGGCCGGTGACGTAGGAGATGACGGTGGCGACCGAGATCACCGCGGCCAGGGAACCCCACCCGCGGAACATGAAGAGGAAGCCGAACGAGATCACGAGGTTGAACCACATCGCCGGCTGCGGGATGCCGTACTTGGGGTTGACCCGGCCGAGGACGCGCGGGAAGTAGCCGTTCTCCTGCATGCCCTGGATCATCCGGGACGTCGTGGCCGTGTAGGTCATGCCCGTGCCCGACGGGGAGACGAAGGCGTCCGCGTACAGCGTGACGGCCAGCCAGTTGAGGTTCCAGGCGAGCGCCAGGTCCGCGAACGGGGACTTGAAGTCGATCCCCGACCAGCCGTGGCCGAGCAGGTGACCGGGGACGGCGCCGATGAAGGCGATCTGCAGGCCGACGTAGACGACCGCCGAGATGAGAAGTGCGCCGATCAGCGCGATGGGCACCGACCGGCCGGGGTTCTTGGCCTCGCCGGCCAGGTTGATCGGGCTCTGGAACCCGTTGAAGGCGAACACCACACCCGAGGTCGCGATCGCGGTCAGCACCGCGGACCAGCCGTACGGGGCGAAGCCGCCGTGGTCGGAGAAGTTGCCACCGTGGAAGCCGGTCGCGATCAGGCCGATGACCGTGAGCGCCGGGACCGCGAACTTGATGATCATGATGAAGCTGTTGGCCATGGCGTACAGCCGCACGGTCCAGTAGTTGATCAGGAAGTACACGATGACGAGGACCGCGGCCACCGCGAGCCCGGCCGGGTGGAGTTCCTTCCCGTCATAGAGGTTCTGTGCCCAGTGCCATTTCCAGGTGCTCATGTACTGAGCGGACGCCTCGGCCTCGACCGGGATGACCGAGACGATGGCCACCCAGTTGGCCCAGCCGCCCACGAAGCCGACCAGGGAGCCGTGGGAGTACTGCGAGTAGCGGACCATGCCCCCGGACTTCGGGAACATGGACCCGAGCTCCATGTAGGAGAAGGCGATGAGGAGCATGATCCCGGCGCCGATGACCCAGGCGAAGATCGCGGCAGGTCCGGCGACCTTGGCGGCCTTCCAGGAGCCGAAGAGCCAGCCCGAGCCGATGATCGAGCTCAGGCCGACCATGAGGAGCGAGAAGGTTCCGAGTCGTCGTTGGTACCCGGCAGCCGGCGCGGATGTCTTCCGCAGCGGGGGGGACGCGGCTGTCATGTGGATTCACTCCCTCTGGTTGAACGCCATCCGGTGGAAGGCTGTGATGTAGGTCTCTCGTGCAAGATCACGTTGAGAGTGCTCCCGGGAACCGGGGCGATCCAAGACCTTTGAGCTAGATCTGAGGGTTCGCGCATCCGCTGCCGCCCCCCACCTCGCACCGTCGCCACGCCCCCCTGCCGCGGACCGTCCGCCGCGTGCCGGTACGCCCCGGCCGTCATGCGCGGACCGGTGATCGCGGTCTAGCATGCGGACCGTGGCATCTGACGAACAGTGCTCTCGGTGGCGTCGCTCGCTGCTGCGCACGAGCAAACTGACCGTGTGCGGCGCGGCGGCCGTCGCCCTGGGATCGGCCCCGTACGTCTCGGGGGCGGCCCTGGCGGCTGGTACGGATAGTGCAGGTCAGCCCGGTGGTGGGGGCCTGCCCACGATACCGTCGGCCACGCAGCCCGGAGCGTGCACCCCTCGGTCCCGGACGGTGATCAAGGAGATGCCGTGGGCGCAGGCGCTGCTCGACCCGCGCCGTGCCTGGGCCCTCTCCGACGGCACCGGGGTGAAGGTGGCCGTCGTGGACACCGGTGTGGACGCCTCATCCGGATCGCCGCTGGCCGGTCAGGTCATCACCGGCCCGGCGGTGGCCGGCGGTTCCGCCAAGAAGGCGGACTGCGTCGGCCACGGCACCTTCGTCGCCGGGCTGATCGCCGCCCGTCCCCGGGGCGGGGTCGGGTTCGCCGGCATCGCCCCGGGCGCCAAGGTGCTCGCGATCCGTGCCACCGCCGAGGACGGCTCCACCAGCGCCGCCGGCCTCGCGTCCGGGATCGGCGCGGCGGTACGAGGCGGGGCCAAGGTCGTGGTCGTTTCGGCCGCCGTTCCCGCGCCGGGCGCCAAGCTCGCCTCCGCCGTCAAGAACGCCGCCGCCCACGACGTCCTCGTCGTCGCACCGGCCACGTTCGAGGCGCCCGGCAGCACCGGCCCCGGCTACCCCGGCGTCTACCCGGAGGTCCTGGCGGTCGGGGCGATCGGCCCGGCCGGGCGTTCCTCCGCCCCCATGGCCCAGACCGCGGCCCGGGTCGATCTGGCCGCGCCCGGCGAGTCCGTCATGAGCGTCGGACCCGGCGGGGACGGTCACTTCACCGGGTCGAGCGCCGCGTTCGCGGCCGCCTTCGTCGGAGGTACGGCGGCGCTGGTCCGCGCCTACGATCCGGCCCTGACGGCCGCCCAGGTCAAAAGCCGGCTGGAGACCACCGCCTACCGGCCGAGCGGGCAGGTCCCCGCTCCGGTGGTGGGCTACGGCACGGTCGACCCGTACGCCGCGGTGTCGCAGCGGGCGTCGGTGGCTTCGCCCGCGCCGGCCGGGGCCGGGCGACCCGATCCGGTCCGTCTGCGGATCGTCGCGCACACCACGTCTCCGGCCCGGACCGCGCTCGGCGTGACGGCCGGAGCGGTCGCGCTCATCGCCCTCCTCGGGGCGGCCGCGGTGATCATCCCGCGCGGCCGGGCCCGTGGCTGGAGGGCCGCCGGATCACGGTGAGGGTGCCTCACCCCCACCCGGCGCCGGTGCGTGACCACGGACGTTCACCCGGCTCACGCGTCCGCCGCTTCGCCATGGCGAAGCGGCGGACACGTGAGTGATCACCGCATCAGGCGTCCGGCAGCAGCGCCGTCTGCACCTGGATGTTGTCCCGGCGGGCGATCAGCAGGCCGCGGCCGGGCGGGAAGGACCGGGGCTTGATCCCGTTGAAGAGGATGCCTTCCGAGGGCGGGCACGACAGCAGCAGCGTCGGAGTGTTGAGCTCGACCAGCCGGCGGAGCAGGGGGTCGCTCATCGCCCGCCCGGCGCCGTTGGCGGCCCGCGCGACGATGACGTGCAGGCCGATCTCCGCACCTTGGGCGAGCATCTCCAGCAGCGGCTCGAACGGGGTGCCCATGCCGAACGAGTTGACCATGTCGTAGTCGTCGATGACCATGAACAGGCGAGGTCCGGTCCACCAGTCGCGCTTGCGCAGCCGGTCCGGCGTGATCTCCGGTCCGGGCCTGCGCTCCTGCAACGCGTTCGTGGCGGCCGCGGTGAGGTCGCGGACCACGTCCACCGACACGGCATAGCCCAGCCGGTAGTCCTCCGGCACGCTCTCGTACAGCTCGCGGCGGAAGTCCACCAGCGTGATGCGCGCCTCCTCCGGCGAGTAGCGCTCGATGATGGCCCGGGTGACCAGCCGCAGCAGGTTGGTCTTGCCGGTCTCGGCGTCCCCGACGACGAGCAGATGAGGTGTCGTGTTGAAGTCGTGCCAGAACGGCTCCAGCTCCCGTTCCTCGACGCCGAGCGCCACGCGGGGCCCGTCCTCGGGAGGTGGCAGCTCGCCGGCGGGCAGCAGGCTCGGCAGCATGCGCACCGGCGGGGCCTTCGGGCCGTCCCAGGCACGGGCGATCCGATCCACCAGGTCCGTGGTGCCGTCGACGAGGTCGGCGGTGGTGGTGAGACCGTCCACCCGGGGGAGGCCGGTCAGGAAGTGCAGTTTGTCCTCGGTCAGGCCGCGGCCGGGCATCCGGGGCACCGTCCCCGCCGTCCGCATGTTGATCAGTGAGTCCACCGGGTCGCCGAGCCGGAGCTCGAACCGGGTGGCGATCTGGTCGCGCAGCCCGGACTGCATCTCCGCCCAGCGGGGAGACGCCACCATCAGGTGGACGCCGTAGTTCAGACCGCGCGCCGCCAGCTGGATGACTTCCTGGGAGAGGTCCATGAAGTCCTGGCGCAGCGTCGACCAGCCGTCGATGACCAGGAACACGTCGCCGTGCCGTTCGTCCGGCAGCCGGCCGTCCGCCCGCATGCGGCGCAGGGTCGTCATCGAGTCGATGCCACGCTCGGCGAAGAGCCGTTCCCGGCGGGCGAGGAGCGACACGACCTCGGCCACGGTGCGGTTGACCCGTTCGATGTCCAGGCGGCCCGTGATGCCGCCGATGTGCGGCAGCCCGGCCAGGGCGTTGAGGGAGCCGCCACCGAAGTCCAGGCAGTAGAACTGCACCTCATGCGCGGTGTGGGTCAGGGCCAGCGCGGTCATGAGGGTGCGCAGCAGGGTGCTCTTGCCGCTCTGCGGGCCACCGGCGATGCCCACGTGGCCGCCGGCCCCGGAGAGGTCGGCGATGAGCGGGTCGCGGAGCTGCTCGAAGGGCCGGTCGACGATGCCGACGGGGACCTTCAGACCGCCGCGGCCCGGCCGGCCCACGGTCGTATATCCCAGGGCGGGATCCTCGGCCAGGTCCGGCAGCAGCTCGTCGAGCGGCGACGACGCCTCCAGCGGCGGCAGCCACACCTCTCGGGCCGGCGTCCCGGCGTCCTTCAGGCGGCCGACCGCGACCTGGAGCAGGCTCTCGGTGGTGTCGTCCTCCTCCACCGGCTCGGGCTCGGGGGCCACGGGGGTCCGCGGTGCGACGTAGCCCGACGTGTAGGGGACGACCTCACCGGCCACCGTGGACATGGCGGTGGTCCTGCGGCGCGACCGGTAGGCGCCCGAGACGTAGGCGGCCTTGAACCGGGTCAGTGTCGCGGTGTCGCTCCGCAGGTATCCGCTGCCCGGCGACGGCGGCAGGTGGTAGGCGTCGGGCGAGCCCAGGACACCGCGGCTCTCCATGGCAGAGAAGGTCCGCAGCGCGATCCGGTAGGACAGGTGCGTCTCGAGCGCCTGCGTACGGCCCTCGTCGAGCCGCTGGGACGCGAGCAGCAGATGGACCCCGAGGCTGCGGCCGAGTCGTCCGATCATCACGAACAGGTCCATGAACTCACGGTGTGCGGCGAGCAGCTCGCTGAACTCGTCCACGACCACGAACAACGCGGGGAAGGGATCGAGCGCCGCGCCCGCCCGGCGGGCCCGCTCGTACTCGTGGATGGACGAGAAGTTGCCGGCGGCGCGCAGCAGCTCCTGGCGGCGGATCAGCTCGCCGTGCAGCGCGTCCTGCATCCGGGCCACCAGCGCGACCTCGTCGGCGAGGTTGGTGATGACGGCGGAGGTGTGGGGCAGGGTGTCCAGGCCGAGGAAGGTCGCGCCGCCCTTGAAGTCGACGAGGACGAAGTTGAGCACCTCGGAGGAGTGTGTGAGGGCCAGGGTCAGGACGAGCGTGCGCAGCAGCTCGCTCTTGCCCGATCCGGTCGCGCCGACCAGCATGCCGTGCGGGCCCATGCCGCCGAGCGCCGACTCCTTGATGTCCAGCTCGATCGGCATGCCGTCGGCGGTCATGCCTATCGGCACGCTCAGCGCCTCGCTCACCGGCCGGTCGCCCCAGAGGGCGCGCACGTCGTGGCTGTGCAGGTCGGTGATGCCGAGCAGGCTGGTGAGCTCGAAGTCCTGGGTGAGCGGCTCGGTCACCTCGGTGACGACGCTCATCCGGTAGGGCGCGAGCAGCCGTGCCAGCGTCCGCGCCCGGACGAGATCGAGCCCGTCCGGGCGGCCCAGGAAGGTGAGCGTCTCGCGGCCGTTGCGGTCCTCGCCGATCGACTCCAGCCGGTCCGCCTGGACGTCCAGCCCGAGGACGTACGGAGCGATCTGCCACGGGAGCGTCTCGGCGACGTCCACGACCACGGCGTTGCGGTAACCGCCGCCGGCCAGGCGCGATCCCGGTGGAACGGTCCCGCCGTCGATCACGATCACCGTGTACGGCTCGGCGTGCGACGGTACGGCCTGGGGATCGAACCTCGGACGCTCGGCGAACTCCTCACCGAGCAGGCGCTCCAGGTCCATCGCGTCGTCGGTCAGGAGCCGGAGCCGGCCGGCGCCGTCACGCTCGGTGGGGTGCAGTGCGTGCGGCAGCCATTTCACCCAGTCCCATTCCCCGCGTCGTCCGTCGGAGACGCAGAAGGCCATCCGCAGTTCCTCGGGCGCGTGAAAGACGGCGAGCTGTCCGAGAAGCGAACGGACCATCGCGCGGGACGCGTCGGCGTCTCCGCGTAGCGCAATGAGCGAATAGCCCCGCAGATGAACGGCGATCGGCTGGTCGGCGACGGTGCCGTAGGCCCGGATGAACCGGCGCAGCGCGTGCGCGCACACCGGCTCGAGGTCCTCCACCGGCTTGGTCTGCATCGGAGCCAGCTGCATGCCGAGTCGTTGTTCGCCGACCGCGAGACGCACCTCGGCGAAGTCGTCATGGCTCGAGCGCCGCTCCCACAGCCGGGAGGTGCGCACCAGGGACCACAGCATGGTGGGCTCCGGATTGCGCCACGCCTGCGCGTCCCGCTGGTCGATGACGACCTTGCGGATCTTCCTGCGGTTCTGGGCGAGATAGCGCAGGTAGTCACGGCGATCTCCGCGCAGCTTGCGTTTGCGGTCGCCGGCGCCGCGGGCCAGCTGTCCGACCAGCATCGCCATCGTGGACACGAGCATGAGACCCGCGGCGAGGTAGGTGGACGACGCCCCGGACGCGCCGGGACGGATGAAGATGAGCACCGTCGCGGTGGACGCCAGGCCCATCGGCAGGAAGGTGAACACCGTGGAGAGGTTGTGCTGGGCCTCGGGCAGGGTCGGTGGCTCCTGCAGACTCAGCTCGCCATCGGGCATTTCAGGACCCGGGCGGCGCGCGGGACGGCGGAAAAGAACGAGGGTCACCGGGGGGTTTCCTTCCGCAGCTCACGCAGGACGACTCATCTGAGGAGGCGATCCGCGGCTGATCTTGGTTGTACGATCCTGCCACATCTCCATCCTTTGGCTCATTCTGTTCACAGACGGCTACCGTCACCTTCCGTCGCCGTGGTTAGCGTTAACCTCGTCCGGCGACACTCACGATCGCAATTCGGAGAGAGAGCACGCGTGATCGATCCCGCCATCGCGGACCTCTGCCGGCTGGCCGTCCGGGCTCCCGACCGCCAGTTCGAGATCGCCGTTCCGACGGACGTTCCGCTCGCCGAGCTGCTGCCGACCTTCGTGTCCTACGCGGGCCGGAGCGGCGAGGACCTGAACGAGATCGGCATCGACCATGACGGCTGGGTCCTGCAGAGGCTCGGCGCCGACCCCCTGGACGACGCCGCCACCGTCGCGGCGCTCGACCTGCACGACGGTGACACGGTCTACCTGCGCCCGCGCCGTGAGCAGTTGCCGCCGGTCCACTTCGACGACCTCGTGGACGGCGTGGCCACCGGCCTGCGCGACCGCGCCGACGCGTGGCGGCCCGCCTACACCCACCGCCTGCTGATCGGCCTGTCCGTGGTCGCGCTGGGCGCGGGCTTCCTGACCCTCCTGGCCGCCGGTCCGGCCTTGGAACGGTCCGCGGCCGCGGCCGCCGTCGCGATCCTCGTGCTGCTCGGTGCCACAGCAGCCTCCCGCGCCCTGGGCGACGCCGCCGCGGGCAGCGCGCTCGGCGCGGCGGCCGTACCGTTCCTGGCCTACGCCGGCGCGCTCATCCCGGCCGGTACGCCCGGACACGCACTGACCGGTGCCCGGCTGCTCGCCGGCGGCGCCGCCGGGACCGCCGGGGCCGCGCTCGCCCTCGCGGGGGTGGCCGCGTCGGCGCCGCTGCTGCTGGCGATCGGAGTGCTCGCCGTGCTCAGCGCGGCCGGCGGCGCCGTGATGCTGCTCGGTGGTGTGGCCCCGGCCGGCGCCGCGGGAGTGGTCGCGGGCATCGCGGTCGCGCTCGGCGCGTTCGTCCCCGTGCTGTCCTTCCGGCTCTCGGGGCTGCGGTTGCCTCCGCTCCCCGGTGACGCCGGGCAGTTGCAGGAGGGCATCGACCCCCACTCCAGCCGCGACGTGCTGACCCGCACCCGCATCGCCGACCACTACATGACCGCTCTGTACGCCGCCAGCGGGGTGACCTGCGTGGTCGCCCTGACCGCGCTGGCCGGTGGCAGAGGGTGGGCGCCCGCCGCGCTCGGCTGGGTGCTCAGCGCCCTGCTCCTGCTGCACGGTCGCGGCCTCGCCGGCGGCCGGCAACGGTTGTCGGTCGTCCTGCCGGGGGCCTACGGCGCGGTGCTGTTGCCGCTCGCCGCGACCTGGCACGCCGGCCTGCCGGCCCGCCTCGGCGTGCTCCTCGCGTTCGCGGTGATCGCCGCGGTGCTGGTCATCTGCGGATGGTCGATGCCCGGACGCCGTGCCCTGCCGTACTGGGGACGGGCCGCCGACGTGGCGCAGTCGGTGGGGGCGATCGCGATGATCCCCCTGATCCTGGTCGTGCTCAACGTGTTCCAGGCACTGCGGGGGGCCGGCGGATGAGCCGCGTCTCCGCCGCGCCGATCACGCCGATCACGGCGGTTCCACGCGGGGAGGACGACGATGCAGTCCAGACGTGACCAGGTGCAGGCGCACCGGTTCACGCTCGAGCGGCTGAGCGCGGGCATGCTGGTGAGCGAACCGGACGCGCCGGAGACGCCGCTGAGCCGGACCTCGCGCGGAATCCTCATCGGGACCGTCCTCGGTGGGCTGGCCGCGGCCGGGTTCCTGATCTTCGGCCTGATCGTGCCGGGCGGGGCCACCGCGTGGAAGCACGACGGCACACTGGTCGTGGAGAAGGAGACCGGGGCGCGGTTCCTGTACGCCGGCGGAGCGCTGCGTCCGGTGTCCAACTACACGTCCGTCAAGCTGCTCCAAGGGGACAAGCTGACGGTCCAGAGCGTCTCGGCCAGGTCGTTGCAGGGGACACCACGGGGCGGGCCGGTCGGCATCGCGGGAGCCCCGGACTCCCTCCCGGACGCCACCGCGCTCCTGGGCGACCACGCCTGGCAGGTCTGCTCCGGCCGGCAGCAGACGGTGACCGGCGGGACGGCCACGCGGACCGCCCTCGACGTGGGCGCCGCCACGACCGCGCCCGCGCTGAGCAGGGCACAGGGTCTGCTGGTGGCCGGCTCGGGCAAGACCCAGTACCTCCTGTGGAACGGCCTGCGGTTCCGGCTGAAGAGCGGGCGTAGTGGTGCGCAGGCGCTCGGGTACGGCACTGTGCAGCCCTACCCGGTGGGCGACGCGCTCCTGGACGCGGTGCCGGCCGGGCCGGACCTCGCCGCACCCAAGGTGCCGAACGCCGGAAAGGCCGGGCCCTCGCTGGGGGGCCGCAAAACCAAGGTCGGCGGGCTGTTCGTCGTGCATCCGGCCGGTGGAGCCGACCGCTACTACCAGCTGCGCAAGGAGGGGCTCGCCCCGATCACCTCCATGATCGCCGACCTCATGCAGGCCGATGGGGCGGCGGCACCGGTGACGCTGGACCCGGCCACGGTGACCGCACACCTGGCCGGCGCGCCGGCCGGCAGCGACGGGCTCCCGGCGACCACGCCCCGGCCCGCCACCGTCGGTGACGCCTCCGCCCTCTGTGTACGTGTGACCCCGCGCGGCACGAGCCCGGTGACCGAGGTCGTCGTCGCACCGGCCGGTGACGCCGCCGCCGGCGCTCCGGTGGCGACCGGGAGCGGCATCACCCGGCCGTGCAACCCGGTCGACCTGATCGGAGTGCCGCCCGGCCACGGGACGCTCGCCGAGGCGTTGCCCGCGGCCGGCTACACCGGTGCGCCCGCGACCTACCTGGTGACGGACGAAGGCGTGAAATATCCGGTGCCGTCGGCGGAGGCGGTGAAGAATCTCGGGTACGGATCGGTCGCCCCGGCGAAGATCCCCGGATCCGTGCTGGCCCTGCTCCCCGCCGGTCCGACTCTGGACCCGGCCGTGGTCGCGTCCGGCACCGCTGTGACGCCCTCCTTCCGACCTGCGGCGGGATGCTCGAAATGAAGAAGTACGACCTTTGTCGTAGTCGCCTCGGGCCTTTCTGGTTTACCGGGTAGTAGCTTCTGGGGCGCGTTGCCATCGATGGTTAACGGAGACTTAACCTATTTCGGCCAGGTCGAAGCTCTTGCGAAGATCGTCCGAATTTGATTGCATAGAAAACTGAGCCCACGGGTCTCGGCCCGTTTGGGTGCTTCGGACATCCATTGAGTCAAAGGAGTTGGCACGTGGTGGGACAACCGGTCAGCCCCGGGGGCACACTCCGCAAGGTCACCCCGCAAATGCAACAGGGCGTCGTGGCCCTGGATGAGGCGTCCTCCCAGATCAAGTCCATCTACGGCCAGGTCCTCGGTGCCCAGCAGGGCCTCAACCACGTCTGGCGGGGTGGCGCGTCGAGCCAGTTCACAGGAGGGCTCGGGACCTGGCTGGAGGATCTCAACCAGATCCTCGCCAGCATCGAGGGACTGCGGCACAACCTCAGCGTCGTGGACAAGGACATGACTCAAGTGGACGAGGAAGCTCGGGCAAGCGCGCAGGCGGCGTTCCAGAACAACTCCGCGGAACCGACTTTCAGCAAGATCCTGAACACGCACACGGCGAACCGCGCTTAAGCGGCGCCCGCCCGGTCGGCGACAGCGTCGTCTTCCCGGAGTGCGGGCTCACTTCTGGCAGGTTTCTAGTGACACCGAAGGAGACTCATGAGTATCGACGGCAGTTTCAGTGTCGAGCACGGGGGCTATGCGGATAACACTGACATGCTCGCGATGGCGACCCGGGACATTCAACATTGTCTCGATGAGCTGCAGAGCCGACTTGGGTCGCTGCTGAGAGGGGAGGGCTTCGACGGTAACGCGAAAGACGCCTACAACACCGCCCAGACCGCCTGGAACAACGCCTTCAATAAAATGGGCCTTCACCTCAATCAGGCCCATGTGGTCTCGCAGGATATCCATGATAACTACAAAACCGCCGACGCACGGGGTGCGAGCCGGTTCATGTAACAAGACGGATCCCTGTCCGCCCGGGCCGGGATGCCGGCACGTATGGCGCGTCGGCATCCGGTTCGGAGCGATGCATCCCACGAGGTCCCAGCGACCCTTTTCCATGCTGCAGAGGTGACTCATGCCCAGTGACGAGGGTCACGACCTGGTACGAACGGTGTCCACGGATGCGCTCC
>DASYNF010000122.1:0-12780 GCA_036008685.1 Actinomadura sp. | reverse complement strand
AGCACACCCGCCTCGACGGCCGACAGGTGATCACCATCCTCGAGGAATACCGCGGCACCGGCCACGCCTGGATCTACCACTGACCACTCAGTAGTGGGCGGCGCACGCCCGCCGGGCCTTCCAGTCATTACTGGAAGGGCTGGATCGTGTGGAGTAGGAGGGGGGCCCACGTCTCGTGGTTGATATAGGCGGTCACCGCGATGACGCCCAACAGGATCGGGTTGACCACCCACCTTTCGACTCCTTTGCCGGTGTCGATGCTCGCGATCCGATACCGCTGCGGGTTGGGCCACATCCATGGGATGCCCTGCTCGGTCATACAGTCCCCTAGCAGGTGGGCGAGATAGCCGATGGCGACGGCCCACGGGACCACGCTCATGTCGATGTCCGAGTGGGCGAGCTCGTCCGCGATGGTCGCAGCGACCGCTGCGTGGACCAGTCCGGCGAAGTCCCGGTAGTCCAACTTGCCGTTGGGCCTGTTCTTGGGGCGCTTCCAGAGGGCCCGGACGGCCAGACCCATGCACAGCCACAGCATCACGGTGAGCGTCCAACGGTCGCGGATCGCAGCAACCGAGAGGCCGACGAAGACCGCGGTTCCTACGAGGCTGTGAGTGGCTTTCCGATGCCCGCCGGAGATCGCCGCGACCATCCTGCACAGGCCCCGGGACACCGGCCCGAAGGCGTTCGCGATCGTGCCGTTGTGATGATCGAGGTCCGGGAGCATCGCCGCCCCAGCGGCCACCACCGTGCCGACAGCGACCGTCGCCGGGGTGAGCGGGTGGACGTGCTGGGACAGGGGGGCGGCGACCGCGAGGAAAGCCGCCGCTCCACTCAGTGCGTGGGTCGGGCCCAACATCAGCGGACCGACCCCACCACGACCGCGTGGATGCGGCGCTCAACGCTTTTGACGAAGTACTCCTGGGTGCTCACTGTCGCGGGCTCCTTGGCGAACCATCGCTCGGGCTGGTGGCGGTATTCGCCCAGCAGTGTCCCGAAGCCGTAGTGGCGGCCGAGCCGGTACAGCTCGTCGAAGGACAGGATCTCTCCGCCGGAGCCCGGAGGCACGTCGGTGCCGTAGTCGAAAGAACCGCCGCCGCCGGCGGTCTCCAGGAACCTCCGATAGGCCGGTGGGACGGGCCTGCCGACCTCGCGTTCCAGAGCCTCGGCCTCACCGGCGTCGAACGTACGGAACGGACCGAACACCACCCGGCCCCGATACAGGCGCGACCCTCTTTCGTTTCGGACATGCCCGGCATTGTCCCAGCCGTCCGGATCTTCTTGAAAGTTCGACCGGGTCGAGCCATGCGCTGAGAAGCGCTTTGCCATGAGTACCTATACGCATCACCGGCCGATGCGTATAGGTACTCATGGCAAAGCCGTCTGGGGGTCATCCCCGTACGCCGCCATCGTCGGGCCGGTGCCGAAGGTCTGCTGTCGTCGCGCTGGGCCGGCTACGGACCTCGTCCCGCTGTTCTACTGCTCCTGGGAACAGCCGGCTGAGCTTGGGCAGCCGGACTCCGACCTGCGAATCCCCGTGCTTCCAGGGTGTGCCGCTGAGATCGGGATCGTACGGGCTCTGGTGGCCGCGGAGTTCAAGAGCGTCGTAAATGCCCTCGTCCGTGCCGGCGACCTGGTCGAAGGCCGAGCGGGTGACGTAGCTCAACGACTCCCACTCCGGCCATTCATCCTCTTCGGACCAGTCCCGTAGGGGCCGGCCGGCCAGGCGGGTCACCTCAGCAAGGTCGGCGAGGTCGTTCGGGCCGGTGCCCGCGTGCACACCGGGAAAATCACGATGCGGTGTCGTCCCTGCGGTGTACGTGCGGACGGCGAACGACCCATAGCCGTGGAGGGCTCAGGGGCCGTTCGTACTGCTCCAACGGAAAAGCCGTCAGTGAGCCTTTTGCGGCCTGACTACGGGGCGGCGTAGTTGAGGGTCAGGATGGCTTTGGCCAGCTTCGATACTAATTCCTCTATCAATTCGCGACGATATCAATATTGGACATCACATGATCGGCTCTGGTCTGCTAAGCGGCATCGACTGAAATCAGGTACAACCGAATGTCCTTTGAGCAGTCCGGCCCGTCCCGCCGTGCTCTGCTGGTAGCCGCAGCTCTCGTGCCACTGGCGGCGGGGTGCGACGCAGGTGATCACTCAGCCTCCAGGTCATCCCCGGCGCCGGGTCGCCGCTTTGTCAGATCCCCGGACACTTCGCGGTTCGCGGCGCTCGAACGCAAGCAGGGTGCCCGTCTGGGCGTGTACGCCCTGGCAACCGGTACCGGCGCCACGGTGGCCTACCGTGCGGACGAGCGTTTCGCGTTCTGATCCACCTTCAAGACACTCGCCGCGGCGGCGGTCTTGCACCGAAACCCACTCAGTCACCTGGACAAGCGCGTCACCTACACCAAGGCCGATGTCAACTCCATCTCGCCGATCACCAAGGATCACATCGCGACCGGAATGACCATCAGGCAACTGTGTGATGCCGCCATCCGCTACAGCGACGGCACGGCCGGCAACCTGCTGATGCGCGACATCGGCGGTCCGGCGCAGTTGACCGCCTATCTGCGCGGACTCGGAGACAGCATCAGCCGTATGGACAACTACGAGCCCGAGCTGAACAGAGACCGCCCACAGGACCCGCGCGACACCACCACTCCCCGGGCGATCGCCGCCGACCACCACAAGCTCGTGCTCGGTGAGGCGCTGACCGCCGACAAACGCGCCCTGCTCAAAGACTGGCTCGTACGCAACACCATCAGCGTCGGCGCCAAACGCATCCGGGCCGGGCTTCCCAAGGGATGGACGGTGGCCGACAAGACCGGAACCGGCGACTACGGCAGGGCCAACGACATCGCCATCGTGTGGCCGTCCCACACCGCCCCACTCGTGGTGGCCATCATGTCCGACCGACCCGGATACAACACCCCGCCCAAAGACTCCCTGATCGCCGAAGCCACAACGTAGATCGTCTCCGATCTCACCTGACCCGCTTCACCACCTCCAGGCAGGACGCGCCATATCCCGCGTTCTTCGTCCGCCTGCGCCTGAACGAGGCCGAGAACGCGTAGATGTGACCGGGCGGGTGGCTACCAGGTGACGGGCAACTCGGTGAGGCCTCCGGTCAGGTGGTTCGGGCGCGTGGTGAGCTCATCGAGCGGCACGGTGAGCCGGAGTGTGGGGAAGCGCTGGAACAGCGAGCCGAAGACCGCGCGCAGTTCCACCCTGGCGAGGTTGGCCCCGAGGCAGTAGTAGGTGCCGTAGCCGAAGCCCAGGTGCGGGTTGCCGGAGTCGCGGGCCGAGTCGAACCGGTCGGGATCGGTGTAGGCCCGTTCGTCACGGTTGGCCGCCGCCACGGTCACCACCACCGCCTCGCCGGCCCTGATGGTGACCCCGTCGATGTCGACGTCCTCCCGGGCGTAGCGGACGAGCCCGTGCTCGCTCGGTGCCGCCACCCGTACGATCTCCTCGACGGTGGCGGGGACCAGCGCCGGATCGCGCTTCAGCGCCTCGAGGTGCGCGGGGTTGTCGAGCAGCAGCACCACGCCGTAGTCGATGCGGCTGACAGTCGTCTCGTGACCGGCGAACAGCAGCGCGGCCGCGAGCATGGCGACCTGCTCGCTCGGCAGGCCGGCCTTGGCCAGGTCCGAGTAGACGTCCTCGCCGGGATCGTCGCGCTTGGCCATGACGATGCCGCGTGAATACTCCTGCATCGCGGCCTGGGCGGCGGCGGAACGCCTGGCGTCGGTCAGGTCGCCCATGCCCTCGGTGATCGCCCGGAAGTGGTCGCGGTCCTCGTAGGGCACGCCGAGCAGCTCGCAGATCACCTGGATGGGGAGCGGGACCGAGAACTCGGTGTGCAGGTCGAGCGGGGGTCCGTGCTCGGCCATGCGGTCGAGCAGGTCGTCCACGAGTCGCCGCACCCGTCCGGATAGCGCCTGCATGCGGCGGGCGGAGAAGGCGGGTGCGAGCAACCGCCGCATGCGGTCGTGCGCGACCTTCTCGGTGGCGTAGTCGCCCAGCGGGCCGCCGAGCAGGGCGGAGTTGGAAAGGCGCGGAGCGGTGTCGGGGGTCGGGTGGGAGCGGCCGAAGCGCTCGTCGGCGAAGACGATCCTGGCCTCTTCGTAGCCCGTCACGAGCCAGGCCTCGTCGCCGGTGCCGGTGCGGATCTTGGTGATGGGCCCCTTGGCTCGCAGTGAGCCGAACATCGACGAGATGTGCAGCGCGTCGGCGCGCTCGAACGGCAGCTGGGGCAGAACGCTCATCTCAGGAGTTCCCTTCCTGGGGGATGCCTCTTCCGAACCTCGCACCGGCGGCCTCCGGCGTCAACGCGTGGCCGGGCACACCCCCTCCACCCCGTACACGGATGCGGGCGCATCTCAAAGATTACTTTTTCGCCAGCACGATTTGGGATTGTTCAGCACTTTATCGGGTTAATTGGCGCTAACCTCGGAAAAAGTGGTCCCAATCCGCGCGATGGACAAACGGAGTAATGATTTCGCCCTGAGCTCCGGGTCGCGTGGTCCGGGGATCAAATCGCAAAGGAGGGTTATCTATATGAGGCAATCAAGAAAAGTGCAGATCCTTCTCCCGTCTATCGCACTTGGGACAGTTCTCGGCATGTCGGGAATAGCCTCTGCGAGCCAGGCCGAGTACGTGCGGACCACGATCCCCGGCGCGGACGCCGCCGGGCTCGCCCCCGGCGACACCGGCACCGACCCTGGCAGTGACGCCACTTCGAAGCCCAACAGCCGCCTCAACCCCAACAACGACATAGACATCGACATAGACATCGACACCAAGACCGACGGTGGCAACGGCGACGACGCCAACACCGAGACCGAGAGCGGCAGCTGATTTCCGCAGCCATCCTCCCCAGGGGCCTACACCGGCGGCGCCCCCGGATCTCGGCCTCCGAGCCGGGCAGGTGGTCGTCCCGGCATCGCCGCGTACGGCTCCGATCGCGTGCGGACGGCGAACGACCCGTGGCCGCGGGGGCTCACGGGTCGTTCGTACGGCCTCCGTACGGCCCGGACGCGAGCATCGAGGCGACGACTCCGGTGGCAGCCGAAGGACGACCGCGCCGATTTCTATAGGTGTTGACTTATATAAGCGAAGTCTGAGATCTTCGTGTCGTGCACGCGTTCGATGTGCTCGGGGAACCGGTCCGCCGCAGGATCCTCGAGCTGCTCTCAGACGGCGAGATGACCGCCGGTGCGGTCTGCGCGGTCATCCAGGATGAGTTCGGGATCTCCCAGCCGGCGGTGTCGCAGCATCTCAAGGTGCTGCGCGACAACGGCTTCGCGACGGTGAGGCCAGAGGGCGCCCGGCGTCTCTACGCGGTGAATTCCGAACCGCTGCGCGACATCGACGTGTGGCTCGATCACTTCCGGCGTTTCTGGACTCCACACCTGGACGCGCTGGCGACAGAGCTGGCCCGGGGCAGGCGGGAGCGCCGTCTCCGCGATGCCGACGAAGGACCGACCCAGAAGGGGAGAACTCCATGATCGATGTCACCCACCAGATCAGTGCCGTACGGCGGCACGTCGGCAAGCGCGTGCTCGAGGCGGGCGAGGCGCGCATCATCACCGTGAGCCAGACCTACAACGCGCCCATCGACGACGTCTGGGACGCCTGCACCGACCTCGAGCGCATTCCGCGGTGGTTCCTGCCCATCTCAGGTGACCTGCGCCTGGGCGGTCACTACCAGCTCGAGGGCAACGCGGGCGGAAAGATCGAACGTTGCGACCCGCCGAAGAGCTTCGCCGCCACCTGGGAGTACGGCGGGGACGTCAGCTGGATCGAGGTCCGGCTGTCGGCCGAACCGGAGGGCGGGACGCGGTTCGAGCTCGAGCACACCGCTCACGTCGACGAGGAACGGTGGGCGGAGTTCGGTCCCGGCGCGGTCGGCATCGGCTGGGACATGGGATTCATCGGCCTGGCCCTGCATCTCTCCTCTGGAGACGCCGTGGACCCGCGGGAGATCGCGGCATGGGCGGCCTCCGAGGGAGGCAGGGAGTTCATGTCGCTCAGCAGCCGGCGGTGGTGCGACGCGAGTGTCGCGGCCGGCACGGACGAGGCCGACGCACAGGCCGCGGCGGACCGTACGACGGCCGCCTACACCGGCGGCGCCCCGGACGAATCGACCGGATCCTGACACCCCGGCCGGGCAGGTGATCGTCCCGGCTTGATTCCGTACGGCTCCGATCACGTGGGGACGGCGAACGACCCGTGGCCGGGGAGGGCTCACGGTCGTTCGTCCGTACGGCCACGGGTTGTTCGTTCGTACGACCTTCGTCGGACGCGACCTCTACCCTCACCGGCATGTCGACTACGAAAGCGATGTCATCCGACGATTTCCGCGACCTGCTCACCCGGCTCCGCGAACACGACTTCGCGGACTGGAGCCGTGCGGCGATCGAACGGATCGCCGCGGCCGAGGGCTGGACGATCGGCGAAGGCGCCTATTCACGGCTGACCACTCCCTCGCCGCTGCTCGGTGGCACTCTGGACGCCGGATACCGCGATCTGACCGACTTTCAGGAACTGTCGCTCACCGTGACAGAGAACGCCTCCCTTGAGGATTTCCAGCGGCTGGTCTCCGTCGGCGCCGAGGTGATCGGCCATCGGTCTCCGCTGTGGGGTGGGCCCGGGCCGTTCGTACGGTGGCGGCAGGACGGCGGCTCCTCCGCCGATCCCGGCACGTCCACCGAGATCGGCTTCGCCGCCGGCCGGATCATCCTGACCTTCTATGCCACCCAGGTGTACGAGTACTCCTGGGTGAAAGGCGTGGAGTGGGGCTCGGGCATCGACGACCCGTACCCCAGCTGGATGGTCTCCAAGAGCCACCCCAGCCTCGGCGGCATGACCTATCCCGGGGGGCGGGTGGTCTTCACCTGGGAGGAGTTCGAGGAGGCGCTGGGCAACATGATCCACACTCTTGCCCATGACGTCCCGGGGATGGGTGACGGGATGTCGCTCATCCTCGCGCCGCGCGACGAACCCGACCGCTACGTCCGTTTCATCATCGATGAAGACGGCGACCTCATCATGGAGGCGTCGGCCGAACTCGATCCGGCCCAGCGCCCGGACGACGCGGCCATGGAGCGTCTCGGCTGGCATGACAGGGTCGAACGGGAGCCGCGCAACTGGTGGCGGGGCTACGACAGGCCATCGAAACAGGAGAGCGCCGCCGCGGCGAGGCTGCTGGTCGAAACGCTGCGCGCGTACGGTGTCGAACTGCTCGACGACGGGTGGGGAAACGAAAAGAGCGCACTGACCTATCGGCCCAACTACGTGGGCGTGGGCTATTTCGATCTTCCGGGCCTGTACCTGCCGGGCTAGTTCGACCGGCGCACCGGGGGCAACGGTCAGCGTCGATCTGCGGCGTGGCCGGCCCATCCTCTTGGCACCGGCCGCGCGATCACGGGCTCCCGGGATTCCTGACGTCCTCCCCGGACGCTCGGGTCCGAGGTCCAAGTGATCACGATCACTGGGCCGCGCCACGAACTCTTCGGGGGTCACCGGCATCGAAGTGAACAAGTAACGGAGCATTGGGAGGACGAAAGATCATGGTGCACAGCAGGGCCGCGCAGGCCGGGATGATCACGGCCGGAGCGCTACTCGCCCTCGGTCTCGCCGGATGCCAGATCAGTGGCTCGGCCTCCGAGGTCGGCGCTCGGCAGCAGAGCGCATCCGGGCCTGCCACGAGCGACGGCGGTAACGGCGGTGGCGGTGGCACCTCCTCCGGCAGCGGGCCGGAGACCGTTCCGGCCGCTCTCGCGTCGAGCGGCGGCCGCTGCACCGGGAGCGACCTCCGCCTGACCCTCACCCCTGGTGACGACGGAGAGGGCATGTGGCAGCAGGGGCTGGTGTTCACCAACATCAGCGGGCACCCGTGCACGGTCCAGGGCTTCCCCGGCGTCTCCTACGTCGCCGGCGACAACGGCGCCCAGGTGGGTGCGCCCGCCGCCCGTAAAGGGAGCGGCGGTAAGACCATCAGGCTCGCCCACGGGCAGACGGCGCTCAGCTGGGTCGGCTTCGTGAACGTCGTCAACTATGACCCGGCCGAATGCCAGCCGATCGCCACCCGTGGCCTCCGGGTCTACTCGCCGGGCGAGACCAGGTCCAAGTTCGTCGCGCTCGAGCGCACGGGCTGTGTCAACGACAAGGTCCAGCAGCTCGCCGTAAAGGCGCTGCAGAGAGGCAACGGCCGCTAGACCGTGTCCCGCGGATCTCGTCAGGCCTGCTGGGTGGCGAACAGTTCCAGGTGCGCGCACTGGGAGCAACGGTGAGCCTCGATCTGCCAGTGCGGCCGGAACATCTTCTTGGCGCCGCCTAACAGGCCTCGTTGGAGGGGGCCTTCGATCCACCGCGCGTATCCGCAGCCGTTCTCGCTGGCGTCCTCGACGAAGCCCTGTTCCAGACCAGTCGCACCGCATTGTGTGCACTTGATGTCGTTCATCCTAGAAGCGTAATCCCGGCCCCGTGATCGGCCTCTGGCCTCTAGCCGGTCGCGTAAGGGGGCCGCGAGCTGACACGCTGCCTCCATGGATGGTGCGGAGGTACTGCTTATCGGAGGGCGTGCCGGCGTCGGTAAGTCGACGGTGGGGTGGGAGGTTTCGGCGTGGCTGCGCGCCGCGGCGGTCTCTCACGCGATCATCGAGGGCGATTTCATGGGCCAGGTGCATCCGGCGCCGGAGGGAGATCCTCACCGCTCGAAGATCGTCCAGCGCAATCTGACGGCTGTCTGGGCCAACTTCGCCCAGCTCGGCTACCGCCGCCTGATCTATACCAACACCCTGAGTGTGCTGCCTGAGGCGACGGGCATGTTCACGGGCGCCATGGGGGCGGACGTGCGGATCGTACGGGTCCTGCTCACCGCCTCCGACACCACCGCCGGAGAGCGGCTGGCGGGCCGGGAGCTCGGCTCGGAACTGGAGCGGGAGCTGGAGGCCAGCGCCCACAAGGCGCGGCTGCTGGACGAGCAGGCACCCGCGGACACCGTGCGGGTGATGACCGACGGGCGGAGTGTCGTGGACATCGCGCATGAGGTGGCGGGCGCCACCGGCTGGGGCGGGTAGCGCTCCACCCAGATGGTGCTCCTGCCGGTGAAGGCCGGTGCGGATCCGGGTCAGCGCTTGAACCCGTCGATCAGGGCCCTGGTCCGCGGCCACCGGAGCCGGGCGATCAGAGCGAGCAGGACGGCGAACCCGGCGGGCAGCACTCCGAACACCGGCTCGAGAACGGTCAGGTGGGTGATCACGGCGCCTGCCATGAGGCCGATGAGCCCGAGCGCGGCCAGGCCGGCGAGCCGGGGGATCAGCAGGAACGCCGCGAGCAGGACCTGGGCCGTCCACAGCGCGATGTCGAGAGCACGCCGCCCGGTCGTGGCAGGGGATGAGACGCGCGGGCCGCGCGGCGCCACTACGCCCAGGAACGTAGCCGCAGTGTCGTCGGCTGACGGACGCCCGCGCCGATCGCATCCGCGACCGTGGAGGTCACGAACCGCCGGACTCGAGGGGCACCGACGGCACCCGCTCTCGCGATCGAGGACTGGAGATCGATCTCATGACAGAACAGGCTGGACACTCATGCCTGAGCACGCTCCCGAACCCCGGGTACGGGGAGCGCGGGCTGTGGGCACTCGGCGGCATCGGTTTCGCCGCCTTCTTCATGGCCGGTGACATCCTGAACGGAGTGATCGCCTCCGGCTCGCTTCCGCTCCCGGACGCGTCCGCCCGCGAGGTCGTGGACTTCTTCGCCGCCAACACCACCGCGACCCTTGTGCTGGGGACCTGCCAACTCCTGTCCGCGGTGGCGCTGTTCCTCTTCGTCGGCCACGTCGGCTCCGCCGTACGGCCGGCCCCGGGCGGAAGCCGTACGGGACGGGTCATCAGCGTCGGTGGTGTTCTCGCGGGCGTCTTCCTCGCCGTCTCGGCGCTGCTTTCCTGCACACTCGCCGTGATCGCAGGGGACGCGGAACCAGGCGTGGTCGCGACCGTGCGGGACCTGAACTTCCTCACCGGGGGCGTCGCGCACGTCGTCTCCCTGGGCGTCTTCGTCGGGATGACCTGCGTCGCCGCCGCACGTGCGCACCTGCTGCCGCGGGGCATCCGATGGCTCGGCATCGTCGCCGCGATTCCCGCGGTCCTGTCGGTCATATCCCTGGTCTGGTACCCCGGCATGGTGCTGCTGCCCATCGGCCGCGTGCTCTCGTTGCTCTGGAGCATCGTCGCGGCGGTCGGCCTCCTGCGCCGCTCCCGGCGTGAACTCTCGGTGACCGGCGAGGAGTGGAACGCGTGAAAGATCGACCAACCGCCGTCGCCGGACCGCTCCGCGACCGCACCCGGGATCGCCGCCGCCGGCCTCCCGGCGCGGGCGAGAGCACGACCGGTGGCACCCGCCCATGGAGACTCCGGCCACGGGCACGGAAGGCGTTCCTGGTGGCCCACATCGTGGCGGCCGGAGCGTGGATCGGCATCGACGTCGTGCTGGCCACGCTGGTGTTCACCGCGTGGGGCACCGGCGACGTCGACACCAAAGCGGTGTGCTACCAGGCGCTGGAGCTCTTCGCCGTGTGGCCGTTGAGCATCGCGGGCGTGGTGTCCCTGGTGACCGGCGTGGTTCTGGGACTGGGCACCAAGTACGGCCTCGTCCGGTACTGGTGGGTGGCGGCGAAGCTGGTGATGAACGTCCTGCTCACCACCCTCGTGCTGCTGGTGCTGCGTCCCGGGGTGCAGGATGTCGCGGAGTACGGGCGGCGGCTCGCGGCCCGCGAGCCCGGCGGCGTCGACGTCGGCTTCCTGTTCTACCCGCCGGTGGTGTCGCTGACCGCCCTGCTGGCGGCGGTGGTGCTGTCGGTCTTCAAGCCGTGGGGCCGGATCCGGCGCCTACGTCCGGCGACGTACCGGCGAAGCCGCTCCCGGGCCGACGCGGACGTCACCCAGATCACGGAGAGTGGCTGACGTGAGCGATCCGGTCGAGACCACCGCACTGACCAAGCGTTACGGGCGCATCCTCGCCGTCGACGGGCTGGACCTGACCGTCCGGCCGGGTGAGGTCTACGGGTTCCTCGGCCCGAACGGCGCCGGCAAGACCACGACGCTCCGCATGCTGCTCGGGCTCATCCAGCCGACCTCCGGCGGCGTCCGCCTTCTCGGCAGGCCGCCGGGTCCGGGCCATCTCGACCGGGTGGGCGCGCTCATCGAGGGACCGGCGTTCTATCCGTACCTGTCCGGCCGGAACAACCTGCGCGTGCTCGCGTCGCACGCGGGAGTCGCCCGGTCGCGGGTCGACGAGGTGCTGGGGACGGTGAACCTGACCGACCGGTCGGGAGACCGCTACGCGACGTACTCCCTCGGCATGAAGCAGCGGCTGGGGCTGGCCGCCGCCCTGCTCAAGGACCCCGAGGTGCTGATCCTCGACGAGCCGACCAACGGGCTCGACCCGGCGGGGATGGCCGGCATGCGGGGCACCATCCGCCAGCTCGCCGCCGGCGGCTGCACGGTGCTGCTGTCCAGCCACCTGCTCGGCGAGGTCCAGCAGATCTGCGATCGCGTCGGAGTGATCTCCCGGGGCCGCCTCGTCACCGAGACGACCGTCGCGGAACTCGGATCCGGGGGCACGCTGCGCATCGTCGCGGACCCGGTCGGCGAGGCACACGGACTGATCGCCTCGCTGGTCGGCGGCGACCGGGTGCGGGCCGACGGTCACGCGCTCGACGTCGACGTCGACGTCTCGCAGGCCGGTCGGCTCAACGCCGAGCTGGTCTGTTCCGGTGTGACCGTCAGGGAGCTACGCTGGCGCGAGCCCGACCTCGAACAGATCTTCCTCGAGCTGACGGAAGGGCACTCTCATGTGGGGTAACGTCCGCGCCGAGCTCCTCAAGCAGACCCGCCGGCCCGCCAACTGGCTGCTGCTGGCCGTGGCGGACCTGCTCACCCTGACCTTCGCGTACGTGGTCCCCTACGCCGGCGGCACCTCGGGTCCCTCGGACGGCGGCCGCGGGCCGGACGCCACGCTGCCCGCCCAGTTCGTCGGCAACGCCATCGGCGGGATGCCGATCTCCGTCGGCGCACTCGCGCTGACCTTCGGGGTGCTCGTCGCCGGCAGCGAGTACGGCTGGCAGACGTGGAAGACCGTGCTGACGCAGCGGCCCTCGCGCGTCATGGTGCACGGCGCGAAGGTCGCGACGGTGGCGGCCGGGGTGACCGTTCTCGTGCTCACCCTGCTCGGCTCGTCCGCGGTGGCCAGCGCCGTGGTGACAGGGCTGGAGGGCCGGCCGATGGCCTGGCCCGGCCTGAGCGACGTGCTGCTCGGCTTCGGCGTGGGCTGGCTGATCTGCATGATGTGGGGCTCCCTCGGCCTCGCCCTCGCCATCGGGCTCCGCGGGGTCGCGCTGCCGATCGGCCTGGGGCTGGTGTGGCTGCTGGCCGTACAGAATCTGATCTCGGCGATCGCAGCACCGCTGCTGGACTGGGTCGCGGAGCTGCAGAAGGCCCTGCCCGGGCCCAACGCCGGCTCCCTCGTCGCGTCGCTCGGCGCGAGCGAGAACGCGCCCGGCGTCGCCCGGCTCGTCGGGTCCGGGCAGGCGGCCGTGGTCGTCGCGGCCTATCTGCTGGCGTTCACGGTGGTGTCCGCCCGGCTGCTGCACCGCCAGGACATCGAGTGAGGCCCGGACGCCTGAGGGTGGCCAGGTCGGCCGTCGGCGACATCGCGCTGGCGGTCGTGCTGGCCGCGGGCGGGCTGCCCTGGACCGCGGCCGCCGATCGGCGCGGCGAC
>DASYNF010000121.1:0-2599 GCA_036008685.1 Actinomadura sp. | reverse complement strand
GAGGATGATCAAGAAGATCAGGGCCGCCACCGGCAGCAGGATGGCCAGCAGGCTCATCCCGAGGGAGATGGTGTCCTCCAGCGCGCTCACCACTGGGGTGCCGGTTCCCAGCGTGCCCCCGTTGACGACCGGGCGCACAGTGGCCTTGGTCGTGTGGACCACGAGGGCCACCGCCATGCCGAGCGACCAGCCGATCCAGGAGTGGTCGCGCATGAAGGACGAGGAGTCGAGCTGCGCCGCGGCGTTGCTCGCGGCGAACACGGCACCACCGGCGGCGGGTCGCACGAACGTCTGGATGGCGTCGTTCACATGGTCGACAACGGCGATCTTGTCGAGCACCACCTCGGCGGTGAGCAGCACGGCCACGGCGATGAGGGCCCAGCCGTTGGTCATCCAGGAGAACTCGGCCGGCACGGTCACCACGTCGGAGTACCGGCCGAGCAGCCCGATGACCAGGATTGGGATATAGGCGTTGAGCCCGGCCGCAGCCGACAGGCCCAACCCTGTCACCATTGCGAACAATATGATCGTCCCTCGGTGTGATCCGTTGTGGCCCCTTGGACGTGGAGATGCCCCGTCCAGGTTCCTGGGGATCCGAGGGTCGCAGACTTCATGATCGATGTCACCTGACGTCGATGATCTCCGGCGGGAACCCGGGCATGGAGCCGAATGTCCGCTCTGCCGGCAGGTGGGGAGAGGCTCGCGCCGCTCAGCAGGACGCCTTCGCGGGGAGCCGCGACCACTGCGGCCCGCAGATCCGCTGACTGTGGCGGGCCGAGATCGCCGCAGGGGACACGCCGCCTGATTTAGGTTGGCCGTTTCATGCCCAATTGACCATATGGACCTGATTTAGGCCGATAGTTTCGTAAAGCTCTCGTATACGTATGATCATGCCCGGCCCATGAGACGCCGGAGGCGCTGAGGGGGACGGACCGGATGCGGAAGACTTGCAGGCGCATCTCGATGGGCTGATGGAGCAGTACCGCGCCAAGCGCTCCCAGCTCCAGGATCTGCAACGGCAGATGGGCTCGGCCGAAGCCACCGTCACAGCGGCCGGTGGCATGGTGACGGTCAAGGTAGGGGCCCAGGGTCGGCTGACGGGGCTGGAGTTCGATCCCCGGGTTTACCGGAAGCTGTCGCCGTCGGAGCTCGCGGGGTGCGTACTCGCGGCCGTGAACGAGGCCGGGGGGGCAGGTCGGTGATCAGATGCGGGCGGTGCTGGAACCGCTGGTGCCCGACGGGACGTCGTATGGCGACGCGGGCCGCGTTGATCTTTCCAAGGTGCTTCCGGAGCGCCCGGACGACCTCGAGGCCATGAAGGAACGGTACAGGCTGCGCGACCAGTGAGTCCGTCGGTGGTTTCTAGCGAAAACAGGTGGGCGATGAGTCAGCTCTGGGTTGATCCAGAGGGGCTGAAGCGTTCGGCCAAGGGGTTCACGAAGGGTTCACAACAGCTCAAGAAGGTCCATGGGCAGTTGGACGACAAACTGTCCGCGGAGGGCAAATGCTGGGGCGCGGATGAGACCGGCAAGCAGTTCGAAGCCGACTATCTCAAGCCCAGCCAGGACGTCCTGAAGCTGTTCGGCGAACTGAGCAAGGGCCTGTCCGACATCAAGTCCGGCCTGGACGAGGTGGCGAAGGTCTACAAGAAAGCCGAGGATGGCGCCACCGGCGCGGTCAAAGGCGTTGGGCGGGGCTAGTCCGTGGGTCTCGTACTCCCGGCCGAGCTTCAGTGGCTGGAATGGATCGTCGGGTCCGATTGGCCCGAGGGGGACGAGACGGCGATGCGGCGGGGCGCCCAGGCATGGGTCGATGTCGCCACCGACATCAATGAACTGATCGGCGATCTGCAGGCGACCGCGGCAAAGGTGCTGGGCACGGTCGACGGTGAGGGTGCCGAGGCCTTCCGCAAGTACTTCGAGACCTACGTTTCCACTGATCCGCAGTATCTGCGGAAGCTCTCGAAAGCGTGCGAAGCGCTCGGTCAGGCACTGAACAGTGGCGCGAACGAGATCGAGTACGCGAAATACATGTTCATCGCCCTGCTGATCATCACGGCGATCGAGATCACGATGCTGATCGCCTCGGCGGTGGCGACGTTCGGGGCCTCGACCGCGGCGATCCCGGCGGCGGAGGTGGCCTCGCAGATCACTGCGCGGACGATCGCGCAGAAGTTGCTGATCGCGATCGCCAAAGGCGCGTTGCGCGGCTTCCTCGAGGGCGTACTGCTCGATCTGGGGGTCCAGGGGCTGCAGATCGCTCAGGGCAACCGGGACGGGCTCGACTGGAAGAAGACCGGATCGTCCGCCCTCGACGGGGCGATAGGCGGTGCCATCTCCGGCGGGGTCGGCTTCGGTATCGGCAAGGTCCCCGGGCTGGGCGAGGGCGGTTCGCCGGGCGCTTCGGTGAACGCCAGTGGGTCGGACGGCCCGGCATCGGCGAGTGCGTCCACCGGCGGTGGTGGCTCCGTACACACCGGCGGCTCTGACGGGCCGGCGTCGGCCTCGACACCCGGCAACGGCGGTTCTCCCTCGGTTCTCTCGTCCGGAGACGGGGGCGGGGGGACGCCACACGGCGACGGCGGTGCCGCTACCCGGAC
>DASYNF010000120.1:0-4984 GCA_036008685.1 Actinomadura sp. | reverse complement strand
TTCGACGTTCGGGCCGCCGATAGTTCTGGCACAAGGGAGCGTGTATCCCATGTACCCCATGTATCCCTAGCGCGCTGACCAGCTCAAACGCGGGATATATCTGGGATATACGGCAAGGTTCGCACGAGCTACGTGGCCCATGGCAGGCATACGGCCGGGCCGCCTAAGAGGCCGCCTAACCCTGCGGCCCACCACGAACCTCCACGAACGCCGCTGGGGTGCTCGGTGCCGGTCGCAGCCTGCGCGTGCAGCTCGCATGAGGTCTGGGATTCCTTCGGGACGAAGAGGTCGTGGGTTCAAATCCCGCCACCCCGACGCAGGTGAGAGCCCCCTTTCGAATATCGGAAGGGGGCTCTTTGCATCCCGTACAGCAGTGAAGTACAGCAACGGCTACGAATCGAGTTGCTTGCCCAGCCGCTTGAGCGCCTTGAGTGTCTTGGCGTCCGAGACCTCGGTGTAGACCTCCATCGTGACGTCGATCTGAGCGTGGCGCAGAATGCGCATGGCCACCCTGGGATGTTCGACCTTGGCCGACCCCGAGGTCAGGCCGGCTTCGGAAGGTGCCGCTTGGGGCGCGAGCATTCGAGGCAACATCATCGAGCTTTCGATCCGACTCGACATCGACATAGCGCCGGATGGCTGGGCCGAGTTGGTCTACCGGCACGAGCTGCTGAACCTGAGCGACAAGCCGCTGACCCGGATAGCCCGTGAGCTGTGGTTCGAGAACACGCGAGGGCCGCTGATCATCACTCCAACCGCGGAGTCCGAGCGTCGGCTGATGATCCAGCGCCTGCACGACACCGCCAACCTCGCCAAGTTCGCCTGCCAGATCTCGCCGCCGCTGCCGCCTGGTGAGTCCGCGATCGTGGGCTTCTCCTGTAAGGAGGGCCAATTCGTCGAGGATCACTACTGGCGTCAGGCGATATCGCGACACGTACGCCAGTACACGATCCGGGTGCGGCAGCAGGGGGCCGAGAACTCGGCCGATGCCGACCTTGTATGGGACTTCGAAGGTGATGACGTCGTGATGACGTTGACGCGCGAATACCTGCGCCCCAACCAGGCCGTCACCTTGAGATGGGATGTGCCGCGTGAGCCTGCGTGATCAGGTCGAGCAGGTCCTCAGGGGATGGAACGCCTACGAGGTGAACCGCGGGGCCTCTCCCGTCATCGACTTCGACTGCTTCCCCGCCGAGGCCGACACCGAGCCCGCGGAAAACCGGCTCGCCGTCTACCGAGCACTCTCCGAGCTACGAGCCCAGGCCACGGGCGGCCTCGCCGACCGCGTGGACGCCGATCTGGCGTACCTGCGGGCTCTACTGGGGGAGCGCGCCGACCTTGCCGACTACGTCCGCGCCACCCAGGGATGCCACGTCGCAGGATGGCCGGAGGAGTACGTCACTGAACGCGGAGCACAGGCCCGCTCGGCTTTGGAGAGCTTGGGCGTCGGCTGGGACGCCCACACCGCGACCGCCATGGACGAGGCGGAAGAGCCGATAGACGCCGAGGAGGCGCCCGAGGCGATCCGCCAGGCCGCCGCCGAGTATGAACCCGCCGTCCGGCAGGCCACCGGGACACACGCCCCGTATTCACTCACGATCGAAACCGCGGATGTGGACGCCTACTGGGCGTACTGGCTGGATGGAGCCGGTGACCAGGTGCGGCTGAGACTCAACTCGCGCAACTCCCGCTTCACCAAGGTCAGCGCCCGGCAGTTCGCCCTACACGAGGTACTAGGCCATGGCTTGCAGAGCGCCAGTCTTACCGCGCAGGCCGCCGGTGACGTGCCATGGGTCCGGCTGCTGTCGATCCACGCACCTCATCAGGTCATGCTCGAGGGACTCGCGCAGGCGATGCCTCTCTTCGTCGCTCCTGACGACGAGATCCTGACCGCCCGCGTACGGCTGGACCACTACGCCCAGCTCGTCCGCGCCGAGCTACATCTCGCCATCAACCGCGGGGCGAGCATTGACGCATGCGCTCGACACGCCCGCGAGCGTGTCCCCTGGTGGAGTGAGTCTGCGATCGCCAACCTTCTCAGCGACCGGGGAGCCAACGTCCTGCTCCGCTCCTACCTATGGGCCTACCCGGCCGGGATCGACTGGTTCGCCGCCCTCTCCCAGGCCGACGCTAGGGTGATCAAGGAGGTACTCCATGCCGCATACCGCGCCCCGCTCACCCCAGCCGACCTCGCAACCCTGTGGCCGGACGGACCGCCTATCGGCGGCCCCGGAGGCGCTGTTCGTCTACGGAAGCCTGCAGTTCCCTGACGTCCTGATCGCCCTCATCGGCCGCGTACCCGACCACAGCCCCACAGCCGCGAAGGGCTGGCGCACCGCAGCCCTCCCGGAACGGGTCTACCCCGGTCTCACCCCCGCCGACGGAACAGCCGGCGGTTACCTCCTGACCGGCCTGACCGCTGAGGAGTGGCGGGTCCTGGATGCGTTCGAAGACACGGTCTACGAGCTCCAACGGCTGGATCTCACCGACGGACGCCACGGCTGGGCCTACGTCTGCGACCCCAACGCCGAAGTACTGAGCGAGGACTGGTCCGCCGAGGAGTTCACCCGAGAGCACTTGCCCGCTTACGTCCAACGCTGTGCGGCATGGCGCCAACGGTACGAAGCCAGGGACCAAGCATCCTGACCAGGGCATAAGCAGGCCAAGCCCATCGGACTTGCTCTAGGTCACCAGGGCTCTTATTAGAACTTTCTCTACGTCTTTAAAGGCGCCCGCTTCGCGGTCGCCGGCGGCCGCGCCCGGCTCTGCGAGCCGGGCATGCGGCCTGTTCCGTCCGGTCCCGTCTCGCGCCGCCGTGCACGGCCGCCCCACCCCGCAGCACAACGCCATGAGCACTTAAGCAAGCCAGCACTGAGCAAGCGCCCATGCCTGGCGAGCTGCACGGCCCGGAGCCGCCCGTACGGGTCTCTAGGGCCTGTCCGGCGGATCATGCGACTACTAGGCTGCGACGATGGAACGCGTAACCGGCGTACCCGAGAGCTTCGCCCAGTCTGCAGATCCGGCTCGGGTGAATGACTACGACAGTTTCGCCGAGGCGTACTCAGCGGAGAACGAGAACAACCTCGTAAACGCGTACTACGAGCGGCCCGCGATGTTAGCCCTCGCCGGAGACGTGACCGGTCGCCGGATCCTGGACGCCGGTTGCGGCTCAGGTCCCCTGTCCGCCGCACTACGCGACCGCGGTGCGGTCGTCACCGGCATCGACGCCAGCGCCGGGATGCTGGCGTTGGCAAGGCGGCGACTCGGTGACGATGTGGCCCTGCACTTGGCTGACCTGCGCGACCGGCTGCCGTTCGACGACGGTGCGTTCGACGACGTGGTCGCATCGCTGGTGCTGCACTACCTAGAGGACTGGGGGCCGACGCTGGCCGAGTTGCGGCGGGTGCTCAGGCCGGGCGGCCGACTGATCGCGTCGGTGGACCACCCTTTCGTGGCCTACACGATCCAGGATCCTCGGCCCGACTACTTCGCGACCAGCAGCTATACCTTCGACTGGACGTTCAACGGGCAGTCCGTCCCGATGAAGTTCTGGCGCAAGCCGTTGCACGCGATGACCGATGCCTTCACCACCGCCGGCTTCCGCCTTTCCGCCATCAACGAGCCGCAGCCCGACCCGGCCGCCCGTGAGCTGTTCCCTGACGACTTCCATGACCTTTCGACCAAAACCACCTTCCTGTTCTTCGTCGTCGAGGTACCGCCGTCGGCTACCGGCTCGGACGACTAGAAGGTCGGTTGAGGTTCGTGGAACCAGGGTGCTCGGGCTTGCTAACGCGGCTGCTAACGGCAGTTCTGGGCGGGCCTGGACGAGAGTGGAACCCCGGGCGTCTAAGGGAGGCCGCCGAGCAGGTCAGCGGACGGGGCCGGACGAGTGTGGATCTTGTTCGTGAGACTCGTAATGAACAGGCCAGCGCGGTTGCTGTACAGCACGGAAGTACAGCAACACCGCCGCACACCGCCTGCCGCGACCGCCATCAACACACACCCTGACCAGTACCGTGAGCGCTCGACCTTGGGGCTGCCGATAGTTCGGGACGAAGAGGTCGTGGGTTCAAATCCCGCCACCCCGACGCAGGTGAGAGAGGGCCTCGGAACTCATCCGAGGCCCTTTTTCGATCTTGAGTATCGACATCCTCCGCTACGCCGGTCCTGCACCTGCGCAGCGGCGCCGGCGGGGACATGGTCACCACCTACCGCGAGAGCTTCGATCGCATCGGGGCCTTCTTCGTTGTGTCCGGGGTCAGGGGCTGAGCTGGATCACCCGAGAGGGGTCGTCCAGCCACACGTGCTGGCCCTCCGGGGTGACCGTCAACCCGAACCGATCCCGCGCGGGCTCACCCCACCGCACCCAGGTGAAGAACGCGTCCTCGGCCTCCCGCCACAGGTTCCGCGGGCCGCGCTGCCGCACCACGGACCGCTCACGGCCCGGCACGTAGGTCACGACCGCGTCGGAGTCGACCGTCCACAACGACAGCCGGAATTCGCCGCCCTCGTCTTCCTCATGTACTCCCGCCACGTCAGGGAGCATCCCGGCGATCGCGACGTCCGCACCCCACGCCGACCACATGACCCGGCGGGGATCCAGCGACGTCTCAGACTCCCGGCCGTCGCCGCCCGCGCCGACGCCGGCGGACCGTTGCGAGCGGATCATCATGTAATCGCAGCCACCGTGGAACCGGCCGACCGCGGTCCCATCGTCGAGGACGCTCAGCGCCAGCTTGTGCCCTCCTGCGTACTCGGGCATCCACGGCAGGACGATGATCCCACCCGGCCGAGTCTGCTCCACCCAGGCGTACTGGACCGTGGTCACCCCGCAGGTGACGTGGACCCGGTCGTACGGGGCGCCGTCCCGCCAGCCCTCGGCACCGTCACCGACGATCAGCCGCGGTGTGTGTCCGGCCTCCTTCAGGCTGGTCGCGGCGCGCGTCGACAAGGCCGGGTCGACCTCGATCGAGATGACGTTGTC
>DASYNF010000119.1:0-2266 GCA_036008685.1 Actinomadura sp. | reverse complement strand
CCGGTCGCCCTGCCGTCATCCCAGCATCGACTCCTCCGGTCACGCGGTTCGAGGCACCAAGGCCCGCTGAACTGGCATGACACTAGATGAGCGGGCTGTCCTCCATGTCAGCCTGCGGCTGGGCCTACCGGGGGTGAACGCAGGTCACGGACAGTAGGACCGCGTTGGATGCAGTCTCCCAGGCCTAGCCAGGCTTGCGCGCCGAATACGCGCCGAAGTTCGCCGCGCGCATTGGCGCTCGTCACGATCACCGCAGGTCAACGGCCATGATCGGCGGGCAAGGCGGTTCCCCTTAAAGGGGTCACAGTGTGGGTTCGAATCCCACCGGGGGCAACCTCCGCGACCTGCTCGATCACGCTTCTGAGCAGCGGAAACGTTCATCGATCAGCTCCGGTGCTGTCCGGCGGTGCCCGGCCGAGATCCGGGATCTCCGGGTGGCTGTGCCGAATACGTGCCGAAGTTTGCGACCCAGGGGCGCCGCCTCCGACGGCGCGGGTCGGCCACGCCGGCCCCGCTCGGCTCGCGCGCTCCTGCCTCCGGTTCGCGCGGGGCCGGCTGGTCCGGCTACCCGGCCCTGCCCGTAGAGGGGCGCACCAGCAATACGACTCGGCCCGGGTCTGGTCGCCGTGGCCCCTTACTCGCACCACGCGGGGATGGCGCAGATCTGACCCCGCTTCACCGTCGGGCCCGGCGCAGCTCACCGACGAGCCTGTCGAGGAGTGCTGACGCGTTCTCCGACGAGGTCATGGTTCCTTCCCTTCCTCCGGCACGTCCGTCCAGCGGTAGACCGCGCAACCGGACGGGCTCATCGGACGGACGAAGGGCGAGGCCGACGGGACGAGGGCGGCTCGTGGCGATGAGTCCCGCCCGCGCGCGGAGTCCAAGCCCACGAGGCCCGCAGTGGGCGGACCGATCCGGGAGGGGAACACGCCTTGCTGATCATTGCGGGACCGGTCTACGTAGGCGCCGACGGGCGGGACGAGTTCGTCGAGGGACACCGTGAGATCGTCGAGCGGGCCCGGAGCTATCCGGGCTGCCTGGACCTGGCGATCACCTGCGACACGGTGGAGCCCGGCAGGGTCGACATCCACGAGGTGTGGGAGTCGGAGGAGCAGCTGGACACGTGGCGCGCGGTGGCGCCGACACCACCGAGTTCGACGCCGAGGATCCTCAGGGACGAGGTGCAGAAGCACCAGGTCAGCTCGTCCGGACCGCCCTTCTGACCACGACGCCGTCCCAGCCCTGGTGCTCGTTCGGAGCCGCCGACCGACCTGATCTCACGGCTGTCGCCGACCGACGAAGAGCCGGACCGGGGCCGGCCAGGTGCGGGTCACCTCGCCGGTATCGGCGAGGCCCGCGGCGTCCATCACGCCGATCAGCTCGTCGGCCTGCCAGGGGTGGCCGCCCGACCGGACGATCCGCAGGTCCGTCAGCAGCCGGGACAGCTTGTCGTCCGTGCCGGCGAACGTCCCGGCGAGCAGCCACCCGCCCGGACACAGCGCCAGCCGGGCGGCGGCCACCGCCTGTGGCACGATCTCCGCGGGCAGGAACGGCATCGGCAGCCAGATCGCCTCGTACGTCGCGCGGGCCTCCAGCGTCGTCACATCCTGCAACCGCAGCTCCACCCGTTCCGCCATGCCTTCACCGGCGACGTTCTCCTCGGCGAGGCTCAGGGCCGGCTCGAAGACGTCGATCCCGACCACGCGCAGTCCGGGGTGCGAGCGGGCCATGGCGATCGCCAACCAGCCCGTGCCGGTTCCCACATCGAGAAACGCCGCTCCTGGTGTGCTCAGCCTCGTGCGCAACGAGTCGAGCGAGCTCTCGGCCACCCGGACGGCGTCCGCGACCGCCATCGACAACCGTCCGATGCTCTGCAACAGCGGCACGTCGACCTGGTCCCATCCGCCACGCCGGCCCGGGTTCTCGATGAGCTCCGCAGCCTGCCGCAGAGACGTACGGGCCAATCCCACGACCGGCGCGGCAGCCGCGCCCGGGTCACCGTCGTGCCCGCCGAGCACCTCGGCGGCGATGTCCGCGAGCAGCCGGCGCACGCGCGGGTCGGCCGGGATGTCCTCCGTCTCGATCCGGAGGTGCGCCGCCAGCGCCGCGAGCGCGTCCACCGACGTTCCGAGTCCGACCGCCGTTCCCATCCACGCGCCTGGCACCATGCCGCCTCCACAGGACCTCGGACGAGCGGCCGACGCTATCGGCCCGACGGGTCTCCCGTCATCACCTCGTCGGAACCGGCCGCGACGACCGGTGCCGG
>DASYNF010000118.1:0-83096 GCA_036008685.1 Actinomadura sp. | reverse complement strand
CATCACCGCCCGGATGGCCGAGGGACTCGGCCTGCGGGTGGCCATCGAGAACGACGTCAACCTGGCCGCCCTCGCGGAGCTGGACCGGGGCGAGGCCACCGGATCCCGCGACTTCGTGCTGCTGTGGTCGGGCGACGGCATCGGGATGGCGGTGGTCCTGGGCGGGGCGCTGCACCGGGGCGCGACCGGCGGGGCAGGCGAGATCGGCTACATGCCCCTGGCCGGCGCACCGCTCGTACGGGAGGTGCGGCGCACGCGCACCGGGGGCCTGCAGGTCGCCGCCGGCGCCCCGGCCATCCTCAGGCTGATGCGCGAGCACGGCTTCCGCGGCACGAGTGCGGTGAAGGCCCTCGGCCGGGCGGCCGCCGCGGTCCGGACGACCGGCGAGGGACGGCGGGCCGAGGCCGCGCTGACCGAGCTGGCCTCCCGCTTCGGGGTCGCGCTGGCGAACGTCGTCGCGGTCGTGGACCCCGAGCTGATCGTCCTGTCCGGCGAGATGCTGCACGCCGGCGGGGAGCCGTTGCGCGCGCTCATCGAGCGCGAGCTGCACGCCATGACCATCCCCAGACCTCCGCTCCGGCTCAGCTCGGTCCAGGGCAACCCCGTCCTGGCCGGCGCGCTGCGGCTGGCCCTCGCCGAGACCCGGGAGGAGGTCTTCTCCAGCACCGTCCCCTGAATCGCCGTCCGAAGGAGAACTGGAGTGCGTACCTCACTGCGCCGGATCGCGCTGGCGGCCGCCATCGCGGGACCGGCCCTGACCGCCGCCTGCACGGCCGGCGGGAGCCCGGCCCCCGGCGACGGCCCCAAGGCCGATGCCGCGCAGACGATCGAGGTCTGGCACGGCTGGAGCGCCGACCACGAGGTGAAGGCGTTCGAGGACGCGGTGGCCGGGTTCCGCAGGACCCACCCGAACATCACCGTCAAGCTGGTCGGAGATCAGACCGACGACCGCATCACGAACACGATCCGCGGCGGCAACCCGCCGGACGTCGTGTCGTCGTTCACCACCGACAGCGTCGGGCAGTGGTGCCAGAGCGGCGCGTGGCAGGATCTGAGCCCCTATATCCGCACGTCCAGACTGGACCTCGGCCTGTTCCCCAAGGCGGTCCAGGAATACACGCAGTACAAGGGCAGGCGGTGCGCGATGCCGCTGCTGGCCGACACCTACGGGCTCTACTACAACAAGGCCCTGATGAAGGGCCACCAGCCGCCCAGGACCATCAGCGAGCTGACCGACCTCGCCAAGAGGCTCACCGTGCGCGACGCCGACGGCACCATCAAGGTCGCCGGGTTCATGCCCTCGGTGCAGTACTACGAGCACGTGCCCCAGCACATCGCACCGCAGTTCGGGGTGAAGTGGCTGACCGATGACGGCAGGGCCGGCTTCGCGAGCGACCCGGCGTTCAAGGCCTACCTGCGGTGGCAGAAGGGCCTCGTCGACTGGTACGGCTACGACAACGTGCGCAGGTTCCTGCGCTCGGTGGGCCAGGAGTTCGAGGCCTCCAACCCCTTCCAGAAGGGGAAGGTCGCGATGGCCGTCGACGGTGAGTGGCGCACCAAGTTCCTCCAGGAGCAGGCGCCCGAGTTGGACTACGGCACCGCTCCCCCGCCCGTGGCGGACGACCTGCGGGCCGGCTACGGCGGCGCGTTCGTCGCCGGCACCGTCATCGGCGTCCCGCGCGGAGCCAGGCACCCGCAGGCGGCATGGGAGTTCATCAGATACCTGACGACGGACACCGACGCGCTGGTGACCTTCGCCAACGCGCTCGGGAACGTGCCCAGCACGATCCCGGCGCTGTCGTCGCCCAAGCTGACGCTGCCGCCGCAGTTCCACACCTTCCTGGACGTCTTCAAGCACCCGAGCAGCTCGACGACGCCGCCCACGGCCAACGGCAACGACTACGTCGTCAAGTCCCAGCAGTTCATCCAGGACCAGTGGGAGCCCGGCAAGGTCCCGGACCTGGACCGAGGGCTACGCGACCTCGACGCCAAGATCGACAAAGCCCTGCGGCTGGCCGGCGGCTGACCCATGGCCACCCTGTCCCTCAGGCCGGGCCGGCCGGTGGCGGCATCGCGCGCACGGCGCCGCCACCGGCTGCGCGTGCTCGCGTTCATGTCCCCGTGGCTGGTCGGATCCGGGCTCTTCTTCGCCTACCCCCTGGCCGCGACCGTCTACTTCTCCTTCACCCGCTACAACCTGTTCAGCCTCGAATACGTCGGCCTGACCAACTACAGGTTCTTCTTCCAGGACGGCGACGCCTGGCGGGCGCTGCGCAACACCCTGTGGCTGGTCGTGGTGATGGTCCCGCTGCGGGTGCTGTTCGGCCTCGGCGTCGCGCAGCTGCTGACCAAGATCAAGACCGGCGGCGACCTGCTCCGGTCGATCTTCTACCTGCCCTACCTCGTCCCGCCGGTGTCGGCGACGGTGGCCTTCGTGTTCGTGCTCAACCCCGGGACCGGGCCGGTGAACACGCTCCTCGGCACCATGGGCGTCACGCTGCCCGACTTCTTCAACGAGCCGGGCTGGGCCAAGCCGGGGCTGGCCCTGCTCGGGCTGTGGGCCGTCGGCGACGTAATGATCATCTTGCTGGCGGCGCTGCTGGACGTACCCACGTCGTTGTACGAGGCGGCCGCGATCGACGGCGCCGGAGCCTGGCGGCGATTCCGCCACATCACCTTCCCGATGATCAGCCCGGTGCTGGCCTTCTCCGCCGTCACCGGGGTCATCGGGACACTGCAGTACTTCACCCAGGCGATGGTCGCCGCGAAGGTGGCCGCCGGCCAGGCCGACCAGCCGGGCACGCAGTTCGCGCCCGGCTATCCCGACGGGTCCACGCTCACGTTCCCGCAGTGGCTGTACGACGAGGGGTTCCGGCAGTTCAACATGGGCTACGCCTGCGTGCTCGCCCTCGTGCTGTTCGTGGTCGCGATGTTCTTCACGCTGCTGCTGCTCCGTCAGTTCAACGCCTTCGCCGGGGGCGAGGCCTCGTGAGCGCCGCGACGGGTCCGGCGACGGCCCGGGGCGGGCGACGGCTGCGGATGCTCTACTGGACCGCGACCCACGCGGTCGCCGTCGCTCTCGCGATCATGTTCCTGGCGCCGCTGGTGTTCATGCTGCTCACCGCGGTGATGACCGACGGGCAGGCGCTCAGCGCCTCGATCTGGCCGGCACCGTGGGAGTGGGGCAACTTCGGCAAGGCGTTCTCCGGCGACATGGTGCGGTGGAGCGTCAACAGCTTCCTGTACGCCGGGCTGTCCACCGTATTCATGCTGGTCTCCAGCGTCCCGGTGGCCTATGCCCTCGCCCGGTTCCGGTTCAGGTTCCGCAGGGCCGCGCTCGTGCTGGTCATCTCGACGATGATGCTGCCGCCGCAGGTCACGATCGTGCCCCTCTATATCGTGTGGGCCCGGTTCCACCTCACGGGCACGCTGTGGCCGCTCATCCTCCCGCAGCTGTTCGGCGACGCCTTCTCGATCTTCCTGCTCCGGCAGTTCCTTGTGACCATCCCAAAGGAGTACGCCGACGCGGCGCGGGTCGACGGCTGCGGTGAGTTCCGTACGATGATGCGGGTCATCCTGCCGATGGCCAGGCCGGCGCTCGCGGCGGTGGCGCTGCTCCAGTTCTTCTACTGCTGGAACGACTACTACGGGCCGCTGATCTACGCCCGGCCGGAGAACTGGACGCTCGCCATCGGGGTCGCGACCTTCCGCGCCGCTCACCACGTGGAGTGGAATCTCACCATGGCGGCGACCCTGCTGACGGTGATGCCGGTGCTCATCGTGTTCTTCCTCGCCCAGCGGGTGTTCATCCAAGGGGTCACGTTGACGGGAGTCAAAGGGTGAAACAGGAGCTCGGCCGGGCGGGGCGGGCGTGACCGCTCCCCTGCTCGCCGCCATCGACGGGGGCAACAGCAAGACCGACGTCGTGGTGGTCGGCGCGGACGGCAGCGTGCTCGCCGGCGCCCGCGGCGGCGGATTCCGGCCGCACGAGGTCGGGGAGGGCGCGGCCGTCGAGGTCATCGCCGCGGCCGTCGCCACCGCGCTCGGCCGGGCCGGCATCGGCCGGCCGGGCACCGGCCTGGCCCATGTCGCGGCCTACCTCGCCAACGCCGACCTCCCTGAGGAGGAGGAGAGCCTCACCGAGGCGCTGAGCGCCCGCGGCTGGGCCCGTACCGTCCGGGTCGGCAACGACACGTTCGCGTTGCTGCGGGCGGGCGCCTCCGCGGGCTGGGGCATCGCGGTGGTCTGCGGTGCGGGGATCAACTGCCTCGGGGTCGGCCCGGACGGGCACGTCTCCCGGTTTCCGGCCCTCGGGTCGATGACCGGGGACTGGGGGGGCGGCTTCCACCTCGGCAAGCTGGCCCTCTGGCACGCCGTCCGGGGCGAGGACGGCCGGGGTCCGGCCACCGCCCTCACCGGCGCGGTCGCGGCTCACTTCGGGGTCCAGCGTGCCGTCGACGTCGGGCTGGCCCTGCACGCCCGCGATCTGGACGGCGGACGGCTGCTGGAGCTCACGCCCGTACTCCTGGAGACCGCCACCGGCGGTGACGCCGTGGCGATGTCGGTGGTCGAGCGCATGGCCGATGAGGTGACGGCCCTCGGGAGAGTCTCGCTGGACCGCCTCGGCCTGCGCGAGACCCGGGTCGAGGTGGTGCTCGGCGGAGGAGTCATGACCGCGCGCCATCCGGTCCTCATGACGGCGATCGAACGACGCTACGCCGAGCTGGCCCCGCGGGCCGAGCTCGTCGTGGCGGACGCGCCCCCGATCCTCGGGGCGGCGCTGCTCGGCCTCGACGAGGTCGGCGCCCCGCCGGAGACCTACGCCGCCCTCCGTGCCGCCCTCACACAGGAACGGAGTCTCATCCCGGGACAGGGCGGACCCGTGGCACCACGCGGATGAGAAAACGGTCCCGGTCCGGCGCTCATATGGTCCACCTCCCGGCGACGCTGCCTCCGACCGAGCGCGAGTGCTCAGGGCCGTGGTTTAGCCGGATCCGCAACGGGCAGCCCGCCGGTATGCGAGTGGTCGTCGTCGGAGCGAGCGGCAACGTCGGCACGAGCCTCCTTCAGTCGCTCTCGGCGGACGAACGGGTCACCTCGGTGCTGGGGCTGGCACGCCGGCGGCCGGACTGGCGGGTCGGCAAGACCGAGTGGGCCGAGGTCGACATCACCATCGACGATCTGGCCCCGCACTTCCGCGGCGCCGACGCCGTCGTCCACCTGGCCTGGATCTTCCAGCCGACGCACGATCCCGTGCGGACGTGGGAGACGAACGTGCTCGGCACCGTCCGGATCCTGGAATCGGTCGCCGCCGTGGACGTGCCCGCGCTGGTCTATTCCTCCTCCGTGGGCGCCTACTCGCCCGGTCCGAAGGACCGCCGGGTGGACGAGAGCTGGCCGACCCACGGGTGGCCGGCCGCGGCGTACTGCCGCGAGAAGGCCTATGTGGAACGGCTGCTCGACACCTTCGAGCTCCGGCATCCCGAACGCCGGGTGGTGCGGCTCCGGCCCGGTTTCATCTTCAAGCGGGAGGCCGCCTCAGAACAGCGGCGGCTGTTCGCCGGCCCACTGCTGCCCAATTCGCTCGTACGACCGGAAGCCCTGCAGGTCCTTCCGGACATCCCGGGCATGCGGTTCCAGGCCCTTCACTCCGCGGACGCCGCCGAGGCCTTCCATCTGGCGATCACGAAACCCGTCCATGGCGCTTTCAACGTCGCCGCCGACCCCGTGCTGGACATGCCGACCCTGGCCGAAGCCCTCGGCGCCAGGACGGTCCGCATGCCGAGGTGGCCGGCTCGGGGGCTGCTCTCCGCCGCCTGGCATCTGCGCCTCCTCCCCGCGGCTCCCGATCTGTTCGACGCGGTGGTCCGGCTGCCGATCATGGACACCTCCCGCGCGCATAGGGAACTGGGCTGGTCACCCCGCCGTAGTTCACTCGACGCCGTGTGCGAATTCCTCGAAGGGCTCCAGGCGGGCGCGGGGATGGACACACCGCCACTTTCGCGGGACACCGGCGGCCGCCTGCGGCTTCGCGAGTTCATGAGCGGCGTGGGCCAGCGGCCATGACCAGGAGGCCATGACCAGGAGCATCGAATGGGCCAGGAGCATCGAATGGGCAAGAGAAAACACGAAGGGCCCGGAGGAAATCCTCCGGGCCCTTCGATCGTGGTAGCGGGGGCAGGATTTGAACCTGCGACCTCTGGGTTATGAGCCCAGCGAGCTACCGAGCTGCTCCACCCCGCGGCGATGTCTTTACTCTATGCCATCCAGGCCCCTAAGGCAAAACGGTTACCCCGCGACCCTCGAGACCCGGCCATGAGCCGAGGCCCCTGACACGCCTTCCGGATGACAGCCCCTGGACATGATCGTCCCGGGGCGACACCGGAGATCCACCACAAAAGCGAAGGCTCGGAGGAAATCCTCCGAGCCTTCGATCGTGGTAGCGGGGGCAGGATTTGAACCTGCGACCTCTGGGTTATGAGCCCAGCGAGCTACCGAGCTGCTCCACCCCGCGGCGATGTCTTAACTCTATGGTGCGGTGCGACCTAAGGCAAATCGATGGCCGCACGCCCCTTTGCGGGCCGCTCGCACGTTCCCGCGTACTCATCACAACACCCCACCCCCGGCCGGTATTCCCGCCGGGGGTGGGGCCTGTCCGGACGGGGCGGCTCAGCCCGACGGGGTCGCGGACGGGGCGGCGGACGGGCTGGTGGAGGGACTGGCCGCGGGTGACGGCGAGGACGACGGCTTCTGCTGGGACGTGGCGGACTGGGCCTTGGCCAGCCGGTCCAGCGCCTCCTTGAGCCGCCGCTGCGCCTCCCCGTAGCTCGTCCAGTCGTTCTTCTTCAGCGCCTCCTGGCCGTCGTTGAACGCCTTCTGCGCGTCGGAGATCGCGCGCTGGACGTCCGCGGAGGCCTGTCCACCCGCGGTTCCGCCCGTGGACGGCGGCGGAGCGGCCGAACCGGTGTCCTTGAAGATCTGGTTCAGCGCCTCCTGCAGGGTCGCGCCGGCGCCGACATCGGTGCCGTACATCACCAGCACCTGCTTGAGGATCGGGTAGGGCTCCTGCTCCGTGCCCCCGGAGGCCTGTGCGTAGACCGGCTCCACGTACAGGAGCCCACCGCCGAACGGCAGCGTCAGCAGGTTGCCGAGCACGGTCTGGGTGCCACCGATCCGCAGGTCCGTCAGGACCTTCTTGACACTGGCGTCGGACTCGAAGGAGTTCTGCACCTGCCCTGGCCCCTGGATGGGCGAGTTGCGGGGCAACTCCAGCACGCGCATCTGCCCGTACGACTGGCCGGACGTGGCGTCGACGGACATGAACGCGGCCAGGTTGGGACGGCCCCGCGGGCTGTAGGCCGTGGTGAGGGAGAACTTCGGCTCCGGCTCACCCGGCATCCTCAGGCTCAGGTAGTAGGGCGGCTGGGTCTTGCCCTTGCTCGTCGTCGGGTCCTGGGGAACGTCCCAGAAGTCCTGACCGCTGTAGAAGGCGCCGGGCTGCTGTACGTGGTAGCGGGCCAGGATGCGGCGCTGCACCTTGAACAGATCCTCGGGATAGCGCAGGTGGGCCATCAGCTGCGGGGTGATCTCGCTCTTCGGCTGGACCACGCCGTCGAAGGCCTTCATCCACGTCCGGAGCACCGGGTCCTTCTCGTCCCAGGCGTACAGGCGGACCGTGCCGTCGTAGGCGTCCACCGTGGCCTTGACCGAGTTGCGCATGTAGTTCACCCGGTCGTTGGCCTGCCTGGCCACGGCCGACCTGGTGTCGGTGACCGTGTCCCGGGTGGCGTCTCCCAGGCTCATCCGCTCGGAGTAGGGGTAGCCCGCCGAGGTGGTGTAGCCGTCCAGGATCCACAGCACCCGGCCGCCCACGACGGCCGGATAGGGGTCGCCGTCCAGGGTGAGCCACGGCGCGACCCGCTCGACCCGCTCTCGCGGGGTCCGGTTGTAGAGGATCCTGGCATCCTTGTTGATGGCGCCGGAGAGCAGCAGGTTCTTCTCCTGGAACTTGGCCGAGAAGAGGAGCCGGTTGACCAGCGAGCCGATCGGCACGCCGCCGCTGCCCTTGTAGGTGTTGTTCTGCTGCCCCGCCGCGCTCTCGTCGGGGTAGTCGAGCTCACGGGCCTGCGTCCCGGCGGGCGCCCCCACGACGGAGTAGGAGGGAGAGCGCTCACCGAAGTAGATCCGCGGCTCGAAGGTGCCGAGCGCCCCGGTCGGGGGGATGTTCTTCTCGACATAGTCCGGCTCGCCCTTGTCGGTGACCTTGTTGCCGAGGGCGCCGACGAATCCGTAGCCGTGGGTGTAGACGAGGTGGTCGTTGACCCAGCCCTTGCGGCCCTCCGGCGCTCCTTCGACCTCCCGTACGGCCACGACGGTGTCCCGGCTCGTGCCCTCGAGCTGGTAACGGTCGATGTCCAGCACGTCCGGGAACCGGTAGAAGTTCCGGACCTGCTGCAGCTGCTGGAAGGTCGACCCCACCACGGCCGGATCGAGCAGCCGGACACCCGAGATCGTGGACGCCTCGCTGCGGAGCTGGTCCTGCGAGAGCTTGGTCTCCGCTCCATAGGCCGTCACCTTGGCCTTGTCCACCCCATAGGCCTCCCGGGTGGCGGTGATGTTGCGGCCGATGTACTTCGACTCCTTGTCGAGCTCGTTCGGCCGCACCTGGAACTGCTGGATCAGGAGGGGGTAGACCCCGCCCACGAGGATCGCCGACAGGACCAGCAGGCCGAAGCCCACACCGGGGAGCGTCATTCCGCGCCGCACGCTGTTCATGAAGAACATCACGGCACAGATGAGAGCGATGACCGCAAGGATCGTCTTGGCGGGAAGAACGGCGTTGACATCGGTGTAGGACGGCCCGGAGACGACCCCGCGCTCCGAGAGCGCGAGCCCGTACCGGTCGTACCAGTAGGCCACCGCCTTGAGCAGGACGAAGACCCCGACGAGTACGGACAGGTGGGCCCGGGCCGGCGGGCTCGCCTTGTCACCGGGACCCTGCAGCCGCAGTCCGCCGTACAGATAGTGCACGATCACAGCGACCATGATCGACAGGATCACCGTGGCGAAGAGGTAACCGAGCACGAGGCGCAGGAAGGGGTAGGTGAAGACGAAGAACGAGATGTCCTTGTGGAACTGCGGGTCCTTCCTCCCGAAGGAGGTCCGGTTCATGAACGCGAGCCAGGTGTGCCACCGGCCGGAGGCGGACGAGCCGGTGAGCAGTGCCAGCACGCCGATGAGGGCGGTGGCGATGAGCCGGCGGTGCGGATCGACGGCGGCCCGGTAGCGCTCCAGGCCCTGCTGTTCCACCGACAACGGCCGGTAGGCCGGGCGCAGCCGGTAGGCGACGGCCATGTTGGCCCCGACGACCAGGCCCATGAGGACCCCCGCGCCGATGAACAACACCACCCTCACCCACAGCTCGGTCGAGTAGACCGAGGAGAAACCGACCGAGCGATACCAGAGCAGGTCGGTCCAGATCGCGGTGAACACGAGGAAGAGCACGACGGCGACCGCGAGGATCACGGCCACCGGCAGTAGTAGCCGTGAGCGGCTGGTGGCGATCCCGCCGCCTCTGAGACCGGGGGTCCGGAAGGTCAAAGCTCCGCTCCGTTCATGGTCGCGCTCGCCTTCTCATTCACTTCGTGACCGACCGCACCGGCGCGCTTCGCGCGATAACGGTCGATCACTCCGCTCACTCGTCGGCTCACCGCTCCGTCGTTCATGGTCGGCTCGCCTCCGCGCGAGCGCAGCGAGGTGCTTCTAGTGCAACTTACCGAGCATGCCCGGGGTTCCCGCTCTTGCCCATGCCGATTGAGGGAAAGATGGCGGGGTGACTGACTTGGAAGAAGTTGTACTAGATCTCGAGCGGCATTCGGCCGAAATCGGCTGGGACGCTCCGCCACGTCTCTATGCGTTGGTGGAGACGGCCGAGCTGCGCGCCGAGGAGCCGGAGCTGGCCGACCGCCTCGAGCTCCCGGCGGACGTGGAGACGATCGCCGCGCTGGAGCAGCCGCCACTGCCCGAGGAGGGCTCGATAGAGGACGTACTGGCGTCGATCGCCTGGCCGGACGGCGTCGTGGGATGCGCACTCGTCATGGAACGCATCGTGCTTCCGCCCGACGCGGAGGACGAGCTCCCCGAGACGGACGCGGACGCCACCTCGTTCGTGGCGGGCCATCCGGAACGCGAGGACGTACGGCTGGTCGTCGGTGTACTGAGGGACGGGACCCGGCATTCGGCGATCCGGTCGCGCACGCACGACACCGATGACGAGGTGCTCTCCGGCCCCGACCTGGTCCCCGGGCTGGCCAACGCGCTGGCCGCCACCCTGGAACCCGACATCGAGCCCGACGAGGACCTTGAGGACGAGCCCGGCCAGGCCCCCGGCAACGGCCAGGGGGCGTCCGGCTCCTGATCCCGAGCCGGGATCCTCCCGCTCGTGATCTTGTAGTTGTCCGCGGTCCGTGGCCACCCGCCGCCGCGGACAACTACAAGATCACGGGCGGATGGGGGGGATCAGGCCTTCGGGCAGGAGGGGACGGGCCCCTTGCCGGCGCGCACGGCGTCGAGAGCGGTCACAGCGCTGTGCAGGGTGTCGCTCCTGACGAGCCGTAGCCCCTCAGGAGCGGCGCCCACGGCCTCCCGGCAGTTGTCCGCCGGCGTGAGGAACACGGTCGCGCCCGCCTTGCGGGCGGCGATCATCTTCTGCTGGATGCCACCGATCGGGCCGACCTCTCCGTCCGGGGTGATGGTCCCCGTGCCGGCGATGAACCTGCCTCCGGTGAGGCTCCCGGGGGTCAGCTTGTCCAGGATGGCCAGGGAGAACATCAGGCCCGCACTCGGACCTCCGACGTCGCCGACCGTGATCTTGACGGTGAACGGAAACGTGAACCTGTCGCGCAGGACCACTCCCATCATCGCCCGGGATCGGTCCGCGGGGGAGGCCGCCGCGCGCAGCTTGATCTTTTGTTCCTTGCCGCCACGCCTGATCCCGACGGTGACGGTGTCACCGGGCTTGTGCTCGGACATCCGGCTGGCAACGGCCGCCGCGGTGCGGGCCTTGACACCGTCGAGCTCGACGACCTCATCGTCCTTGCGGAGCTTTCCGTCCGCAGGCGAGTTCTTCTGCGTCATCTCCACCGTGACGACGCCGCCCACCGGGATCTTGAGCTCGGTCAGGGCCGCGGCGACCGCGGACTGCTGGGAGTTCTCCATCTGGAGCGTGTTCTCATGCTCGACCTCCTTGACCGTCTCGTTCCTGGGGAAGACGGTCTCCTCGGGAACGATCGCGACCGTGGAGTCGAGCCAGCCCCGCAATGCCGTGAACAGATCGATGCGGTTTCCGGGACCGCCCTGGTAGGCCACCGTCGTGAAGTTGAGGTGGCCCCCGTCGGAATAGGTCCGGCGGCCATCGATCTGGATCAGCGGCTGCCCCTTGGCGTTCTTGCCGAGCGTGTTCGTGGTCGGCCCCGGCATCAGCGCGACGTACGGCACCGGTATCAGCGCACCGACCAGGCCGAGGACCAGGGTCAGAACACTCGTGACGACAAGGGTGGCAGCACGACGGGACATGTCCGGAAGCCTATGCCGTTTCAGCAGGCCCCGACCCATTCGGTGGTCCCGTCCGTGAAGATCTGATGCTTCCAGATGGGGACCTGGGACTTGACGTCGTCGATCAGTCGCCGGCAGGCCTCGAAGGCCTCCGCTCGATGCGGGCACGCCACCGCGACGACGACGGCGAGATCACCGATCTCCAGGTCTCCGACCCGGTGCACGGCGGCGAGCGCCCGGACCGGGTGGTCGGCCGCGATCTTCTCCGCGACCGACCTGAGCACCTGCTCCGCGCTCGGATGGGCACTGTAGGACAGGCGGGTGACCGCCGCGTCGTGGTCCTCGTCCCGGACCGTGCCGACGAACAGTGCCGTGCCTCCGGCTCCGGAGTCGGCCACGGAGGTCATCACCTCATCGACCGAGAGCGGCACGTCGCGGATCCCGATCAGCCGGATGACGTCCACGTTACTGAATCCTCCTCTTGCGGCGTGCTCTCCGTACGACCGCGGCGGCGCCGATGACCGCCACGGTGGCGCCGGCCGCGGTGGCCATGGTGGCCTCCTTGCCTCCGACCCGCCGTCCCGCCAGCGCGTGGCGGCCGGCGGTCTCCTCGATCAACGCCGTCAGCGCGGAGGCGTTGTCGTAGGCCGGCTTCCACCCGGTGTTGCGCAGGACGGCGCAGTCGACCACCCACGGATAGACGACGTACTGCAGGTCGGTGGCCGGTGCAGGGGTCACGCCGATCCGGTGAAGGCGCTGTGCCGTCCCGAAGGTGATCACAGCGGGGAGCTCGAACCGGCGCTTGCCGGTGAGCTCCTCGACCTCGTCCTGCTCCAGCCACCCCTCGGAGCCCACCCCCATGATCCCCGAGACCTTTCCCAGGGCCGCGAGCTCGAGCGCCGTCACGAGATCATCGATGTGACAGAACTGCCACCGCGGCGCACTGCCCTTGACCGCCAGCAGCCGGGGCGCTTCGAAATGGCGGGTGACGACGGTGTCGACGCCGGGACCGACCAGGGCCGCGGGGCGCAGGACCGTCACGGTCATGCCGGGATGCGTCACGGGTGCGCGTGCCGCCAGCTCCTCGATCTCCAGGAAGTCCCCGACGAGACTCGAGTTGGACTCGCCCTGGAGCGGGGCGTCCTCGGCGAGCGGGACCGGATTGTCGGCGAGCGCGCCGTAGACCATCGCGCTGGTGACAAGGACCACACGCCGGACGCGGGCCGCTCCCGCCGCGGTGACCACGGTCTGCGCGCCACGCACGTTGTAGGTGCGCCGTTTCCGGTGATCGGCCTCCGGCGACCGCTCGATATCGAGATGGACTATCACGTCCACATCGGAGAGCCGGTTGGACAGCTGCGGGTCACGTACGTCCATGACCCGCCAGATCACATCCGGCACATCGCCTCGGTGTTCGTCTATCGCGACGACCTTACGTATCTCGCCGGATTCCGCGAGCCGGGCGGCGAGCGCGCGCCCCGCTCCCGTCGCCGCGCCCGTGACCGCGACGACCGGGCCCGAACTACGCCGAGGGCGAATCTGTCCCTTTGCCATGGGGAGCGCCCCCTTCCTTTGTGCGCCTCTTTGCCTGGACCGACTAACGTGGCGTTATGACCCCATCATGCAGCCTGTGGTCAACACATGAGTGACATACCCTTCGGCTTCGGCCGGCCCGGTGACGAGGGCGACGAGAGCAGGCCCCAGGACCCGTTCGCCGCCATGGGCGGCGACATGAGCCAGTTCGCGGACATGCTTCACCGCTTCGCCGACATGCTCACACACCAGAGCGGCGAAGGCGGTGAAGGACCGCTGAACTGGGATGTCGCCAAGAACATCGCCCGGCACACGGTGAGCGAGCAGGGCGACCCCTCTATCGTCGACACCGAACACCGCCAGGTCCAGGAGGCGCTCCGACTGGCCGACCTCTGGCTCGACGAGGGCACGTCGCTCCCCGCGGGAATTCGTACGCCCAAGGCCTGGAGCCGGTCGGAGTGGATCGAGCAGACCCTGCCGGTGTGGTCCAAGCTGTGCGACCCCATCGCGACCCGCATGGTCGACTCACTCGGCGGAGCACTCCCCGAGGAGATGCGAGCGGTGGCCGGGCCCCTCGTCGGCATGATCCGCCAGATGGCCGGTGCCATGGTCGGCGGCCAGGCCGGGCAGGCCCTCGGAGCCCTGGCCCGTGAGGTGGTGGGATCCACCGACGTCGGACTGCCGCTGGCCCCCGAAGGAGTGGGCGCGCTGCTGCCCGCCGGGGTGAGCGACTTCGGCGCCGGGCTCGAGCTGCCGGAGGATCAGGTACGGCTTTATCTCGCGCTGCGCGAGGCCGCGCACCAACGGCTGTTCGCCCACGTCCCCTGGTTGCGCGGGCACCTGCTGGGGGCGGTCGAGGAGTATGCCCGGGGCATCACCGTCGACCTGTCCCACCTCGAGGAGTCGGTCGCCGGCATCGACATCAGCGACCCCGAGGCCCTGCAGCGGGCGTTCGGCGAGGAGCTTCAGCTCCAGTCCGAGGAGACCCCACAGCAGAAGGCCGCGCTGGCCCGGCTGGAGACCGCGCTCGCCCTGGTCGAGGGCTGGGTGGACACCGTGGTCAACGGAGTCGCGGAGGGCAGGCTGCCCGAGACGGCGAGGCTCGCCGAGGCCGTACGCCGCAGGAGGGCCACGGGCGGCCCCGCGGAACGCACGTTCGCCACCCTCGTCGGCCTGGAGCTGCGACCCCGTCGGCTGCGTGAGGCGGGCGCGCTGTGGCGGGCGCTGACCGATGCCCGTGGCGTCGATGGCCGCGACGCCGTCTGGCAGCACCCGGACCTCATGCCGGCCGCCGGTGACCTGGACGACCCGGACGCGTTCGTGCATGGCACAGAGTCCGACCTCGACATCTCCGCGCTCACCGAGGCTCCGGACGCTCCCGCGGCCGGCGAGGACGATGGCGGTGAGGACGCGAAGAACCCGGACGGCAAGGGCCGGGCCGGCGAGAGTGACAAGGACGACACCACCGGGTGAACGCCTCCCTCCACGCGGACGCGGTCCGGGTGCTCAGTGACTGGCGAGCTCCCGACGACGAGCAGGCGCGGCTCCGCCGCGAGTTCCTCGAGCACCTGGACGTCCACGCCGACGGCATGTGGCGCACGTGCGTGCCGGGGCACATCACCGCGAGCACCGCCGTCCTCGACGTCTGGGGTGACAAGGTCCTGCTGACTCTGCACAGCAAGATCAAGGCATGGCTCCAGCTCGGCGGTCACTGTGAGCCCGAGGACACGTCTTTGCGGGAGGCGGCTCTCCGCGAGGCCACGGAGGAGTCCGGGATCATCGGGCTCCGGATGCTGGACGAGCCGGTCCAGCTGGACCGGCATGCGGTGCGCTGTCATCCCGAGGGGTCGTTCCACCTGGATGTGCAGTACGTGGCGATCGCACCGCCGGACGCGCGATATGAGATCAGCGCCGAGTCCGATGACCTGCGGTGGTTCCCGGTCGAAGCCCTGCCCGGCCGCAGCGACGACGCGCTGCGCCGGCTGGTGTCCCGGGCCGCCGGGCCGCCGCTCGGTTATCGCACCGGGCGGAAAGGATTTCACTGAGCACCGGGCCATCGCCGAGCCCCTGAAGTCACCGGGCGCCGGGATCCGACCGCGCACAGGCGCCACTGCGGGGGGATGTCACCGAGCGGGAACGCGGCCGCGCCCGGCCATGGCCGGCAAGGGTGTCACCGCACTCCGGGACACTCCGGAGCGCGGCCCCCTCACCGGGCGAGCGGACGTCCCGCCAGCAGAGCCCGGGTGTTGTCCCAGCCCTCGAGACCCGGATCGAGGTAGGCCACGTCCCCCGGGTCTTTGAGCCGATGCCATCCAGGGGCCGTCGGAACGAGCCCCGGCCGCGGCGCGGCCGCGCGCAACCGCGCGAGCGCGTCCTCCGTGTCGAGGTCCACGGCCGTAAGGGCCCCCGACAACCAGTCCGGCAGCGGCAGCCGTGTGCCCAGCGCCACCAGGCCACCGCCGGCGGAGGGAGTCGCCGCGGCGGGCGCACTCCCCAGTGCGCGCAGCAGCTTGCCGATCAACAGCGGCGGCAGGTCGGGAGCGTCCGGAGCCACGAGCGCGGCCTGCTCGGCACCGAGACGGTGGAGCTCGGTGAAGATCTCGCTGAGCGTGGCCGCACGTACGACCGTGGTCCCCGGCCAGGTGATCGCCTCCGCGTCGCGATCACCCTGCGGCGGTACGACCAGCACGGGGGTCACGAACTCCAGGCCCGCGACGACCTCATAGGTGTCCTCGAGCAGAGCCAGCCGGAACTCCTCCGGGTCGACCCCGGGCGGCGCCGGTCGCTCCCGCGGGCCGCCGAGCACCGCGACGTGACGAGTGTTCACCCGGCGGCCTCATGGGCGATGTCGCCGATGTCCTGCCCCCGGGGGCCTACCGCGGGCGTCTCGTGCGCCATCTCCGGGGTCTCGTCCATGTGCTCCTCACCTTGCATATGGGCCGCGGCGACGAAGCCCTCGAGATAGCCGCGGGCCCGCTCCGACTTGGGGTAACGGGCCACGAGGTCCCAGAACTCCGGCCCGTGCCCGGGAACCAGCAGATGCGCCAGTTCGTGCACGAGGACATAGTCCAGCACCCAGGCGGGCATGCCGCGCAGCCGGGTGGACAACCGGATCGTCCCCTCGTCGGGCGTACATGATCCCCACCGGGTGCGCTGATTGTCCACCCAGCGGACACTGACCGGCTCGGCCAGGCCGTCCAGATAGCGGCGCGACAGCTCCCCGGCTCGATCGTGGAGGGCGGAGTCACTCGGACGACGGCGCCGCTCGCGCTCGGCGAGGCGCCGCAGGATGGTCGCGACCCATTGCTCCTCCTCGGCCGGGCTCAGCCGGGAGGGCACCATCACGACCGTTTTGTCACCATCACGGTAGGCGGACACGGTTCGCCGGCGTCGGGCGCTGCGGCGGACCTCGACGTTGGGGGGCACGATAGACAACCGTACCCAAAACTTTGCTTTTTCCACAGGGGGCCCATTGAGTTTCCCCAGGTCAGCCCGGAGAAGATCAACCATCCCCAGTCGTGTCCACAGGTGAGCGGAGCGGGGTCCACAGCGACCCGCCGAGAGTTCCCCACAGTTTCCACATCGTTGTCCACAGGGCGTGCGGGCCCCGGGCCCTTCCCACCGTCGCGGTCCCGATTCGGCCAGGCCCGAGGCGGAGCCGGAGGCCGGCCGGATATGAGACTCATCACTATGGATCCGAAGGCACCGCCCCGTCGCACGCCCGCCGGACACGGTGAAAGAGGCGGGACATGCCCTCCTGGGCCTCCGCCAGAGGGTGAAACCACCCACACCGGGCGCACCCCGCGCACCGGGGCCACCGGCACCACGACGCCATGGGCACACCGACGGGACCGGTGGGGCCGGGAGAGACCGGAGACGACCTGCGGGACGCCGTGGGATCCCCGTCCCGAGAACCTGCTCAGTCCATAGTCGCGGCAGGCCCGGGCTCCGGCTTCCAGGTGACCGTCTCAGCGAGATCCTTGTGGCATGAGCCAACCCCATCCCTGACAATGGGGGCGTGAGCGACCTCCCCCGCCGCGCGGTGACGCGGACAGCGAAGCTGGCGTCCCTCCCCCTCGGCTTCGCCGGGCGGACCGCACTCGGCGTCGGGAAACGCACCCTCGGCAAACCCGCAGAGATCGTCGCCGTGGAGATTCAGCAGCGCACCGCCGACCAGCTCTTCAGGGTCCTCGGTGAGCTCAAGGGCGGGGCGATGAAGGTCGGCCAGATGCTGTCGATCTTCGAGGCGGCACTTCCGCCGGAGATCGCCGGGCCCTACCGCGCCACTCTGACGAAGCTTCAGGAGGCCGCTCCGCCGCTTCCGGCCAGAGCCGTGCACAAGGTCCTCGCGGAAGGACTCGGCGCCGGCTGGCGCGACCGGTTCACGGAGTTCGACGACAAGCCGACCGCGGCGGCCTCCATCGGCCAGGTCCACAAGGCCGTGTGGGAAGACGGCCGCACCGTCGCGGTCAAGGTGCAATACCCCGGCGCCGGCAAGGCTCTCATCAATGACTTCAACCAGCTCGCCCGGCTGAGCCGGCTGTTCTCGGTGCTCATGCCCGGCCTCGACATCAAGTCGATACTCGCGGAGCTGAAGGAACGGGTCGTCGAGGAGCTCGACTACACGATCGAGGCACAGTCGCAGGCGGTCTTCCACGCGGCCTATGACGACGACCCCGACTTCTACGTGCCGGCGGTCGTGGCACAGTCCGGTCATGTGCTGGTGACCGAATGGATGGAGGGCGGCACTCCGCTTTCGAAGATCATCAGCGAGGGGACCCAGGAGCAGCGCGATCACGCGGGGCTGCTGTACTGCCGCTTTCTGTTCTCCGGCCCCGCCCGCTGCGGGCTGCTGCACGCGGACCCCCACCCCGGGAACTTCCGGCTGCTGGACGACGGCAGGCTCGGAGTGCTGGACTTCGGGGCCGTGGACCGCCTCCCCGGCGGATTCCACCGCCGGATCGGTGTGCTCTTGCGGATCGGCACCTTGCTCGAGGTCGAGCGGATCGAGCAGACGCTGCGCGAGGAGGACTTCATCCGCGAGGGTGTCGAGATCGACCCCAAGGCCCTGCACGCCTTCATCGCCCCGGTGGCCGAGCCGCTGATCGAGGACACGTTCAAGTTCAGCCGCGAGTGGCTGCGTCAGGAGGCCGCCCGGGTCACCGATCTCCGGCCGACCAACGTCGTGCGGCAGCTCAACCTGCCGCCGTCGTACGTGCTCATCCACCGGGTGGTGACGGCGGGGACCGGTGTGCTCTGCCAGCTCGAGGCCGAGGGCCCGTTTCGCGGCGAGGCCCTGACATGGGTCCCGGGCTTCGCCGACGACCCCGAAAAGCCCGCCGAGGACGACGACCTCGCCGAATCCGTCTGAGGCGGACCCTCGAGGCCGTCCCTCCACGCGCCCAGAAGCACCTTCCGGCTCAGCACTCCCCGCCGAAGACGCGCGAAGCGGGGCCCCTCCGAAGAGGGACCCCGCCGGTCGCTCACCCGGGTGTCCGCCGGCCGCCAAACCATCCAAGAAGGGCGGCCGGGATCTCCTAGCGGGTGAGCAGGATGCGGCGCACCCGGAGCGCCCGGGCTCGGGCGTCCCGGCGTGCGCGCCGCATGGCGCGCACCCGTGCGGCCGCGTTCGGCTGCGCCAATCCCGCCCCGCGCACCACTACGGCCCCGTACGACTGCGCGAGCCCCGGCCCGCGCACCACTACGGCCCCGTAGGGTCCGGCGGGTTCGTGGCGTGCCCACGCGGTCCGTGTGACGGCCGAGCCGTTCACGCCGCCACCTCCGCGTTCTTGCGCGGACGTCCACGTGGGCGCTTGCGCGCCACGATGACGCCCCGGACGAACAGCTCGCCGCCCCAGACTCCCCAGGGCTCCCGGCGCTCGATCGCACCGGCCAGGCACGCGCGCCGGACCGGGCAGTCCAGGCACAGGGCCTTGGCCAGCTCGACATCGGCGGGCGCCTCGGCGAAGAACATCTCGGGCTCGGTCCGGCACGGAGGCGCCAGGTCCTCGTCGCTCACGGTGAGCGCGGTCCCGTGCATCGCGGTGTCACACCCCTTTGTGCGTTTTTGTGCGTTGGTTCTCAACGGGTTCAGTTGGCGGGCCCCTCTGGTGAGAGCCCGGAGAAACAAGAAGGCCGCGGATCCGGTGTCTGGATCCGCGGCCTGGGGGCATTCCCGGCTTTAAGCCGGATGCCTCCAGGGGTACGGACCCGACACGCCACCTTCGGTGGCGGCCTTGTGGGCCGTCGGAGCGACGGAGCCGGTCTCGGAGGAGACATTCCGCCCCTGCACGGCCTGGATGCGCCGCATGCCGCGCAGTCGCGAACCGGAGTCGGCGAGCTGCGGCATCGGCCGCGCGCTATTCAGCGCGCGCTGGGCGTCCACGGGCCGGAACACGGGCGAATCCGCATAGGACCCCGCGCAGGCGGCGGCCGCGGACCAGACCATGTCGCTGAAAATTTCGGTCTTCACCGGACTGCCACCTCCTGTCGGGTTCGTGCGGCCGGCGCGGGGCGCCGAGCCGTCTGAGTGCTCGCGTTGAGCGTACGGGGGTTGCGCGAAATCAATCAAGGTATTTTTGACCTGCGACGATGCCTCTTCTTGGCAAGATCCACGGGAACCGGCGGGGCCCCCGGGTCAGGACACGGTCACGCCTCCGGGTCGGTGACCCGGATCAGGCCCTCCTGCATGACCGAGACGACGAGCTCGCCGTCCTCGGTGAACACCTGTCCCCGGGCCAGCCCGCGGGCGCCTCCCGCGCTGGGCGTGTCCTGGGCGTACAGCAGCCAGCGGTCGGCCCGGAACGGCCGGTGGAACCACATGGCGTGGTCCAGGCTGGCGCCCATCGTCCGCTTGTCGCCCCAGGCCAGACCGTGGTTGAGCAGCACGGTGTCGAGCAGGGTCATGTCGGAGGCATAGGTCATCAGGCACACGTGGAGCAGCGGGTCGTCCGGCAGGTCCCCATCGACGCGCAGCCAGACCTTCGACTCGGGCGTGATGAGACTCGGATCCTTGGCCGCCTCCCACGTCAGCGGGGTTGCGTGCCGCACGTCGAAAGGCCGGCGACGCACGTAGTCCTCGGCGAACCGTTCGCCGAAGATCGGGGCCAGCCGCTCGTGGGACGTCGGCAACGACTCCGGAGCCGGTACCAGCGGCGCGGGAGCGTGGTGTGTGGGGCCGTCCTCCACGATCTGGAAGGACGCCGACAAGGTGAAGATGGCCTTTCCGTGCTGGATGGCCGAGACCCGCCGGGTCGTGAAGGACCGGCCGTCACGAACCCGGTCGACCGTGTAGACGATCGGCACGCTCGGGTCGCCGGGGCGGATGAAATAGGCATGAAGCGAATGGACCGGCCGGTTGACCGGGACCGTACGCCCGGCCGCCACCAGCGCCTGTCCCGCGACCTGCCCGCCGAAGACGCGCTGCTGCCGGTCCTGCGGACTGCGCCCACGGAAGATGTCGTTCTCGATCTGCTCGAGATCCAGCAGCTCGAGCAGTTCCTTCAGTGATTCCTTCACGGCCGTCAGTCAAGCAGGTCGGGCGGTGTGGCAGGGGTCTCACCCCTGCACAGCGAGAGCACGGGAGCCCCATAGCGCTCCAGCTTGACCGCTCCCACCCCCAAGATCACGGCGAGATCCGGCTCCGACGTCGGCTTTCGCTCGGCGATCGCCTGCAGGGTCGTGTCGGTGAAGACCACATAGGTCGGGACCTTCTGTTCCTTGGCGGTCTCCAGCCGCCATCGCTTCAGCCCCTCGAACAGCTCCTCGTCGAGATCGGCGGGACAGCCCGCACAACGGCCGAGCTTGCGCTCGAGCGCGGCGGTGATCGGGCGCCCGCAGACGCGGCACGGTTGCGGGCCCTTGACCGAACGACGCCGTTCGCCCTTGCCGACGCGGGCCGGTGTGGAGGTGGTGGTCTGCGGAGCGATCCCGTCGAGGAAGCGAGAGGACCGCCGGATCTTGCGCCCGCCGGGGGCACGGGCGAGCGACCACGACAGCGCGAGATGCTCACGGGCACGGGTCACGCCGACGTAGAGGAGCCTCCGTTCCTCCTCGATCTGGTCGGGTGTTTCGGCGTAGATGATCGGCAGCGTGCCGTCGGTGAGCCCGACCAGGAAGACCGCGTCCCACTCCAGCCCCTTCGCGGCGTGCAGGGAGCCCAAGGTCACACCCTCGAGCGGTGGAGCGTGCTGGGTGGCGGCCCGCTCCTCGAGCTCGGCGACGAAGTCCGCGAGCCCGGCCTTGGCCTCGCCGGCGGCCATGTCCTCCGCGAGCTGGACGAGGGCCGCCAGCGACTCCCACTTCTCCCGAGCCGCGCCGGTGCCCTCCGGCGCCTTGTCGGTGAAGCCGGCTCCCGAGAGCACGTGTCGTACGGTCGCGACGAGGCCGGTGCCGTCGTTGTCCGCGTCGCCCCCGGACCGGGCGGCGCCACGCAACCGTACGACCGCCTCGCGGACCGCCGGGCGCTCGAAGAACCGCTCGGTGCCGCGCAGGACATAGGGGACGCCCGCGTCGGCGAACGCCTGCTCATAGGCCTCGGACTGCGCGTTGATCCGGAAGAGCACCGCGATCTCGCGCGCGGGCACACCACGCCCGATGAGCTTGCGGGCCTTGCGAGCCACGTCCTCGGCCTCGGCGACCTCGTCGTCGTATTGCGCGAAGGCCGGCTCGGGGCCGTCGTCTCGCTGGGCGATCAGCTCCAGCCGGTGCCGATGCGCGTCGCCTCTCGCCCCGCCGTGGCCGCGCCCGGCCAGCACCTCGTTGGCCAGCTTCACGACCTGCGGGGTGGAGCGGTAGTCCCGGACGAGCTTGACCACCTGGGCGTCGGGGTGATCGCTGGTGAAGTCGAGCAGATAGGACGGGGTCGCCCCGGTGAAGGAGTAGATCGTCTGACTGGGGTCGCCGACGACGCACAGGTCGTCGCGGCCACCGAGCCAGGTGTCGAGGAGAAGCTTCTGCAGCGGGTTGACGTCCTGGTATTCGTCCACGACGAAGTAGCGATATTGGTCGCGAACCTGGTTGGCGACCTCCCGGTGCTCGGTGAGGACCGCGGCGGTGAGCTCCAGCATGCCCTCGAAGTCGAGGAGGTTGCGTTCGCGGCGCAGGCTCTCGTACATGACGTAGACCCGTGCCACATCGATGGCGTCGACCGGGGGCCTGCGGCCGGCCTTGGCCGCGGCGGCCGCGTAGTCCTCGGGGCGGGTCTGGGTGACCTTGGCCCATTCGATCTCGGCGGCGACGTCGCGCAGCTCCGTACGGCCGAAGGAGAGGCGGCAGGCGCGGGAGGCGTCGGCGACCAAACCGATCTTGGACTCGATGATCTTGGGTGGTTCACCGCCGATCACCCGCGGCCAGAAGTAGGTGAGCTGCCGGAGGGCGGCGGCGTGGAAGGTGCGGGCCTGTACCCCGGGAGCGCCGAGCCGCCTCAGCCTCCCCCGCAGCTCGCCGGCGGCCCTGGTCGTGAAGGTCAGGGCGAGCACCCGCTGGGGGGCGATGATGCCGGTCAGGGTGGCGTAGGCGATCCGGTGAGTGATGGCCCGGGTCTTGCCGGTGCCGGCTCCGGCCAGCACGCAGACCGGTCCGCGCACCGCCTCGGCGACCGCCCGCTGCTCCGGATCGAGTCCTGCCAGGATCGCCTCGGCCTCCAATCGTCCTCCCCCGTCGCCGCGTGCCTCGATGCCGTCCCATCCTTGCACCAGCGGCCGCCCGGAACGGCCGGGGCCGGGATCTGTGGACGACCGGGCCCCGAGGAGCCCGTCTGGAATGCCGGCCTGGGCCGGCGCGTTGGTGCCACTACAACGTTTGATCACAACGAGGGGACGACCGACCGATGGCGACGCCCACAGTCAACCAGCTGACGATGTACACCACGTCGTGGTGCGGATTCTGCCGCAGGCTCAAGACCCAGCTGGCCCGTGAGGGCATCGAGATGGTCGAGGTCGACATCGAGCGGGACCCCGAGGCCGCCGAGTTCGTCATGAGCGTGAACGGCGGTAACCAGACGGTGCCCACCGTGGTGCTCCCGGACGGGAGCGCGCTCACCAACCCCTCCGCCAAAGAGGTCAAGAAGCGCCTCGCCGAGCTGAGCTGAGCTCGGCTGAACTGAACTCGGGCCCGGCTCGGGAGCTTCGGGCCGGGCCGCTCCGAGCTGGGCTGCGTCGAGCCGGCGTGGCCGCGGGGCCCGCTCGCTAGAACGGTTCGGCCGCGGGAAGCTCCGAGCCGTACCACCGTGTGATGAGCCGGTTGGCGATGGACAGCGGCCCTGGGGAGACGATCTCCCTCGACCCGATGGCCGTCCGCAGCTCCTCGCGGCTGTACCAGTCCGCGTCGGTGATCTCGTCGGCGTCCGGCCGCAGCCGCTGGCCGTCATGGGCGTGGGCGAAGAACCCGATCATGAGGCTCTGCGGCAGCGGCCAGGGCTGGCTGCCGAGGTAGCGCACGTCTTCGACGGTGAGCCCGACCTCCTCATGGACCTCGCGGGCCACCGCCTGTTCGAGTGACTCCCCGGGCTCCACGAACCCGGCGAGGATCGATCGGCGGTCGGCCGGCCAGTTCGGCCCGCGGGCGAGCAGGATGCGGTCGTCCGAGTCGTACACCAGCATGATGACGGCGGGGTCCATGCGGGGGAAGTGCTCGGTCCCGTCCCCCGGGCAGGTGCGGGTGTGCCCGGCCGAGGCCACCTCCGTCGCGGTCCCGCATCGCGGGCAGTGGCCGTGGGTCCGATGCCAGTTCTGCATCGCGACCGCGTGCGTGAGCAGGCCCGAGTCACGGTCGCCGAGCAGCGCGCCGACCCGCCGCAGCCCGGCCGGCTCGGCCGCCTCGACCGCCGGGAGAGGCGCGGAGACGGCGAAGTAGGCCACCGCGTCCTCGTCCAGGCCGAGCAGGAGCCGTTCGCCCTCCGGAGCCTGATCCGGAGGGAACAGGACGAGGGCCGGCGTGGGCTCGAAGGAGACGAGCGCCTTCCCGTCCTCGACGGCGAACACGCGGGTCCGCGGATCCGACCACGCCGCGTCCAGCCAGGCGTCGTCGCGTCTCCGGTGGGCGGCCCGGTCGAGGGTGCCGCGGGCCAGTGCCAGCCGTCCCAGTGGAGGTCCCGTCACCGGCCGGCTCCGTCCGGGCGCAGGCTCCGCGCGAGCTCGTCCCAGAGATAGGCCACGGATTCGGCCCCCTTGAGCAGCAGGGGAATCTCCACCTTCTCGTTGGGCGCGTGGATCCGGTCATCGTCCAGGCCGACCGCGACGAAGATCAGCGGCGCCTCGATGATGTCGGCCAGGTCGGCCTCGGGGCCGCTGCCGCCCTCACGGGTGAACAGCACCTCGGTGCCGAACGCCTTCTCCATGGCCCGCTTGGCGGCGCGTACGCCCGGCGAGCCGATGGGCGAGAAGCAGGGGCGTACGCCCGGACCGGGGATCTTCACATCCGCGTGGATACCCGCCGGCGTGTTCGCCGCCACATAGTCGGTGACCGCCTGCTGGACCTTCTGCGGATCCTGCCCCGCGACCAGCCGGAAGGACACCTTCGCGTGTGCCTCGCGGGGGATGATGGTCTTTCCACCGGGGCCCGTGTGGCCGCCCCACATCCCGTTGACCTCGGCGGTCGGGCGGGCCCAGATCCGCTCGAGTGTGGAGAACCCGGCCTCGCCGTACGCCGCACGGCTCCCCCCCGCCGTGGCGAGCCACTCGCTCTCCTCGAACGGCAGCCTGGCCAGCAGCTCCCGCTCCTCGTCGGTGAGCTCGACGACGTCGTCGTAGAAGCCCGGGAGCGTGACCCGGCCATCCTGGTCATGGAGTCCGGCCAGCAGTGCCGCCATGGCGTGCAGCGGGTTGGGGACCGCACCGCCGAACGAACCCGAATGCAGATCATGCTCTGGGCCGTACAGCGAGATCTCGGCCTCGGTGAGCCCTCGCATGCCCGTGCACATCGAGGGGACGTCCGCGGCCCACATCGAGGTGTCGCTGACCACGATGGCGTCGCAGCGCAGACGCTCCTTGTGCCTGGTCAGCAGCTCGGCGAAGTGGGGCGACCCGGACTCCTCCTCGCCCTCGACCAGCAGCCTCAAGGTGACGGGCGGGGCGGTGCGGCCGGAGGCGGCGAGGTTGGCCCGCAGGCCGAGGGTGTGGACGAAGATCTGCCCCTTGTCGTCGGAGGCGCCCCGGCCGATGAGCCGATCGCCCTTTTCGACGGGCGAGAAGGGCTCGGTCTCCCACTCCTCGAGCGGCTCGACCGGCTGCACGTCGTGATGTCCGTAGACCAGGACGGCCGGCGCGGCCGGATCCCCGGCCGGCCACTCGGCGAAGACGGCCGGAAGTCCGCCGGTCTCCCAGATCTCGACGGTGGGAAAGCCGGTCTCCGCCAGGTGCCGCGCGAGCCATTCGGCCGACCGGCGCACATCGGCGTGGTGCTCGGGGTCGCCCGAGATGGAGGGGATGGCCAGCCACTCCTTCAGGGCGGTGAGGAACCCGCTCCGGTTGGCCGATATGTACTCGCTTACATCCATAGGTGTGCGCCCCTGCAAGTTATTTCGGATTCCATGGCACTCTAGTCCCGTGACGATCCTCATCGACCGGCCGCTCTGGCCTGCACGGGGGCGCGTGTGGTCGCACATGGTGAGCGACCTGTCCTTCGAGGAGCTGCACGCGTTCGCGGCCCGGCTGGGGATGCCACCGCGGGCCTTCGAACGCGACCACTACGACGTGCCCGCCGAGCTGTACGACACCGCGGTCGGACTGGGCGCGGAGGCGGTGGGCTGCCAGGAACTGCTGACCCGGCTGACCGCGGCCGGCCTGCGCCGCCGCAAGCCCATCCGGGTCGGCAGGTGAGGGTGGCCGGCAGGACCGGTGCCGGGGGTCGGCGTTGACCGGTCGCGCCGGCCTCCGGGGCCACGGTGCGGTCACCCGCCGAGGAGCATCAGCTCGGTCTCGAGGTTGTGTCGCGCCGGCCCTTCCAGCCGCGCCCGAGCAGGCGGGGTCTGGAACAGCCGCGGCAGCTCCAGCAGCCCCCGGAGCACGTCGGCGCGGCCGCGGTCGAAGTGATCGTCTGGGATGAAGGCGTACTCCTCCCGGACGGCGGCGGCGTAGGCGGCGTACCGGTCCGGGCCCGTGGCCAGGATGGCCAGGTCGGCGTCGCAGAGGACGTGCCCGTTGCGGTCCCGCGGCCCGGGCGCGTGCGTGACCGTCAGCCGCACCAGCCGGGCCACCTCGGCGATCACCCCCGGCCCGGCATCGGTGTCGGTCAGCATCCGCTCGGCCAGCCACGCGCTGCGCTCCTCGTTGTCACCTCGCTCGGGGGCGTAGACGGCGTCGTGGAACCACGCGGCGAGCCGTACGACGTCGGGGTCGTCGGCGTACGACGCGAGCTCGTCGACGAGGTCCAGCACGTCCGCGAGGTGCTCACGGGTGTGATAGCGCCGGTGCGGCTCGCCATAGCGGGCCGCGAGATCGGTTCCGATACGGCGGGTGTCCGGGCCGGCCAGCTCGGCCCATCGGTCCACGAGATCCATGCCCCCATCTTGTCCGACACACGTTTTCGGTCTTGGACCCCCCGAGCAGGCCCCGGCCACTATGGTTGCTTCTGAATTTAGGTAAGGCTTACCTCACAAGAAAGGCCCGGCCGTGGCCGACCGGCTTTATCTCGTCGCGGGAAAGGTGACCGACTCGGTCACGCACGGATTCCTTCCGGCCGCGGCGGCCCTCGGGCTCGAGGTGACCGTGCTCACCGACCGGCCCGCCGACCATGCGGACGTCTACGCCCGCGCCGAGCGCGGTGCGCCCGGCCCCGAGATCATGGCCTGCCAGGTCACCGACTACCGGGCGATCGTCGAGGCGGTCCGGAGAACCCCGGACGCGATCTTCTCCAACAGCGACCACCTGCAGGCGCCGGCCGCGCTGGCCGCCGCCTATTTCGGCGTGCCCGGCAAGGACTGGCGCGCCGCCACCCGTACGAAGAACAAGGCGCTCATGCGGCGCCATCTCGCGGCCCTCGACCCGGTGTTCACCGCACCGGCGGACCAGGTGCCCGCCGATGCCCCGTATCCGCTCGTCCTCAAGCCGCGCGAGGGGGTGGCCAGCGAGGACGTGGTGCTGGTCGCCGACGAACGCGAACTCGCGGCACGCCGTCGGGAGATCACCCGCGACGACCCGATGATCGTCGAAGAGCACCTCCCCGGTGACCTCCACACGCTCGAAACGATCGGTGACGGCCACGAGACCCGGGTGCTCGGCTCGTTCCGCACCACCCTGTCCCCGCCGCCGTACTTCGTCGAGCGGCGCATGGACTGGGCCGCTCCCCCGGCCGGGACCGGCGAGGTCCTGAGACTGCTCGCGGCCCTCGGCGTGGGGTTCGGCGCCTGCCACACCGAGTTCGTGGTGTACGGAGGGCGGGCCCGCCTGATCGAGGTGAACTACCGGATCATCGGGGACCACTGCGACTTCCTGCTGGCCGACCTCCTGGGCGTCCCGCTGTTCGAACACGTCCTGCGGATCCACCTGGGCGAACCTCTGCGAGATCACGGCGGAGCGGGCGGGAGCGGGCACGCGGTCGTGGACTACGTGCTCGCCGAACGCTCGGGAACGCTCCACGACGCGCCCGGCGCCGTGGACCGGACGGAGGACGGCGTGCGGCTGAGCTACCGGCCGCAGCGCTCCCCCGGTGACGCGATCACACTCACCCACACCAACCGCGACTACCTCGGCACGATCAGGGCCATCGGCCCACGCCGGGACCGCGTCGAGGAGTGCGTCGCCAGGTTCAGGTCCACCCGCACCTGGCGGATCTCCCGGTGACCCCGGCGGACATCCACTGCGAGGCCACGCTGGCCGCCCGGGTGCTCGACGCGCTGCTGCGCGAGGACTACGGCGGCCTCCGGAGGCACGTCCAGGGCGACCGGCTGCGGTTGCCCGGCGGTCCGGACGTACGGCTCCGCCCGGCCCGCTTCCTGACCGAGCACACCGTGGTCCCCGAGGACGGGCTACGGCTCGACGTCGTCCGCGCGGCGGTACGGCGGCTCGCCGACCCCCGGGACGACGTGGCGGCGTTCGACGCCGAGTGCCGGGAGGCGCTGGCCACGATGCGGCTGCACGCCCGGGAGCACGACGGCGTCCTGGCCCGGCTCGCCGCGGCGGACCGCCGCGGCGCGGGCACCTACTACGAGACGCTGGCCGCCTTCACCGGTCATCCGGTCTATCCGACCGCGCACAGCCGGACCGGGCTGACCGAGGAGGACCTGCGGCGTTACGCGCCGGAGTTCCACCCGGCGTTCCGGCTGCGCTGGGCGGCCGTCCCGCGCGGCCGGGTGACGACGGCCGGCACCCGGCCGCACTGGTGGCCGTCCCCCGCCGACGTGGGCCTGCCGCCCGGACTCGACGCCGACCTCTTCCCCGTCCACCCCCTGATGTCGTCCCTCCCCCGTGATCTCGCCCTGGTCCACGCTCCCGAGCCCTACCTCGACGTGCGGCCGACCCTGTCGATGCGCACGGTCGCCGTCGACGGCGGGACCCACCTGAAGCTGCCACTGCCGACGAGCACCCTCGGGCTGCGCAACCGCCGCACGATCGTCCCCGGCACTCTCGCCGACGGCGCGCTCGTGCAGCGGATCCTGCGGCGGATCTGCGAGCGCGAACCGCGGACGCGCGTGCTGCTCGCCGACGAGCAGACGTACGGGCACGCGGGCGATCCCAACCTCGGTTATCTCGTGCGGCGCTTCCCGGCGCGCACCCGGTCGGTCCACGTCGTCCCCGTGGCCGCGCTGACGGCCCGGGCACCCGGTGGCGGACACGTGATCGAGCAGTGGGACGTCCGAGAACTGTTCGACTCCTACCTCGCCGCGTTGTTCGGCTGGCACGTCCTGCTGTTCGCGCGCTACGGCATCGCGCTCGAGGCCCATCAGCAGAACGTGTCCCTGGTGCTCGGCGACGACCCTCGCGACCTGCGGCTGCTGCTCAAGGACAACGACGGCGCGCTCGTCGATCCGGGCACGCTCGGCGCGGCGCTCGGCCCCGGGCCCTACGACTTCGCCGACCGCCGCATGGTCACGCGCGACCGTGAGGCACTGGCCCGCGTCTTCGTCACCATCACCGTGCACCTGTGCGCCGGCGCGCCGGCCTTCGGGCTCGCCGACCGCGGCCTGCTGCCGTTGCGGACGGGCCTGCGGATGATCAGAGACCGGCTGGCCGAGAGCCTCGACCGGCACGACGCCGGATTCCTGCGACGGCGTTCCCTCGACGCGGACCGGCTGCCGGCCAAGGCCATGCTCACCGCCGGGACGCTGGTCGGCAAGGCCCGCACCGGTGCCGCGGACGTCAACAAGCATTACGGCCCATCCGGCCCCAACTATCTCCGGGACGACACGTGCTCCTGACCCGCCCTGTCCTCAGCGCCGACGACGCCGCGGGCATCGCGCTGCTCAACTGCCTGGTCCGTGAAGTGTGCACGCCCGAGGACCAGGTCCGCCACGAGGGTGATCATCTGGTCATCCGGCTGCCCCGCGTCGGGGTGGTGCTGCGGGCCGTGCTGCGCCGCATCCCGGTCGGCCCGTCCTTCCGGCTCACGCCGCCGATCGAAGAGCAGCAGGGGACCGGCTGGCTCACGCTCGACACCGCGCGGCTGGCCGACCTCGCCGCCGGAGAGCTGGAGCTGGCCACCGGCCGGGCCAACCCCGAGTTCACGGGGCAGGTCACCGCGGGGCGGGCGGCCATGGCGGCTCTCATCGAGGCCCGTGAACACCTGCAAGATCACGGCGGGGAGTGCGCTGGCGTCCGTGACCGCGCGGGCGTCCGCGACTTCATCGACTCCGAGCAGGCGCTCGTCGCGGGACACCGGTTCCACCCGGCCCCCAAGGCGCGACAGGGGGCCGCCGAGGAGTGGCTGCCCTACGCCCCCGAAGCGGGCGTCCGGTTCCCGCTCCGCTGGCTGGGGATCCGGTCCGAGCTGGTCGCCGAGGAGGGCGATCTCGGCGCCTTGGACGCGATCGCCCCGCGCGTCCCCTCCGGCCATCGCGCCCTCCCGGTCCACCCCTGGCAGCTCTCCCTCCTCGGCGACCGTCCGATGCTGCGGGCCGCGCTGGCCACCCGCACCGTGATCGACCTCGGCCCGGCCGGTCCCGAGGCGGCTCCGACCTCGTCGGTCCGGACGCTCTACGTCCCGGACGCGGACGTGTTCTGCAAGTTCAGCCTGCACGTGCGCATCACCAACTGCGTCCGCAAGAACTCCTGGTACGAGCTGACCGCCGCCGTGGCCCTGAGCCGGCTGCTCGGACCGGTCTTCGCCGAGCTCGGCGCCGGGTTCGGCGGGTGCGCGCTGCTGGCCGAGCCCGGATATCGGAGCGTGGCGCTCGCGGACCTGCGGCTCCACGAGGGGCTCGGCGTGATCATCCGGTCCGGCGTGGGCGGGTGCCAGGGCACGCCGCTGCTCGCGGCCGCCCTCGCCGACCCGTACGGCTGTAGTCCCGCGGCCCTGTCCCGGCTGCTGGCCGGCGTCTCGGCCGAAGGGGCGCTGACCTGGTGGGACGCCTATGTACGGCTGGTCGTGCCCCCGGTCCTGCACGCGTTCCTGGCCTACGGGGTGGCGCTCGAGCCGCACCTGCAGAACGTGCTGGTCGCGGTCGACGCCGAAGGCCTCCCGATCCAGGTGATCTTCCGGGATCTCGAGGGGACCAAGCTCGTCCCCGGCCCCGGGGGCGTCCGCTGGGACCTGTCCGGACTGCCGGCCCGGGTCGCCGAAGCACTCACCTACGACGCCGGCCGTGGCTGGAACCGCGTCCTCTACTGCCTGTTCGTCAACCACCTCGCCGAGATCGCGGCCGCCCTCGGCGACCTGCATCCCGATCTGGAAGGCGAGCTCTGGCGCCGGGCCCGGCGCCGGATCGAGCACTATGCCCGCGACCACGCGGACGACCTGCCCGCGGAGGCGAGGGGACGGCTGCGGGCCCTGCTGGCCGGAACGCCCCTGCCGGGCAAGGCCAACCTGCGGGCACGCTGGTCGCGCGCCGCCGACCGCCACGCCGCCTACGTCCCGGTCCCGAACCCGTTCGGAACACCCTGACCACAGCGGCTCACAGCGATTCACAACGATCCGCGGCCACCGCGGCGACCCGCGGCGACGAAGGGACACGACATGGAACCGACCGGGCCCACGGACCCCACCTCCCTCATGGAGCCCGCGGTCCGCTCCCGGATCATGCAGCTCGAGGGCTTTCCGGCCTACGTCTACGACCTCGCCGGACTACGCGCGCACGCGGCCGCCGTCCGGGCCGCGCTTCCCACCGTGGAGCTGTTCTACGCGGCCAAGGCCAACCCGGACCCGCGCCTGCTCACGGTCCTCGAGCCCTACGTCGACGGGATCGAGGTGTCCTCAGGAGGCGAGCTCGCCCACGTGCGGGAGACGCTGCCGGGGATCCGGCTCGCCTTCGGCGGTCCCGGCAAGACCGATGCCGAGCTGGAGCTGGCGCTGCGGCTGGACGTCGAGCGATTTCACGTCGAGAGCCCGCGGGAGCTCGAGCGCCTGTCCGCGCTCTGCCATGCGGGGGGCCGCTCGGCCGATGTGCTGCTGCGCGCCAACCTGGACGTGACCGTCCAGGGGGCGGCGCTCACGATGAGCGGGCCCTTCGGGATGGACGAGGCCGGCGTGGGACGGTGCCTGCGGATGCTCCCCCGCATGCCTCTGCTGCGGCTGCGGGGCGTGCACGCGCATCTGGCCTCCGGCCTGGACGCGCCGGCCATGCTCGATCTGGCGGCGAAGATCGTCGGCTGGGCCCGACGGCATGTCGGCGGCACGGAGGTCAACCTGGGCGGCGGAATGGCCGTCGACTACCGCACTCCTGGTACACGCTTCGACTGGGCCGCCTACGGCATGGGGCTGGCGAGGCTCGCCGGGGACGGCGAGACGCTCCGCGTGGAGCCGGGCCGGGCCGTGACCGCCTATCACGGCTGGTACGTCACCGACGTGCTGGAGGTGAAGGAGACCCGCGGTGAGGCCTTCGCCGTGCTGCGTGGCGGGACCCACCATCTGCGCACCCCCGTGACCAAGGGCCACGACCAGCCGTTCACCGTCATCCCACGCGGCGGTTCCGCCGGACCGGACGGCGGCCGTCCCCCCACGCCGAGAACGGCGACCCTGGTCGGGCAGCTGTGCACGCCGAAGGACGTGTTCGCCCGCGACGTCCCGGTCGGCCGGCTGCGCGCCGGCGACGTGGTGGCCTTCGGGATGGCGGGCGCCTACGCGTGGAACATCTCCCATCACGACTTCCTGATGCACCCGAGGCCCGTCTTCCACTACGTCGGCGGGTGATCACCCGGCTCTGGCGGGACTGCGGCTCCGGAACGCTTGGCCGCCAGGCAGATCCGCGCGAGGTCGCTGAGGGCGTCCGCACGCCGCTGCTCCAGCGTGCGGGTGTCCCCCGGCTCCGCCGCCGCGAGCGTGTCCAGGACCAGGGCGAACACCGGCCACTCGGCCGCCGGGATCGATCCCTCGAAGTCGACGTCTCCGGCGGCGACGTCGTCGAAGTCGATGGTGCGGGCGAACGAGGCGAAGGCGGCCTCGGCCGCGACCACGCCGATGCGCATGGCCAGCACGGACGGCGGAGTCTGAGGGGAACTCATGTTCGAACCCTATCCGTTCCCACCCGCCCGCTTCCGGCACCGGCCGGGGTCGTCAGGAGGCCGACGCCGCGACGTACGCGTGGGACTGGGTGAAGGACAGCTCGCCATCGACCAGAGCCGGCCGCATCCCGGTGACGGGTCCGCCCTCGAGCTCGGCCTCGAGCTCCCCGCGGATCTGTGCCGCCACGGCGCCGGGGGTGTGCGACTGGGCCAGCCAGGGCGCCACCGGCCGTACGACATCGAAGGAGGTGGACCTTTTGACCTCGGCGCCGGCCGCGGTGGCGAGCTCGGCGATCTGCTCGACGGTGAGCAGCGAGGCGTGCGAGGGATCGCGCAGCCGCTCGATCCGGTCCGGGTCCCCAGGGCCGTCCGGCCGCACCAGGTCGGCGATGACCAGGCTCCCGCCCGGGCGGCAGACCCGGATCATCTCCCGCACCGCCGTCATCGGATCCTCGAAGTGGTGGAGGGAGAAGCGCGTGATCACAAGGGTGAAGGACCGGGCGAGGTAGGGCAGATCCGCCGCGTCGCCGACCGCGAAGGTCACGTTCGTGACCGCGTCCCGGTCGGCCTCGCGCTTGCCCTGCTCGAGCATGGCCGGCGTGGTGTCCAGTGCGGTCACATGCCGGACCCGCCGGCTCAGGGCGCGCGCCACGAGGCCGGTGCCGCACGCGACCTCCAGGCAGACGTCCTCGAGGTCCAGCTCGGGCTCGGTGAACTCGACCAGTTTCGCCAGCCGGCGCGTGAACGTCAGGTTGAGCGCCGGATCGGCGAAGGTGCTCGCCTGCTTGGTGAACTCACGGACGACCCTGTCTTGATGCGTCACCGTCACACCGACCTCCCGCGCACAGACCCCTGAGCGACTCCGGCTCTCCGAGCCCGCCGGACGCGGACGCGCCGGCGAAGTCAGTCGTTCAGAGCGATCCACCGTCATTGCAGGGATCATCCCTGGAAATCGCGCCGGTGGCCAGAGGCGGACAGGTCATTTCAGGGGGACCGCGGTGAGCAGTGCGCTCAGGCCCTCGGCGTCGAGGAGGTCCGCGGGCCGCACCGTGATGTCGGCCGCCACGTAATGGAAGGCCGCGCTGACCGCGTCCACGGGAACCCCGGCGAGCTCGGCCCAGGCCAGCCGATAGGCGGCCAGCTGGACGGAGGTCGCACGGGCCTCGTCGCCCGAGGGAGGTGCACCGGTCTTCCAGTCCACCACCTCATATCCCTCACCGTCGCGGAAGACCGCGTCCATCCGGCCCCGGATCAGCCGGTCGCCGATGACGGTCTCGAACGAGACCTCGACGTCGAGGGGTTCACGCGTGGCCCAGGCCGACTGTTCGAAACGGGCCTGGAGCATGGTGAGCTCCGCCTCGTCGACGGACCCCTCGTCCGCGGCCCCCGGGAGGTCGCCGGGATCCAGGAGCCGCTGCTGGCCCCACCGCCTCTCGAGCCAGTGGTGGAAGGCCGTGCCGAGCCGCGCGTACGGGGCGGGCCTGCGGGGCATCGGCCGGCGGATCTGCCGGGCCAGGGCCGCGGGGTCGCGGGCCAGCGCGACCAGGGAGCTGACCGACAGCTGGCCCGGCAACGCCACCTGCAGCCCGTCGCCGCCGCGACCCCGGTCACGCTCGGCCAGCAACAGCTCGACGTCGCGCGCCCACGCCGACATGCGCCCGCGGTCCGGATGACTCAGGCCGGCGTCCCCGGCCCATGCGCCGGCACGGCCGGCCATCGCGTCTTCGACCATCCGGGCTCCCGCCACGACCCCCTCGTGCCGTCCCCCCGCGGGGGGACGGGGCCAGGGGGCGGTGTCCGGCTCCGCCAGCAGCGGGTTGGCCTCCCCCTCCTCCGGCGGGTCGGTCCACACCGGCACCGATCCGGCACCGGCCAGGCAGCTCTCCCTGATCTCCTTGAGGAACGGCGACGGCCCGAGCGGCCGGTTGGACGAACCCCACCAGTAGCCGGTGGCGATGAGCAGATAGGACGCGCGGGTCACCGCCACGTAGGCGAGCCGGCGTTCTTCCCGGAGGTCGCGTTCGGCACAGGCCTCGTCGAACGCCGAGAGATCGTCCTTCTCCAGCCCACCGAGCCGGGGCAGATCGGCGTGGTCACCGCGGAGCGGAAAGGGGAGCATCCGGGGGTTGTCGGTCCACCGGGTCGCGTTCCGCGGCGGTGACGGAAAGATGGAGCCCTTGGACGGTGTTCCGTTCTTCTGTCCGGCGAAGGACAGGCCCGGCACCACGACCACCGGCCACTCCAGGCCCTTGGAGGCGTGCACGGTCAGCAGCTTGACGCTGTCGGTCTCACCGACCCGGCCCGCCTCCAAGCCGAACTCCTCCGACTCGGCCGCCTTGAGAAAGGCCAGGAACGCCCCCAGCGTCGGATCCTCGGCATCGCCGGCGAACCGGGCCGCCGCGTCGGTGAAGGCGTCCAGGTCGGCGCGCGCGGTCACGGGGTCCAGACCCGAGCGCGCGGCCACCTCGATGTCCAGGCCGAGGGTCCGCTCCACCTCGGCGACCAGATCCGGCAGGGGCAGGCCCACCTGGCCGCGCAGCGTCCGGAGTTCGTCACGGAACCACCGCAGCCTGCGAAACCCCTCGGGCGTGTAGTCCTCAGGCGTTCCGAGGTCGTCGAGGGCGTCCACGAGGCTGCCGCTCTCCTCGTTCAGCTCACTGACCAGTTGCCGCAGCGGGTCGGGCTCGGCCGTCCGGTCGTCCTGCCACGGGGGCGCGCCGGAGTCCTGATCCCCGGTCCGCCCCTCGCTCCACTCCGCGCCCTGGCGCTCGCCGCCACGCCCCTCGTCCGTGTCCTTGGGGCCGTGGCCCTTGGGGCCGGTCAGGTCTCTCGCCACCTCCTTCGCGAGCATGCGGGCCCGCCGGCCGAGCGCGACGAGGTCACGCGGGCCGATCCGCCATCGCGGCCCGGTCAGCAGCCGGGCGAGTGAGGCGCCGGCCGTCGGGTCGTGCATCACCTTGAGCGTGGCGACGACGTCCTGCACCTCCGGCACCGTCAGGAGCCCGCCGAGCCCCACGACCTCCACCGGGATCCCCCGGGCCTCGAGGGCCCGCCGGATCGGCGGAAACTGCGAGCGTTTACGGGCCAGCACGGCGATGTCGGACAACCGCAGCCCCTCGGGCCGTTCCTCGGCCCACGGCTCCCCGTCCGGTGCCGTGTCGGCCGGAAGCGCCCCCAGATGGGCGATCCGGGCGGCGATGCGTTCCGCCTCGTCCTCGACCGTCCTCAGCAGGGCGGATTCGACCCGGCCACGCTCCCGCCGGGCCGGGCCCGGCAGCAGCCGCGGCACCGCCTGGGCGTCGGCTCTCAGCTCCTCCTGCACGCGGGCGGCCACGTCCAGGACCCGGTCCCCGTTGCGGAAGCTGACCGACAGGCGCTCCACCGGCGCGGGGACGACGGCCGGCCGGCCGGTGGCGGGCACCGGGAGATCCTGCCGCAGCGGGAAGTCATGGGCGAATCGCAGCAGGTTGCCGGCGCTGGCGCCACGCCAGCCATAGATGGACTGACAGGGGTCTCCGACCGCCGTGACCGGGTGCCCCTCGCGTCCGTGCGTCGGCCCGTACAGCGCGCGCAGCAGCACGAGCTGCGCGTGACTGGTGTCCTGGTATTCGTCCAGCAGGACGACCGCGTAACGGGAGCGCTCGATGAGCCCGACCTCCGGATGCCGGTGGGCGATCCGGGCGGCCAGTGCCATCTGGTCGCCGTAGTCGATGACCTCACGCTGGGCCTTGGCGCGGGAGTAGGCCTCCACGAGCGGCAGGAGCTGCTCCCGCACGGCGTGCTTGCCGAGGATGTCCCTCTGTAGTTTGAGCGGCCTCTTGACCAGCGCCAGGCGCTCCTGCAGCCACTCCCCGACCCGGCGTACGTCATCACCCGTGCGCAGGTGCTCCGACAGGTCCCCGGCGAACTCCATCACCGCCTTGGTCACCGTGTCGGGCGCCCAGTCGATGTGGTCCATCGGGCCGTCGTAGGAGTCCACCACCCGGGAGGCGATCTGCCAGGCCACGGCCGGGCTGACGAGCCGCATCGTCGGCTCGAGGGCCTCCCGGAGCGCGTGGTCACCGAAGATCCGCGCGGCGTAGGAGTGATAGGTGGACACGGTGGGCTCACCGTCGAGCACCTCCGGCGCGACCAGGTCCTCGTGCTCCCGGAGCTGCTCCAGCCGCTTGCGCACCCGGGCGGAGAGCTCGGCGGCGGCCTTCCTCGTGAACGTGAGACCGAGGACCCGTTCCGGCCGTACGAGCCCGTTGGCGACCAGCCACACCACCCGCGCGGCCATCGTCTCGCTCTTGCCCGAGCCCGCACCGGCGACCACGGCCATCGGGGCCATCGGGGCCTGGATCACCGTGGCCTGCTCCATGGTCGGCTCGGGCAGGCCGAGCCGGACCGCCAGCTCCCGAGGGGATATCACGGCAGCCTCCGGCCACGATCCATGAGCTCACGGGTGGCGGCGAGAAGGGACTTCACTCGCCGACCTGCCCGCCCTCTTCGTGCACGGGGCAGGAGGAGCGCACCGGGCAGGTCCGGCAGTTGTCGTTGGCCCGCGCCTCGAAGACCGGGCTCGCCATGCCCGTGGCCGCCGTCTCGACCAGCTTCTTGGGCCAGTCCGGATCGTCGTCCTCCCCGGGCGGCGGCTGGTTCTGCTCCCGCGCCCGAGCGGCGAGGGAGGCTTTGCCGACCTGGACGAGCTTCGCGCCGCCCGGCTCGATGAGGCCGTACTGCTCGAACGCGCCGAGCATCACGGCGTACTGATAGACGCCGAGCTGCGGATGGCGGGCGAGGTCCTGCTTCGGGACCGCGCTGTTCGAGGTCTTGATGTCGACGATGACCGCCCGGCCGTCGTGATCGCGCTCGGCCCGGTCGATCCGGCCCTTGATCGTTACCCGGCCGAGGTCCACCCTGAAGGACTCCTCCAGTGCGACGACCTCGTTGGGGTTGTCGCGGTGCCAGGCCAGGAACTTGTCGACCATGGTCGTCGCGGACTCGCGCTGCTTGGCGGAATACCACGCGCTGCGGAAGTCGAGGTCCTGCCAGATCCCGTCGAGCCGCTTGGCGATGTGGAGCTCGGTGACGTCCTCGTCCGCGCCGACCATCTCCGCCACCGCGTGGACGACCTTTCCCATCGTGCTGTACTCCCCGGGAGCACCCTCCTGCGCGCCCACGGCCGAGGTCAGCAGCCAGCGTAGCCCGCAGGTGGTGAAGGTCTCGACCTGGGAGGGCGAGATCGAGATCGTCTCCGGGTCGGGGAACGCCGGTCCCGAGTCGGACGGCCGCGTGATGGCATACCAGCTCTCCGGCCTGGCGCCCCGTACCCCGGCGCGGGCCAGCCGGGCCAGGTGCCCGGCGGCGGCCCGGCGCAGCGGTTCCGGCCGGGACGAGTCGGTGATGACCGAGCGGAGGTCGGCGACCAGGGCCGTCAGCGAGAGCCAGCGGGTCTTCTCGTCGAGCTGCGCCTTCTCGGCGGCGCCCGGGAGCAGCTCACCGAGGAACCGCGACGGCTGTTCGTCGGTGTCCGCGCCGCCGATGGCGGTCACGACGAGCCGTTTGCGGGCGCGCGTCGCCGCCACGTAGAACAGGCGCCGCTCCTCGTCCAGCAGCTTGGCCGAGATCGACGCGCCCGCCACCTCTTCGGCGGTCAGGTCGTTGCCCGCCGCGACCTCGACCAGCTCCTCGATGCCGAGGAGGGAACCCCGCAGCCGCAGGTTCGGCCACACCCCCTCCTGCACGCCCGCGACCACGACGACGTCCCACTCCAGCCCTTTGGAGCGGTGCGCGGTCAGGATCCGTACGGCCTCCCCCTCCGGGGCGCGCTCGGCCAGGGAATCACCGGCGATCTCCTGCGCGGCGAGATCGTCGACGAACAGTTCCGGGCCGGCCTTCGGCAGCCGGTCGACGAACTGGGCGGCGCGGTCGAACAGCGCCACGACCGCGTCGAGATCATGGTCGGCCGCCGCGCCCCGCGCCCCGCCCCTCATGCTCTGCTCCATGAGGGTGTCGGCCAGGCCGCTCTGCTGCCACACCGCCCAGAGCACATCCTCCGCGGTGCCGCCGCTCCGCGCCGCCTCCCGCGCCGTGGCGATCAGTCCCGCGATCCGCTCCGCGGGGTCGCGCACCTTCGGATGGACGAGCAGCAGCTCACGAGCGTCGTTCAGCGCCGCGACGATCAGATCGTTCAACGGCCGCTCGCCTCCCGACAGGCTCTCGAGATCGCGTAGCGCCCGCTTGAGCCGCCGCATCGCCAGGGCGTCGGCGCCACCGAGGGAGCTGGTCAGCAGGTCCTCCGCGGCGAGCTCGTCGAGTTGTCCGCGCTTGAGCGCGCAGCGCAGCAGGACGATGATCGGCCGTACCGCCGGCTCGTCATAGAGCGGGAGCTCGTCCCCGGCCACCACGACGGGGACGCCCGCCTGGGCGAGCGCTCGCCGCAGCACCGGGACCTGCCGCACCGCCGATCGTACGAGCACGGCCATCCGCGACCACGGCACTCCGTCGAGCAGATGGGCCCGGCGCAGCTCGTCGGCGACGAGCGCGGACTCCTGGCCGGCGCTGTCGGCGATGAGGACCTGGACCTCGCCCTCGTCCGCGCCGTCGAGATGCCGCAGCGCCCGGTGCTCGGCCGCGAGCGGGCCCGCCGGGAGCCGCCGGGCCGTCCGGCGCGACGCCTCCAGGATCCCCGGACCCATCCGCCGGCAGGTCCGCAAGGCCACCACCGGTGCGGGCCGTCCGTCGACGGTCCGGAACCGGCCGGGGAAGTCCAGGATCCCGCGCACGTCCGCGCCCCGGAACCCGTAGATCGACTGGTCGGGGTCACCGACCACGATCAGGTCGCGTCCCTCCCCGGCGAGCCGCCGCAGGAGGTGCTCCTGTGCCGGATCGGTGTCCTGGTATTCGTCCACGAAGACGATGTCGTAGGCGTCACGTTCCCGGAGGCGCACGTCTTCGTCCACCAGCAGGCCCCCCGCGGCCCAGATGATCTCGGTGTAGTCGTAGGACGGCACCGGGTCGATGTCGAAGCGCGCCGTATAGCGGTCCATGAAGCGCCCGGCCGCCTCCCAGTCGGGCCGGCCGCGCAGCCGGCCGAGCTCCACCAGCTTGCCGGGACCGAAGCCGCGCTCGGCGGCGCGCATGCAGAAGTCCCTCAGCTCCTCCGCGAAGCCCCGCGTCGCCAGGGCCGGCCGCAGCCGCTCCGGCCACTGCCCTCCGCCGTCCTGGAGCTCTCCCTCGAGCAACCGCCGCACTTCGAGCAGCTGCTCGGGGCCGGTCAGCAGCCGCGGCGGGAGGTCGTCGGCGCTCGCGGCGGCCCGGCGGAGCAACGCGTAGGCGTAGCTGTGGAACGTCAGGGCCAGGGGGGTGCGGGTCGTGCGGCGCAGTCGTCCGGTGATCCGCTCCCTCAGCTCACCGGCGGCCTTACGGCTGAAGGTGAGCACGAGCACCCGCTCGGGGTCGACGCCGCGGTTCTCGATCCGGTCCACGACCGCCTCGACGATCGTGGTCGTCTTGCCCGTGCCGGGCCCGGCCAGCACCAGCATCGGACCCTTGTCGTGCTCGACCACCCGCCGCTGCTGCTCGTCGAGCAAGGGCGGATCCACCGCGGCCGGACCGGCACGGCGTACGAGGCGATAGGGGGCTGCTGGCACAACAGTCGATTTCAGCAGATGATCGGGACTGACGTGACCACGTAACCCGCATGTCGCGGATGTGACGAACGAAATTCGGGTGAGGCGTGGGTCACTTCGGGCGCCGGAGCGGGCCGGCCGGCCCGGCCGGGGCCATGGCCGAGGCCTCGGATCGCAGGTCGAGAGCCGGCGAGGTGTGCCGTCGGGGCCGCCGGGTAGGCCCACAATGATTCGCCGTTCAACCAACGAGTACAGCAAGGTGGACGAATGATCGATCTGGACGCCATCGAGGCCGAGCGGGCCCGGATCCGGGACACCTATCTGAGCGACGACCGCCCGGCGAGCTCGGCCCGCGGCCTGCACCACATGGCGCTGCTGTCCTCCGACGTCGAGCGGACCGTGCGGTTCTACCAGGAGCTCCTGGAGTTTCCGCTCACCGAGATCTTCGAGAACCGCGACTACAAGGGCTCGAACCACTTCTTCTTCGACATCGGCAACGGCAACCTGCTCGCGTTCTTCGACTTTCCCGGACTCGACCTCGGCCCCTACGCCGAGGTGCTCGGTGGCCTGCACCACATCGCCATCTCGGTGGAACGCCCGGCGTGGGAGCGGCTGCGCGGCAAGCTCGACGCAGCGGGGGTGCCCTACCAGCTCGAGAGCGGCGCCTCCATCTACTTCCGCGACCCCGACGGCGCTCGCCTGGAGCTGCTCGCCGATCCGCTCGGCGAGATGTACGGCGACGCGGTGATGTGAGCGGCGGCGGTCCCGTCAGGCCACGATCTTCCAGCCGTCGCCCATCTTCCGGAGCACGAACTGCGTCCGGAGGGTCTCGGCCGTCATGTGCCCGCTCGTCCACGCGAGGTCGGCGAACCTCACCGTGACGGCGCCGTTGGACCCGGAGCCCCGCGGGACCGAGGTGGTCCGCATGGCCTGGACCTCATGCGCCCGGTACCGCTCCCTGACGTTGACGGCGTCCTTGCGGCACATGTCCATGGAGCCGTACGCGCGGCCCGCATAGGAGACGGTGATGAAACGGTCGCAGACCGTGGGGTCTCCGTTTCCGATGCCCCGGATGAAGGCCTGCAGGACCGTCCGGGCCTGGATCGTGGCGGCGGCCCCGCCGCGCCGGGCCGCCGGCCCGAGTCTCACAGGTCATCATGGTCTGACGTGCGGATCGCCGTTCGCCGCCAGCCTTTGGACGCTGCGGATTCCAGATCCCGAACCGGCCGGACGCGGGCAAATCGTGATCTTGTGCGAATCACCTCATTCCGGGCGGGCCCGGGCGCGCAGTCGATTGCGGACCGTACACGAGTGGTATTACGGACGACCTTGGTCACCCGTCCCAGCGGGCCGCACGCATGTCCACACGCGCGCCGCCGGGACGGAGCGGCGTGCCCTCGGCCGCATAGTGCGCCAGCGCCCGCCCTTCATGGCCGGATGGCGGCCTGCCGTCGGCGCGGACCACGCGCCACCACGGCACGCCGCCGCCGTCCGTCGCCATGACCCGGCCGACCTGCCGAGGGCCGCCGTGTCCGAGGTATTCGGCGACATCGCCGTAGGACATCACACGGCCTGGCGGGATCCGCTCCACGACCTCGAGCACCAGCTCGGCGAACTCCTCAGGATCCGGGGGCATCGCCCGATTGTGCTGGAGGGACGGCGGTCTCCGCCACCGTGCCCGCCGGACCCGGTGCCGGCGTCCCTAGTGGCGCGGGACCGGCCGTGGCCGGCGGCGGCCCCGCGGCGGCCGGGGTGAGCGGGCCCGCCGGGACGGCCACCGCGGCACGGCGCCGTCCGCGCACGGCCAGCGCCACGGCCGCCGCGATGGCCAGCAGCCCGGCTCCGATGAGCCCCGAGAACCCCGCCAGCGGCCCCGGGGCATGCCGGACGGCGTCGACGGTGACCGGCCCGCCACCGAAGTGGGCCTTCTCCGCCACCACACCCTGCGACGCCGGGCCGAACACCGACCGGCCCTGCAGTTCCCGCGCCCGCTTGAGGGCCCCCGCCGGGTTGACGACGCCGAAGCCCACCTCCGTGTCATAGCCGCCCTTGGGGTGGTGCGCCGACTCGGCGATCGCGCGCGCGACCAGTGCGGGAGGAAGCTTGGGATATTCCGCCCGTACCAAGGCCGCCGTGGCGGCCACGAAAGCGGACGCCAAGGCCGGCCCCTCCAATGTCCACAGGGACTCGCCCGGTCCGATGGACGGGAGCTCGAACCCGGGCGCCGAGACCAGCACCGCGCTGTTCTTTCCGCTGTACTTCCGGAACCGCTTCCCCCGCTCGTCCAGCGTCCCCACGCCGATCGCGCCGGCGGCCCCGGCGGGGTAGGACGCCCATCCGGAATCGTCTGCCGGAGGGTTTCCGGCGACGACGACGGCGTTCTTGGACTGCGCGTAGACGATGGCGGCTTCGATCTCGTCCCGGTCGCCGTTCATGAGATCCGGAATCACATAGATCACCTGCGCGCCCTGGTCGGCCGCATAGCGGATGCCCTTGGCCAGGATCTGGTCCGAGCCCTTCTTGGCGAACCAGCGGCTCGCCGCGGTGTCGTCCTCCCACGGGAACACCCGGACCGGCAGGATCTTCACGGCCGGGGCCATCCCCCTCATGCCGAAGGGGGAGTCGTGGGTGGGCCCGCCGCCGGCGATCAGCGAGGCCATGAGCGTGCCGTGGACCTTCTTCGGCCGAGGTGTGCCCACGAAGTCCTTTCCGCGCTCGACCTTGCCGCGCAGGGTCCCGATCCGGCCGTCCACCCCGTCGTTGAGGAGGGCGACCGTGACGCCCCGGCCCTTGGTCACCTGCTGGGCGGCCTGGAAGTCACGGCCGAACCGTCTCGCCCAGGTGAACGAGTCGGCGTGCGCGGCCGGAGCCAGTGCGGGAGCCTGCGAGACGGCCAGAAGGGCGGTCAGCGTCAGGGCCGGTACGGCCGTCCGGCGGGATCCTCGGGTCAGCATCGCACGCCTCTCGTCTCGCACGGCCGGTCCGCACGGACGAAACCCGTCATCAGGTGGGTGCTGAGCGCGCTGGCGAAATCGAACTGCTCCACCCGTTCCCGGCCGGTGATCCTGGTCCGGCCGTCGGCCCAGCCGCTCGCATGGAAGAACACGTACGGCGTCCTGTTCTGCCCGAGCCACAGCTCCTGCCGCTGACGGTCGCCGAAGCCCTCCGCCACGGTGCCCGTGAAGCCGACGCCCCGCAGGCCGTCCTTGCCGTTACCGCCCGTTCCGAAGGCCGTGTTGAACTCGCTCTCGACGGCGTCCGCGGCGTCCGGGCTCGGCATGACGGCGATTCCGAGGGTGGTCACCAGGGTCCCGGAGGCGTCGAGATAGGTGGCCCGGAGCATGGTCCGGCAGTGGTGTTTGACGAGGATGTCCGCCACCCGCCGGTCCAGCGCCTCCTGGCACGTGGCCGCGGACGCGATGCCGGCCCGCCGGGCCCGCAGAAGGGCGTCGGGCTTTCCTCTGGACGCCGCTAGGCCGCCGCTGGCGGAGTAGTCCACCGTCGCCGGGAAGATCTCCCCCGCCGTACGGATGCGCCAGCGGGAGGCCAGTTCGGCCGCGCCCGCGGCCTCCACCTCTTTGGCGGTGGGCTTGCGGGTCAGCTCATGGGCGAGGGCGAAGCCGCCGCCGGACATCGCCGCGAGCCCGAGAGCGGCCAGCGCCGCGATCGCGATGACCCGTCCGCGGCGCCGGGGGCCGCCGGGGGTCTCCGGCCGCGGGTCCGGGACGGGTGCCGGCTGCTCCCCGGTGGGGGCCGAGTCTATGGAGTTATGGGACACGATCATCGACCGTAAGGAGGAAATATCACATCAGAATCTCGAGGTGGCTGCGAATGGGCACGTCCGCGCGTCGCCATGAAGGCGATGGCCCCGCCGAGCCCGAGCAGGCCGAACAGCCCTATCACGCCGCAGACGGCGAGCCGGGCGGGGTCGTGGCGCACCACTTGGACCGGCCCGGCCTCTTCTCGTCCGAACCGGCCGTCGGCGCGCAGGCCCAGGCCCTCGGTCTTCGCACCGGACAGCCTCTGGGCCGCTTCGAGGGCCGATGCCGCGTTGACCTCGCCGAATCCGACTCCGGAGTCGTAGCCGCCGGAGGGCCGGTGCGCGGTGCTCACGACGATCGCCTGTGCGACCAGAGCCGGTGAGAGCCTGGGGTGCCTGGACTTGATCAGCGCCGCGACCCCCGAGACGAACGCGGTGGCCGGGCTGGTCCCGTCGCCGACCCAGTAGTCCTTTCCGGGGCCGGCGCCCACGATCCGTACGCCCGGCGCGGACACGACGACGGCGGAGTTGCGATTGGAGAAGCCGGCGTGGCGGTGCCCGGCGGTGACCGCGGCCACCGAGATGACCCCGGGGAAGGAGGCCGGATAGGAGTACGGCGCGTGACCGGAGCGGCGAGCCCGCTTGGAGGCGCCCTCGTTCCCGGCCGCCGCGACCACGACCACACCGCGGGACACGGCGTAGGCCACGGCCTGGCGTTCCTGTTTGGTCGGCAGCGCCTTGCCCAGCGACATGTTGATCACATTGGCGCCATGATCGACCGCGTAACGGATCCCCTCGGCGATCGTGCCGTCGAACCGCTCATTGGTGTTGAAGAACCCATAGCCCGGCTCGTCGTTCTCGACGATGACCCGCAGTGACAGGATCCTGGCTTCGGGCGCGACGCCGATCATCCCGTCGAGCCGGCCGCCGCCGTGGCCGTGCGCCGCGATGATCGAGGCCATGTTGGTGCCGTGTATCCGCTTCGGTGCGACCCCGGGCGGGTTCGCGCCCTTGGTGAGGTCGGGTCCCGTGGTCACCGAGCCGACGAGGTCCTGCTGGCGCTCGTCGACTCCGGAGTCCAGCACCGCGACGGTCACTCCGGCGCCCTTGGTGATGTTCCAGGCGCGTTGGACGTCCAGGCCGGACAGCACCGGCCACACCTGGTCGCGGATCTCGTCGGCATGGGCCTCGGGGCTGAGAACGGGCGGAGCCGCCAGGGCCAGCAGGGCCGCCACGGTGACCGGCGCCAGTGTCCGTATCCCCCGGCTCGCGCGCCCGCGCCTCCGCGGTCCGGCGCCTGCGACGCCGGTCAGCATGACCATTCGGCGGACGAGCAGTCCGGCCGCGCCGGCGTGGTGAGGGAGCCCAGGACCGACTCGGCGAGCTGCGGCGCCACGGCGTCGAGGTAGTCCTGCTTCTGCTTGACCCCGCCCGAGGGGCGCCCGTCGGCGTATCCGATCGTGGCGATCACCACGTAGGGCCCTCGGTGGCGGACCGCCGCGGACTGGCGGGCGGCGTCGTCGAACCGGGACGCCACGGAGTCCGCGAAGGGAAGCGCGCGCAGTCCCGGGGCCGGCCTGGCTCCCGGCGGCAGCCGGGTCGCCGCCTCACCGGCCTTGCGCTCGTCCCGGAAGGCCGCGACGCCCACCGTGATCGCCAAGCCTTGGAGCTGGTCCAGGTAGGTGGCCCGGATCACTGCCCGGCAGCCGTACGAGCGGAAGGCGGCGCGCAAGGGAGCGTCGAGGGCGCTCTGGCAGGCCGTGTCGGTGCCGACGCCGACGCGCCGTGCCGACTCCTGCCCTCCTACGTCGAGGGAATACGGAACGGCGGCAGGAAAGATCTTCCCGGCCGGCCAGGTCTCCCAGCGCCGTGCGACCTCGACGGCCGCGGCCCGCCGGCGCTCGGCACTCGTGGGCGAACGGGTCAGCTCCCCGAACAGCCCCGCGACCGCGCCCACGAGGGCGAACAGGCAGATCACCGCGGCCACCCCGGGGATCACCGAAGCACGTCGGCGTCGCCGGGGCTCTGGCTGGAAATGGGGCCATCCGGCCGCCACGTCGGCTTGCAACACGATTGGGGAGAGTAGCCCACTGGAGACCTTCTCACAGCGCGTCACAACAGAGATCGTTAGATGACGCCGATCGCGCCGATCCACCGGTCATGGACCGGTGCGGGCCGGTGTCCGCCGTGACCTCGGGCGGTCCCGAGTCGCGGCCGACCGTGGGAGACGCACAGAAGAAGACGCACAGAAGAACCGGACAGGAGCCGCACATGCCCGAGACATGTGTCATCGCGCTGGACATCGGGGGGACCCGGATCAAGGCGGGGATCGTGGACCGGCAGGCCCAGGTGCTGGTGGACCGGGTGGTCGGCACGGGCCGGGAGGAGGGCCCGGAAGCCGTGACCGGCCGGATGCTGGACCTCATGGACGCCCTCGAGGAGACGGCACGGCAGGGCGGCCTGACTCCCGTGGCCGCCGGGATCGCGATGCCGGGCATCGTGGACGAAGCCGCGGGCCGGGTCGTCTTCTCCGCCAATGTGGGCTGGCGCGACTTTCCTCTCGGCAGCGAACTGGCGAGCCGCGCGGGCCTGCCGACCGCGGTGGGACACGACGTACGGGCGGGAGGGCTCGCGGAGGCCGTGCTCGGCGCGGGCCGGGGCGAGAGCGACCAGCTGTTCCTTCCCATCGGCACCGGTATAGCCGGAGCAATGATCATGAACGGGCGCGCCTATGCGGGCGGCGGTTACGCGGGTGAGATCGGGCACCTGCGGATCGAGCCGGACGGCGAGGCCTGTGGCTGTGGAGGGCACGGCTGCCTGGAGACGGTGGCGGCGGCCTCGGCGATCGCCAGGCGCTACGCCCGCCGCCTGGGGAGCGGCGGCGCGGTCTCCGCCGAAGAGGTCGCCCGGCGGGCCGCGCGGGGAGAGCCCCTCGCCGCGGAGATATGGCGGCGGGCCGTCGACGCGCTCGCCACGGCCCTGCTGACGTATGTGAGCATCTGCGCACCCCGGCTCATCGTCATCGGGGGCGGTCTCGCCGAGTGCGGTGAGGTGCTCCTGGATCCCCTCCGGGAGGAGCTCACGTCCCGCCTCACGTTCCAGCGGCGGCCCAGGCTCCTGCGCGCGACACTCGGCGACCGGGCCGGCCTCCTCGGCGCGGCCCTGCTGGCCTGGCGGGCCGTGACGGGGCCGGGGGACGTCGAGCGGGGCCGGGGATCCACGGCGAGCGGCTGAGGGGGCGCGCCGCGCGCGCCCCCTCAGCCTCTGTGTGCCTACTGCTCGAAGGTCTTGCGAACGTCCTTGACCGCGTCCTTGGCGCGCTCGCCTACCTGCTTGGCACCGCCCGCCGTGCGGTCGCGACGCCCTTCGGCCTCGAGATACGGATCTCCGGCTTCGCGTCCGACGGCTTCCTTTCCGCGGCCCTTCCCCATCTGAAGCCGGTTCTTGAGCTTGTCCATGAGGCCCATGGCATCCTCCAAGTGCAGAGACGTAACATCGCGATTCCCGCTCAGCACGGATTCATGCGGGCAGCTCCCGCATTGCGGCCGAGACGACCGGCGATGCCGGGAATGCGACCGGGCATGGGTAGGTTGAGGCTGGACAGGACAAGGGTGTCCGATCACGACCGACCTAACGCAGGAGAAGCACCGTGTCGCTGCCGCCCCTGGTCGAGCCCGCACCAGAGCTCACCGTTGACGAGGTACGCCGTTATTCCCGGCACCTGATCATCCCGGATGTCGGGATGGCCGGGCAGAAACGCCTCAAGAACGCCAAGGTGCTGTGCGTGGGTGCCGGTGGCCTCGGCTCTCCGGCACTGATGTACCTCGCCGCGGCCGGTGTCGGCACTCTGGGCGTCATCGACTTCGACGTGGTCGACGAGTCCAACCTGCAGCGTCAGATCATCCACGGCCAGTCCGACGTGGGCCGTCCCAAGGCCGAGTCGGCCGCGGCCACGGTTACCGAGATCAACCCACTCGTCAAGGTCATCGTGCACAACGAGGCGCTGACCAACGAGAACGTCATGGACATCTTCGGCGGCTACGACCTCATCGTCGACGGCACCGACAACTTCGCGACCCGCTACATGGTCAACGACGCGGCCGTGCTGCTCGGCAAGCCCTACGTCTGGGGCTCCATCTACCGCTTCGACGGCCAGGCGTCGGTCTTCTGGACCGAGCACGGTCCGTGCTATCGCTGCCTCTACCCGGAGCCCCCGCCGCCCGGCATGGTGCCGTCGTGCGCCGAGGGCGGCGTCCTCGGCGTGCTGTGCGCCTCGATCGGCTCCATCCAGGTCAATGAGGCCATCAAGGTGCTCACCGGCATCGGCGACCCCCTCGTCGGCCGCCTGATGATCTACGACGCTCTGGAGATGACCTACCGCAGCGTCAAGGTCCGGCGCGACCCGGAGTGCCAGCTGTGCGGCAAGAACCCCACGATCACCGAGCTCCTCGACGACTATGAGGCGTTCTGCGGTGCCGTGTCCGAGGAGGCCTCGGAGGCGGTCAAGGACTCCACCATCAGCGCCCGCGATCTCAAGGGCATGCAGGACCGCGGTGACGACATCTTCCTGGTGGACGTGCGCGAGCCGAACGAGTACGAGATCGTCTCGATCCCCGGCGCGACACTGATCCCCAAGGGCGAGTTCCTGGACGGATCGGCGCTGGAACGGCTCCCCCAGGACAAGAAGATCGTGCTCCACTGCAAGTCCGGCGCCCGCTCGGCGGAGTGCCTCGCGGTCGTGAAGGACGCGGGCTTCTCCGACGCCGTGCACGTCGGTGGCGGCGTGCTCGCCTGGGTCAACCAGATCGACCCCTCACTGCCGTCGTACTGACCCCCACGGCCGTACGGCGGGCGCCTCCCCGGCGGCCGTAACCGTGGTCACCGGCTCGACGGCCCGTCCGGGCGTCCGACGCGGCGAACGCGCCCTCGGACACCCGGACGGGACCGGTGATCCCCACCCGGTGAGCCCGCCCTCCGGATGGCCGTCACCGGTCTTTTCCGGCCCCTCGAATCACCACCGGGGATTTGGGCAGAGGGCTGACATGGCCGACGCGACGAGCAAGGTACAGGTGCGGATCGACGGGCGAGAGCTGACCCTGACCAACCTGGACAAGGTGCTCTACCCGAACGGCTTCACCAAGGGTGAGGTGATCGACTACTACACCCGGGTGGCACCGGTGATGCTGCCCCACCTGGCCGGCCGGCCCGCCACCCGGATCCGCTGCCCCAACGGGGTGGAGGCCGAGCGCTTCTTCGAGAAGAACGCACCGCCCCATACCCCCGAGTGGGTGCGGACGGTCAGGCTCCCGACTCCCCATGGGGCCCACCGGGCCGAGACCGACTTCATCATCATCGACGACCTGCCGACGCTGGTGTGGTGCGCCAACCTGGCCGCACTCGAGCTGCACGTGCCGCAGTGGCGGGTCGGGCGGCACGACAGCGCGCACGAGCCGGACCGCATGGTCTTCGACCTCGATCCCGGCGAACCCGCCGGCATCGTGGAGGCCTGCCGCGTCGCCTGCCTGCTCCGTGAGCTGCTCGAGGCCGATGGGCTGGAGTCCTACCCCAAGACCAGCGGCAAGAAGGGCCTGCACCTTTACGTTCCCGTCGAGGAGACCGGCCGTACGGCCGAATACGCCCAGCGGGCCGCGCAGCGGCTGGAGGGCGAGCACGGCGACCTGGTCCTCAGCCAGATGACGAAACGGCTGCGTGAGGGGAAGGTCTTCGTGGACTGGTCGCAGAACCACCCCGCCAAGACCACCGTCGCGCCGTACTCCCTGCGGGCGGCCGACGCGCCGGCGGTCTCCACACCTGTGACCTGGGAGGAGGTCGAGAGCAGCCAAGAGCCGGCGGCCCTGCGCTTCCTCGCCGACCAGGTGCTGGAGCGGGTGGAACAGCACGGTGACCTGTTCGAGCCGCTCCTGACCCGCGCCCAGAAATTGCCGTAAGTCACCGACACGCCACGCCGGGTGCGTCACCATGGGCTGGCGAGCACATCCGCCGGCGGAGGGACAGTGGCGTGCCCTGGGTTCATGAGCACCACCACGACCCTCACCCCGAGGACCACCGTGGCCCGCCGCCCGGGGCTCATGGGCCAACCCGGCCGGCGCCCGCGGGTCATCGGCACGGGGGCGGAGACCGCCGGAACGGCGGCGGCCCGGACCGGAGACCTGCCGGGTGTGGATCTGATGGGGCCGGGTACGACCTTGCCTCGACGGCGCGTCCCGGCCGTCGAGCTCGACGGCCGGAACGCGTGGAGCTTCACGCCGGCCGCGGCGGCGGTGTCCTGCCGCGCCGTGGTGGCGGGGCTCTACGCCGAGGAGTGGGTCAGCGAGATCGGGCCGGCCATCCGCGCCGAGATCCCGCTGAGCGTTCTCGTCGGTCTCATTCCGGCGTCCCGGCATACGGCGAGGCCGCCGAGCCGCCCCCCGGGCGAGCTCTCCGGCGCTTCTGAGGAGGGGATATCTCATGAGTGAGATAGAGCAAGAGCACGAAGTCGGGACCGAAACGCCGGAGGCCGACGCGGTCGAGCAGCGGATTCCCGTGCGTGACAGGGGCTGCCCGCCACCTCTTTCGCACCTGCCCTTCGACGTGGACGAGGCCGACCTGGTCGAACAGCGGCTTCCCGCGCGGGACGAGGGTTGCCCTGAGCCCCCGGGCCCTGTCCCGTTCGACGCGGATGAGGCCGACGTGGCGGAACAGAAGGAGCCGGTCCAGCCGGATGAGGACGACTATCGGTGAGGACACCGGACTCGGCCGGTCACATCTGCGTGACCAGCGGGGTTACTGGCGCGTACGATGATGGGATTGAACCTTCCGCGACCGATCCCGGTCGCGTTCACCAGGTGATCGGAGAAGTGGTGACCGCAGCCTCGGACGCCCGCCCTCGTGGCACGAGACTGCCGCGCGTGGCCCGGCGTCGGCAGTTGCTCGAAGCCGCCCAGGAGGTGTTCGTCGCCCAGGGCTACCACGCCGCGGCGATGGATGAGATCGCCGAACGGGCCGGAGTCAGCAAACCGGTTCTCTACCAGCACTTTCCGGGAAAACTCGAGCTCTACCTCGCCCTGCTGGAGGAGCACGCCGAGGCCCTGGTGACGACCGTACGGGCCGCGCTGACCTCGACCAACGAGAACAAGCTGCGTGTGCAGGCCACCATGCAGGCGTTCTATGACTTCGTCTCGGGTGAGGGGGAGGCCTTCCGGCTCGTGTTCGAGTCGGACCTCCGCAACGTGGCCACTGTACGGGCACGGGTCGACCGCTCCCTGCAGCAGTGCGGGGAAATGATCAGCCAGGTGATCCAGGAGGACACGGGCGCACCCGCCGACGAGGCGCACCTGCTCGGCATGGGCCTGGTGGGCATGGCCGAGGTGAGCGCGCGTTACTGGCTCTCCCAGCACCGGGCGATCCCCAAGGACACCGCCGAGAACATGATCGCCCGGCTGGCCTGGCGCGGCATCAGCGGTTTTCCCCGGACGACCTGAGGACCGGCCCTTCCGAGCGCGGAGACTTCCTGGGTGTGAGCCCAGGAAGGTTTCCGGGCCGACGGGCCGACCGGGAGCGGCCCCAACGGGCATGCGATCATCGGAGCAGGACGGCGGAGGGAGCAACGTGCAGGTACGAATCGGCGTTCAACTGGTCGCCAGAGAACTCGTCGTGGAGACGTCACGGTCCGCCGACGAAGTAGAGCAGTTGCTGGTAGAGGCGCTGGCGAGCGACCACGGCGCGTTCAGCCTCCAAGACGACCGCGGCGGCCGGGTGGTCGTGCCGGCCGCGCATGTGGGCTATCTGGAGATCTCCGAGGATGAGGACCGCCGGGTCGGTTTCGGAACGCTGTAGCCGGGGGCGCGGCGACCGCGACGGCACCGGGTTTAGCGGTACCACGGCGGGCATACCTAAAGCCGACCGCGAGGCGCCGGCCGCACCGCCGGCGGCTCCAACGGGCTGGAGGCTCCGGCCGGTGGAAGGTGGTCCGAGATGATTTCGACAATTCTGTGGTACATCGTCGCAGGTGCCATCATCGGCGCCTTGGCTCGGTTGGTCATTCCCGGCCGCAACCCCATCGGCATCGTGCTGACGATTCTCGTCGGCATCGTGGGGGCCATCATCGGTGGTGTGATCGCCCGCTCGCTCGGTGCCGGAAACCTGGTCGCACTCCTGTTCGCGGTGATCGTCGCCGCCCTCGGAGTGGCGCTCGTGACCGCCGCCTACCGCAGCGGCCGCGTCGGCGCCCGTACACATCGCCGTATGCGCTGACCATCCGGATCGCGCCGGATCGCGCTCGCGCGGACGTCACCGTACGACCGGGCCGCGAAGCTCCCGTCCCCGCAGCGGGAGCTTCGCTCTGTTCAGGCCCGGCCCGTCCTGTTCAGGTCCCGGCCCGCGGCCGGGTCACCGGCCCAAAAGGATCATTATCCGGGCGATGCGGGGAGCGTGCAGGAATGCATTTCCATGTCCGGCTGTTGACACAGGTGAATCGCCAATGGCGCCAAGTCGCCGAAGACCGGTACACTGCGTGTCGGAGTGTGACCGCGCGCGGCAGCATTGAGCGGCCGCGTCACCCCTGATGGCGGTCACCGAAAAATGACTGACGGTTGGTCCCTCCCGCGTGAGCGCGCGGCCCTCGAGCAAATCGGCAGGCGTAAGGACGCCGTGCCGGAGCGAAGTGCCGCATCGACGGCGTGCCTCAGAGCTCGCTGCGGCGCCGCGACCCGGGAGTGCGGACCCCGCACAATGGAGGCTGGACACCCTGACTACTTTCCGTGAACTCGGGGTCATTCCCGAGATAACAGATGCCCTGGAATCCGAGGGCATCGTCGAACCCTTTCCCATCCAGGCACTCGCCCTTCCCATCGCGCTCAGCGGCCATGACATCATCGGGCAGGCCCGTACCGGCACCGGTAAGACCTTCGCCTTCGGCATCCCGCTGCTGCAGCGCATCGAGCACGGCGGTAAGGCACCGAAGGCCCTCGTCGTCGTGCCGACCCGTGAGCTCGCGATCCAGGTGACCGATGACCTGCGGATCGCCGGCGGCAAGCTCGGCAGCCGGGTCCTCTCGGTCTATGGCGGCCGAGCCTACGAACCCCAGATCGACGCCCTTCGTGAGGGTGTCGAGGTCGTGGTCGGCACGCCCGGCCGTCTCCTCGACCTGGTCCGCCAGAAGCGGCTCGACCTCTCGGAGGTCGGCATGCTCGTCCTCGACGAGGCCGACCGCATGCTGGACCTGGGCTTCCTTCCGGACATCGAGCGCATCGTCGAACTGGTCCCGGTGAAGCGGCAGACCATGCTCTTCTCCGCGACCATGCCCGGCGAGATCGTGACGCTCTCGCGCCGCTATCTGTCCCGGCCCACCAACGTCCGGGCGGAGTCGCACTCGGAGTCCGAGGACACGCCCCAGGTCGTCCAGCACGTCTGGCAGGCCCATCAGATGGACAAGCCCGAGATGCTGGCGCGGATCCTGCAGGCGCGCGGCCGCGGGCTGAGCATGGTGTTCTGCCAGACCAAGCGGGCATGCGATCGGGTCGCCTCCGATCTCGCCGAGCGTGGGTTCGCCGCCGCCGCCGTACACGGCGACCTCGGCCAGGGCCAGCGCGAGCGGGCGCTCCGGGCGTTCCGGCACGGCAAGATCGACGTGCTCATCGCCACGGACGTGGCCGCCCGCGGGCTCGACGTCGACGACGTCACCCACGTCATCAACTACGAGTGCCCCGAAGACGACAAGGCCTACGTGCACCGCATCGGCCGTACCGCGCGGGCGGGCAAAGAAGGCATCGCGATCACGCTGGTCGACTGGCGTGACCTGCAGCGGTGGAAGGTCATGAACACCGCTCTCGGCCTGGACTTCGCGACGCCGGAGGAGACCTACTCCACCTCGGATCACCTCTACTCCCTCCTGGACATCCCGACCGACACGTCCGGCACCCTCCCCAAGGGGCAGCGGGACCGCGAGGGACTGGCCGCGGAGGAGCTCGAGGACATCGGCGAGACCGGCCGCAGCCGCTCGCAGTCCCGGGATCATGACGAGCGCCCGCAGCCGCGCAAGCGCGACCGGGAGCGGAGCAGGACACGCGCGGGCAAGCCGGTCCAGGAGGCCGGGGCCGCAGGCCAGGCCGCCACTCCCGCCGCCACTCCCGCCGCCGCGACATCGGAGAACGTCGTCGACGCGGTGACGACCGAGCGCAAGCGCAGCCGGCGTCGCCGCCGGACCCGGGGAGGCTCCGCCACCGGGAGCGGAGAGAGCTCCGCGACCGCGTGAACCGGGCCTTCTAGGCCATCACCGTCATCCGCCCATCCACTCTGGATGGGCGGATTTCGCATTGGCCTCACGTATCCGGACGGCCGTAACCGGACGGTCCGTCACCAGCACCGCGACCCTGGGATCGGTCAGGAACCTGCGCATGAGGGGTTCCTGGTTGACGGTCCAGACCATGGCGGGAAAGCCGGCCCTGGCGCACTGCCAGAGCACCCCGAGGTGGGCCAGCCTGTGGTTGAGGGCGACCCAGTGCGCCCCGCACTCCCGCAACCGTCCCAGCGGCAGCAGATCCCGCACCGCTCCACGCTCGCGGAGGCCGCGGCCGACCGACAACGCGGTGACCGCGTCCGGGAAGGCGCGGCCGATCACCGCGATGGAGGCCGCGTACCTCGTGCTCACCACATAGTTGCCCGGTCCGAGGATCTCCTCCGCGAGGGCGACGACCTCGAGTTCCATGCCCGGCTCCTTGAGGTCGAGGTGGCCGCGCGCACGCCCCGCGAGAGTCTCCATCGCCTCGCGGACACGTGGCACCCGGCCTCCGGCGGCGGCGCACACCTCGGCGTAGGTCGCCTCCGCCAGGACCGTTCCGTCGACGTCGCGGTCGTGCCGCACGACGATCTCACCGTCCCCGGTCCGCCGTACGTCCATCTCCACGTACTCGGCGCCGCTGGATGCCGCGGTCTCGAAGAAACCGGCGCCGACGGCATCCGTGCGATGTGCGGAGATCGCGCTCATGGAGGGGAAGCTACCAGCGAGGCCACGTGACCGGTGTCAGTGGTCGTGACTCTCGGTAGGGTGGAGCATCGTGAGTACGCCCCGCTTCCTCGAACTGCCCCCTGACGTGCGGCGGATGGACATCGAGACCACCCGTGGCACGTTCGCCGCGCTCGAGGCGCTTCCCGGCTCAGGTCTGCCCGAGCGCGACCCGGCCCTGCTGGTCCCCGGCTACACGGGCAGCAAAGAGGACTTCATTGCGATCATGCACACGCTGGCCCAGGCGGGACGCCGCCGGGTGGTGGCCGTCGACATGCGCGGGCAGTACGAGACGCCCGGTCCCGACGACCCGGCGGCCTACACCTGCGGGGCGCTGGGAGCCGACGTCAACAGCCTGCTGGACGTGCTCGGCCCGGACCCGGTCCACCTCGTCGGGCACTCCTTCGGGGGGCTGGTGTGCCGTGAGGCCGCCCTGTCCGAGCCGGCCCGGCTGGCCTCCCTCACGCTCATGAGTTCCGGGCCGGCGGCCATCACCGGCAGATCGGCCCAGAGCGCCAGAGCGCTCCAGGAGGCACTGCCCGAGCTCGGCATGGAGCAGATCTGGGCGCTCAAAATCGGCCCGGAGGCCGTAGCGAAGGGCGTGCCGGACGAGGTCATCGCCTTCCTGCGGGACCGTATGCTCAAGAACTCCGCACCCGGGCTCATCGGCATGGCACAGGAGATCCTGTCCTCCGGGGACCGTGTCGACGAGCTCGCCAAGGTCACCGGTGAAGCGACACTCCCCGTCCTCGTGCTCTACGGCGAGGACGATGACGCGTGGTCGCCGGACCTCCAGGCGGCGATGGCCGACCGGCTCGACGCAGTCAAGATCGTCCTCCCCGGCGCCGCGCATTCTCCGGCCGTCGACGCCCCCGAGACCACCGCGAGTGCGCTGACCGGGTTCTGGAACGCGGCGGAGCGCAACGCCCGCTGACCCACCGGCCCTCTGCCGATCCAATGGCCCGATCCAGCGGGCCGTTCCAGCGGGCCGTTCCCGTGGGCCGTTCCCGTGGGCCGACACAGCCGATCAGCGCCGCACCCGCCCGGCCGGTTACGGGCCGTCCGGTGTGACCGATGCCGGTCAGTCTGGGAGTGCGACGGGCGGACACTCCTGTTCTTCACGGTGACCGTGACGCGGATCGCGATCACTTAAGGTCGCATGACGATCACCTACAGTGCGCAGATCATCCGCGCTCGCCCTCCGGAACGGACGTCCCGACGGCCGCCCCGTCCTCACCGCGAGCCGGATGGCACACGACCGGAAGGACCATCATGGCCGTTCGCCGCTCCCGGACCCTTCGCCTGCCCAAGCTGATCGCCGCGGTCCCCGCGGCCTGCGCCGTGACGTTGGCGGTCTCGGCCCCACCGGCCGCCGCGCGGGCGCGGATCGTTCCCCCGCCGGGGTTCGACGGCGGATTCGAGGCTCCGGTGGTGCCCTCGACCGGCACGTTCGTGCGGTACGGGAAGGGCGACATGGGTCCCTGGAAGGTCACCGCGGGAGACGTCGACCTGGGGGGCGCCGGTTTCTGGCAGCACGCGGAAGGCCACCAGTCCCTGGACCTCGAGGGCGGCGTCCCCGGCACCGTGAAACAGTCCTTCCCCACCGTGTTCGCGGCGTGCTACACGGTCGGCTACGCCCTGGCCGGAAACGTGGACGGTAAACCCGCGGTCAAGACCGGCCACGTACAGATCGCCCAGAGAATGCCCGGCGGTTTTCCGCTGAAGCCCAGGCAGCGGCCCTTCAGCTTCGACACCACCGGCAGGACCCGGGCCGATATGGGCTATGTCCGTCAGAGCTTCAACTTCCGGTCGCTGAGCTCCAGTGCCACGCTGAGCTTCACGAGCACGACCGGCAGCGGCTACGGCCCGGTCATCGACGACGTGAGGGTGACCCCGGCCCCGCGGTCCCTCTGCAAGGGGCGGCACTGACCCCGAGGTGACGGGCCATCGCGGGCGACCCGGCCACCCGTACCGCCGCCGCTCTCCACCGGTCCGGAACAGCCTCGCTATAGGGTGACGCGATGCCCCCCGCCGCCCTGGCACCATCACCGCCGGCACCGGCCGCCGCACCGTCGCGGACGGCCAGGCTGGCCTGGCTCGACGCGCTCCGCGGGATCGCCGCGCTCCTCGTCGCCATGCACCATTCGACCTACCACTTCATGCCGGGCCTCCGCCGGGCGACGCTGCAGTGGTTCGATCCGGGCACCTATGGCGTCCTGGTCTTCTTCCTGGTCAGCGGCTACATCATTCCGGCCTCCCTGGAGCGCGGGAGGGACGTGCGGAGGTTCTGGATCGGGCGGCTCTTCCGGATCTATCCGCTGTGGCTGGTCGCCTCGACCACGGTGGTCCTGCTCGCCCTCACCGGCCTGAAGCCTCTGCGGGGGGAGCTGCACCGCCAGGGCACGGCCGGGGCGGTCCTCGCCCACGGCTCGATGCTCCAGGACCTGCTGGCCACGCCCAACGTCCTCAACGTCCTCTGGACGCTCTCGTATGAGATGGCGTTCTACCTGCTCGCGGTCGCGCTGTTCGTGGTGGGACTCCATCGCCGGTCCGCGGGCATCGCCATAGGACTCGCACTGGCCGGTGTGGCCCTCGGCGGCGTGCTTCCGGCGGCCGCGCTGTCACGCGCGCTCGGCACCGATCTCGTGGCCTGGCTCGCCCCCGGGCTCATGGCGGTCGCCATCGGCTGTGCCGTCACCCGTCGTTCGGTCCCCAGGGTCGGTGGCGCCGTGCTCGGGGGAATGCTCGCGCTCCTGCTCGTCACCGTCAACGGCAGGGTCGGACCGTGGGAAGGCATCCTGATCTTGGCGGTGATGTTCACCGGGACCGTGGTCTACCGGGCCGAGCACCGGCAGATCCGGCCGCTCACGGCCTGGCTCGTCGCCCTGATCGTGCCGGCCTGTGCTCTCGGCGGCGCCCTCTGGCACATGGAGCCCGGGGAGACGACCAGGCTCGCGTGGTGCGCCGCCACCGTACTGGCCGGGGTCACGTTCGGAGTCGGCATGGCACTGCGCCATCGACGGGTGCCGCGGTGGCTGTCCGGGCTGGGAGTGGTGAGCTACTCCGTCTATCTGCTGCATCCGGTGTTGCTCATGGTGACCGACGTGACCATCGGGCGCCGGCAGCGGGACGCTCCGCTGCTGGAGCTCGCGTTCCTGCTCGTGCTCGTGCCGGTGAGCCGGGCCGCCCACCGCTATGTCGAAGCACCGGGACAGCGCCTGGGCCACCGGCTGGCGCGGGGCCGGAGCGCTCAGCCTCCGTCGTCGCCGAGGGCGGCCCACGAATCCTTGGGCGACGCCACTGCCTGCCGGCCCTCCGGGCAGTGCCGTACGTAGTCGCACCAGGCGCACAGCGCGCCGGGACGCGGCGGGAAGACCTCGTCGACCCGCTCCTGCGGGAGACCGGACTTGAAGGCCTCGTCGGCCTCGGCCGCCTCCGCGGCGATCTGCTCCGCCCGCTGGAGGTGCCGCCGCAGTGACTCGTCGGTGTGCTCCCAGATCCCGGTCTGACCGGTCGGCAGGTGATGCAGCTCGACGGTATGGCACGGACGCCGCAGTACCCGTGACGCGGCGAGCGCGTAGAGGGCCAGGGCCAGGGAGGTACGGGCGTCATCGGCCGTGAGCACGCGGCGACCGGTCTTGTAGTCCACCACGACGAGCTCGGGTCCCCGGGCGTCGAGCCGGTCGATCCGGCCGGAGAGGGCGATGCGGTCCGTACGGGTCGCCACGGTCCGCTCGACCCCGACGGGCTCGTCGCCCGGATCGAGATCGGCGACGTAGCGCTCGACCATCTCGCGGGCCCGCTCCCGCCAGCGGCCGGCCTGCTCGGCGTCACGGAAGCCGTCGGTCAGCCAGCCCCGCAGCAGCAGCGTCCCGGCCATCTCCGCCGTGCGCTCGTGGCGCGGCAGGCGCCACCAGGCGGCCAGCGCGTTGTGCACGCTGGCGCCGAGGCTGTTGTGCGCCCATGGCGGGCCCTTCTGTGGGGTGGGCCGGTCGAGATAGCTCATCCGGTAGCGCCGGGGACAGTCCAGCCAGCTGTTCAGCCGCGTCGGCGTGCACGGATAGAGCCTCTGCGGCATCCCGTCAAAGCCCAGCTGTTCGGCCATCCCGCACGCCTCCCCCCGAAAAAAACGTGATCTTGCAGGTGTTCACGCGAACACCCGCAAGATCATGAAAAGCCGGGCGGATCAGCCGTCGGACTCCTGGGTGAGGGCGAACCAGCTCTCCCACCGGGCGTCCTCGTCCCCGGCCGTGGTCTCCTCGCCCTGGCCAGGCAACACCCGGATGTCCTTGTCCAGCGGCGCCAGCAGCGATCCGATCGAGTTGAGCTGCTTCCTGAGCTCCGGGTAGACGTCCCCGACCTGACCCGGCTTGCCGCGGTGCAGGGTGTCGCCGGTGAAGAGCACGCCGAGCTGCTCGCTGAAGAGGCAGATGCTTCCCGGGCTGTGCCCCGGAGTATGAATCACGTCGAGCTGGACGTCCGCGATCTCGAAGACCCCACCGTCCTCGAGGTAGATGTCCGGCTCCTGGTCCTTGAGGAACCCGGTGTCCTCCTCGCCCTCGGCCTCTCGGGCCAGCAGGCGGAAGTAGTCGCGCCACAGCATCCGGTCGGCACGGTGCAGCGCGATGGGGGCCCAGTCCTCCTCGTCGTCCTCGCCGGCCGCGGCCACCTCGAGCACCGTGTTGAGGTGGGCGTCGTAGCCATCGGTGCAGATGACGGCCATGACCTCCCGGCCGGCCACCGCCTTCAGGATGGCCTCGGCGTCATGGGCGGGGTCGATCACGATCACGGCGTCGTCGTCTCCGACGATCCATGTGTTGTTCTCGACGTCATATTCGGTGTCCTCGACGGTGCATTTGCCCGCCGAGACGACCTGTTCGATACGCGCGTCCACGATTAGCAGCCTATCGGCCCCACGGCGGCTTCGCCTCCGGACGGAGGCTACCGGCCGAGGATGATCACAGAACCGCCGGATCCGCGGCCCTCCTCAGCCCGCGTTGACGAAGTCCCGGACCGCGTCGGCGCACAGTTGCACCGCGATGGCGGCGAGGAGCAGCCCCGCGATGCGGGTGACCAGCTCGACGCCGTTCTCCTTGATCACCTTCATGATCGCAGGGGAGAACCGCATCACGAGCCACAGGATCAGGTGCACGGCCACGATGGCGAGGGACAGCGCGATGATCTGGTTCAGGTGGTCGGCCCGCTGGACGAACACGATCGTCGCCACGATCGAGCCCGGTCCGGCCAGCAGGGGCGTGCCGAGCGGCACCATGGCCACGTTGGCGTTGCCGCGCGGCACCTCACCTGGCGGGGCCGCCTTGCCGGTCAGCAGCTCCAGTGCGACGAGCAGCAGCAGAAGCCCGCCGGCGAGCATCAGCGCGGGGACCGAGATGCCGAGATAGCTCAGCAGCGTCTGCCCGAACACGGCGAAGCCCACGATGACCCCGAACGCCACGACAGCGGCCTGCCAGGCCAGCCGCTTACGCTCCTTGCCCGGATATCCCCGGGTGAGGGCGAGGAAGACGGGAACGATGCCCGGTGGGTCGATGATGACGAACAGGGTGATGAAGGCCTCGCCGAAGAGCCTGGCGTCGAAGAACTCGCTCATGCGGCCCGCACACCCGCGACCAGCGCCTCATAGGCCGCGGGGGACGTGGTCTCGCAGCCGAGCCGGTGCCCGGTGGAGTCTCCGTGGTCGTCGCTCGATCCGGTGGTCAGCAGCCCGAGCGCACCGGCGAGGTCCCGCAGCGCCGCGCGATCCGCAGCCTCGTGGTCGGGGTGGTCGACCTCGAGGCCGGCGAGCCCGGCCGCGGCGAGCTCCTCGATGAGCTCGTCCTCGATCGTGTAGCCACGGTTCCTCGCCCGTGGGTGCGCGAGCACGCAGACCCCTCCGGCGTCGCGCACCAGCGACACCGCCCGTACCGGGTCGAGGGCGTAGCGGCCGACATGCGCCCGCCCGCCGGCGCCGATCCAGTCCGCGGTGAACGCCTCGTCCATCGCCGTCACCACACCCGCCTCGACCATCGCCCGGGCGACGTGCGGCCGTCCCACGACCCCCCCGCCGGCGATGCGCCGTACCTGTGGCCAGCTGACGTCCGCGCCGAGCTCCTGGAGGCGCCGGACCATGGCCCGGGCCCGATGGATCCGGTCGTCGCGGATCCGGGCCCGTTCGGCGGCCAGCGCCGGCTCCCCGGGATCGAAGAGGTAACCGAGCATGTGCACGCCGTCCACCGGACGGTCCGGAGCCACCGGGCCTCCGGAGCCCTCCGCACGGCCGGGGCCCGCCGGGACGGGGGAACCGGTGGAGGCTCGCTCCCGCCGGCACGACAGTTCGATGCCCGGGACGAGCGTCAGCGGCAGCTCCCGCGCCGCATGCTCGGCCTCGGCCCAGCCCGCGACGGTGTCGTGGTCGGTCAGCGCGAGGACGTCCAGGCCGGCGCCGGCGGCACGCCGTACGACCTCGGCGGGCGGATGTGTGCCGTCCGAGGCATTGCTATGACTATGGAGATCAATACGCACACCTCATGGTAGATGTGCATTTTTAGTCCTGTTTCACCAGTCCTGTTTCACCAGTCCTGTTTCAGCTAAGACGCGGACTGAATGCCCCCGTCGATCGCCGGCGCAAGGTCCTCGGCCTCCCAGATGATCTCGGTCTCCCGGACAATGGGGACATGCGGGTGCGCTGCGTGGGAGCCGTGGTCGTGGACGATTCCGGGCGGCTGCTGGTGGTGCTCCGCGGCCGGCCCCCGGGGCTGGGGCTGTGGTCGCTGCCCGGCGGCCGGGCCGAGCCCGGTGAGGACGACCACACGGCGGTCCTGCGGGAGCTCCGCGAGGAGACCGGCCTCGAGGCCACGGCCGGACGGTTGGTCGGCGCCCTGGACCTGCCCGGACCCGGCGGCCAGGTCTATGACCTCCGGGACTACGCCGCCACGGTCACCGGCGGGGTCCTGCGCGCCGGAGACGACGCGGCGGAGGCCCGCTGGGTGACCCCCGCGGCGCTGCGCGCGCTCCCCACCACCTCCGGGTTGCTGGAGGCCCTCACGGACTGGAGCGTTCTCACGGCTTGCGACCGGTTCGCACCGTGACACGTCGGTGTGGCCGGAAGAGGGCGGGATGACCTGTTAGCGTCCCCTCGACCCTTTGTCATCGCGGGGAGCCTCCATGTCGCTGCACGACCTCCTGGGACCTCTGCTGGGGACCGCCTTCTCCCTCGGCGGCACGCCCACATCGTGGGCCGAGGTGCTCGGCTTCGTCACCGGAGCGGTGAACGTCTGGCTGGTCGTGCGGCAGAACATCCTGAACTGGCCGATCGGCGTGGCCAACGTGATCCTGCTCGGCCTGATCTTCTTCGACGGCGGGCTGTACGCCGACGCCGGGCTGCAGGTGGTCTACGTCGCCCTGCAGGTGTACGGCTGGAGGCAGTGGCTCTACGGCGGGCGCGGCCGTACAACGCTGGTGACGCGGCACACCGGTCGGGGGGAGTGGGCCGTGCTCGTGGCCGCCGGGGTCGTGGTGACCGCCGTCCTGACCTGGGCCCTCAGCACCTGGACGGACTCGAACGTGCCCTTCTGGGACGCGCTCACCACCACGATCTCGCTCGCCGCCACCTACGGACAGTCCCGCAAGCTGCTGGAATCCTGGTGGTTGTGGATCGCCGCGGACCTGGTCTACATCCCGCTGTACGCCTACAAGAAGCTCTATCTGACCAGCGGCCTCTACGTCGTGTTCCTGGCCCTGTGCGTCGCCGGTCTCGTCGCCTGGCGGAGTGACCGGCGGGTGCGGCAGGCCGCCACACCGGTGCCGGCCGCCCTGTGATGTACCGCCACGGCCTCGTCGTCGGCAAGTTCTATCCGCCGCACGCCGGCCACCACCATCTGATCGACACCGCGGCGGCCGCCTGTGCCCGCCTCACCGTGGTCGCCGCGGGCTCGACCGCGGAGAGCATCCCGATCGTCCTCCGGACCGCCTGGCTCCGGGAGCGGCATCCACAGCCGCACGTCGAGATCGTCCCGGTCGTCGACGACATCGAGATCGACTACGGGTCCGACGAGATCTGGGAGGGCCACGTGGAGGCCTTCCGCTCGGGCCTCGCCGCGGCCTCGGGAACCGGCGTCGGCGGCCTCGCCCTCCCGGCGGTGGACGCGGTGTTCACCTCCGAGGACTACGGCGCCGAGCTGGCCCGCCGCTTCTCCGCCGCCCACGTCCCGGTGGACCCGCCCCGGCGCCGGTTCCCGGTGAGCGGCACGGCCGTACGGGGGGACCCGGCCGCGTGCTGGGAGTGGCTGTCACCGGCCGTACGGGCCTACCTGGCGCGGCGCGTCGTCGTCGTGGGGGCGGAGTCGTCGGGCACCACCACCCTGACCCGGGCGCTGGCGGCCCATTACGGGGCACGGGGCGGGCCCTGGGCGGCGACGCGCTGGGTGCCGGAGTACGGCCGGACCTACTGCGAGGAGAAGCTCGCGGTGGCCCGGCGGCGGGATCCCTCGACGTGGATCGGCGATCTCTCGTGGGCCTCCGGGGAGTTCACCTTGATCGCCGAACGGCAGCTGGCGCTCGAGGACGCCGCCGCGCGCTCCGGCTCACCCGTGTTGTTCTGCGACACCGACGCCTTCGCCACCACGCTCTGGCACGAGCGCTACCTGGGCTCCCCCGCCCCGGAGGTCGAACGTCTCCACGCCGGGTCCCATCATCATCTGTGGATCCTGACCGACCCGGCCGGGGTGCCGTTCGAGCAGGACGGGTGGCGCGACGGCGAGTCGATCCGGGAGGGGATGTCGGCCCGGTTCCGTGAGGAGCTGGAGAGGCGCGACCTCGCGCACATCATCGTGACCGGGACACATGATGACCGCCTCGCCACGGCCGTCACGGCCGTCGACGCCCTCCTCGGCAAGGGACAGGCCTTCACCCCGCCCCTGTGAATCGTCGGCCACGCGGTCAGAGCCCGTACTCCTCCAGCAGACGGCGGCCGATGATCATCTTCTGGATGTCCGCGGTGCCCTCCCCGATCAGCAGCATCGGCGCCTCGTGATAGAGCCGCTCGATCTCGTACTCCTTGGAGTAGGCGTAGCCGCCGTGGATCCGGAAGGCGTCCTCGGCGACCTCCTTGCAGTATTCGCTGGCGAGGTATTTCGCCATCCCCGCCTCGAGGTCGTTACGCGCCCCGCCGTCCTTGCGCGGGCCGCCATGACCATCATCTGGTGCGCCGCCTCGACCTTGGTCGCCATCTCGGCGAGCCGGAACCGCACGGCCTGGTGATCGGCGATCCGCTTGCCGAAGGTCTCGCGTCGCTGGGCGTACGACACCGCGAGCTCGAAGGCCCGCAGCGCCACGCCGCAGCCGCGCGCGGCCACGTTGACGCGGCCGACCTCGACGCCGTCCATCATCTGGTAGAAGCCCCGGCCGGGTTCACCGCCGAGGATCTGGTCCGCACCGATGCGGTGTCCGTCGAAGATCAGCTCGGTCGTGTCGACGCCCTTGTAACCCATCTTCTCGATCTTGCCGGGCACGGTGAGGCCGGGCTCCACCTCACCGAACCCCGGCTCCTTGTCGACCAGGAAGGTCGTCATGCCCCGGCGTGCCGTGCTGCAGGATCATCCAGGCCACGATCAAGTGCGTGTTGATGATCCCGGAGACGCTCATCCAGCCTCGCGCGAGGTCGCGACCGGAAGGATCTCCTTGTCCACGAAGTCCCGGACCGTCGCCAGCATCTCCAGCTGAACGTCGGTCAGCCCTTCCGTTCGCGCGAGACGACCCACTGAGCGCTCCCTCCACCAAGACCAGAACCAGATTCTGGTCTGGGGGCGAGGCGGTTAAAGAGCCCCGGGGATCGGCCCGGCGACCGGCAGCGGGGCCCGCGCCTCCACCGGTCCCGGCCGTGGCGAGGCGCCCTCGCTGACTCTCCGCAGGCGCCGGCGCCGGGCCGAGAGCAGCACCAGGACGGCGAAGGCCACGAGCTGCACGATCGTGCCCACGATCGCCTGCCATGGCACCTCGGTGACCCGCAGGGCGTTGCCCAGCTCCCCTGTGGCCGCCGGAACCATGAAGGCCCCCAGATTGTTCACGACGTGCAGCGTGATCGACGCCTCGAGCCCGCCGGTCCGCACGGCGAGCCAGCCCGCCGCGATCCCGAACAGGAAGACGTCCAGCAGCGCCCAGCCCTTGTAGGCGTGACCGGCGGCGAAGAGCAGCGCACTGATGACGATGGCCGGCCACGGGGTCCGGAACAGGACGCTCGCCGTCCGCCCGACCCGCCCGGTCCGGGTCTCGAACGTGCATGACGCGATCGCCTGGAGCAGCCAGCCGCGGAAGACGTACTCCTCCGCCGCCGCCTGGAAGGGCACGAGGAGCAGGATCATCGCGGCGGTCGGCAGGAACGCCGTCCAGCCCGCCCAGCCCGCCTGCCCGGTATCCTCGGCGCCGGTGACGGAGAAGGCGCCCCAGGACGCCACGTACGACAGGAGACACGCCGCGACGGCGAGCCCCGCACAGGCGATGAGCCAGCGTCCCCGGAGCCGGCCCTCGACCGAGGACAGTGATCCGGCGGGACGGCGCTGCAGCAGCCAGGCCGCCAGGAGAACGATCGGCGTCAGGACGCCCAGCGAGACGAGCTGCATGCCGAGGTCGACGATCGGGCTCGTGAAGATCTGATCGCTCTTGGCATTGGCGAGCGGGTCCTCGCCGAGGAGCATGGCGATCACCATCGACAAGAGCATGACGGCGACCATGGCCACCAGACCGAGGGCCACGGCGAAGAGCGTCCCGGCCAGCGGACGCCACCAGCGGTGCAGCGGCGTGCGGGCCAGCCGGTGGAAAGGCGTGCCGGGCCCGGCGGGCACGGCCCATGGCGCCCTGGCCGGCCGTGGTGGCACCGGCCCTGCCGCGTGGCCGTACGGCACGGGCCACCCAGGGAATCCGTCCGTCCCCTGGCCCTGGAACGACGGGTTGGGGCCGTACGGGTCGTACGGGATGTAGGGCCCTGCCGGATGGCCGTGCGGCGACGGCGGATGGTTCCGTGGCGGCGGGCCGTACGACGGAGCGGCCTCATACCCCTCATATCCCTCGTACGGCCGCACGGCCGGAGCCGGCGGCGGCATCGCGGGATGGGAGGGGGAGTCGGCGGACGGCGGAGGAACATCGGGAGACGGCGTCAGACCAGGGTCGGGCAGAGCCCAGCCCTCGCCCGGTCGATCGGGCGTCTTCATACCTGGCACGATATGAGATATTAGCTAATGTCCCGGTAAGGCATTAGATGGACGGCTTGAAGGATTTAGTCCGCTTTAGTCCTGCTGCGCGGCCTTTGGCGGCAATAACCAGGGCCATCTTGCGGGACGCCTCGTCGATCATCTCGTCGCCGAGCATCGCCGCGCCGCGGATCTCCACGGTCGTGTAGTGCTCATAGGCGTCCAGAATCAGTTCGGCGTGGTCGTAATCGTCCTGATCCGGGGAATAGACCTCATTGGCCGCCTCGATCTGAGCGGGGTGCAACACCCATTTGCCGTCGAAACCCAGGGCCGCGGAGCGGCGTGCGACCCGGGTGAAGGCGTCGATGTCCCGGACATTGAAGTACGGCCCGTCGATGGCTTGGAGGTCATGGGCGCGGGCCGCCATGAGAATCCGCATGAGCACGTAGTGATAAGCGTCGCCCTCGGTATAGCCCGGCGGCTGCTCCCCCACGACGAGGGTCTTCATATTGATCGAGGCCATGAAGTCGCCGGGCCCGAAGACCAGCGTCTCGAGCCGCTCGGAGGCCGCCGCGATCGAGTCGACCCGGGTGAGTCCGCGCGCGTCCTCGATCTGCGCCTCGATGCCGATGCGGCCGACCTCGTAGCCCATGCTCCGTTCGATCTGGGTGAGCAGCCGGTCGAGCCACTGAACGTCGGCGGCGTCACGGACCTTGGGCAGCATGATGCAGTCGAGGTTGGCTCCCGCGCCCTCCACGACGTCGATGACGTCCCGGTAGGTCCACTGGGTGGTGAGGTCGTTGACGCGGACGACCCGTACCCTTCCGGACCAGTCGCCCTCGTTGAGGGCGGCGACGACGCTGCGGCGGGCGTCCTCCTTGGCCGCCGGCGCCACCGCGTCCTCGAGGTCAAGGAAGATCTCGTCGGCGGGGAGGCCCTGTGCCTTCTCGATGAAGCGCGGGTTGCTGCCCGGCACCGCCAGCGTTGAACGACGAGAGCGCATCGACCGGCCTTTCACTCGGTTACGGCCCGGATGCTATCCACCGCCGTGGACGGCCCGTGGACCCGCGGTGGGTCGGCGGAAGACCGGGGGCTGTGAGACGCTGCCGGTATGAGCGACCTGGACGCGGCTCTGATCGAGGAGGCCGCGAAGAAGTCGGGGCTGATATGGATCGCGTTGCCCGATCTGCCCCAGCCGCGGGCCGCCTGGCATCTGTGGCACGAGGGGTCCGCCTATGTCCTGACCGGCGGGGAGGGCGAACAGCCGTTGCCCGGTCTGCCCGAGGCCGACCACGTGACCGTGATCGTCCGCAGCAAGGACAAGGGCGGGCACCTGGTCACCTTCACCGCCGCCGTGAGCGAGGTCGAGCCCGGCACGGAGTTGTGGGACACCGTGGTGCCGCTCCTGGCGAAGGACCGGCTCAACGCCGCCACCCATGACGGCCAGACGGAGCTCTGGGCCCGTGAGTCCTACGTGATGCGGCTGACCCCGGCCGGTGAGGCCTCCGAGGCACCGGGCCGCCAGCGCGATGACTACGCCGCCGTACGGCCGGTGCCGACGCCGGCCTCGACCGCGGCCAAGGGCCCCTTCATGGTCGGCGGGAAACGCCGCCGCGCCGACCGCTGAACAGCCGTGATCTCGCAGATGTCCGCGCTCAGATGGTGAACTCCCGGCCCCCGGCCACGGTCCGCAGCTTGTCCGGATTGGCGACGAACTGGATCGCCGCGATGCGGCCGTCCGGGGCGATGTCCACCGTAAGGATCCCGACCGGCCCGGCCGGGCCTTGGATCACGAGGCCCGGGACCCCGTTGATCCAGGCGGGGTCCATCCACATGTCCCGCGGGTGGACCCCGGCGTAGGGCCTGCCGTCGGCCACGGCCGCCAGCCAGCGCGCCACCTTGCCGGCGCCGCTGATCGTACGGAGCGCCGCGCGGACCTTGCCGCCGCCATCGGTCCAGAGTGTGACGTCCGGCGCGAGGACCTCCATCAGCTCGTTGAGATCACCGCCCAGGGCCGCCGCGAAGAACCGGTCCGTGACCCGGCGGCGCTCGTCCGGCCCCGCGTCGAATCGGGGACGGCGGGCCTGGACGTGCTCGCGCGCCCGGTGACCGAGCTGGCGCACGGACGCCTCCGATCTGCCGAGGGCCTCGGCTATCTCCCCATGCGGCAAGCCGAAGACCTCCCGGAGCACGAAGACGGCGCGCTCCAGGGGACTCAGGGTCTCCAGCACGACCAGCATCGCCATCGACACCGATTCGGCGAGCTCGACCTCCTCGGCCACGTCGGGGGTGGTGAGCAGGGGCTCCGGGAGCCAGGGCCCCACGTAGGTCTCCCGCTGCGCCCGGGCCGACCGCAGCCGGTCCACCGCGAGATTCGTCGCGATCCGCACGAGATAGGCCTTCGGGTCCTCGACCCCGCGCCGATCGGCGGCCGACCACTTCAGCCAGACGTCCTGGACCACGTCCTCGGAGTCCGCGACGGTGCCGAGCATCCTGTAGGCCACCGCGAACAACAGGTTCCGGTGCCGTTCGAAGGCCTCCTCCGGCCCGCTCCCGCTCATCGTCGCCCCGCCGCGCGTCCCGGGTCCGGCACGGCGCCGAACCTGCGTCGAGTGAACCACCGCGCGAGCCGGTACGACAGCGTACGAAGTGGATCCGGGGAAACATCGGCCATCTGTCCGCCCTCCGTCCGTATGGACCTCACATGGAGACGTCGCGTGAACGACACCCCGCGCGGCCACGCGGGTACGACTTCACATGCACGACGGGAAAGGCCGGGCCGATGTGACATCCGCCGGGACCTGGCGCCGGCGGGCATGCTCACGTTCGGCTGAGCTGCACGATCATAGGTAACCTCGATGCCATGACCGGATTCCCGGCACGGGTGTTCATCGCCCGGCTCCCCGGAGTGGCCGTCTTCGACCCGGCCGGCGATCAGGTGGGGCGGGTCCGCGACGTCGTGGTGGCATTGCGCCCCAGTCCCAAGCCGCCGCGTGTCCTCGGGTTCGTCGTCGAGGTGCAGCCGCGGCGTCCCGTCTTCCTGCCGATCACGCGGGTGACGAACATCGAGGCGGACGCGATCATTTTCGACGGGCGCCTGAACATGCGGAGGTTCCAGCAGCGGGGCTCGGAGACATTGGTGGTGGCCGAGATGCTCGACCGTACGGTCGAGCTGGTCGAGACCGGCGAGAAGGCCTCCGTGGTCGACGTCGCGATGGAACGGACCCGTACCGGCGACTGGCTCATCACCAAGGTGGCCGTCCAGCGCGGCGACCGGGGTGACCGGGGGCGCCGGAGCAGGCTGGGCCTGCGCCGCCGGGGAGAGACATTCGTCGTCGACTGGACCGCGGTGCGCGGCCTGACCTCCGAGCAGGAGGATCAGGGGGCGAAGAACCTCATCGCCTCCTTCGAGCGGATGAAGGCGGCCGACCTGGCCAACGTCATCCACGAGCTCCCCGCGAAGCGGCGTGCCGAGGTCGCGGCGGCCCTCGACGACCGGCGGCTCGCCGACGTGGTGGAGGAGCTGCCCAGAGGGGACCAGGTCGAGCTCGTCGGCACGCTCGACCCGGAGCGGGCCGGGGACGTACTCGACGAGATGGACCCCGACGACGCCGCGGACCTGCTCGGGGAACTGCCCGCCGAACAGCGGGAACGGCTGCTCGCCCTGATGGAGCCCAAGGAGGCCGCGCCGGTGCGCCGGCTGCTGTCGTATCCGGAGGAAACGGCGGGCGGCATGATGACCACCGAGCCGGTGACCGTGCCTCCTGACGCCACCGTGGCCGAGGCGCTCGCGCAGATCCGCAACCCGGACCTCAACCCCGCGGAGGCCGCGCACGTGTACGTGTGCCGGCCGCCGGTGGAGACCCCCACCGGCCGTTACCTGGGCATGGTGCACTTCCAGCGGCTCCTACGGGAACCGCCGTCCGCGCTGGTCAGTGGCTTCGTGGATCCCGAGCTGAAGCCACTGCGACCGGACGCGCCGCTGGAGACCGTGGCGATCCATCTCGCGACCTACAACCTGGTGGCCGTGGCGATCGTCAACGAGAGCGGCCAGTTGCTCGGCGCCGTCACCGTGGACGACGTCCTTGATCACCTGCTGCCGGAGGACTGGCGGGAGCAGATCATGGAGGCGGGCCCCGATGAGCCCACCGACCCCGAAGAAGAGGCCGTACGGAGCTAATCATGAAGGCACGGCTGGATCAGCCGATCGAGGTCCGCCGGACGATGCTGCCCCGCCCGCACTACGACCCGGAGTCGTTCGGCCGGCTGTCCGAGCAGTTCGCGCGCTTCCTCGGCACCGCGCGATTTCTGGTCTACATGACCGTTTTCGTCGTGGTCTGGATGGGCTGGAACAGCCTGGCGCCGGGGCACTACCGATTCGACCCGTTTCCCTTCATCTTCCTGACACTGATGCTGTCCCTGCAGGCCTCCTACGCCGCCCCCCTGATCCTGCTGGCTCAGAACCGGCAAGGTGACCGGGACCGGGTGCAGTACGAACGGGACCGCACGCAGAGTGAGCGCAACGCCGCCGAGACCGAATATCTCACCCGGGAGATCGCGGGGGTGCGCCTGGCGCTCAACGAGGTGGCGACCCGCGACTTCCTCCGCTCGGAGCTGCAGCAACTGCTCAAAGAGCTCGACGGCGAACGGAGCCCCACCGGGGCCTGCCCGCCCTGATCCGCACCGCCGAACCGCAAGATCGCGGCAAAGGTATGGGCCTGAACGCGGGGCCGTCCTTCGGCGAGCCGGGCCGAAACCCCGTGGCCATGGGCCCTATCGGCATGGCAAGACTCACCCGGCGCGATTCGCCGGGTGGCCACTCCGCTCATACCATGGTGACATGGCCTCCCCAGTTACCAGCGAGCAGGTGACCGCGGCACTCGCGACGGTCAATGACCCGGAGATCCGCCGCCCCATCACCGACCTCGACATGGTCAAGAGCGTTGACATCCAGCCGGACGGCACGGTGCTCGTGGGCATCTACCTGACCGTCGCCGGATGCCCGCTCCGCGACAAGATCACCAAAGATGTCACGGCAGCCGTTTCCAAGCTGCCGGGGGTCACCTCCGTCCGCGTCGACCTCGACGTGATGAGCGACGAACAGCGCAAGGGACTGCAGCAGAAGCTCCGCGGCGGCGAGTCCGCCAAGGAGATCCCCTTCGCCCAGCCGAACTCCCTCACCAAGGTCTATGCCGTGGCGAGCGGCAAGGGCGGTGTCGGAAAGTCCTCGATCACCGTCAACCTGGCCGTCGCCATCGCCGCGACCGGCGTCAAGGTCGGCGTCGTCGACGCCGACATCTACGGCCACTCCGTGCCCCGCATGCTCGGTGTCACCGGCAGCCCGACCAAGGTCGGGGACATGATCATGCCGCCGTCGGCGCATGACGTGAAGGTGATCTCGGTCGGCATGTTCACCCCGGGCAACAGCCCGGTCGTCTGGCGTGGGCCGATGCTGCACCGCGCACTCCAGCAGTTCCTCTCCGACGTCTACTGGGGCGACCTCGACGTCCTCCTGATGGACCTCCCGCCGGGGACCGGCGACATCGCCATCTCGGTCGCGCAACTGCTGCCGTCCGCCGAGATCCTCGTCGTCACGACCCCCCAGCAGGCCGCCGCCGAGGTGGCGGAGCGGGCCGGTGCGATCGCCGCCCAGACCCACCAGCAGGTGGCGGGTGTCATCGAGAACATGTCCTACCTGCCCTGCCCGCACTGTGGCGAGCACACCGAGATCTTCGGTTCCGGTGGCGGCGAGCAGGTCGCCGAAGCGCTCACCCAGACGCTCGGCGCCCGCGTGCCGCTGCTCGGCCAGGTGCCGATCGACCTGCGCCTGCGCGAGGGTAGCGACAACGGTGTGCCGCTGATCCTGTCCGACCCGGACGCGCCGGCCGCCAAGGAGCTGCGGACGATCGCCGACAAGCTCGCGGGCCGGTCCCGCGGCCTCCTCGGCCGCCAGCTCGGCATCAGCCCGACCCGCCACTGACCCCGTCAAGGGCCCCGGCCCGGGGCCCTTGATCCGCCTTGGCCCGCCTTGATCTTTGGCCGCCTTGATCTGAGGGGGCGTCACCTCGCGGGCCCGAACCCGCCTCCCGAGGGACACCCCACCTCGAGACCCGCGAGCCTCCGCGCGGAGCCTGGCGTGACGCTATGTCGCCTCGGGGTCGAACGGAGGACGCTCGCCGTAGTCGAGTTCGGACGCGGTCGCCGCGGGCTCGTAGTGGTCGGTGAGGTCGTCGCGGGCCAAATCGTCGTCCAGGTCCTCGAAGAGGTGCTTGCGGACGAAGTTACGCGGGTGGAGGTCCGTGACCTCGAAGTCGGCGAACTCGGGGCCGAGCCCCTCCTTGAGGTCGCGCTGCGCCGTGTTGGCCAGCGTCCGCAGTTGCCGGAGGGCACGCCCGGCCTGACCGGCGGCCTTCGGGAGCCGGTCCCCGAAAATGACCAGGGCGAGCACGACTAGAACCAGCATCTCGCCGAGTCCGACGTCGAACACCTGATCCTCCACGGAACAGAAGGGGCCGGACCGAACGGCCCGGCCCCCACAGCGTATCCCCGGCCATGGTCAACCCGTGCGGAGCATCAGTCCGCCTCGCCCAGGGTCACGTCCACGGTGCTCTCACTGCTGCCGCGCCTGAAGGTGATCTTCACCTTGTCTCCCGGCGCGTGACTGCGGATCATCGCGAGGAGGTCCGTCGGGCCTGCCACCGGCTTGCCGCCGAAGGCCGTGATGATGTCGCCGGCCTTCATGCCGGCCCGCTCCGCCGGGCCTCCCTTGGCGACCGGCACCTGGCCGGCCTGCGTCCTCTCCGAGATGCGTACGCCGGTGCCCTGGTATTGCAGGTCCATCGTCGCGCCGATCTTGGCATGCGAGGCCTTGCCCTTGTTGATGATCTGCTCGGCCACCCGCTTGACCTGGTTCACCGGGATGGCGAAGCCGAGACCGATGCTGCCGCTCTGGGCCTGGCCGCCCGCTGCCCCACCGCCGAGCGTGGCGATGGCGGTGTTCATCCCGATCACCCGGCCCTGGGCGTCCACCAGCGGGCCTCCGGAGTTGCCCGGATTGATGGCGGCATCGGTCTGGATCGCGTTCAGCACGGAGGCGTCGCCGCCGCTCTCGCGGTTCGTGGGGACGGCCCGGTTGACCGAGCTCACGATCCCGGTGGTGACCGAACCCTGCAGCCCGAGAGGCGATCCGATCGCGATGACCGAGTCTCCGACGGCGATGTCGTCGGAGTTGCCGAGCTGCAGCGCCGGCAGCCCGTTGGTCGTCGCGGGCTTGATGACCGCGACATCCGAGCTCGGGTCGCGCCCGACGACGGTGGCCGAGGTGGTCTTCTGGTCGTTGAACACGACCTGGAGGCGGCCGCCCGCCGCCGGCGCGACCACGTGGTTGTTGGTGATGATGTAGCCGTCCCGGGCGATGAACCCGGTGCCGGCTCCACTCTGCCCGTCGCTGCCCTGCACCTTGATCATCACAACGCTGGGGAGCAGCCGCTGGGCCACCCCGGCGACCGTGCCGGCCGGCCGGCTCTTGCCGCCCGGGCTGCTGGACGTACCGCCGAGATCGACACTGCGGCCGTCGGCCTGGTTCCCTCCGCCGGCCATCACTCCCACACCGGCTCCGACGACGCCGGCCACGAGAGCCGCCACCAGCGCCACGATGGCCAGTACGCCCAGTCCGGGCCCGCGTCTCGCCGGAGCCGAGAGGGGAGGGACGGGGGCCCAGTTGGGTCCACCGCCACCCGGGCCGCCGTACCCGGGCGGAGGCGCCCCGGGGCCTGGTGGTGGCGGGGCGCCGAAGGGGGTGGCCGCCGGAGGCGGCATCGGCGGTCGCTGCTGTGGGGGCCAGTTGTAGGGGGGCGTCCCGCTCGGGTCCTGGTTGTGGGGCACGAAACCCGGCCGTGGCGGCCCGGCCTGCCCGAAGCCACGGCCGGGGTCCACCGGTCCCTGGCCGGGGGCCGACAGCCGGTCGGCCGCGGCGAGATGCGGCTCATCGCCGGATGCGTCGGGCGGCGCGAACCCCCGATTCACGGCCGGGCCCCGGTCAGGATCCTGCTGCACCGGGTTGTCCTCCTCATGCGACGGTGTGCCAACGGACCCGCGGTTGTCTTCCGTCATCCCCGTCTCTCCTTGCGAGCATGGTGGTCGTCCTAGGAGCCCATCGTGCCCGGTCCGGCATGTGGTGAGCGTAAGACCTCACGGAGACCCTCCCATGAGCCCACAGGCCCGTCAGCCGAAGGGGTTCAGCCGGCCGAACCCGCGGGCCAGACGCTCCCAGAAACCCGGGGAACCATGAGGGAGCGCGCCCACCACGCCGTCGGAGGTCCCCTCCGGGGAGTCCGCGAGGACCGTGTAGACGTATCCGCGGCTCGCCCAGACGGCCCATCGCTGCAGCGCGGCGTGCTCGAACACCGCCCGGCCGCCGCGGCTCACGCGGTGCCAGTGGGCGAACCGCCGCTCGTCGAGAGCGCCGGGCTGGACGAACACCGACACGGCCGACAGGCCGTCGGAGTAGCTCAGATGCACGACCGTGCCGGTCCGTCGCGCTTCGCGCAGGATCAGGTTCCCGGGCAGGCTCTGTGGCAGGGTCCATCCGTGGTGACGAAGATCGTTCAGCTCCGCGGTGGCGAGCGGGCGCCCCGCGGGCGCGGCGGCCGGCGCGGAACCGGGCGACGTATCGTCGTTCCCGGAGCGCAGGACCCGCAGGGTGCCGAAGCCGGTGATGTTGGCCGCCCGGCCCTTCTGGTCCAGCACTTCCCGGTAGAGCATCAGGCCGGTGTCGCTGTCGATCCAGAACCGGCCCGAGGCCGAGCCGTCCGGACGCCGCGCCTCCACGACATGAGCCGAGCGGCCGCAGATCGACCCGTCCTTGGCTCGCACCACCGAGTAGTTGCGGGTCAGCAGGTCCAGCAGGGCCGGTGTGAACCCGGCCAGGCCGCCGTACGGTTCCACGGCACCGGGCCGGCGGGTCACCGCGGTCCGGTCCATGGAGCTGCCGCGCACGAACGTCCCGGTCCCGAAGACGTGTGACACCCTGGCCTGCGCCGTGGCCGCGTGCCCGGCATGCCAGCTCGTGCTGACCTGTACGCCCTCGTAGGCGGTCGAACGGGCGGCTCCGGCAGCGCCGCCGAGCAGCCTGAGCGCCTCAGGGTCACTGTCCGGCCGCCCCGCGCCGACCACGCCGACCGCACCGACGGCGCCGAGCGACCACAGCAGGGACAGCGCGATGGTGAGCCCCCCGGCGGCCCAGGAACCGCACAGCTCGCCCGGGGCGGGCGGCCGGCCCTCCTGGGCGGCGCCGTTCGGTCCCGGCCTCGGGATCAGACTGGTGCGGCGCATCTCTCCCTCGAAGGCTCGGCGGGTCCGGTCACGTTCCACTCTGGAAGATCAAGGCCTGACAGGCCGTTCGACCACCGCGGTCGTCCCTGTGACCGGTATCTCGTTGGCCGTGAGCGCGTGCTCCACCGCGAATCTTTCCAGGGCCGGGGAAACCTGGGGCAACCGGCCGGGCTCGGCTCCGGCCGTGAAGGACACGGCCCCGACCCCCAGTACGGCCAGCGTGGCCGCGCCGGCGACGAGATAGCGGCCGCGGAACGCCTTCGGTCCCGCCGCGGCTCGCCCCCGCGGCCGTCCGCCCGCCGCCGTCCGGCCCCTCCCCCAGGTCCGCGTCGGTCCCGAGGCGGGCGGCCCCGCGAGCCCGGACCTCGCCGGCGGCACGGCGGCCATGAGATCGAACGATCCACCCGGGCCGTCCGCGGCCGCCGGGGCACCCGGTTCGTCCAGGCCGCCCGGCCGGCCGAGGTCGCTCGTACGGCTCGGCTCGCTCAGGTGGCTCCGTTCGCCCAGGTCGGCGGGGCCGGTATCGGCCAGTCCGTTGAGGCGCAGGAGGAACTCACCCGTCGGCGCGGCGCTCCGCAGCGAGCGGAGCCGGCTCTTGAGCCGCCGCAGCTCCTCGGCCTCCGATCGGCACTGCGGGCAGGTGGCGAGATGGGCCAGCGCACGGTCACGCTCCTCGTGCCCGAGCTCGCCGTCGACCAGTGCCGTGAGGCGTTTTCCGAGATGGCTCACACGTCTCCCCTGTACGTCATCTCGCCTCTGCTGCAACGGCCTCCACGGGCTCCTGCGGCCGGCCTCGCGGTGCCCGGTGGGCGAGCGCGGCCCTCAGCTGCGCACGTCCCCGGTGAATGCGGCTGCGGACCGTCCCGAGCTTGACCCCCAGAGTCGTCGCGATCTCCTCGTAGGAGAGACCTTCGATGTCGCACAGCACCACGGCCGCACGGTACTCCGGTGTCAGGGCGTCCAGTGCGGACTGAACGTCGGCGTCGAGGTTGCGGTCGTCGTAGGCCTGGGCGGGCGTGGGCTCGCGGCCCTGCAACCGGTCGGCGGCATCCTCGCCCAGTCCCTCGAACCGGATCCGCTGACGGCGCCTGGCCATGTCCAGGAAGAGGTTGGTCGTGATGCGATGCAGCCAGCCCTCGAAGGTGCCCGGCGTGTAGTTGGACAACGACCGGAACACCCGGACGAAGACCTCCTGTGTCAGGTCCTCGGCGTCGTGCTGGTTACCGGTCAGCCGGTAGGCCAGCCGGTAGACCCGGGCGGAATGCTCGCGCACGACCTCGTCCCACGTCGGAGGCGTCCATGCGGCCCCGGGCGCGTGAGCGCGGTCTCCCAACGTTCCTCCAGCCCCCCGGCGCGGGACGGCCCCGGCCATTCCACTGAATCTAAGCGCTGTCACCACCATGGTGCCGTGTAGTCCTCTCTGCACCGCGCGTCGCGACGACATGGACTCGCCTGGGCTGAGGCGTTGTGACCGACGTTGATTGAACGCGGCGGAACGCGCCACGGTTCCCATGCGGCGATAAGGTCTTCGCAGCAGGCTCGTTGCTCTCAGGGAGGCAGCCATGGACGCGGTTCAGAGGCAGGGCCTGGATCGGAGCCTCTCCTTCGCCGAGGCCTTCGTCCCCGAGGACGAGCCGCTGCGGACGGCGCGCCGGCGCGGCGAAGAGGTCGGCGCCGTGCCGATCGGCCCGGCCGGTGGAGCGGCATTGCGGTTTCTCGCGGCCATGCTGGACGCCCGCACCGTCGTCGAGATCGGCTCGGGGTGCGGCGTGTCCGGGATCTGGCTGCTGCGCGGGATGCGCAAGGACGGCGTCCTCACGAGCGTGGACGTCGAACTCGAACACCAGCGCCTCGCCAAGCAGGCCTACGCCGACGCCGGATTTCCCACCTCCCGGACCCGGATGATCGTGGGGCGCGCGCTCCACGTGCTCCCCCGGCTGACCGACGGCGCCTATGACCTGGTGTTCTGCGACGCCCTCAAGCTGGAATACCCCGACTACCTCACGGCGGCACTCCGGCTGCTGCGACCGGGCGGGGTCGTCGCCTTCGACAACGCCCTGTGGCACGGCCGGGTGGCCGACCCGGCCCGGCACGACCCCGAGACCATGGCCATCCGCGAGGTGGGCCGCCTCATCTCCGAGGACGAGCGGCTGATCCCGCTGCTGCTCCCCATCGGTGACGGGTTGCTCTGCGCGCTCAAAACCGAATGACCGTACGGACGGCACATGGCCGGGCGCTCGCCCCGGCCGTCCGCGCGGAGATCACCCCGGCCATGAGCCGGGCCATGGTGCGGTGTTCGCCCGGCCTTTGATGAGTGCCGAGTGGTGGTCCGGCTTGCCTATCCTTGCGGGTTGTGAAGTCGTTCGCCGCGGAGCGTGCCCGCCTGCCGGAGCTGATGCTCCGCGATCAGCACCGGCTGCAGCGCCGCATCGACGGCGCCCGCAAGGTCCGTGACCCCTCCAAGCGGGAGGCGATCGCGGCCGGGATCGCCGCGGACATCGACACGGCCGAGCAGCGCGTGGCCCGCCGCCGCGCGGGCGTCCCGACGATCACCTATCCGGAATCCCTCCCGATCTCGCAGAACAGGGACGACATCCTCGCGGCCGTCCGCGACCACCAGGTCGTGATCGTCGCCGGCGAGACCGGGTCCGGCAAGACCACCCAGCTCCCGAAGATCTGCCTCGAGCTGGGCCGGGGTGTGCACGGGCTGATCGGGCACACCCAGCCGCGCCGGCTCGCCGCCCGTACGGTCGCCGACCGCATCGCGGAGGAGCTCGAGACGCCGTTGGGCGAGGCGGTCGGCTACAAGGTCCGCTTCAACGAGCAGGCGGGCGAAGAGACGCTCGTGAAGGTCATGACCGACGGCATCCTGCTGGCCGAGATCCAGAACGACCGGCAACTGCGGCAGTACGACACTCTGATCATCGACGAGGCGCACGAGCGCAGCCTCAACATCGACTTCATCCTCGGCTACCTCAGGCAACTGCTCCCGAAGCGCCCCGACCTCAAAGTGATCATCACGTCGGCGACCATCGACCCGGAGCGCTTCTCCCGGCACTTCGACGACGCGCCGATCATCGAGGTGTCCGGCCGTACCTATCCGGTCGAGGTGCGCTACCGGCCCGTGGTCGAGGACGCCGAGGACCGGGACCAGGTCCAGGCCATCATCGGGGCCGTGGACGAGCTGTCGGCCGAAGGGCCCGGGGACATCCTGGTCTTCCTCAGCGGTGAACGGGAGATCCGCGACACCGCGGACGCGCTCGACAAGCACTTCAGCCGAGGGGGCCCGCGCGGCGCCGTCGAGGTGCTGCCCCTCTACGCACGGCTGTCGACCGCGGAGCAGCACCGGGTGTTCCAGCCGCACCGGGGACGCCGGGTCGTGCTCGCCACCAACGTGGCCGAGACCTCGCTCACCGTGCCGGGGATCAAGTACGTGATCGACCCCGGCATGGCCCGGGTCTCGCGCTACAGCCACCGGCTCAAGGTCCAGCGGCTGCCGATCGAGGCCATCTCACAGGCGTCGGCCAACCAGCGGAAGGGCCGCTGCGGGCGGACCTCGGAGGGCATCTGCATCCGGCTCTATGCCGAAGAGGACTTCCAGGGCAGGTCCGAGTTCACCGAGCCCGAGATCCTGCGGACCAACCTCGCCTCGGTGATCCTGCAGATGACCGCACTCGGCCTCGGGGACATCGGAGCCTTCCCGTTCCTCGAGCCGCCGGACCGGCGCAACATCAAGGACGGCGTCGACCTGCTGCACGAGCTCGGCGCCTTGGAGCCGGCCGGCCCTGACGCCCCCAGGCGCCTGACCCCGCTCGGCCGTGATCTCGCGCGGCTCCCCGTGGACCCGCGGCTGGCCCGCATGGTCTTGGAGGCCGACCGGGGCGGCTGCCTCCAGGAGGTCCTGGTCATCACCGCCGCGCTCTCGATCCAGGACCCGCGCGAGCGTCCCTCCGACCGGCAGCAGGCGGCCGACCAGCAGCACGCCCGCTTCGCCGAGAAGGAGTCGGACTTCCTCTCCTATCTCAATCTCTGGCAGTACCTGCGCGAGCAGCAGCGGGCGCTCTCCTCCAACCAGTTCCGCAGGCTCTGCAAGAGCGAGTTCCTGCACTATCTGCGCGTACGGGAGTGGCAGGACCTCTACGGCCAGCTCCGCCAGGTCGCCAAGGACCTCGGGCTCACGCTCAACACGACTCCCGCGGATCCGCAGAAGGTCCACGCGTCGCTGCTGGCCGGGCTGCTGTCCCACATCGGTCTCCGGGACCCGGAGACCCGCGACTACATAGGCGCGCGCGGTGCCCGGTTCGGCATCTTCCCCGGTTCGGCCCTCTTCAAGAAACAGCCGCGCTGGGTCATGGCCGCCGAACTGGTGGAGACCTCCCGGCTGTGGGGCCGCGTCGCCGCCAAGATCGAGCCCGAGTGGGTGGAGCCCCTCGCCCAGCACCTGGTGAAGCGGACCTACAGCGAGCCGCGCTGGGAGAAGTCGCAAGGTGCCGTGATGGCCGATGAGAAGGTGACTCTCTACGGCGTTCCCATCGTGGCCTCGCGCAAGGTGAACTACGGCCGCATCGACCCGGTGGTGTCGCGGGAGCTGTTCATCCGGCACGCCCTCGTCGAGGGCGACTGGGAGACCCACCACGAGTTCTTCCACGACAACCGCAAGCTGCTGGCCGAGGTCGAGGACCTGGAGCACCGGGCCCGCCGCCGCGACATCATGGTCGACGACGAGACCCTGTTCGACTTCTACGACCGGCGCGTTCCCGCGGAGGTCGTGTCCGCCCGGCACTTCGACAGCTGGTGGAAGACGGCACGGGGCGAACGGCCCGATCTCCTCGGCTTCGAGAGGACGATGCTGGTCAACGAGGCCGCCGGAGACGTCAGCGAACAGGACTATCCGGACACGTGGCGGCATGACCAGCTCGATCTGCGGCTCACCTATCAGTTCGAGCCCGGGGCGGACGCCGACGGGGTCACGGTGCACATCCCGCTGCCGATGCTCAACCAGGTGACCGCCGAGGGCTTCGAGTGGCAGATCCCGGGCCTGCGCGAGGACCTCGTCACCGCGCTGATCCGATCACTTCCCAAGGCCATCCGCCGCAGTTTCGTGCCGGCCCCCAACTTCGCCCGGGCGGTGCTGCAGCGGGTCACGCCCCTCCGGGAACCGCTGCTCGACACGCTCGAGCGCGAACTGCGCCGGATGGGCGGCGTCGCCGTGCCCCGCGAGTCCTGGCAGCTGGACCGGGTGCCGGACCACCTGAGGATGACCTTCCGGATCGTCGGGGAGCGGGGCCGCCGGATCGCCGAGGACAAGGACCTCGGCGCGCTCAAGCGGCGGCTCGAGCCCAAGATGCGGTCCACGCTGTCCAAGGCGGCGAACGAGCTCGAGCGGCAGGGTCTGCGCACGTGGGACTTCGGGTCCCTGCCGCAGGTGCACGAGTCCGGGGCCGGCGCCTCCACCGTACGGTCCTATCCCGCGCTGACCGACGAAGGGGACAGCGTCGCGATCCGCGCCTTCGGCACCGAGGCGGAGCAGCAGCGGGCCATGTGGGCGGGCACCCGGCGGCTGCTGCTGCTCAACACCCCCTCACCGGTCAAGCTCGTCAACGCGCGACTGTCCAACCAGGCCAAGCTCGCGCTGAGCCACAACCCGCACGGCAGCGCGGCGGCCCTCCTGGAGGACTGCGTCACCTGCGCGGTCGACAAGCTCATCACCGAGGCGGGTGGCCCGGCCTGGGACGCGGCCGGCTTTACCAGGCTGCACGACAGGGTGCGTGCGGAGCTCCACGACACCACGCTCGACACGGTCGTGAAGGTCGAACGCATCCTGGCGGTGGCACATCGGGTCGAGGTCCGGCTGCGTGGGACGAAGAGCCTCGCACTCGTGGCGTCGCTCAGCGACATCCGCACGCACCTGTCGGGACTGATCTACCCCGGGTTCGTCACCGCCACCGGCTGGCGGCGCCTGACGGACGTGCACCGCTATCTCAGAGCCATCGAGCATCGCCTGGACAAGCTGCCGGAGAACCCCGGCCGGGACCGTCAGCTCATCGCCCAGGTGGAGCGGGTGCGCGAGGCCTACGAGCGGCTCCGCGGCGGTCGCGCCCATGGCGAGGCGGCCGAACGGATCCGCTGGATGATCGAGGAGCTCCGGGTCAGTTACTTCGCCCAGCGGCTCGGGACCCCGTATCCGATCTCCGAGAAGCGCATCCTCAAGGCGATCGAAGAGCTGGGCGCGTAAATCTCGGCGGGGCGGCGCGAAAGGACGGGGCCGCTCCACAACACTGCCACAGTGGTCGGAGCAGACGGTAGATTGCGGACTCGGCCTCCTTGAGCCGATTTCACGCGGTCCTTAGCCCCGAGCTGTCAGGGTACGTGTGCTGCGCAGTGTCGTCGAGCCGGAACAGTGAGGAACATGTCTGAGGATGACAAGCCCCGCGGGAAACCGGCGGTGAAGGCCAAGCTGCCGAGTGCACGCGAGATCCGCCGCACGGACTTCACCCCGCACGGCATCGGCGGCAGGAGCCGGCCCAAGCCCTCCGGGATGACGGCCGCCAAGGCCAGACGGCGCCGTCAGGTGCTGGCGGGGGCCCTGGCGGTGGCCCTGCTGGCCGCGGCCGGCGTCACGACGTTCATCGCCACGCGGCCGGAACCGGCGATCAAGGTCACCGGCGTCTTCGGCAAGAAGCCGAAGATCGATATCCCCAAGGAGCTCGTGCCGAGCGCCGCGCTGCAGACCAAGGTGCTCATCAACGGCAAGGGCGCCAAGGTCGCGGACGGTGACGTGACCTTCGTCAACGTCGACAGCTACATCTGGAGCGGCAAGGGAACCCGCAAGCCGCTGGAGTCGACCTATGCCAAGGGCAAGCCCGTGCCCCTGCAGCTCGGCGCGAACCTGCTCCCTGGGCTGAAGAAGGGCCTGGTCGGCCGGTCGGCCGGCAGCCGGGTGCTCCTGCAGATCCCGCCCAAGGACGGCCTGGGCCCCCAGGGCAACCCACAGTCCGGCATCAAAGGCACGGACACGCTCGTGTTCGTCCTCGACGTGGTCGCGACGTACTCCAAGAGCGCGGTGGCGACCGGCACCGAAAAGAAGCTCGACGACCCGGACCTTCCCAAGGTCACGGCCGGCGAGGTCGGCAAGCCGCCGTCGGACCTGAAGGTCCCCAAGGCGGACCCGCCGGGCAAGCTCGTGACCAAGACCCTCATCGAGGGTTCCGGAGCTCCGCTGGCGAACGGCCAGGTCGTGGTGGCGCAGTACAAGGGCCAGCTCTGGCGCAACGGCAAGGTCTTCGACGCCAGCTGGAAGAACGGCCAGCTCTTCCTCTTCCAGCTCGGGGGCGAGGGCGCGATCAAGGGGTTCAGCACGGGCCTGACCGGTCAGAAGATCGGCAGCCGGGTGCTCCTGGTGATCCCGCCCAAGGACGGCTACGGCAAACAGGGCAACGGCGAGATCAAGGGCACCGACACGATGGTCTTCACCATCGACGTGATCGGGGCGTACTGATCACATGACCGGCGACGCGGCGGACGTTCCGG
>DASYNF010000117.1:0-5476 GCA_036008685.1 Actinomadura sp. | reverse complement strand
GGCATACCCGCCACCGTGGTGATCACCGGCTCGTTGCCCAAAGCGATCGCCACGGGCAGGTTCTCCCCCCGCTCCTCCGCGTGCCGCAGATGCACGCCGATGTCGTGGGCCGCCAGCGGCTGGATGCCGAGCCGGTCCTTGTCCTTGACCTGGATCCGGTAGATCCCGACGTTCTGCTTGCCGAAATGGTCCGGGTCGTCGGGGTCCCGGCTGATCACGCAGGCCTTGTCGATGTAGCAGCCCACGTCATAGGTGTTGAGCCGGAACAGCGGCAGCAACTGGAACAGGTCGATGTCCTCGGCGAGGGTGGCCTCCTGCCACGGCGCGTCCTCACGCCGCTCGATCGGGCCGGGGAAGGCGTCCCAGCGGCGCGCGAACTCGAAGAACTGGTCCTTGACCGGGGTGTCCTTGTCCAGCCCCAGCATCAGGGCATGGTTCGGCCAGGAGCCGACGACGTTCAGGGCCACCCGCGCCTTGCCCGGCTCATAGCCGTCGATGTCGTCGAACACCAGAGCCGGACCCCGGTCGGTGAGGTTCGAGGTGGCGCGCGCCGCCGCACTCATGTCGGGCTCGGGGGCGACGGGTTCGGAGAACCCGAGCAGCTGACCGTTGCGGTCGAGCGTCGCCAAGAAGTCCCGTAAGTCGGCATAGGCCATATCAATCTTCCTTCGGGCAGAGAGGGCCGGTGGTCTTCGCTCGCACGGCCGGCGAGGCGGCTGTGCGTGACGACCTCAAGCTGTGGCGGCGATGCTGTCCTCCAGAGGAGCGGTGGTGGCAACAGTGCTCACCGGGTGCTGTTCGGGGGACGGCGCGACAGCACCGGGATGCGTGCCCTGCGCGCCCGCCCAGCGCCGCAGCGTCGGCAGGACCAGCCCGAACTGGTCGAGTGTGCGTCCGACGATGTGCTCGATGACGTCGGCGACGCTCGAAGGGTGGTTGTAGAAGGCGGGTGCCGGGGGCAGGACCGTGGCCCCCATCTGCGAGAGCGCGAGAAGGTTCTCCAGGTGGATCGTCGACAGCGGGGTCTCGCGTGCCACCAGCACCAGCCGCCGGCGCTCCTTCAGCGTCACGTCCGCCGCCCGGCCGATGAGGTCGTCGGCATAACCGGTACGGATCCCCGCGACCGTCTTCATGCTGCACGGCACGACCACCATGCCGTCCGTGCGGAACGAGCCACTGGAGATGGTCGCGCCCTGGTCCTCCGGCGCGTGGTTCACGCTCGCCAGGTCGGTCACCTCACGCACCGTGTAGGGAGTCTCCTCCGCGATGGTGGCCCGAGCCCAGCGACTCACCACCAGATGGGTCTCCACGTCCAGCTCGCCCAGAGCCTCCAGCAGGCGCACCCCGATGATCGCCCCGGTGGCCCCTGTCATGGCGACGACGAGACGCACGGCGACCTCCACTACCGTGCCGTGCCGTGCTCGCGTCGCGCCGGCGTACTCGTGCCGTCCCACCGGTAACGGTCGGTGCGCCCGAGCCCGAGCAACTGCAACACGCGCTCGACCAGTTCCTCCTGCAGCTCGGCCAGTGTCTCCGGGACGTTGTAGTAGGTCGGGATCATCGGATACACGATGGCGCCCGCCTCGGTGACCGCCACCATGTTGCGGAGGTGGGCCAGGTTCAGCGGTGTCTCCCGTAGGCAGAGCACCAGCCTGCGGCGTTCTTTCAGAGCGACGTCCGCGGCGCGTTGGATCAGATCCAGCGCGAGCCCATGCGCGATGCGCCCGAGCACTCCGGCCGCGCACGGCAGGATCACCATCGCGTCATAGGGATAGCTGCCACTGGACACCGGGCCGGAGAGGTCGGCGGGGTCCAGCAGCCGTATCTTCGGTGACGTGGCGCCCAGCGCCTCCGCGACCGACTCGGGGTCCTCCCCCGTGCCGAACTCCAACGCCGCCAGCTTGCGCCCGTTGGCCGACACCAGTAAGTCCACGTGGGAGACCCGGTCATCGTTCCGCAACGCGGTCAGCAACCGCTTGGCCGCGCCGGTCCCTCCGGCGCCGGTGACCGCTACCGTTATTCGCCGCTGTTCCACCACGTACCGCTCCTTCACGCGCGCGGATGGCTTCTGGTCGGTCCGGACCCGCGCGAGGTGACTCCATCGCCAGGCGATGGCAGGCGCGAAGCAGGTGTCCTGACGGCCTCGCGCGGACACTCTGGGTCCGATCCCCGAGATCTCCGAGGCGGTCGACCGCAGAACTTCCCGCCCGCGCGACCGCGAAAACCTTCCTCCAGCAGGTCGGAGGACACTCAGTGGCGCTGTCCCTCCGGCTGGCCGCCACTCCCGGCCCATCCCCGCGAACCTCTGCAAGATCACGCCCAGGTCCTCCGCCGTGATCTTGCAGTCGTTCGCGCATCGCCGGGTGGACCGACGGCCGCGGACGTGTCCGGCAGGCCATCCGCAGGGGCGGAGCCGGGAGGAGGGAGTCCGGCGCCGCCACGGCCCATTGACACCATGACGACCGTCGCGAGAAGGTCCCCGCGATGGAGATCGCCGATCTGACGCCCGCCGAGCGACGTGTGTGGCGGGCGTTCTCCCGGGGCGAGGTGGTCGACTTCCGCCGGGCCGCGGACGAGGAGCCGGAGCACGGTGGCGGCTGGGGTCCGGAGCGGACCGTACGGGCCGAGGTCCTCAGGCGGCTGTTGCTCAACGGTGTCCCGGAGGACGGGGAGATCGCGGCACTGCGGCTCGTGGGCGCGCGCGTCTCCGGTCTGCTGAACCTGCAGTACGGAACCGTCGACCACGCCGTTCGGCTGATGGCCTGCCACTTCGACCGCCCGCCGATCCTGTACGGGGCGGAAGTGCGCCAGCTCAACCTGAGCGGGTCCTACCTTCCGGCCCTGGACGCCGCGACCATCCGCATCGGCGGCGTCCTGCGGATCACCGGCTGCCGCGTCCCCGGCCCGGTACGGCTCGGCGGCGCGAAGATCTCCGGTGCGTTCTTCCTCGACCGGGCGCACCTCGGCGACGCGGACAGAGGCCAGGACGAAGAGCAAGAACCGATCTTGCAGCTCAACCACGCCACGGTCGACGACGACGTGTGGGGTCCTGGGCTCGTGGCCCATGGTCAGGTCCGGCTGACCGGAGCCAAGATCGCCGGAGCTCTGAACCTCGATGGCGCCGAGCTGACCGATTCCGCGGGCATGGCCCTGGACGCCGGCAGTCTCAGCGTCGGCACCGGCCTCAACGCCGCCGGCCTCACCACCCGGGGCATGGTCAGACTGACCGGTGCGAAGATCACAGGACAGCTGACGCTGGAAGGCTCCCGCCTTTCCAATCCCGGTGGAATCGCGCTGGGAGCAAGTCGCTGCGAGGCCGAAGAGCTCGCTCTGTGGCACGCCGAGCAGATCTCGGGCGAGGTGTACCTGCGTTTCGCGCGTTTCGGCGTCATCCACGCCGATCCGCGGACATGGCCGGACAGTGTGCGACTGGCGGGACTCTCCTACGACGCCCTAGAGCCGCGGCTGCCCGCCGCCGATCGCCTCGGGCTACTGGAACGAGACGCCGCCGGCTTCGTCCCGCACGCCTACGAACAGCTCGCGGCGACGTACCGGCGGGTCGGTGACGACGCCGACGCGCGCAGCGTTCTGCTGGCCAAGCAGCGCCGTCACCGTACGACATTGCCCTGGTACTTGAAGGTCTGGGGCCATCTGCAGGACGCCACCGTCGGCTACGGCTACCGGCCGGCCCGGGCCATGGGATGGCTGCTGGCCCTGCTGGCCATCGGGACCACCGCGTACGGGTTGAAGCACCCGAGCCCGGCCAAGGCCGGCGAGGCGCCCGACTTCAACGCGCTCTTCTACACCCTCGACCTGTTGCTCCCGATCATCGACTTCGGCCAGGCGAAGTCGTTCAACCCGCACGGCTGGGACCAGTGGCTCTCTTATCTCCTGATCGCCACCGGCTGGATCCTGGCCACGACGATCGTGGCGGGCGTCACGCGAGCCGTCAGCCGTCAGTAGGGTGCGCCCTTGCGGAGAAAGGCAGGCGGGCCGCCGCCCTCATCCGGCCGCGGGGTCGTCGACCTTCAGCGCGCCGGAGACGATCTGCTGCCGGAGCTCCTTCACCTTGGTGATCACGGACGGGTTCTTGGTGACCAGGCACTGCGAGCCCAGGGCGCCCGGGAGCAACCCGGTCAGCGTCACGGCGCCCTCGGCCAGGCCGTAGGAGGAGGTCTTGCCGCCCTTGCCGTCGAGCACGTCCTGGACCACGTCGCCGATGACCACGTCGGTGCGCTTGACGACGTTGTCGACGACCGCTCCGGGCGCGGACGGGCACTGGTTGGTGTCGGCTCCCCAGGCGGTGAACTTGCCGCTCTTCTCGGCGGCCTCGAAGATGCCGGAGTTGCTGGCTCCGGCGGCGCCCAGGATCGCGTCGATCCCCTTGGCGGTCAGCGCGTGGGCCTGGTCCTTGGCCCGGGCGGGGTCATTGAAGGGGTTCTCCCCGCCGATGTAGAGGGCGGTGAAGCTCACCGCCGGATCGACCTGCTTGGCACCCTGGCCGAACGGGCCGGTGAAGCGGTGGAACCGCGGCGTGTCCATGGCGGCCACGACGCCGACCTTCTTGGACCTGGTCAGCAGCCCGGCCTCGGCTCCGGCCAGGAAGGCGCCTTCGTGCTCACGGAAGACCGCGCAGGTCACGTTGGGATAGCGCTTCTCGGTGCAGGAGTCGACGAGCACGAACTGCTGGCCGGGGTTGCGCTCCGCGGCCCGCGCGACCACGTCGTCGAACTGGAAGCCCACCGTGACGATCACTTCGGGCCTGCGCCGGATCGCCGTGGTGACGTTCTGCGCGATCGCGGCCGGGTCAGCGCTCTGCATCACCGTGGAGGTGCCGCCCTGCGCCTTGGCCGCGGCCTCCACGCCCATGACCGCGAGCTTGAGGAAGTCGTTGGTGCCCACGGGGTTCGGTGTCACGAGCACGAAGGCCTTGCTCACCTTGGGGGGCTGGGCCGCCGAGGCGGTGCAGCCCCCCGTGGCCAGCACGGCGAGGCCGGCCGCGAGGACGACGAGCGAGCGAGGGAGGCGGAGGGGCATGGAGAGCCTCTTCTATGATGCGGCTGGGGAAAGTGCGATAACTGTAGCGCTGTGATATCACTGCCGCCTTTCAACCGTTATAGGCCTAATAAACCTAATAAGCTCGTATGGGTGGGCGAATGAGACGGCTGCTAGCTTCACAGGCCATGGACCCTCACTCGGTGGCGAACCTGCGGGCCGTCTCCTGGACCGGCGACGCTCTGCGGCTCATCGATCAGACGGCCCTGCCGGGGCGGCTGGAGTATCTCGACGTCCGGGACGTGGACACGCTGGTCTCCGCGATCACCGGCCTGACCGTCCGGGGCGCGCCGGCACTGGGCGCGGCCGGGGCCTACGGCGTCGCGGTCGCGCTGCGCCAAGGGGCTCGTGAGGGATGGGACGAGGACACGCTCCGCACCGCGATCACACGGGTCCGGGACGCACGGCCCACGGCGGTCAA
>DASYNF010000116.1:0-4199 GCA_036008685.1 Actinomadura sp. | reverse complement strand
CCGGGCTGGTCGTCGCCGCGGTGATCGCCCTGGGGATCAACGGGGTGTCCTACTTCTACTCCGACCGGCTCGCGCTGCGCGCGATGCGCGCCGAGCAGGTCACCGCGGCTCAGGCGCCGCGGCTGCACGCGATCGTGGCCGAGCTCGCGGAGCGGGCACAGATGCCGATGCCCCGGGTGTACGTGAGCCCGACCGCGACGCCGAACGCGTTCGCGACCGGCCGCAACCCGCGCCACGCCGCGGTGTGCGTCACCACCGGCATCCTCGAGCTGCTCGACGAGCGCGAGCTGCGCGGCGTGCTGGGCCACGAGATCAGCCATGTGCGCAACCGCGACATCCTCATCGCCTCGGTCGCGGCCGGCCTGGCCAGCATGATCATGATCCTGGTGAACATCGCCCAGCTCGGGGCGCTGTTCGGGTTCGGCGGCGACGAGGACTCCGGCCCTGGCTTCTTGGAGATCATCCTGTTGGCGCTGATCGGACCGCTGGCCGCGGGGTTGATCCAGGCCGCGATCAGCCGGTCGCGCGAGTACGCCGCCGACGCCTCGGGCGCTGAGATCACCGGCGACCCGAAGGCGCTCGCCGCCGCCCTGGCCAAGATCGAACGCGGTGTGGCGGCCCGGCCGCTGACCCCGTCCCCCGACGCCGCGCCGGTGAGCGCGTTGATGATCGCCAACCCGTTCTCCGGCCGTGGGCTGATGCAGATGTTCTCCACCCACCCCGATACCGCCGACCGCATCGCCCGCCTCCGCGCCATGGCCACCCGGCCCCACCCCTGAACCCAGGCCCACCAACACCCGCAGGCAAGACCCGACGCGGGCCGCAGCGCGCGGCACGCTCCGCCCCAGGAAGGTTTGATGGGAATGGGATTTCTCGACAAGTTGCGCGAACGCCTGACCGGCTCCACCAGTGGGCAGGCGCCCGGTGGCCCATTCGGCTCGGCCGGGGCGCGGCCCGGCGCCGCCGCAAGCGCCCCGGCCGGCCAGCGCTCCGCGCAGGACCCGGACGAGGCGGCTGTGCAGCGTTACCGCTACATGCTGCGCACCGCCCCACCCGAGACCATCGAGCAGGCCCACGCCGAAGCGTTCGCCAAACTCACACCCGAGCAGCGCCGCAAGGTCCTCGAGGACGTCGGACAGGCCGTGCCCGCCTCCGAACGCGCCAGCTCTGACGACCCCCAGTCGCTGGCCCGGATGGCCACCCGCGCCGAAATGCGCCAGCCCGGCACCATGGAACGCATCCTCGGCGGCGGCCGCGGCGGCATGGGGATGGGAGGCATGATCGCCGGCAGCCTGCTGGCCAGCGTCGCCGGCGCCTTCGTGGGCAGCGCCGTCGCCGACGCATTCCTGGGTGACGACGTCGGCGGCGAGGACATGGCCGGGGGAGAGGACATGGCCGGCGACGCCCCCGGGCAGGAGCCCGGGAACGCCCCGGGCGTGAGCGATCCCGGAATCGACGACCAGGGGCTGGGTGACTTCGGCGGGATGGACGACTTCTGACACCAACAGCCGGATGTGGTTCGAAGTCGCGCTGTCAATCGACCGGCGTTCGACAGAGCGGCTGTGGTGGTGGCTGAGACTGAGGAAGGGACGAGATGGAGGCGAGGAGGGGCTGACGATGAAACCGCGGCAGGTTGCCAGCTGAGGCCGGACCGGGCGGCCGCTTGGCCAGAGGCGCCCGGCCGTCGGCATGGTCGCCGGGGCGGGGGAGGGCCCCGGGGTGGCAGCCACCGGCCGCGCGGACCGGTCATGGCTGGCCCCGTCCTCGCCGGATGCTGCGCGGCAGCTTCCTGCCGTAGGCGATGCCGTCGTCGATGTCGCGGAGGACCTCGCGTTCGGTGGTGTCGGGCCCGATGTGCCCGGCGGCGGCGTCGAGCAGGATCTCCCGCGCGGTCTGCTCCTCGAGCTCCCCGCCGCCGACGAGCCGCCCCAGGGTGCGGGCGGCCTTGAGCCGGGCCTCGTGCCGGCTGCCGGTCTGCGCGGCCGCGAGGTCCGCGGCCTCACTCTCGATGATCGCCCGCACATACGCGCCCGCGCGGATCCGGGAGAGCTGCATCGGCGCCGCCGGCGGCGCAGGCGGCGGCGGGGTCAACGCCGTCGCCAGCCAGGCCGGTAGCGGGGCGACCTTCCCGTGCCGGCATACTCGGTACAGGCCCTCGGCGCGGATCGAGCCGGCGCCGACGACGAACCCGCCGTGCCCGCGTGTATCGATCTTCCAGCCGAGGCCGCTCTGGGTGTTGCGCAGCTCCAGGCCCTCGGGCATCAGGAAGTAGCGGTGCTCCCCACCGGACGGCGTGGTCACCGAGTAGGTGTCCACCGGGGCCGGCTGCCCGGCCTGCTCGGCCAGCCGGGCCAGCACCTGGGCTCCGCCGCTCGCCCCGGCGAACTCCTCCGGCGGAGCGTCCTCACGCGCCTGGTCGAGATCGACGACCACGACCCGGCTGCGGCCCACCGCGATCCCCACATTCCAGGGCCGGGCGGTCCACCAGTCGGTGATCGTGTCCGGGTCCCGGGTGGCGGCGTTCTCCCAGTCCTTGACCGCGGGCAGCTTGCCCTTCGGCCACACCGGGAACACGTACAGACCGGCCGCGGCGGCGTCGAGGGCGGCCTGCATCAGCCGGGTCGGGCGCGGGTTCGGGCTGGCCTGGCTGCTCATGGGCGACGCTCCCCGTCGGTGATCGTCACCAGGGTGCCACCCTGCCCCGACAGAACGGGCCACATCGGACCCGACACCACCGGACCCGCTGACCGGGCCCCGGGTCGCCGGCGTCGTGTTGGTCGCGGTGGTCGTCGACGACAAGGTGCCTCTGAACGATCGAATTTGCCGTGTGGCCCCGACCAGCCAGTCGGACTGGCCCGACCTCTGCCCACAATTGCGCTGACTTGTGGGGGGTTCACCCCAAGTTGTTGGGGGTTTTCCCTACCGAATTTGGGGGAACTGCACGGTCGACTACACCTCGAACAATCGGCAGAATAAGAAGATCCTATCCGTTCGCCGCGAGGAGTGAGATCTTTTGCTTAAAGTCACACATGAGCCCGACTGGAAGGGGCCGTTTTGAAAGGCCGTGTAGTCGCTGGTTTTGGAGCCGTGGCGGTCGTTGGCGGCTTGGGCTGGGCCATGCTTGGCCAGCCAAGCAGTCCCGCTCGCACGTCATATTCAGACACCTATTCTTCCGCTACCACGAGTTCCCAGATTCCTCGGCAGCCGCCGGCACAGAATCAGCCGCCGAAGGGCGAGGAGGAATTGCTGGATGCCGGACAGAAGGCCGCGGAAAAGGCCGCGGAAGCGGCGAGGGAGAGGCTTCGGGGGGAGGGGTTTCGTCCGCGCCCACCTAAGCCTCATCTCCCGAATCCTCATCTCCCGAATCCTCGTATTGTGAGGTGATTCCTTACCTCCTCTAGCTAGTACTGCAACCGCAGGTTGCTTTATCGCCATGGGGCCGCGCGATCAACGGCCGCAGCCCCGGCGCGGCCGGTCAGAGGACGCGCAGGGCGGTGCATCTCCAGAGGTTGAGCTCGGCCAGCTCGAAGCAGGCGGCCTCGCTCGCGCGCACGTCGTTGCTGCCGGTGGCCTCGCCCGCGGCCGCCGTGGAACTCGACGACCTGGGTATGCCGGCCCCGTGAGCCGGCCGATCTCGACAACCTTCCGCACCTGGTGTCCGTGCAGCTGCAGCGCATGGACCCTCTCCGCGAGCTCCTGCCCCTCGCCGGGACGCGGCGCGCGCTGATCGCCGCCTGCTGGTCGGATCGGGCCGGCGTAGTCTCGGCTCCGAGCAGTCCTGCAGCCCGAACTTCGCGCCTCGGACCCTGCTGGCGCAGGCGCGGCACCAGCGCTCTGCGCCGCCCCCGCCGGTCTCGCGGTTCTTCCGGTTCAAGAACCTGATCGCCATCGCTTCTCTCCTCCTGGGAATCTGCGCACGCCCCGGTGCGGGGTGCGGATCTCTTTGCCCCCTTCTCCGAGAGAGGGGCCGGTGCGGGCGGTATCGAGTTGTGCGGGCCGCACCCGGGCCACCGGCGGTGCTCCGGGTGTCCCGCCCAGACGGCGGGACGGGGTTTGTTCTCCTCGTTTCGGCGCGACCGGGAACGCCCGGGGCTCCGCCTGCCGGTCCGGGCTCGCCGCAGGCGACCGCGCGCGGCCGGAGCGCAGCGCAGGGCCTGGACCGGCAAGGGCGGGTCTCGGGCACCGTCGCGGCGACGAAA
>DASYNF010000115.1:0-19844 GCA_036008685.1 Actinomadura sp. | reverse complement strand
AGCTGTGTCGCGTCCTTCTGTTCCTCCTCGACCCGGTCATGTATTCGAGTCATTCGTGCGTGAGCTGGCTGCAAGATCGGATAAGGCGGACCTGCTGGTCCGGCTGAGGCAGGGGCATCAGCCCGACCAGCACGGCTGGTGTGAGCACCCCCTGCACGGGTCCCACTGGGAGCGCCACCCCTGCTCCGCGCAGCGACTCGCGGACCTCGTGGACAGGGTGGACGCGCCGGACTGACCGGAGCATCACGAGGGCCCGCCGAATGATCTTGGGGCTGCATCGTCAGGCGTCAGGGCTGCCTGCGCTTGTGTGGCGAACGGGTCTTCGGGTCCGGTCTTCCCCGACCGGATCATTGCCGGTTCGCCGGTATGGCGCAGGCGGAGGAACAGCGTGGTGCGTTCTCGTGACGTCGTCGCGGCGGCCTTGTGCCAGCCCGGGGGCTCCGTACGGTCGGTCCGGTCGGACGTCGGCCCGAGACTCCTAGGCCCGCCGCCCGATGCGGCGAGGCAGACGGGCCGAGCCGCCGGAGCCCCCGGGGGCTACCGGGATCCGCCCGCGACATCATCACGAGACCCAGGCAGATGGGAGTGATTCGTGACCACATCGACGAGCCAGGAGCACATCGGCAGGGCCGCCCAGACCGGGCAGGAAGCGATGTCGACTGCGCTCCGGGGCTGGGCTGAGACCGCGCAGACTGTCCTGGGGGTGGGCGCGCGTGACCGGGACGGCGGCGTTCCGAGCCCGGACCGTTTCATCGACACCTGGTACGAGGTCGCCGAGGAGACCCTCACCGCGCAGCGCGAATTCACCAAGGCCCTGCTCTCCAGTGGCGTTCCGGTGATCGGCGCCATCAGCCGCTCCGCAACGCGCACGATCGAAGCCATCCGGGAGGCGACGCAGGAAGCCAGTCAGCAGGCCACGGAGGCGACTCGGGAACCGTCCCGGACGTCCCGTAGCAACGCCACGCGCAAGGACGGCTAAGACCTGGTCTCAAAACTCGGCGTGTCGCTAGGTGGACCAACGGCCCGCCCCTGGCTCCGCACCGCCCGCCTGTGGGCCCGCCTGACGGACCGCGAGGTCTGTCAGAGAGACTGGGGGCCAGTGCCCGCCCTCTCGACCTGGAGCCTTTGATGCCGCAGGGGACCGTCCGTTGGTTCGACGCCGAACGGGGTTTCGGCTTCCTCGCGCCCGAGGACGGCTCGCCGGACGTGTTCGTGCACGCCTCCGAGATCGTCGGGGACGGCGGCGCGAAAGTGCTCCGCGAGGGTCAGGCCGTCGTGTTCGAGGTCGGCGAGAACGACCGCGGGCCCCAGGCGCTGCGCGTTCGCGTCACCGCCGATGCGGCCACCGGCAGCGCCGTGGGCCTGCTCGGCACCGTCAACTGGTACGAGCCGGGCAAGGGGTACGGCTTCGCGTCGCCGGACGGCGGCGGCGCCGACATCTTCGTGCACAGCTCCGCCATCGTGACCGGCGGCGTGGTCACCGAGGGGCAGCGGGTGGCCTTCCTGATCGTCGAAGGCGAGCGCGGCCCGCAGGCCGGGCACGTGATCCCGCTGGGAGCGGGGGCCGGCCCACCCGCTGCGGCTGGCATCGCGGACGGTGCCGACGGCACGGTGGCCTGGTACGACGAGGACAAGGGCTTCGGCTTCATCAACCCCGACTCCGGCGCCGGGGACGTCTTCGTTCACGCCCGGGCCCTGGCCGAGGGGCTGACGTGGCTCGCGGAGGGCGACCGCGTCGCCTACGAGGTGGCTAGTGGAGACAAGGGCCCGCAGGCCCGCGACGTGCACCTGGTCCGGGGCGCCGAGCCCCAGACGGCGCCGCAGCGGTCGGCACCTGCCGCGGCCGCAGGGCCGGCGGCGCGGGACGTGCCCGTACGAGGCGGCGAGGGCGTCGTCGCGCGCTACGACGGCGACCGCGGCTTCGGCTTCATCACCCCGGACGCAGGCGGCGACGATCTCTTCGCCCACGTGTCCGTGATCATGGGGTCGGAGCCGCTGCAGAAGGGTGACCGGGTCCGGTACGCGGTGCGTCAGAGCGACCGGGGCCCGCAGGCCGACCGCATCGAACGCCTCTGAAGAGGCGGCCCCACCGATGGCTGATCACTTCCCGACGAGAGTGCTCGTTCATCCCCGTCGATGGTGCCGTCAGCAACGCGGCTGCAGCCTCCTCCAGGAGATCGATCTCCCTCGTGGTGACGGGGGCCCCGTGCCGACCCGAGGACCTGCTCCGCGCTCAGAAGCTCACCAGTCACCCCCACCCAACGACACAGAGCTACCGATGTATCCCAAACGAGTGAATGGATGCGTTAGACCTGGTCGCAGAGCTCGATCTTTATGAGCCGGCGGACGTTGATCACGGTGCAGGCCAGCGTGAGTAGCGCCAGCGTGGTGCGTTCGGTCCGGTCGTAGCGCAGCCCGAGGCGTTTGAACCGCAGCAGCCAGGAGATGGTGCGTTCGACGACCCAGCGGACCCGGCCGAGGCGGGACTTGTCCTCAATCCCGCGCCGGGCGATACGGACCTTGATACCGCGGCGGGTCAGGTAGCGGCGGCAGCGGCGGTAGTCGTAGCCCTTGTCGGCGTGCAGCTTGTCCGGTCGGCATCGTGGCCGGCCCGCCCGGCCGTGGTGGCCGCGCACGGTCGGGTTCGTGTCCAGCAGCGGCTCAAACAGCATGCTGTCGTGGGTGTTTGCCGCCGACAACATGACGTGCAGCGGTAGCCCGTTCGCGTCGCACAGAACGTGGTACTTGGAGCCGGCTTTGCCCCGGTCAGTGGGGCTGCGGCCGGTCAGCTCGCCCCCCTTTTCGACCGCACCGACACCGCGTCGATGCAGCCTCTGGTCCAGTCGAGCTCGTCGATGTCGGACAGCTCGTCGAGCACGAGCTGGTGCAGCCGGTCCCACACGCCGGCGTCCTGCCACTCACGTAACCGCCGCCACGCGGTGTGCCCGGAACCGCATCCGAGCTGCTCGGGTAGGTCTCGCCAGCGGCAGCCGGTGTCGAGCACGAACAAGATCCCCTCTAGCGCGGCACGGTCATCGATCCGGGGCCGCCCACCCGGACCGCGCGGCGCTGGTCGGGACGGGATCAGGGGTTCGATCAGCTCCCAGAGCCGGTCTTCGACCCGTCGCTGCTGCGTCGTCTTCGCCACGACTGCCCACGATCGACGACCAGGACCGGCAGGTTACGCAGCGACACACCCTAAGTTTTGAGACCAGGTCTAAGCCGGAGCGCGTCCCGGGCCGCGCCCCGATGCCCGCCGCAGTGCCGCAGGGGTATCGGGGCGTTCCGCGTCACCAGCCGAGGAGTAGGCGGGGAACCTGCCCGCGCGACTACGCGGGTGAAGTTGGCCAGGCTGAACGGTGGGGTGGAGTTCCGCTCGATCGTCGGCGTGCAGGCGTTGCAGCGCGATCTCCAGGCTGTGCGCCGTCCCCTGCAGAAGCCCGTAGATCTCGTACATGCCCTCCGACCACGTCGCCGAGTCGCGGCCGGTGTCCCAGTCCCAGGACCCGACGAGGAACCGCTTGCCGGGAACCCACGGTTCGTGTCTCGCGGTCGTTCAGGCCGTCTTCCCGCACATCTGGGACCGGGCGAAGCCCGGCCTCGTCGCGGTCAACAGCGAGGGGCGGCGGTTCGTCGACGAGTCCCGGTCCTACCACCGGTTCACCCGGGCCATGTACGACTCGCACAAGTCCGTGCCGAGCATCCCCGCGTGGCTGATCGTGGACTCCCGCACGCTCGCGAAGTACGGCCTCGGCATGGTCTACCCGCACTTTCCCGCCCGGCTCCTGAAGCGGCACATCGACTCCGGCTACCTCCACCGGGCCCGCACCGTCCGCGAGCTCGCGGCCGCGATCGGCGTCGACCCGGACGGCCTGGAGCGGACCGTCGCGGACAACAACCGCTTCGCCCGCCAGGGCGTCGACGAGGAGTTCGGCAAGGGCGAGAGCGTGTTCGGCCACCAGTACGGCGACCCCGAGCACCGGCCCAACGTCAACCTCGGCCCCATCGAGAAGGCGCCCTTCTACGCTCTCGCCGTGGTCCCGACGCCGCTCGGCACCGCCCTCGGGCTGCGGACCAACGCCGAGGCCCAGGTCCTCACCGAATCCGGTGAGCCGATCCCGGGGCTGTACGCCTGCGGGAACGACGCGAACTCCGTCATGGCCTCGGAGTACCCGGGCGCCGGCTGCCAGGTCGGGGCCGGGCTGACCTTCGGGTACGTGGCGGCGCGGCACGCGGCGGGACTGGACGTTGCCGAGCTCCCGAAGGTTCGGCGCGCCGGAGTGCGGTGACTATGGAGGCTCAGGCGGACGCGGCCCCGGCGAGAACCTCGCGGGCCGCGTCCGCCGTCACCCGAGCGGCGGTCTCGACGCCGCGGGACACGAGTTCGTCGGAGATCACTTCGACCGCCATGACGGCCGGGGCGACGCCGTGGTCGGCGAGCGCCCGCACCAGCCCGGCCGTGTCGCCGTACCCCTGCCCGGGCGGCAGACGGTGCCCGAGCGACTCGGCGCGCAGCGGGTCCATCGGCTCCGCCAGGACGTCGCACAGCTGGACGGAGACGATCCGCTCGGCGGGGACCTCGTCGAGATCGTCCGGCTTCTGTCCGGCCCGGGCCCAGTGCCAGGCGTCGACGATCAGCCCGCCGTTCGGCACGTCCCGCACGATGGCCCACGCCGTCGCGAGGTCGGGCACGCCGCTGTAGGGCATGAACTCCAGCGCGACCGTCAGGTCCGGGCCCGCCCGCTCGCAGAGCGCGGCGAAGGCGTCGGTCATCACGTCGAGCGGGAGCTTCTCGAGGAGCCCGGCGTTGAGGTGGCGCACGCCGAACGCGCGCGCTATTTGGAAGACCGTGCGCTCCTTCTCCTGCTGGGCGTCGTCGCGGTCGGCCGGTGTGCCCCAGGCCGTGAGGTACTCGACCTCAAGGATCCGGACGCCGTGTTGCTCGGCGACGGCGAGCATCGCGGCGACGTCGAGGCCGGCCGCCCAGTAGTTCTCCGCGCGCAGCCCGATGCCTGCGTAGCCGGCGGCGGCGGCGGCGCGGGCCCGGTCGGCGAACCCGACCTCCGTGCCGAGGGTGTAGGAGCTGACCACGAGTGGTGCCGTGTCGACCATGAGGGGAGTCTCCCGGCTTCAGTTGCCGTCGTTGAGCGGGGTGGGGCTGGCGTTCGCGTAGGCGGTGGCGCCCGCGGCGTGTCGCCCGGCGACGTAGCCGAAGGTCATGGCGGGGCCGATGTTGATCCCTCCCGCGGGATAGTGCCCGCCCATCACGTTGGCCTGGTCGCTGCCCGCGGCGTAGAGGCCGGGGACGGGCTCGCCGTGCGCGTCGAGCACCCGGGAGCTCGGGTCGGTCTTCAGCCCGGCGAAGGTGCCGAAGCTGCCGGGCAGGACCTTGATCGCGTAGAAGGGTCCCTTCTCGACGGGGGCCAGCGACGGGTTCGGCCCGTGGTCGGGGTCGCCCGAGCCGCGGTTGAAGGCGCTGCGGCCGCGGCCGAACTCGGGGTCCTCGCCGGCGAGGGCGTGCTTGTTGAACGCAGTGACCGTGGTGGCGAGATCGACCGGGTCGATACCGCAGGCGCGGGCGAGCTCTTCGAGGGTCCGGCCGCGCTTCAGATAGCCGGACCGGACATAGGGCCACACAGGGATCGGGAACGGCTTGGACATCCCGAACGGGTAGCGGCGCTGGAAGGCGTGGTCACAGATCAGCCACGCGGCCACCTCCTCGCCCGCGGGAGCAGACTCGATCATCGCGGTGGTGAACTGGTAGTAGCCGTCGGCCTCGTTGACGAAGCGCCGACCGGTGGACAGCACCGCAATGAGGCCGGGCTTGCCCCGGTCGACGATGTGCGGGTAGGTGCCGACGCGGCCGTTGCGGTAGGGCACCAGCGACACCGGACACCAGGCGGCGGGGGAGGCGAGGGCGGTGTCGAAGCACCCGCCCGCCGACTCGCCCAAGGAAACCCCGTCGCCGGTCGTCTCCTTCGGCGCGAGGGTCCAGTGTTCGTGTCCGGTCGGGGTCCGCGGGAACAGCGCGCGGCGGCGGTCGGCGTCGTTCGGGAAGCCGCCCGCGGCCAGCAGCACGCCGCGCCGGGCCCGGACGGTGACCTCGCCCTCCGGTCCGTCGAGGACCGCTCCGGCGACGCGGTCGTCCTCGACGAGCAGCCGGGTGGCGGGGCTGTTCACGAGCAGCGGCACGCCGAGGTCGTCGGCGGACTTGGCGAGCCGGGCGATCAGCGCGGTGCCGTTGACCAGCTGCATGCCGTGCCGATGGGTGATCAGGTCGAGCACGTGGAAGGCGACCCGCCAGGCGGCGTGGAAGAAGCTCTTCACCGACGTCGTCGCGTGCAGGAAGGCCTGGAGGTCCGGGCCGGCCATGATCCCCAGGCCGAGGAGGGAGGTCTCGTAGAGCTGAGGGCGGAGCTTGGTGCGGAGGTCCTTGTCGATCCGGCGCATGTTGATCGGCTTGGGGCCGACCGACCGCCCGCCGGTGCCGGCCCCCGGGAGGTCGCCCTGGATGTCGGCGATCCAGGTGCCGGACACGAACTGCAGGGCGGTGTGGTTCTCGAAGAAGGCCACCATGTGTCGCGCGTTGTCCAGCAGCGCCTCGACCCGCGGTTCGTCGTAGTTCTCGCCGAGCGCGTGCTTGAGGTAGGTGCGGGGGGCGTCGATGTCCTCGACGATCCCGTCGGCCTGGGAGAGCGGGTTCAGCGGTGCCCACATCCAGCCGCCGGACCAGGACGTGGCCCCGCCCAGGACGGGCGCCTTCTCCGCCACGACCACGTCGAGGCCGTGGTGGGCCGCGGTCACCGCGCCGGATAGGCCCGCCGCGCCGCCGCCGATGACCAGGAGATCGCAGTCCCGATCGCTCGCCGTCACGCCGGGCTCCCGCCCGCGACGCGGACCGGTCGGCCGGTGCGTGCGGCCTCCACGACGGCGTCGACCACCTGCAGCGTCGTGAGCCCGTCGCGGCCGCTGCAGATCGGCTCGGCGCCGTTCTGGATCACATCGACGAAGTGGGTGATCTGGTTGGCCAGTGGATCGCTGCGGTCCACGCTCTCGGTGGAGGTCTCGAAGGGCTCCCACCAGGAGCGTTCGCCCGCGAAGACCTTCACGCGCATGGTCGGCACCGACAGCGAGCCGGTGGTGCCGGTGACGTGATAGGCGTCCTCGTCCGGGTAGGTGGCGTAGCTGATGTTCTCCCGGGAGGTCTGTTCCCAGCTCCGCGCGGATCCGGCGGTGTCGGAGAGCAGGAAGGTCCCGAGCGCGCCGCTGGTGAAGCGGAAGATCATCGCCGCGGTGTCCTCGACGGGGAAGCGCCGGGTCGCGTTCGACGTGAGCGCCTGCACGGTGTCGACCGGGCCGAGCAGGGACAGCAGGTTGTTCACCTCGTGGGTCAGGTTGAGCAGGATCGGGCCGCCGCCGGGCTCGCGGCGCCATCCGCCGTTCTCGTCGAAGTAGTCGTCGGGTTTGTAGAACAGGGCGGTGCCCACGACCCCGACGATCGAGCCCAGCCGTCCGCTTCGGATGATCTCCCGGGCCTTGGTCATGATCGGGCTGTAGTTGCGGTGGTGCCCCGTCAGCAGCGGGACGCCCGCTGCCTCGGCGGCCTCGACGAGCTGGGTGGCGGCCTCGACGCCGTCACCGATCGGCTTCTCCACGATCATCGGAACGCCGGCCGCGACGCACTCCAGGCCGCCCTCGACGTGCATCCGGTTCGGCGTGGCGAGGACGATCCCGTCGGGCTTGTCCTTCGCGAAGAGCTCGGCCAGGGACGGGAAGAGCGCGGCGCCGTACTTCTCGGCCAGCTCCGGACCTGCCGGGCCGGGGTCGACGATCGAGGCCAGCTCGGCCTGGTCACTCGAGTCGATCTCCTCGATGTGCCGCTTTCCGATCGCTCCTGCGCCGGCCACGGCGATCCTTGCGCGGCTCATCTGCCCCTCCTCGAGTTCCTGGTTCACGACGCCTGTGCTGATACCCGGGATCTGAGTGTCCGAACAGAGCGGGGCGCTGTTCCCAGCGAGAAGTGGAACGATCGTGCGCACCCGTGGTCAAGATCCACTGCGGTTCTTCCACTGGGTGGCGCCCGGGGAGGTTCTGTTGCCCGGCGCGGGTGGTGCGGCGACGCTGCGTCTTGTGAATGATCCGCTCTTCGTCGCGAGCTTCTTCACCCTCTCCGGCGCCGGGTTCGGCGAGCCGGCCCGGCACGGGTTCGCGGCGCGGTGCGAGGCGGCGGCCGCGGCGGGGTTCGGCGGGATCGGCCTGCACTTCTCGGACCTCGCCCGAACTATCGACGGCGGCTTGAACGTCGACGGCATGCGTGCCGTGCTCGCGGACACCGGCCTGGCGGTCGTCGAGATCGAGTTCCTTGGCGGCTGGGCGCTCGACCCCGAAGGGCAGGCGACAGACCTGAACGGGATGGACGCAGTCGCTACGGCTCTCGGCGGCCGGCACGTCAGCGCGGGGGAGTTCCGCGGCGGCATGATCGACCCCGAGGCGGCGGGGCGCGGTCTGGCCCGCGTTGCGGCCCGGGCGGCCGAGCGAGACCTCCTCGTCGCCGTCGAGTCCTTCCCGTGGTCGGCGATCCGGGACTACGCCACCGCGATCGACCTGGTGCGTCGCTCCGGTGCGGCCAACGTCGGCCTGCTGGTGGACGTCTGGCACTTCTTCAATGGCGGCGCCACGCTCGAAGTCCTGCGGGAACTGCCTGGCGCAGGGGTGGCGGCGGTGCAGCTCAACGACGGTCCGCGGGTGCACGAGGACTTCCTGGTCAACGCCCGCGCCACTCGGCGGTTGCCGGGGGACGGTGAGCTCGACGTGATCGGGCTGGTCCGGGCGGTGGAGCAGGCGGGCTTTACCGGCCCTTACTGCGTCGAGGTCAACACCCCGGAGTTCCGGGCTCTGCCCGTCGCCGAGGCTGCACAGCAGGCGGTCACGGCCGCCGCGGACATCGTCCGGCGGGCTCGTAGTGAGTCGCTGTAGGGCACGCGGTGACGTGGCCCGGCTGGCTCGCCATCGACAGTGCATCCCGCGTAGCTGGCCCTCTTCGATGCGTACGCCGAGCTCGGCGGCCAGCTCCGGCGATGAGGTAGTCCCCGTGGATAGGCCGTTGCTCAGCTGGTGCGCGTGTTCGGGTCCATCGACTCGCGCAGAGCGTTTGCGAGACCGCGGACGGACCGGCGGATGCCGATGGGGATGGCGCGGCCGTTGTTGAGTTCGATCGCGGCGCTGTGCAGGAGGTTGCTGAGGTTCATGGCGATCTCGCGGTCGCCGATCACTTCGTCGCGGTAGTCGACCAGCAGCTCGGCGATGATCGAGTAGGCGCGGGCCTCGGGGGCGACATCCGCGTTCAACGGCGGCCGTTCACGGTCGTAGCGGCTCGAACCACCCATGACGTCATCCTCCAGCGCCCGCGGACCAGGATCGCGCGGGGGCCGGTCGATCTTCCCCATCGCCGGCCGCCGCGTGGGGGGCAACGATAACCCAGATCGAACATTCGTTCGATCCCTGAGGGCGACGAGATGAGTCGGCGGCCCGAGCTCGGCAGACCTCATGACCGCTCCCGGCTGTCTGGTTGTGCGCGGCCGGGTCTGCGCTCACTGGCCAGCCTGTAGGTGTCGGCGGGTCCGGTAGGACGTCGTCGATGTGTCTGAGGTGCCACCGGTCATCGCCTTTGCGCGTGACGTTCGACGTCCTCCTTGAGAATCGCGGGGCCGGTGGCAGCTCGGGTCGTGCAGATCGTCGACAGGGCTGTGCGCGGTGAGCGCCATCAGTGAGCGAACGAGTGCCTCGACCCGGGACCTGGGGCGGATCGGTGGAGTTCCCGGTGTCGAGGAGGGGTCTGTTGACAGGCAGCGAGCACGTGCAGGCGGGCGGTCTCGACCCGTTGCAGGATGGGCAGGTCGTGGCCGGGATCGACCGGGCGCGTGATGATCATGCGGTCGCGGTGGTCTCGACGACCGTGGCCGGGTGGTGGAGCGGTTCACCGTCGCGCACTCGGCTGCGGGGTTGCGGGAGTTGGTGCGCCGGCTGCGTGGTCATCAGGCCCGTGAAGTGGCGATCGAGCGCCCGGATGGGCAGGTCGTGGACGCGTTGCTGACGGCGGAGTTCAGGACCTCCGCAGGAGCGCCTGGTGGGCGTCGAGCGTCTCGCCGTTCAGCTTGCTGACGGGGAGGTGACCCAGGAGTGGTCGGATGTGCGTTCGGATGACGTGCTCGTAGCGGCTCCGGGTCGTCTCCTCGACGTCGAGGAGCTCGAGGTAGCGATCCATCAGCTGGTTGACGGTGGCCTTTGTACGCGGACTGCGCTGCTCATCGACCTCATTGACCAGGCGTCTGCGGACCTTCTCCGCCTCAGCGGAAGCCTTCGGGCCGGCGGGGACGGTCTCGACGAGGTAGTTGCGCTTGCCACTGAGGGCGTCGACACCCGCATAGACGCGGACTCTTAACGAACCGCTGGGCAGGACCTCGATCTCACCGGGTGTTCGCCGCTTCGGAGCGGTAGCGCCGGTCGCCATGGAGCCACCGTAGCCCGACTCGCTCCACGAGTGGCTCCATGCGATGCGGCCGCGACCTGGCACCAGGCCTCTGACCTTGTGCCCCCGGCAGGATTCGAACCTGCGGCACCCGCTTTAGGAGAGCGGGCGGGAGATCGAATCCTCCATGCCTCTGACCTGCGGCGATGCGTGTTCGACGTCGGTCGGATCGGCGATTTGGGTACGTATTGGGAACGCGCGGCCGGACGCCGGCCGCGGGGGAGAGTGACAGTCACTCCGCTGTCACTCTCTCTGCTACTGCTGTTTTCGCAGGTCAGAGTAGGTAGAGGTAGATAGTGAGGCCCTTCCAACCTGGCCGGATCGGCGGACGATCGGACCGCTTCGGGGCTGTCCCGGCGCCGGCGCGCCGTCTCGACCGCAGGTCACGCCATTGCGCCCGACCGGTCAGCTGCCCAGCCACTGTGGCCTGACCTGCGAGGACGTCAGGTTGCAAAAGGCTGTGAGACTCGAGGACAGCTGGCCACACCTTCGCCGTCATCCGCGCCGCCACCGGCGCCCTGCTCGACAACGCCGAGTTCCCCACCAGCCCGGCCGGGATACGCCGGGCGCTGGCCTGCATTTGACACTCATAGAAGCATCTCATTGAGTGATAGGCAAATGGCGCAATGGCTGAGCGTCCGTCCGGATTATTGATCGACGTACGGAAGCCCCTCCAAACGGGCATATCTGCAACTCGCGACGGGTATGCCTATTCCCAATGTCCAAAATTTATGGGCCATCCGGGGGTAAGTGTGTGGGCCATGCGCGCAGACCCGTCGCGACGGAGGGTGGAATTAACTAGGCGAATCGCTACAGGCGTATCCGTGATTTCGACGATGCGGCGCTGGCCGGCGCACCGTTTGACTGCATGACGTCGGGTCGAGTTACCGGTAGGCTCCTTGCCCGGGGCGGTCCGGACGGGAGACGCGATGCCAACGACCGATCACGACTGGATCAAACCCACGGCGATGGCCATTCCTAAGGAGGGCTACTTCGAGCTTGAGCGGGGCAGATACGGCCCGCTTTACCCCAGGACACCGGCGTGTTACGGGTTCTCGATCATCGCGAAGGTCAAACCGGGCCGCGAAGAAGCCGTTCGGGCGTACGGGAAAGAAATTGAGGATACGGTAGCCGCTAGCCCCAATGCGCTGGCTCCGCTGCGGCTGCACTATCTGCGTTGGGTACTGTTTGATGTGGGCTCGGGGCTGCATTTCCAATATCAAGGCATCTTCGACACCGATTTCGACAAGTACACCGAGGACGCGGTGATGCTGTTCAGTCAAACCGGCGTCACCACCGTATTCACGAACCTCGAAGGCTTCCCCGAGGACTGGCAAACCAACACCGAGGCATTCGTCAAGTTCGTTCGTGAACATCAGTGTCCGAGCTTCCTGGAGTACGGAGAATACCCCTACGTCACCTCGGATGAGATCAAGAAAGCGCTGCGGCTGAAGGCGGCGTTCTCGAACATGCTCGATCAGATGCAGTGACCGCACCAGGGCGTGCGCCATGCTTGAGCTCGATGACATCCAGCACATCCTCCTGACCCGGACGCCGGCGATGACCGGACGCTACGAGTTCCTGTCGTTCGACGACCCCGCCGGCGGCCGGGCCTGGCTGGCGGAGCTGCTCGACCGGGTGCAGTCCGCCGCCGACGTGCGAGCCACGATGGACAGCTCTGAACGCTGGATCACGTTGGCGTTCACCTGGAACGGTCTGCGGGCGCTCGGGGTGCCCGAGAAGTCACTGGCGAGCTTCCCGGAGGAGTTCCGGGAGGGCATGGCCGCTCGCGCCGACATCCTTGGCGACACCGGCGCAAACCACCCCGACAACTGGACGGGTGGTCTTGCGAGCGAACACCTACACGCGATCGCTATTTTGTTCGCACGCACCGATGCCGAGCACCTGCGGTGCACGGGAGAACACGACAAGCTGGTCGCGCGGTGCCCTGGCGTGCGGGTGCTGTCTTTTCTGGATCTCAACGCCACGCCCCCGTTCAACTACGCCCATGACCACTTCGGGTTCCGTGACCGGTTGTCGCAGCCGGTAATGGAGGGATCGGGCGAAGAACCGACGCCGGGGTCGGGTGCATCGCTGAAGCCGGGCGAGTTCATCCTCGGCTACCCCGACGAGAAGGGGTCGCCCGCCGACCTGCCTCAGCCGGATGTGTTGTCCCGCAACGGCAGCTACCTAGCCTACCGGCGGCTACAAGAACACGTCTCGTTGTTCCGCAACTACCTGCGCGAGCATGCCGACTCACCGGAAGAACAAGAACTGCTCGCCGCGAAATTCATGGGCCGCTGGCGCAGCGGCGCGCCGCTGGTTCTGGCACCTGCACACGACGATCCAGAGCTCGGCGCAGATCCCATGCGCAACAATGACTTCAACTACAAAGAAATGGATCCGCGCGGCTATGCGGTACCGTTGGGTTCGCACACGCGTCGCCTCAACCCACGCGACACCGCGGTGAACATGAATCGCCGCAGGATGATTCGTCGTGGCGCCACCTACGGACCGGCCTTAGCGGAAGGTGCACCCGATGATGGGGCGGACCGTGGAATTGCCGCATTCATCATCTGCGCCAGCCTGGTTCGCCAGTTCGAGTTCGCGCAGAACGTGTGGATCAATGACCCAACATTTCACGAACTCGGCAATGAGCGCGATCCCATCATCGGCACCCAGGACGGCACGCTGGAGTTCACAATCCCGAATAGGCCCATCCGCAAAGTCCGCAAAGGGCTGCCGGCCTTCACCACCCTAAAGGGCGGAGCGTACTTCTTCCTGCCCGGGCTCAAGGCGCTCCGATACCTAACGACGCTCAACGGTTAAGAGGAATCACGATGAGTACGCTTCCCGTTGCACGTACCTATAACCAGAACCAGGTTCCCCGCAAGCACACACCGGGGCAGCGGCGCATCAGCATCTACTGGACCTGGAGCTATCCCTGGGAAGCCCAACGCGATCCCGCCGAAATGTACAACCGCTTCTCTACGATGACCGAAGTTCGCAACGTCTTGTGGCCCAGCTACGAGACCCCTGAGTACGACGCGGCGCACTACCTGCAGGGCATCGCCGGAACGCTGGAGCTGTTCCACCGCTCGACGTTGGCTTTCCAAGAGCTGGCCGGTGAAGCTACCGGCCACCCGGTTGCTGTGTTCCAGCGCATCGACCAGGCGGGCTACAAGCTGCCGATCGACGAGCGGGTCCTCGCCGATACCGACACTCTCATGGTCTTCGGGCTTGACCACATCCTCTCCGAGCAAGAAGCCGCACCCGAGGAGATCAGCGCGATCCGTGAATGGTTGCAGAAGGAAGGCACGTGCCTCCTGCTGGCCCCGCATCACGATGTCGGCTTCACCGACGATTTCACCCAGCGTCAGGTTGAATACCAACACCACGGCGACGCGCTGGTTCCGCGCCAACAACGTTTCGGCCAATACACCCGCTCGCTGATGAAGGCGCTCGACGTGCCGGTTCACAACAAGTGGGGGCTGCGTCCCGCTGTCGTCGAGGGCACCAACGAGATCGCACCGCTGACCGCGTTTCGTGATCTGGACCCAGCGAGGCTGCTCGGCAACGTCACCACGTTTAACTTCCATCCTCATCTGCCGCACTACGAACTCACCGCGCCGCAAAGTGACTCGGTGCGGGTGCTGGGCCGCCAACGCATCGACCCCAACCGGCCCCACCCCTTCACCGAAGCAGGCAATACTGAATTCAATGCCCTTATCTGGATGCCGCCGGAAGGACAACGTGCAGGCGACATCGTCCTGGTCGACTCCACCAACTTCACCACGCTCTTCGGCGGCACCGACAGCCTCAGGAACCTTTGGCGCAACCTCGCCACCATGAAATAGCAGGCGCTGGCCACAAGATGCTACGGGCAGGCAACAGTACCAACGATAGGCGTTTCGAAGACCGACACTAGGAGTGGAGGACGACGAGTATGGAGGTCATCAATGCACTGCTAAATATTGCCGTGATGGTGCTCATCGTGTCTACGATGCTCGCGGCGGGACTCGGTACCACGGTCGGGGCCCTGGGAAGAACGTTTCGTAATTTGAGACTTGTCCTTCTCGTTCTTGTCATGAACCTCGCGCTTGTGCCCCTAATTGGCTGGGCAACGGCAGAAGTACTATCCCTTGCCGTACCGGCCTCTATTGCGCTCGTCCTGCTGGCATGCTCGCCAGGTGCTCCGATTGCGGCTAAATTGGCTACGGGGACGTAGTAGCCGCAGGGTCGTTGCAGGTGCTCTTGGCTGCTGTCGGCAGTTTGACATTCGCGCCAACGGCAAACGTGATCTCCGGGGCCGCGAAGCTTTGAGGAGGGATATCGCTTCCCGTCGGTAGACTGGTCCTGACGGTAGCCGTTTTGCAGTTACTGCCGTTCGCCGTTGGCCTCGCGCTCCGGAATTGGGCGCCGGAGACGGCGGCGCAATGGATAACGCCCGCGCTGCAAACCTCGAACCTCACCCTCGTGGCTGTGCTCGCATTATCCCTACTAGGCAGTTGGCAGCAGATCGTCGCTCTGATTGGCTCGCTCACCCTGCTGGCCGGGCTCATCTTCGCCGTCGTCGCATTCGGGATCGGCTCGTTGGTTGCGAGCGGTTCGCTGGTAACCAGAACCACGGTGGGTCTGCTGGCCCCTACCCGCAATGCCGGACCAGTGTTTGCTGCAGTCGCCCTCGCTTTCAGTAACGACCCACAAATCCTCGGTGCGGTGACGGGAGTTCTACTTGTCGGGCTTGCGGCGAGCGTGCCCCTGGCATCATATCTGGCAGGGCGTCACTCCAGCCCGGAAGCCGGAGGGGAGCCGCGCGGCCAATCCCGCTCGCCGGCGAAACAACTCAGCTCAGAGCCTGATGCTCGGAATTCTGGCCGTTCCACGGCCGATTGACGACGAGGCTCGGGGGTGCATATGCCAATGATCGACGAGGGCGTCGTGAACGCCCGAGATTCCCTGAGGCCAACCGATCCTTGGAAAGAGTCGGACAGATCGGCGGCGCTCAGGGACGTCGACGACGGCCTCTCGGCCGAGGGTGGCGACAAGGTCAACTCGGCGTAGCAGGCCTTGATCGATCGGTTTCGGGGTCTCGCCGGTCATGTCGGCCCCGACCTCGGCCAGTGAGCTTCAAGGCCAGTTGGCCCAGCGGAGGTAGCCGGCGATCGCGGCTTCCTGCGCGGTGTGGGACGGGTAGTCGCTGCCGTCGAGGGTGAAGTAGCGCAGCGCGGTGAACTCGCACTCGATCCAGTTGGGCCAGGACGCGTTGGTCGGGGTGAACACCAACTCGACCTCGTGGCCAGCGCACCAGTCCTGGACTTCGGCCTTGCGGTGCGGGGAGAAGTTGTCGCAGACGATGTAGAGCGGCCCGGTCGGGAACCGGGTCCGAAGTTGGCGCAGGAAGGCGAGGAACTCCTGCCAGCGCTTGCGGTCACGCAGCCGGTAGAACATCTGCCCAGAGGCGAGGTCGAGTCCGGCGAGCATGTGCCGGACCCCGCCGTAGCGGTGGTAGGTCGCCCGCAACCGGGCCGGACGGCCGCTGGGGAACCAGCCGCGGCCGGGGCGGGGCTGCAGGTTCAAGGGGTCGAACTCATCCATGCAGATCACCCGCCCGCCGTCGCCGAGCCCTCCGGCGGCGGAGCGGTCATAGAGGTCGAGGATCCGCGTCATCTTCTCGGCGAACTGGGGGTCCTTGCTGGCCTTCCAGGTCTTGGTGGCCTGCCAGCGCACCCCCGCCTTGCGCAGGATCTGTCGGACGGTCTCGACGCTGACCACGGCCCGATGCGTCGTGTCGAGGTGCTCGACCAGCTTCGACAGGCTCCAGGTGGTGAACGGCAGCTCGACCTGTTGCGGTGGGGTGCGGGCGACCCGGCAGATCAGTTCTCGGACGTGGGGACCGAACCTAGGAGGTCGGCCCCCGCTCTATTTTGGGTCCAGCGCCGCGAACCCCTTGTCGTTGAACGCGTGGATCACCTCCCGCGCGTACTGCGGCTTCGCCGCGAACATCGCCGCCGCCTCCGTGGCGCTGCGGCCCTGCATGGAGGCGAGCACGATCCCCGCCCGCCGCAGCCGGACCCGGTCGCGTGCCGTCCTGGTGATCCTGACCAGGCGCTGCGCCTCGTCCGGGGTCAGTTCCCGGACGAAGACCTCGGGCTGTCGTGGCATGCCCACCACCTCCGGCGGACAGCCTCCAGCGCCGGCCCGGGATGGATCAAGCCAGCCCGGTTACGTCCCCAACCTTCCTGGACGAGGCACTAGCGCGATCGGCGGCTGCGTCGGTGTCCGGTATGGATCAGTATGGGGGAATCAGATGACCCGGTTCGTCCTGGCAGTCGGTTGAGTGCTCGTGCCGCCGCATCGCGCTGGACGATCATGAAACGCGGGAGCGGAAGATGCGGTCTACTGTCGGACGGTGCCGATTCCCGCGTGGACGTGGGCCTGTTCTGGTCACTGGACTGGCGGCCTGCGCGGTCCTGTTGATCGCCGGCTGCTCGGTGACCGGTTCGGCTGCGTCGGCCACCACGCCGACCGGTTCGTCCGTGATCAAGACGATCGATCTGGCGGTGCTCCGGGCCACGGTGGACGCGACTGCCAAGGAACTGATGATCCCTGGCGTGGTGGTCGAGGTTCGTACTCCTCAAGGCGATTTTACGGCGGTATCGGGTACGACGCTGCGGGGCGCCGACGTGCGGCCGGGTGCTGACACCCACTTCCGGATCGCCTCGATCACCAAGACGATGACTTCCGCGGTGATCGTGCTGCTGGCCCAGGAAGGAAAGCTCCAGTTCAGCGATCCGATATCGAAGTACGTTCCGAACGTACCCAATGGCGAGAACATCACCATTGCCGAACTGCTGAAGATGCGCAGCGGCCTGTACGGCTACACGAACGATCCCGAATTCGCGGCTACTCTCGATGCGGACCCGGCGAAGGTCTGGACACCGCAGGAGGTGCTGGCCATCGCGTTCCGGCATCCGCCGGAGTTCCCACCCGGCACCGCGTACGACTACAGCAACACCAACTACGCCTTGCTGGGTCTCGTTGTCGAAAAGGTGGACGGTAAGCCGCTCGACCAGGCCTTCCAGGACCGGTTGTACGGGCCGCACGGCCTGCGACGGACCACCCTCCCGGCCACCACCGACACCTCGATCCCTGATCCTTTCTCGCACGGCTACATGTACGGCGGCTCCGCCTTCGCCTTGGTGGACACGCCCTACCCGCCTGACATGCAAGCGGGGGCCAGGGCGGGGACGTTGCAGCCCATCGACTACACCAACCAGAACGCTTCCTATGCCTGGGCGGCCGGGGGAGCCATCTCCACCGCCGACGATCTCGCAACCTGGATGCGCGACTTGGTCGACGGCCATGTGTTCAACGCCGACTTCCAACGTCAATGGCTGGACAGTCCGCAGGCCGCTGACCCGGCCCAGCCGACAGCACCGCAATACGGATACGGCATCGAGCGGCAGACCTTCGCCCCGAACGCCACCATGTATTTCCACTTCGGTGAACTCCCGGGATTCAACTCCTTCAGCGGTCACGATCCCGGCAACAAGGTGACGCTCGTGATATGGAGCAACCTGACGGTGGCGCCCGACAGCCGACCTACCGCGAATGTCCTGTTGGTCAAGGTGCTCGATCTGATCTACTCGTTGCCATCGCCATCCCCGTCAGTCACTCCCACCACCCGGTAGCGACAGTCACTCGGGCGCCCCGGGACCGACGCGCTCCGTGCGCACAGCGCCGCGGTTCGCCGAGACGCGGGTTGGCTGGGCGAATGTGCAGGTCGACCGCTTGTGAAGGTCGTCTCTCAGCGGAGGTTCCTCGAGGACGCCCGCGCGAGCGGCCTGGCGGTGGAAGGGCGCTCACCGGCTGACCCCGGGCGTGGCGGCGGACCCGGGTTGCATACCGGCACGGGCACACCGGGGGGCCGCTTCGGTCGTGGCGAGCGACCCTGACCTGGAGGGCCAGCGCCGAACGTGGGTACGTATTGGGTACAGACACCCGCAAAACGCCGTCTACGGCCACCCACGGCCGGACAGAACAAGATCAGCCCCTCACCGCGTTTTCGCTGGTGAGGGGCTGATTTCGGTTGTGCCCCCGGCAGGATTCGAACCTGCGGCACCCGCTTTAGGAGAGCGGTGCTCTATCCCCTGAGCTACGAGGGCGTGCGAGGGACACTCTAGCCGCCACCCTCAGACCCGCTCGAGCACGACCACCGGGATCCGACGTTCGGTGAAACTCGCGTACTCCTCGTACGGCTTGTACATCTCCACCAGTCGCGGCCACAGGGCGTCCCTCTCCTCGCCCTCCGCGACCCGTGGCCGCACCCGGCGCTTCTCCCCGCCCGGCAGCTCGACCTCGGTCGAGTCCATCGCCATCAGGTTGTGGAACCAGGCCGGGTTGGCGTCCGTGCCGCCCTTCGACGCCACGACGACGAGGTTCGCGGCGTCGTCGAGGTAGTTCAGCGGGCTGACCCGCGCCTGGCCGGACTTCCGGCCGATGTGGTGCAGCACGAGGACCGGCGACGACCCGAGCCTGCCGCCGACCTTTCCCTTGGTGGCCCGGAACAGCAGCAGGTTCACCCGGGTCGCGAGGTGGAAGAGCTTCCAGAACGGCGAGTCCGCGGGCGGGGGCTTCTGCATGGCCGGACCCTAGCGCGGGGGTGATGGATCGGACACCGAGTTGCCGCTCGTCCGCGCTTACCGTGGACATTCGGCATCGGAAAAGCGGAATGGGGGACTCCGGATGACGAAGACGCACGTCCGATGGGCACTGCTGGCGCTCGCGCTCGGGGCGTTCGCGATCGGCACCGGGGAGTTCGCCATCATGGGCCTGCTGCCCGAGGCGGCGACGGGCCTGCAGGTGAGCATCCCACACGCGGGCACGTTGATCTCGGCGTATGCGCTCGGCGTCGTCGTCGGAGCCCCGCTGCTGATCGCGGCGGCCTCGAAGCTGCCGCGGCGCACCGCGCTCGTCATCCTCATCGGGGTCTACGGCGGGGCACACCTGCTCTCCGCGATTGCCCCGGACTACGGCTGGATGCTGGTCGCGCGCTTCCTCGCCGGCCTCCCGCACGGCGCCTTCTTCGGCATCGGCGCGATCGTCGCCGGCCGCCTGGTGGACCCGTCGAGGCAGGCGCGGGCGATGGCGATGATGTTCTCCGGGCTCACGATCGCGAACATCCTCGGCGTCCCGGCGTCGACCCTGCTCGGGCAGATCGTCGGCTGGCGATGGGTGTTCGGCGTCGTCGGGCTGATCGCGCTGCTCGCCGCCGCCGCGGTGACGTTCGCGGTGCCGGTCGTGCGCGGGGTGG